>NZ_CABMQJ010000021.1 GCF_902388705.1 uncultured Alistipes sp.
CTCGCCTTCGCGGGCAAGGCTCCGGCTGCCGTCGGCACCGAAAAGCAGTACGAGAACTTCGAGCTCTGGCTCGAGTGGCGCTCGGAGGGCGAGGCCGGCATCGGTGTGCGCTCCATGCCGCTGGTTCGCCTCGGCGGCAGCGCCGGTACGGGCCTGAAGGGGGCGGACAAGGCGGCGGAAACGGTTGCCGACAATGCTCCTGGTGTGTGGAATACGCTCTATATGAAAGTGGTCGACGACCGGATTACCCTGATTGGCAACGGCGTGAAGATTGCCGAAAATGCCGTGATGGCGAATACCCGCACCCCCGGCGAGGCGATTGCCGTGCAGGGGCCTGTCGAACTGCTGGGACTCGAAGCCCCCGCGGCGTTCCGCAACCTGTATATCTGCGAGCTGCCCTCGACGCCCGTTTACGAGTTGTCGCCTGAGGAGGCGGCCCAGGGATACGAGGTGCTCTTCGACGGCCGTTCGCTCCACAAATGGACGGGCAACACGACCAATTACGTGCCGCTGGACGGCACGATTGACGTGACGGCCTCCTACGGCGGTTCGGGGAACCTCTATACCGTCCGGGAGTACAGCGATTTCGATTTGCGTTTCGAATTCCGCTTCCTCCGTGAGGGCGTCAACAACGGTATCGGCATCCGCACGCCGATGGGCGTCGACGCCGCCTTCCACGGCATGGAGATACAGGTGCTCGACCACGATGCGCCGATTTACAAGAACCTGCAGGTTTACCAGCAGCACGGTTCCGTTTACGGGGTTATTCCGGCGGAGCGTGTCGTATTTGGCCAGCTCGGGACGTGGAATACGATGGAAATCCACGCCGTGGGCGACCGCATCCGGGTGACGGTGAACGGCCGCGTAATCCTCGACGGCGACATTCGCGAGGCGTGCCAGGGACATAACGTCGCTCCCGACGGCTCGAAGAAGAACCCCTATACGGTAGACCATAGAAACCATCCGGGCCTTTTCAACGAGAAAGGACATCTCGGACTGCTCGGCCACGGCGCAGGCATCCAGTTCCGCAACCTGCGCGTGCTGGATTTGAGTGCCCGGCCTGCACGTACCAAGTGATATAAAGAGAGATGAAACAGGAACCGACCGCTTCCCGCCCCGTGCGCATCGCCGTGATCGGGGCGGGAAACCGGGCCAACAAATACCTCGAATACGCCCGTCGCTGCCCCGACCGGCTGCAACCTGTTGCGGTCGTCGAGGTGAACGATTTGCGCCGCCGTGCTTTCGCACGGGATTTCGGCTTGCCCGAATCCCGCAGCTACGTGCATTACGACGATTTTTTCGCCGACCGCGTCGAGGCAGATATGGTGCTGATCTCCACACCCGAGAACGCCCATTTCGACCCTGCGGTCAAGGCTATCGACGCCGGATACCACATCCTGCTCGAGAAACCGATTGCACAGCACCTCGACCAGTGCCGCGAAATCGCGCACCGGGCCCGCGAGCGCGGCGTGCTGGTCGGCGTCTGCCACGTGCTGCGCTACCATCCCTATTTCGTCAAGATACGCGAGTTAATCGCCTCCGGCGAATTCGGCCGGATCGTTTCGGTTGAACACACGGCCGCCGTGGGCCTCGACCGGGCTACGCACAGCTACGTGCGCGGTATATTCCGGCGCGTACGGGAGTCGAATCCCATCCTGCTGGCCAAGTGCTGCCACGACATCGATTTCCTGCTGTGGATCACTGGTTCGCACTGCCGCCGCCTCACGTCGTTCGGATCGCTGCGGTGGTTCCGTGCGGAAAACGCCCCTGCGGGCAGCGGCGAGCGGTGCCTTGCGTGCGCCATCGAACCCGACTGCCCGTTTTCGGCCCGCGACCTCTATTACGTCCGCCGCGACTGGGTCGCGAACTTCGACGTTCCTCCGGGGAAGACACTCGACGAAACCATCCTGGACGAGCTTCGCACGGGGCTTTACGGGCGTTGCGTCTACCACTGCGACAACGACGTGGTCGACCACCAGCTCGTGGCGATGGAGATGGACGACGAGGTGACCGTGAGCCTCTCGATGGAGATGTTCACCAACGACGACTTCCGCAAGACG
Source organism: uncultured Alistipes sp. (assembly GCF_902388705.1). GTDB lineage: Bacteria > Bacteroidota > Bacteroidia > Bacteroidales > Rikenellaceae > Alistipes. The sequence goes on from NZ_CABMQJ010000021.1 coordinate 2,061, forward strand.
CATATCCGCCTGACGGAGGGCGAAATCGACGGCGATGAGCGAACGCTCCGCGTGCGCAGGTTCCGCGGCGGATACGAACATACGTACGATTTTTCGGATATCGCCGGGCAGCCGTTCCATGCCGGGGCCGATTTGCAGCTTATCGAGGATTTCATCGGTGCGCTCCGCAATCCGGAACGGCCGTTCCTGACCACCATCGACGACTCGATTGAGAGCCACCGCATCTGTTACGAGGCGGAGCGCAGCCGCCATACGGGCGCTACAATCCGCATGGAGCGGGATTGATTGCTGACAAGAAAGGGCCGGATTTCCGGCCCTTTCCGTTTTAGCACCAACTTTGCTATCTTTGCCGTAAACGATTTTCCATGGAAACCCTCTATCTCTGGATCGACGGCGTCAACGACGTGCTGTGGTCATACGTGCTGGTCGCCCTGCTGTTAGGCTGCGCTGCCTGGTTCACCCTGCGTACGCGGGGCGTGCAGTTCCGCATGCTGGGCGAGATGGTGCGCGTGCTGGGCGAATCGGCGGGCGGCGGTCCCAGGGGCGAGCGGCACGTTTCGTCGTTCCAGGCTTTCGCCGTGTCGCTGGCGAGCCGCGTCGGCACGGGCAACCTCGCGGGCGTCGCCACGGCCATTGCCGTCGGGGGCCCCGGGGCGGTGTTCTGGATGTGGGTTATCGCGCTGCTGGGCGCTTCGAGCGCTTTCGTCGAGTCGACCCTCGCCCAGCTCTACAAACGCCGCGGACGCGACTCCTACATCGGCGGCCCGGCCTATTACATGGAGCGCGGGCTGGGCCGGCGCTGGATGGGCGTCGTCTTCGCCGTGCTGATTTCCGTGACTTTCGGTTTCGCCTTCAACTCGGTGCAGAGCAATACGATTTGCGCCGCATGGGAGGGCGCTTTCGGCTTCGACCGCCATTGGGTCGGCATCGGGCTGACCCTGCTTACGCTGGGGGTGATTTTCGGCGGCATCCACCGTATTGCGCGTGTCAGCGGGGTGGTCGTCCCGGTCATGGCGCTGGGGTATATCCTGCTGGCGCTGGGCGTCGTGCTCTTCAACTTCCGGCGGCTTCCCGAAGTGGTGGAGCTGATTGTCGCCGATGCGTTCGGCTGGGAGCAGGCGCTGGGCGGCGGTGTCGGCGCCGCGCTCATGCAGGGCATCAAACGGGGGCTGTTCAGCAACGAGGCCGGCATGGGCTCCGCCCCGAACGTCGCCGCCACGGCGCATGTGTCGCATCCCGTGAAGCAGGGGCTGATTCAGACCCTCGGTGTCTTTACCGACACGCTCGTAATCTGCACCTGCACGGCCTTCATCATCCTTTTCGGCGGTGTCCCCGACGCATCGCTGTCGGGCATCCGGCTTACGCAGGCGGCGCTGGTGAGTGAAATCGGCCCCGCTGGCGGCATTTTCATCGCCGTGGCAATCTTCCTTTTCGCCTTCAGCAGCATTATCGGCAACTATTATTACGGCGAGGCGAACATCCGCTTCATCACCCGCCGTCCCGGTGCGCTGACCCTCTACCGGCTGCTGGTCGGCGGCATGGTGCTGTTCGGGGCGCTCGCCACGCTCGATTTGGCGTGGAGCCTGGCCGATGTCACGATGGCCCTGATGACGCTTTTCAACCTCGTGGCAATTGTCCTGCTCGGACGGCAGGCATTCCTGCTTCTGGCCGACTACGTCGCCCAGAAGCGCCGCGGCATCCGCAGTCCGGTCTACACCCGCGACCGCATTCCCGAGCTCAAAGACAAGGCGGAGTGCTGGTAGCACCCCGCCTTGTAAGGTAGTCCGAGCCGGATTCCCCTATTGTACGAACCTCCGTGTTATGCGGAAACGCTGCATGGCCGCCACCACGAGGTAGCTCGCGGCGAATGCGAGGCATGCGATGAGCAGGATGCGCACCAGCGTCGGAAGCGCCGGGATGCGGGCTACGAGGTCGTACCCCGCCTGCACGAGGATGAAGTGGCAGAGGTAGATGCCGAATGTCGCGCCCGCCAGCCGCGAAAGCCATGCACGGGGTTTGAATTGCAGTTTCCGCACCACGACAAATACCGGCCAGGTCATCATGAAGACGTTGATTCCCGCAAAATACCATACGATTTCGAGGTAGGCGTAGTTGCCCGGGTAGTGTTTCTGGAGCGCGACGTAGCCGAGAGCCGTAATGAGGTAGCCCGCGATGAACGCCGGAATGCCGATTGCCAGCGTTTTGCGCATGCTCCATGCGGGCGGGAACTTCACGAGGTAGTAGGCCAGTACGAGGTAGCCCGCGAACCCCGACACATAGTAGAACGTTCCGAATTCATTCCAGTCGCAGACTCCGTAAAGCCCCATGTTGCCGAAGTTGCCCGTGTAGCCCAGCATCGGCGCCAGCATCTTGATGTAGGGCAGCAGCAGCGTTACGCCCCATACGCCGAGCAGCGTCCGCAGTTCGCGGCGCGAGGCCCGTTCGAGCCATGCGCTGACGACGGGCATGATGAAGTAGAGCCCCGCGAGCATGTAGAGGTACCACAGCGGCGTGGTGTCGAACGTGAAGTTGAAGACGAATGTCCAGAGTTTGTGCAGCGTGGCGCCGAGGGTGAAGTTCTCCGGGGCGATTGCCGGACTCTGGCTCACGGTGACGTGGTTCAGGTAAACGTAGTAGAGCAGCGGCAGCACGAGCGACCAGAAGACGAGCGCCGTGAGGATGCGGCCGATGCGTTTGCGGTAGAAACTGCCGAGGTCGGTCTTGATTGGCAGCAGCAGCACGCCCGTCATCATCACGAACAGCGGTACGCAGCAGCGTACGAAGCTGCCCGAAAGGGCGCCGGTGAGGAATGCGGCGCGGTCGTTGTCGAACTGGGCGACGAACGGGTCGCAGCAGTGCGAGAAAACGACCAAAAAACAGGCGATGACGCGCAGCAGGTCTACCCAGCCGATGCGCTCGCGGGCCGGGACGTTCGGGTTCAAAAGTCGGTTCTCCATAAAGACGGGATTAGTCGGGTTTTCGCGAAGGTACGAAAAAAAACGACACGCCGCCCGATTTGCCGCTGCGGTGTGCCGTTTTGCACCGGGACGTGCGGTTTTTTACGCCTGCCGTCCCGTGGTTTGATTCAGTCGTTTGGCTTTTGCGGCCTGCCGTCCTGCTTTGGGACGGAATGCACGGCTTTCGCCTGTCGTTGCGTCCTTGTCCGGGCCAGCCGACTTTTCGCGTCCCGGCCCTTGCCTCCTTGCACCGGGGCGTACGATACGCCGTGCCCGCTTCCGCCTGTTGTCAGTTCACGACGACCGTCGGGAAATATTCGCGGAAGAGCGCCGCGGCGCAATCCAATTGCTCCGGGGTGTTCTCCTGTACGCCGGCGAGTTTGTACTCCTGCCCCATTGCCTCGTATTTGTGCACCCCGAGGGTGTGGTAGGGCAGTATCTCGATTCGTTCTATCTGCCGGTACCCGCCCAGCCGTTCGCCCAGTGCGCGGATGTCGGCCTCGGCGTCGCTGTAACCCGGCACCAGCACGTAGCGCAGCCAGAAGGGCTTGCCGTGATCCTCGAGCCATGCTGCCGTGCGCAGCGTCTGCGCGTTGTTGCGCCCCGTGAGCGTGCGGTGCCGTTCGGGATTGGGCTGTTTTACGTCGAGCAGTACCAGGTCGACTAACCCCAGCAGCTCTTCGACCGCGGGATTCCACACCCCGCCGTTCGAGTCGAGGCAGACGTGGATGCCCTCCTCGTTGAGGCGCCGCACCAGCGGCACCAGCGCCGCGGCCTGGAACGTCGGTTCCCCGCCCGAAAAGGTCACGCCTCCCCGCCGTCCGAAAAACGGTTTCTGGTCGACGGCCATGCGCAGTATCTCCTCCGGCGCCGTGGGCGTACCGCCCGAGGCGTCGATCGTGTCGGGGTTGGCGCAGTAGAGGCAGCGGAAATTGCAGCCCTGCAGGAAAACGACGAGCCGGAGTCCCGGCCCGTCGAAGGTTCCCATCGATTCGTATGAATGGACGTTTATCATCTTACATCCGCTCGTGGAAGCTGCGGCTGATAACCTCCAGCTGGTGTTCGCGGCTCAACTTGACGAAATTCACGGCATAGCCCGATACGCGGATCGTGAGCTGCGGGTACTTTTCCGGATGCTCCATCGCATCCTCCAGCATCGCACGGTTGAGCACGTTGACGTTCAGGTGGTGCGCACCTTTGGTGAAATAGCCGTCGAGCATCGTCACGAGGTTCTCGACGCGCTCCTGTTCGGTCGGGCCCAGCGATTTGGGAACGATCGAGAAGGTATTCGAGATGCCGTCCTGCGAGTCGCGGTAGCGGAGTTTCGCCACCGAGGCCAGCGAGGCGATGGCGCCGCTTTTGTCGCGTCCGTGCATCGGGTTTGCGCCCGGGGCGAAAGCCACGCCCTTGGCGCGTCCGTCGGGCGTCGCGCCGGTTTTCTTGCCGTACATCACGTTCGAGGTGATGGTCAGCAGCGAAAGCGTCGGGCGGGCGTTCTTGTAGACGGGCAGTTTCTTGAGCTCCTCGCTGAAGAAGTAGACGAGGTCTACGCCCAGGTGGTCGACACGGTCGTCGTTGTTGCCGAAGCAGGGGAACTCGCCCTGGATGTCGAAGCCTTCGGTCAGCCCCTCGGCGTTGCGGCGGGCCGTCACCTTGGCGTATTTGATGGCCGAGAGCGAGTCGAGGGCGATCGAGAGGCCCGCCACGCCGTAGGCGAGGTTGATGCGCGGGTCGGTGTCGACGAATGCCATCTGTGCCTTCTCGTAGTAGTACTTGTCGTGCATGTAGTGGATGATGTTCATCGCCTCGTTGTAGACGCGGGCGATTTCCGTCAGCACTTTCTTGTAGTTCTGCATCACCTCCTCGAAACGCAGCGGGCCGTCCGTAAGGGCGGGAATGCCCTTGACCATCACCGTGCCGGTGTTCTCGCAGCGGCCGCCGTTGATGGCCAGCAGCAGGGCCTTGGCCAGGTTGCAGCGGGCGCCGAAGAACTGAATCTGGCGGCCGATGTCCTGATACGATACGCAGCAGGCGATGCCGTAGTCGTCCGAGTGGCGCACTTCGCGCATCAGCTCGTCGTTTTCGTACTGGATCGAACTGGTGTCGGCCGAAACCCTGGCGCAGAAATCCTTGAATCCCTGGGGCAGTTCGGGGCTCCACAGGATGGTGAGGTTGGGCTCGGGCGAGGGGCCGAGGTTGTAGAGCGTCTGCAGGAAGCGGAACGAGGTCTTCGTCACCTTCGTGCGGCCGTCGTTGAAGCGTCCGCCGATTGCCTCGGTCACCCACGTCGGGTCGCCGGCGAAGATGTCGTTGTAGGACTGCATGCGCAGGTGGCGCACCATGCGCAGCTTGATGACGAACTGGTCGATGAGCTCCTGTGCGAACACCTCGTCGATGTTGCCGTGCGCCAGGTCGTATTCGATGAAGATGTCGAGGAACGACGACACGTTGCCCAGCGACATTGCGGCGCCGTCCTGCTCCTTGACGGCCGACAGGTAAGCCATGTATACCCACTGCACGGCCTCCAGCGCCGAGTGTGCGGGACGGCTCAAGTCGAGGCCGTAGTATTCGCCCATCGTGCGGATGTCCTTCAGGGCCTTGATTTGCTCGGCGACCTCTTCGCGCAGGCGGATGCGGGCGTCGGTCATCGGGCCGGTCAGGTTGCGCAGGTCCTGCTGCTTGGCCTCGATCAGGCGGTCGGTGCCGTAGAGTGCCAGGCGGCGGTAGTCGCCGATGATGCGGCCGCGGGCGTAGTTGTCCGGCAGGCCCGTCAGGAAGCCCAGCGAGCGGAACGAGCGGATCTCCTCGGTGTAGACGTCGAACACGCCGTCGTTATGCGTCTTGCGGTAGTGGGTGAAAATATCCTTTACTTTCTCGTCGACATCCACACCGTTCTCCTTGCAGGCGCGCGATACGACGTTGATGCCGCCGAAAGGCTTGATGGCGCGTTTGAGCAGCTCGTCGGTCTGCAAACCCACGATCAGCTCCTGTTCCTTGTCGATGTATCCGGCCTTGTGCGAGGTGATGGTCGAAACGGTGGCGTTGTCCAGTGAGCGGACGCCGTTGTTCGCGCGCTCCTCTTCGAGGGCTTTCAGGCAGAGGTTCCAGATGTGCTTGGTGCGTTCGGTAGGGCCCTGCAGGAAAGATGCGTCGCCCAGATAGGGGGTGATGTTCGTCTGCACGAAACTCGTGACGTTGATCTCCTTGCTCCAAAGCCCGTCGATAAAGGTTTTGTTCAATTCCATAAAATGTTCGTCGAAATGAGATTAAAATTGTCTTGTTTGGGAGCCGCAAAGGTATGTTATTTTTTTCACAATACCGAAACCTGCGGCGTATTTTCTTAAAAAAACTTAAAAATGCCTGTCGGCAGACAGCCGGCGGCGGGTTTGCACGGGGCCGGATTATTGCGTAGCTTTGCTGCAGTAAAAACAACCTGTCATGGAAGAGTTGACCCTTACCACCCCGGCGCTGCTTTTCTCCGCCGTATCGCTGATCCTGCTGGCCTATACCAACCGGTTCCTGTCCTATGCGCAGCTGGTGCGCACGCTCAAGGAGCAGCACCTGCAGCACCCCTCCAAGGTGACCCGTGCGCAGATCGACAACCTGCGCCGCCGCCTGCACCTCACACGTACGATGCAGATACTGGGCGTCACGAGCCTGTTCCTGTGCGTGGTGACGATGTTCCTGCTTTACATCGGGCTGTCGCTTTTGTCGGCCTATGTTTTCGGTGCGGCGCTGTTGCTGCTCATCGGGTCGCTCGGCGTGTCGATATGGGAGATTCAGATTTCGGTGCGGGCGCTGGAAATCCACCTCCACGACATGGAGAAATAAGTTGCCGGTTTTTTCCGCCTGCGTCCGAACCTCCCGCCCGAGGGACGATTCCGGGGACTGGCCGGCGGCGGCTTCGTTTTATCAGGTGCCGTACCTGAAAAAGCGAAGATGCCGCGACGTCGCGTCACTGCATCCCCATACCTACTTATGTAACCTAAAACCAACTGTGAATCCGGTTTCCCGGTTTCCACACGACAAAGATACGGGGCCGTCGTTTCTACCCGGTGACGGCCCCGTTACATTCGGATGACGAATGCCTTCCGTCCCGGACGACCCGCCGGCGGCGGCTCGTGCGAAGGGCCGGCCGAAGCCTCCCCGTGGCGGTCTTGCATCCCGATTGTGCTGCCGTATCGCATGAAAAGCCCTCCTTTCGAAAGGAGGGCTCGGGCGGATTGTCCGTCGGGGTGTCCAGACACTGTTTCGGAACCGCACGCTTTCCCGTCCGGAACGGGTGTTCGGCGCTACTTTTTCTGTTCCAGGAAGTAATGCTGCGATTTGAGCAGGTTGCGGGCCTGCAGGATCATCGTCTTGGTTTCGTTGAGAATCGTCAGGTAGAGGACGCTGGCGCGCGTGCTGACAGTAGTGTCGCCGTTGATGCGGCGCAGCTGGCTTTTGACGGCCTCGACGATCGTGTCGAAGAGTTTGTCGCGCATCACCAGCACCGTGTCGAGTTCCGAGAAGTCTTTCGTGCGCAGCATGTCGTTGATTTTGTCGAAAATGGCTTCCACCTCATCGTTCACGCGCATCAGGTCGACGATTTGCTCCTTGGTGAGTCCCTCGTGGTTGTTGTCGATGTGTTCGTAGGCCGGGCGGGTGATGTGGATCAGCGCCTTGGTCACCTCCGAGAGGTAATCCACCACCTGCACGTAGAAGTGCCCCGTGTCGATGTCGCACTGCTGCAGCCGCCGCAGCGTCGGCATGATGCCGTACTTGCGGTCGCGGGCCTCTTCGAAGAGTTTGTCCGACGCCTGTACCATCTCCTTGAGCACCTTGCGGTTTTCCTTGAACACGGCCACCAGCGTGCGGTTGTAGATGCGCGTTACGTGCTCCATCGTCGTGCAGACTTCGCCGATGCAGACGCAGAGCACTTCGTCGGGCGTTTCGGCCTTGATTAGCGGCAGCTCCTCCTTTTCCGGGGCTTTCCCGCCGCCGGACGCGCGGTGGCTGCGGAAGAGCAGCCATGCGCAGAGCAGCGTGAGCGCTGTGACGGCAATCCATCCGCCCCAGAGCAGCAGCAGCGTGACGCAGAGGGCTATCAGGAAGCCCCCGAGCGCCGTGATGAACCAGCCCGAAATGACGGCCATCACGCCCGTGATGCGGTATACGGCGCTCTCCCGGCCCCAGGTGCGGTCGGCCAGCGACGAGCCCATCGCCACCATGAACACGACGTAGGTCGTCGAGAGCGGCAGCTGGTAGGAGGTGCCGATGGCAATCAGAATCGAGGCGGCCGTGAGGTTCACGACGGCGCGAATCATGTCGTAGGGCGCCGACGAACGCTCTTCGGCGGGCAGGGGCATAAAGCGGCGGTCGATGACTTGCCGCATGCGGTTGGGAATCAGCCCCGTCCACATGGTGTTGAGCACGAGCGAGGCGCGCACCAGGCTGCGCGATACGAACGTCGAGCCGAAGCGTTCGTCGCCCTCGTGCTGCGAGGCGAGCGAAAGTTCGGTTTCGGTGACGTGCTGCGACTTCTTCGAGAAGAAGAGCGTCAGCACCATCACCAGACCCGAGGCCAGCAGCAGCAGGAAGTTGGCGCGTGCGGGGTTGGCCAGTTCCCCCATCGTTATCGATTCGCTGCCGGCTTCGCGGGCGATTTGCCAGGCGTCGTAGCTGGCCAGCGGTACGCCGATGAAGTTCACCAGGTCGTTTCCGGCGAAAGCCAGCGCCAGCGAGAACGTGCCCGCAAGAATCGTGATGCGCATGATGTTGAGCCGCATGCACTGGAAGAGCCACAGGACGACGGACGCCGCGGCCCAGAATGCGAGCAGCGTCAGCAGTACGTGTTCGCCGACGTATTCCGTGACCGACGTGGGCACGAGCCCCGAGCTCTTCAGCCCCTTGAACAACGCGAAGTAGAGGATTCCGGCCAGCGAAATGCCGCACCAGACAGCGCCCCAGCGGCGGAATACCGGGGCGTAGCGGAACGAGAAAATCAGCCGTGAGATGTACATGAACAGCGACCCGGCCGCGAATGCCAGCGCCACGGAGAGCAGGATGGCGGCGATGATGACCATCGCCTTGCCCGTGTTGATGTATTGCGAGAGGTCGGCCAGCGACGAGCCCGAATCGCCCTGGATATGGAACAGTGCGGCGGCGACGGCTGCGCCCAGCAGGCCGAAGACCATCGACACGGTGGTCGACGTCGGCAGCCCGAGCGTGTTGTAGAGGTCCAGCAGCAGGACGTTGCCCAGCATCATGCCCAGAAAGAGCATCATGATTTCCGTAAAGGTGAACTGTCCGGGGTAAAATACGCCGCTGCGGGCCACCTCCATCATGCCGCTCGAGGTGAGCGTGCCGACGAGGATGCCGGTTGCGGCAATCCAGAGGATGACGCGCCGCGGGGCGGCTTTCGACCCGAGGGCCGAGTTGAGGAAGTTGACCGCGTCGTTGGCCACGCCCACGACGATACCCATCACGGCCAGCAGGCCCATGATGACGACGATGCATGTGAATAGGGGACTCATTTCGTTGTTTTGGGTTTATCCGGTACAAAGGTCTGAAACGGATGTTACAAATCCGTTACGTACGGATTGCGCCCCTATGAATGTTTGCGCAGGGTGAAGACGAATTCCAGTCCGCCGCGCTCGCCGTTGCGTACCGAGATTGTCCCGCCGTGAATCAGAACGGCGTTTTTGACGATCGACAGCCCGAGTCCCGTGCCGCCCAGCTTGCGCGAGCGGCCTTTGTCGATGCGGTAGAAGCGCTCGAACAGGTGCGGCAGGTGCTCTTCGTCGACGCCGATGCCGTTGTCGGCGAACAGGAGGGTGTACGCCTCGGGCGTTTCGCCGAGCAGGCGGATGAAGATGTCGCGCCCGCCCGAATAGGCCGCGGCGTTGTCCGCGAGGTTGCGGAACACCGATGCCAGCAGCGAGGGGCTGCCCTCGATGGCTATCGGCCCCGGGAAGTCGCAGTTCACGCGCAGCCGCCGGCCTTCGGGCCGGAGCTCCATGTCGGCCCGGATTTCGTCGACCAGATCGTTGAGCACCACGTGCTCCTTGCGAATCAGCTGGCTGGCTTCGTCCATGCGCGTGACGGTCGAGATGTCGGCCAGCAGGCTGCGCAGCCGCTCCGTCTGTGCGCACCCCTTCTCGAGGAACGCCGTGCGCCTGGCGGCCGGAAGCTCCGGATTCGCCAGCAGGGTTTCCAGATAGCCCTGTATCGCCGTCACAGGGGTTTTCAGCTCGTGGCTGATGTTGTTGGTGAGCTGTTTCTTGATGCGGATTTTCTCCTGCTCTTCGTGCAGCGCCAGCGCGTGTTCGCGGTCGCGGTCGGCCGTCGTCCGCTGCAGGCGGGCGTAGAGGCGGATGATGTGGTTCGAGATGTCGCCCAGTTCGTCGTGGGGGAATATCGGCTGTTCGTCGATTTGCTCGCCCCGTTCGGCGCGTTCGGCGAATTCGTTCAGGCGGGTGATGTTGTGCCCCAGGCGGCGGGTCGCGAAGTAGGCCGCCACGCTCATCAGCAGCGTCACCCCCAGCATGAACCAGAGGAATTCGCGGTCGGCGGCCAGCACTTCGCGCAGCGACAGGGAGTAGGGGACGGCCGAGCGGACGACGAGGCTGTCGCCCCGCATGGCCGAGTAGAAGTAAAAGCGGTGGGTGCTCTCCGAGTGGCGGCGAATCGTGAAACCCGTGCCGCGGGCGAGGGCTTCCGCGATTTCGGGACGGCCGAGGTGGTTGGCGGCGGGCAGGCTGTCGGCCGAGTTGTCGAACGTGACCCGTCCGTCGGTGCCGATCAGCGTGATGCGCAGGCCGGGGTAGGGCCCGCTGTGGGCGGCGGCGAACTCTGCGGGCGGAATTCCGTCCGCGAGGGCGTCGAGCATCCGCAGGTTGAAGAGCTGCAGGCGCGCGTCGAGCCGTTCGGCTTTGAAGCGTTTTTCGCGGCCGTACTGGAACGTGACGAAACACGCGACGAGCGTCCACGAAAACGCCAGCAGCAGCAGGAACAGCCGCCGGTGGTAGGAGAGTTTACTCCTCAAAGCCGTAGCCATAGCCCAGGCGTGTTACGATATGCTCCCCGTAGGGGCCGATTTTGCGGCGCAGGCGCGTGATGTTGACGTCGATGGTGCGGTCGAGTACGATCACTTCGTCGCTCCAGACCTTCTGCAGTATCTCCTCGCGCGAGAAAATCCTGCCGCGGGAAGAGAGCAGCAGGGCCAGTATTTCGAACTCCTTTTTCGTCAGTGCGAGCGGCGTGCCGTCGACCGTGCAGACCTTGCGGTCGAGATCCATGTGCAGGCCCTCGAAAGCAATCGTCCTGCTCCCGGCCGCCGGGCTGGAGGTGCGGCGCAGGACGGTGCGTACGCGGGCCAGCACTTCGCGGATGGAAAACGGTTTGGCGATGTAGTCGTCGGCGCCGATGTTCAGCCCCGCGACCGTGTCGTCTTCGGTGTCCCGCGCCGTGCAGAAGATAATCGGCACACCGGCTGTTTCGGGCCGCGCCTTGAGCTGCCGGGCCATTTTGAAACCGCTCGTTTCGCCCATCATGACGTCCAGCAGAATCAGCGAATAACGTTCGGGGTGCATCTCGAGCGCCTGCTCGGCGCTGTAAGCCACGTCGACTTCATACCCCTCGACTTCGAGGTTGAACTGCAGAATCTCGCACAGGGATTCTTCGTCGTCGACCACCAGGATTTTGTACTTTGTCATAACCGTTACGGAATGGAATCCGTGTCAAAAGTACGCAACAATCCGCTTATTGCACGCCGTGCGGGGCATATTTAACCAAAATGTAACAGCGCGTCAATCGCCCAGCACGGCCATCTGCTGGCGGATCGACTCCTCGTGGATGGCCTGCAGTACCGAGCGCATGAATTCGCGGTCCATGCCCATCTGTACGGCCTGCCCGGCCCTGCGCGCCAGCAGCTCTTCGTAACGCTGCGCCTGCAGCACGGGCATGTTGTGCTCCTTTTTGTACTGTCCGATGTCGCGCGAAACGCGCATGCGGCGCGAGAGCAGCTCGAGCAGTTCGTCGTCCAGTTTGTCGATTTGCGAACGCAGTTCGGTGAGGCTCTCCGTCGTGGCGCTGGCTTCGCGGATTACGAGGCTGCGGCAGATGTAGGCCAGTCCCTGCGGCGTGACCTGCTGCGCCTTGTCGCTCCATGCGCAGTCGGGCGAGCAGTGCGCCTCGACGATCAGGCCGTCGAAGCCCAGATCCATGGCCTGCTGCGAGAGGGGGGCGATCAACTCGCGGCGGCCGCCGATGTGGCTCGGGTCGCAGAAGATCGGCAGCGACGGCAGGCGGCGGTGCAGCTCGATGGGAATCGACCACATCGGGTGGTTGCGGTAGAGGCTCTTGTCGATTGACGTGAAGCCGCGGTGGATGACGCCGAGGCGGCGGATGCCGGCGTTGTGGATGCGCTCCACGCCGCCTATCCACAGCTCGAGGTCGGGGCTTACGGGATTCTTGACCAGCACCGGGATGTCGTGTCCCCGCAGCGCGTCGGCGATTTCCTGCATGGCGAACGGGTTGGCCGTGGTGCGGGCCCCTATCCAGAGCATGTCGATGCCGCCCTCGAGGGCCGCCTTGACGTGGCTGCGCGTGGCAACCTCCGTTGCGGTGTACATGCCCGTTTCGCGCTTCACGCGCTGCAGCCACGCGACGCCTTCGACGCCCACGCCTTCGAATCCTCCGGGCTTGGTGCGGGGCTTCCACAGCCCGGCACGGTAAATATGCACGCCCTCTGCGGCCAGTTCACGGGCCGTTTCCATAACTTGTTCTTCCGTTTCGGCGCTGCACGGCCCCGCGATGACCAGCGGCCGGCGGGGGTCGACCCCCGGGAAACTGATGGGTTGTAAATCGTTCATGATTTTATGCTTTTTTATAATTTGTTTGTTCGGTTGTTTTCGGCTGCCGCTGCCTGCGGCTGTTTATAGGCCCGACCTGCTTTGCGCCCGCCTGCGGCAACTGCAGCCCCGGCGGTGGGGGTTATACGGCTTTTTGCTGCGTCATATTTCCGGATTGGGACATTCGGCGTATTCCCCCAGGATGCGGAAGTCGCTGGTCAGCGGGCGCGCCGCCTCGACTGCCTGCCGGTACCGTACGGGATCGTCGAAGGTGACGTCCACGTAAAAGCGGTATTCCCATTCGCGGCCGATAATCGGCAGCGACTGGATTTTCGAGAGGTTGATTTCGTAAAACGAGAGCAGCGTCAGCACTTTCGAGAGGCTCCCCTGCGTGTGGGGCAGTGTGAATACCAGCGACGCCTTGTCGGTGCGGGCCTTGTCGGTGAACTCCGCCGCACGGGTGCGGTCGGCCAGGACGAGGAACCGCGTGAAGTTGTGTTTGTTGGTTTCGATGCCCCGTTCGAGGATTTCGAGGCCGTAGAGTTCGGCTGCCGCCGCTCCGCAGATGGCGGCCGTGCCGCGCAGTCCCCGTTCGGCGATTTCGCGGGCGCTGCCGGCGGTGTCGTCGCGCTCGACGACTTTCATCGCCGGGCGGGCTTTCAGGTAGTCGCCGCACTGCATCAGCGCAATGGGGTGCGAGTGCACCTCGCCGATGTCGCCTGCCGCCTGCCCGGGCAGCGCCGCCAGTACGTGCGAAATGCGGAGCTTGTACTCGCCGATGACGGTGAGCGAGCTGCGGCGCAGCAGTTCGTGGTTGGGGAGCAGGCTCCCGGCGATGGTGTTTTCGATGGCCGCCACGCCCAGCAGCGCCGGGTCGGCTGCCATGCGGGCGAACTGCTCGTCGAAACTGTCGCAGGGCAGTATCTCGACCGGCTCGCCGGGGAAACTGCCGCGTGCCGCCGTTTCGTGGAAACAGCCCGGCTGGCCCTGTATCGTAATCCTTTTCATAGCTGATTTTCGCGCATTGAAAAATCCCGCTCTTTACAGAACGGGATTCTTCGTGTTTTCACTCTATTGTTTCATACAGTTAACTGCATACAATCCCGCTCTTCCTCGTGCCGTAAAAGAAAAAGTAAAAGAAATAATATGCAAAACCGTAAGTTCTCATCCTAACCTGTGATGGTATTAACTCCGGCAAATATAGTGAAATATTCCCGAAATGCAAATAATCAACCCTGTTTTTTGTATGCCGCGGCCATTTTATGCTCCCGGAACCGTTTCTTGAACTGCTGCCGGCGCCCGAAGAGCAGGCGGAAAAAGGTGCCCCGCAGCAGCGTGTCGTCGATGTCCCACCGCTTCGTTTCGGCGTAGCGGTCGAGTATGTAGAGGAACGCCACGGCCGGGCAGCTCAACCGCCGCAGGTTGATCATGCACTCGTCGGGCCGGAGCGGACGCGCATGGAATTTCATGCGGTTGATGTCGATCAGCTGGAAGCGGTATTCGCCCGTCGCCTCGTCGAACCGCCAGAGGATATTGGTCTGGTTGAAATCCTCGTGGCACACCCCCTTTTCGTGCAGCAATGCCGTAAACCGGGCGAATGCGTCGAGCACGGGCAGCGTGTCCGGAGCGGGAAACCGTTTGGTTACTTCCGCAAGCGGGGTGCAGTCCGATTGGCGGGATATGAAATAGGTGTCGGCGATCAGCCCCTTTTTGCGGTATTCGCTCCAAGCCGCGGGCTCGGGGGTGTCGATGCCCAGTTCGCGCAGGCGCAGCGCGTGTTCGTAGGCCCGCTGCGCCTTGTTTTTGCGCAGGAGCGAATAGACGACGGTGTTGAATGCGTTGGGACGCTTGTAGCGCTTGACCGCATAGCGCTCGCCGGCCACGTCGAAAGCCCGTATTTGGTTGCGCCCGTCGTGCAGCACTTCGCCCGAGGCCGGGAATATCTCCGGGAGCCGTGCGGCAAAAGGCTGCAGATGCTGCAACGCGGGGTTGACCGTAAGTTTCATACCTTGTATCCGATTACAGGACAAAAATACGGCAAACGACTCTTTACGGGGAGTTCGATTTGGGGGTAACATTGATAAATTCGGGAAAAAACCTTCCCGGACGATTTCCGCGCGGTGTCGTTGAGTGCCCCGGGCCTGAAAGTCACATAACGATTGCTGATGAAGGCAGGATGTCTTGAATTAAATGCTGCTACTTACTTATGCCGTTTTATGAATTGATTTATAAAAAACGCGAATACCGGAAGCGTTATGACTTCCGAGAACAGAGCGGGTAAACAAAGAAAGCCGAACATGATATCGAACTTAAATGGCCATACAGTCCAGATAAACAAGGAAAGCGCAATCGCAACGATTAATTGAAGGGCGATTGAGATGATAGTCGTTATCAAAGCTCTTCGCCTGATAAACCAAAAGAAGATTATGGAGCCTGTCAAAAAAGTCACTGATCCAAGATACACAATCAATGCAGTTAATTCGATGAACGAAGTCGGCAATTGCTCTTCCATCTCGTATTATTTTAATTCGGTTCGTTTTTTATCGGGGTCGTATGTGATAGACTTGAATTTCTTCTGGTATTCACCGACAATACTGTTGGGTCTGGGATCTGCGATGCTTGGAGCTTTTTCCTTGACTTGTTCGCCTTGTTTTACGACATCGGCCGCAAAAGTACCGCAGTTATTACCTGTAAGGCTATATGATTTTCTGTCTGGATTGGTGTTTTCACTTTTTTTGTCTTCAGCATATGTTTTCATGCCTTTATAATCGTTGCTATCGATATATGCTCCATCTATGCGTCCGCTCTGGCCCGCCTTTTCAGATAATTCAGCCATGACTTTATTTAAGGATTCCGCAGTCGGCTTACCGTCTTTGCCTATTGTGACATCGGATATTGTTATTTGGCGCACCTCACCCTTGCCTTCCTTGTCGTAACGACCATATTCATAATATTTCGTCGTTCCGGTTATATTGTCTATCAGAAGAACTCCGGCATGTCCGAGTCCGCCAATTTTGCCAACCGGAGTTGAAATCTTGTAGTCGGGAAAAACGACCAACACAGCATCTTTCCCATCCGGATCAATATATTTTACGGGGTTATTAAAACAAAACGCATACGGACTCACGGGATGATACGCATATGCCAAATTTAGCAAAGATTGTGCGCTCATGCAAATCATTAAGGTCAAAAGTTTTGTTTTCATTGCGTTTGTTTGAAGTGGTTAATTGTTTTTATTTGGATTCATTCCAGCTGCCCTATTGACTGAATAAAAAATTAAGGCTGCACTGTCCTTTGTTACATTGAATTATCGTATGCGATTTGTTAATCATAAGCAGGGGAATTTGTTTAACCAAAGTTAAATATTATAACTTTAAGAGTTGCAGAAGAGCGACCTTTCAACGCGTGTGCAATATACTGGTTATCAGTGTGTATAATCAGAAAAAATCGTATCGGTTACTTTCATCGCGGAGTTTGGTGGAAACCATTGTTGAAGGTTGTTTCTTTATGGGAAAGACCTTGTATGCATGAGTACGGGAACGACCGAGAATCCAAGATGTAGAAAAGCGCTTTGAGGATTTACCGGATAATGTGTAGCAGTAACGCCTGAATTAGAGTGCAGATTCAGGGTACAACATCGTGCCGTAAACCAACCTCTCCAGCTTTTTCCCTTTGCAAAACGGCACGAAAAAAGAGGTTGCCTGAATTTGCAACCTCTTGAATTCCAGAGCTGTTGACGAGGATTGAACTCGTGACCTCTTCCTTACCAAGGAAGTGCTCTACCACTGAGCTACAACAGCAGCATCTCGCGTTGGAGTGGTGCAAAAGTACATAAGAAAAATGAAAAGACCAAAAAATTGTGCGATTTTCACAATTATTTTCTATCTTTACTTTTGAATTATAACCCTATGCACATGAAACGTATATTAATAGTAGGCGCCGGGGGGCAGATTGGTTCGGAGCTGACAGTTTACCTCCGTAAAATTTACGGCGACCACAAAGTCGTGGCTACCGACATGCGCGAGTGCCGCGCGTTGGGCGAAGCCGGGCCTTTCGAGGTGCTCAACGCACTCGATGCGACGGCTATGGCCTCGGTCGTGGCGCGTTACCGCATCGACACCATCTTCAATCTGGTGGCCCTGTTGTCGGCCGTCGGGGAGCGAAACCCCCAGATGGCGTGGAACGTCAATATGGGGGCGCTGAACAACTCGCTCGAAGTGGCCCGCCAGCATCACTGCGCGCTCTTCACGCCCAGTTCGATTGGCGCTTTCGGCCCCTCTTCGCCCAAGGACAAAACCCCGCAGGACACGATTATGCAGCCCACGACCATCTACGGCATCTGCAAGGTCACGGGCGAAATGCTCGGCAACTACTACCACCATAAATACGGCGTCGACACCCGTTCGGTGCGTTTCCCGGGCATCATCTCGAACGTCACGCTGCCGGGCGGCGGCACGACGGACTATGCGGTCGAGATTTATTACGAGGCCGTAAAATCGGGTAAATTCACCTGCCCCGTGCCTTCGGACGTCTATATGGACATGATTTACATGCCCGACGCGCTGCGCGCCTGCGTCGAACTGATGGAAGCCGACCCCACGAAACTCCTGCACCGCAACAGTTTCAACATCGCGTCGATGAGCTTCACGCCGGAGATTATCTGCGCCGAAATCAAAAAGCGGATGCCCGGCTTCACGATGGATTACGACGTCGATCCCGTCAAAAAGGAGATTGCCGAAAGCTGGCCCAATTCGCTCGACGACACCTGCGCCCGTGAGGAGTGGGGGTGGAAACCCGAGTGGGATCTTTCGCGCATGACGGACGATATGCTGGAGCATATCCGTGCCAAAGTAGCCGTGCATTGAGTCCGGCGAACGGCGTCGTCGATAACCCGAGTCGTCGAAGCCGCGTCCAGCTGGGACGGCGCGCAGCTTCCTGCTATCCGCAGGGTGCGCCGCGGGCGGTGATACTTCGTGCGACGATGCCGCCGCACACCACGCTGGCGATGCATACGCACGCCCTGGTCGATGCGGGCGTTATCCTGCGGGCGAGCTGATTGTCATTGCCCAAACCGGTGCGGAAAAGACATTTCGGGCCGGGGCGGATGTCGAGTAACTGGTCGGTGCGCGCCATTACGGCGGGAGCCGGGGCGACGGGGAGTCGGAACCGGTGGTGTTCTATGCAGGGGCGGAGGGAATGCCGCTCTCGGAAAATGTTGAAGAATAACTAAAAGTTATGGACGATGAAGCGGATTATCCGGTTTACTGCCCTTTTTATCCTGCTGCTGGTAGCTGCGGTTATCGGCGGCAGTTTTTATATGCTCGGCTTCTCGCTGCGGCCCGACGCCAAAATGCGGGAGAAGAATGCTTCGGCGTATGAATATATGTATGCCGAATATCCTTTCCTGCGTCCGTGGGTCGACAGCCTGAATGCCGCCGGGGCGCTGCGGGACACTACGATTACCGATTCGCAGGGGCTGCGCCTGCATGCGCTCTATGCCGCGGCTCCCGCCCCGACCGGCCGCACTGCAATCATTGTCCACGGCTATACGGACTGCGCCGTGCGGATGCTGATGATCGGCTATCTCTACAATCACGATCTCGGCTGCAATATCCTGCTGCCCGACCTGCATTACCACGGGGCGAGCGAGGGACGGGCTATTCGCATGGGATGGCTCGACCGCCTCGACGTGCTGCGCTGGATGGAGGTTGCCGACGGAATCTTCGGCGGCAACACGCAGATGGTCGTCCACGGCATTTCGATGGGGGCCGCCACGACGATGATGGCGGCGGGGGAGCCGCAAAAACCCTATGTGAAGTGCTTTGTCGAGGACTGCGGCTATACGAGCGTCTGGGATGAATTCTCGAACGAATTGAAAACGTCGTTCGGGCTGCCGGCTTTTCCGCTGCTGTATACGGCCAGCTGGCTCTGCGACCTGAAATACGGATGGAATTTCCGCGAGGCGTCGGCGCTCAGGCAGGTTGCCAAATGCGAATTGCCGATGCTTTTCATTCACGGCGGTGCCGACGACTATGTACCTACATGGATGGTTTACCCGCTCTACGAGGCGAAGCCGGGCCATAAGGAGTTGTGGGTCGTGCCCGGTGCGGCGCATGCCTTTTCCTACCGGGACAACCGGGAGGAGTATACGCGGCGTGTCGGGGAGTTCGTCGGGAAATATACCGGGGAAAGCCCGGAGTAAATCGAACGAAAACAGGTTTCTTATGGATGATTATAATTTACAGCAGGCGCAAGCCTTCTACCGGATTCTGGAGGAGAATATCGGAAAACTCCCTGCCGACGTGCGCGGGGCCCTTTACCGGCCGGGTGCGGTCAATTGCGTGAAGGGAGCCGTCCTGGCGGAGCTGCGCCGGCAGTTCGAGGAGTGCGGCTGCGACCTCGACAGGCAGTATGCGAAATACGGCCGCTCGGAGTATTTCTTTGCGGAGGTCGTCGAGCCGGGCCGGGTCTACGAGGTCGGGTATCCCCGATGCCTCTGCCCGCAGGTCGATGCCGGGTTCGTTAATGCCCCGGGCCATTGCGAATGCTCCCGCCAGAGCATCCTCTATGTTATGAAGGAGCTGCTGCCCGGCAAGAGTATCCGGGTGGAGGAGCTTCAGACCGTGTTGTCCGGGGGTACGGAATGCCGCTTTCGGATTACCGTCGGATAGCATGTCCGGCACCCGGCTGTCCCCCGGCCGCATGCGGTGCGCGGGCGTCGGATGCGTGGATGGCCGCCAATCCTAATAAAAAATCCCGAAGCATCGGCTTCGGGATTTTCTGTCATGGGAAATTCGATCCGCTCAAGCGCCTGCATAGATCAACATCCCGAGTCCGGTGAGGAACAACAGGAACATTCCCAGGTTGAGCCTGTGGGAGATTTTGGGAGCCCCTTTGAATTCTTTCCAGATCAGGATGCCCCAGAGTGCCGATACGAGTGTGGCGCCCTGTCCCAGACCGTAGGAGATTGCCGCTCCGGCTTTGCCCGAAGCGATCATGCTGAACGACTCTCCCATGCACCAGATCATTCCGCCCAGCATGCCGACCATGTGGGTTTTGAGACTGCCTTTGAAATAGTCGGCAATCCGTACGGGTGGCCCCTCTGCCGGACGTTTCATGGCGATGGTGTTGAACAGGAAATTGCTGATGAAAACCCCGACGGCGAAGATGAATACGGCCGTGTAGGGCGTCATTTTGCCGGCTGCGGGGGCGGCAAAATCGTTCAGGTCCATGGATGCGGCCACGAAGCGGTAGAAAAACGCCATGATGATGCCGGCCGCAACCGAAATGAGAATGCCTTTGGTCGTGAGCCTGCGTTTTTCGGTGCGGGCTTTCTTGTAGGCGAATCCGTTCATGACGATTGCTGCGGCGATGAGCAGCACCCCGAGGAGAATGAAAACCGGGTCGCCCTGGGCGGCGCTGAAATAATTTATCAGTACGCCCAGTACCAGTGCGAGCCCCACACCCACGGGAAAAGCTACCGACATGCCGCACAGGGCGATGGCGGCTGAGAGCAGGATGTTCGATGCGTTGAATATCACACCGCCCATGAATGCCGAGAAGAGGTTGCCTGCGTCTGCCTGTGCCAGGTCTGCGAGGAAACTGCGTCCTTCCGTCCCGAAACTGCCCAGCGTGAAGGCCGACAGCAAGGAGAAGAGCAGCAGGCCGATGACGTAGTCCCAGTAGAAGAGTTCATAGCGCCACGTGCGGGCCGCCAGTTTCTGGGTGTTGCCCCATGATCCCCAGCACAGCATGGTGATGAAGCAGAAAACGATTGCCAGGGGATAACTTTGAACGATAAACATAATGCGTCGTATTTACAGGATTCGGATTAATTTCCGGCTGCTTGCGGAGCGGTGCCGTATACCAGCAGGTCGCGGATTTGCAGCGATGCGTCCCTGCGCGGATTGTGCCATTCGGCCGTGATGCGGTGTGTGCCGGCCGGGAGTTGGTAGCGCCAGAACAGTTCATGGCGGCGGGTGCGGTAAAGCGCGGGGAGCTTGACGCGTTCGACCGGTTGCCCGTCGATGGAGAAGGTTACTTCGGCGACGTACGACTCGTCGGGGCAGCGCAGGTTTCCCGTCAATACCGCACCGATACCGTCGAATTCGATTCCGCCGGCCTCGTGAAGCGACTGGTGTATCGCACGGCGTTCGGTCGGGTAGTGCCCCTCGAACGATTGTTCGAAACGGACGGGGACGGGCTGCTGACATGCGATGGTCACTTCGTCCCCGTCTGCCGAACCGCCGTTGCGGCGGATTACTTCCAGCGCCTGGTCGAAGCTCATCTTATAGGTGCGGTTGAGCGAGATGTCGGTATAGGCGAAGTCCATATCTTCTACCTCGCGCAGGTTGCGCATCCATTTTTCGGGGATTCTGCTGTACCCGAGCATTGTGCCCAGGATACCGCCGGCCGATGCCGGGTTGCAGTCCGAGTCCTGTCCGCAGCGGGTGGCGATGTCGAGCGTCTTCGAGAAATCGCCCTCGCCGTAGAGCAGGCCGATGAGGATGTAGGCGCTGTTGATTACCGCGTCGATGTTGAACGGTACGAACACTCCGTCGGGGCAGCCGATGTCCGAGCTCCATTTCTTTTCGCATTCGAACCATGTGCGCTTCCAGTCGCCGGGATACTGCTTGTGCCAGGCGATGACATCTTTCATGCACCGGTGATAGCGGCTCTGTTCGGGGATGGTTTTCAGGGCTTCTTCGACGATGAACCCGATGTCGTCCGAGATGAACGAAAGCGAATACATCGCGGCCACGTAAACGCCGCCGTACCAGCCGTCGCCGTAGTTCATGATGTGGCCCACGCGGTCGCAGATCTCCGAGGCCGCGTTGGGCATGCCCGGGGACATGAGCCCCGCAAAATCGGCTTCGATCTGGAAGTCGAGGTCATCGGCATGGGGGTTGTTGAGCCAGTGCCCCGTTTCGGGCGGACGGATGCCGTTGAGGATGTTGTAACGTGCGGCCTGGTTGGCATGCCATAAAACGTAGCCTGCATGGGCGAAGGCCGCGGCGAGCGAATCGACCGGGGCGTCGATGCCCAGCCGGTCGAAGACCTCGACGAACGTCAAATCCATATACACGTCGTCGTAGAGCCCCGGCGTATTCTCGTACCATTGTTTGATGTAATGTTCCGGCCACGGAATCGGGGTGTATTCCTGAATCATCGTGCCGTTGAATTTGAACTCCGTCGGGCCGCCGTAGGTGCATCCGATCGTCTGGCCGGCCCAGCCGCCCTTGATTTTGTCGAGCAGCCGTTCTTTGGTGATGGTGACGTTTTCGGGGAGCTCGCGGGCCGTCGGTCGGCCGTTGCACGAGACGGTGACCGCTGCCGTGCAGAGTAATAATAAGGTTTTTTTCATGGTTCGAGTCTGTTTTAGCGTTATAGGTTGAATACGTCGACTTCGGTACGGTAAGGTACGGAATTTTGCGCACCTACGCGTGTCACCGATATGGCCGATGCCTTGCAGGCGAAACGTACGGCTTCGGGAAGCGTCCGTCCCTCGGAAAGGGCCACGACCAGCGCCCCGTTGAATACGTCGCCCGCGGCGGTCGTGTCGACAGCCTGTGTCCTGTATGCCGGGACGATTTCGCAGTGCTCCCCGTCGAAGACCAGTGCTCCTTTGGCCCCGAGCGTGATGATGACGTTGCACACGCCCATCGACGCGATTTTACGGGCGGCTTCTTCGGCCGTACGTTCGTCGGTGATGCGGATTCCGGAGATGGCTTCGGCTTCGGTTTCATTGGGGGTGATCACGTACAGCGTTTCGAGCAGTCCGGCGGAGAGCTTCGAGGCCGGGGCCGGGTTCAGGACGACCTTCTTGCCCAGCCGGTATGCCATGGCGGCTGCGGCTTCCACGGTTTGCATCGGGATTTCGAGCTGCAGCAGGATGATGTCGGCCGTTTCGACCGCTTCGGCCGACCGTTTCAAATCGTTCGGGGTGAGATGCGCGTTGGCGCCGGGGGCCACGACGATGCAGTTCTCTGCGTTGGTATCCACGGTAATCAGGGCTACGCCCGACGGGTTCTTCGTGTCGGAAAATACATACGAGGTGTCGATGCCTTCTTCGTTGAACAGCTGGTTGGCCTGGTGTCCGAAGATGTCGCTGCCCGTTTTGCAGATGAAGGCGACCCTGCCGCCAAGGCGTGCCACAGTGACGGCCTGGTTGGCGCCTTTGCCGCCCGGGTTCATGAAGAAGGTGCCTCCGATGACCGTCTCTCCCGGCAGGGGCAGGTGCCCGGTGCAGATGACCATATCGGTGTTCGAACTGCCGATTACAAGGATTTTTGATTCTGACATAATGGTTTTGAATGTATGGCTGTTTATCCGCCCCTGCCGGTTTCGAGCCGGCAGGGGAGGGGGTGTTTGCTTTGTTAGTCGGTGTAGCCGTCGTTTTGTTTCAGGTTGGTGTTGGTTTTGCGGACGTTGGCCGGAATGGGGTAGAGTTTGGTGTACTCCGGGCTTACGGCCGGTTTCAGATCGCGTGCGTCGTTCCATTTGCCGAAACGGATCATGTCCTGGCGTCGCACTCCTTCCCAGGCAAATTCGCGTCCGCGTTCGTCGTAGATTTCGTCGAGCGTCAGATCGGCAGCCTTGTAGTCTTCCAGCCCCGTGCGGCGGCGTACCTCGTTGAAAAGGGGTACGGCCAAATCGGCATGTCCCTGGCGCACGAGCGCCTCGCCCTTCATCATCAGCACGTCGGCATAGCGATAGACCACATAGTCGTTGTCCATGCATTCGCCTTGCAGTCCGTTTGCATATTCGTATTTGGCCGAGCGGACGCCTTCGTTCGATTTTGCCGGGTTCGAGAAGTCGAACAGCGAAGTGATGTGCGGGGTGTAGTCGAGCTGCTGCCCGTTCTGCATCAGGAGCGGATTGCCCGACATGTCGTACTGGGGGCCTGCCAGCCACTGCCTGCGGCGGATATCCTGCGGGTCGTACTTGTTGTAGAACGATTCGGTCGCGGCAAATCCGTTCCAGCAGAAGTCCAGTATGCCGTAGCTCTGTTGCGAAAGGCTGTTGAGCGTCAGTTGGTGAAACCGGAAGACGTGCCACCAGTTCTGCGAGGTGTAGACTTTGTCGTAGAGGATGACGAAGATGTTCTCCTTCGATGAGGTGTTATCCACCTTGAAGTTGGCGAAGTAGTCATCCTCGATTTCCAGCTTGTTGAAACCGATGACCTGGTCGCAGGCGTCGATGGTTTCGTCCCATTTGGCCTGTCCGATCCACTCCTGGGCGTTGATATAGAGTTTGGCGAGCGTGGTGTAGGCCATCGCCTTGGTTACGCGGCCGTAGTTCGAAGCGGTCGGCACGTCCTGCAGCAGGCCGACGTTATCCTTGATTTGCTGTTCGATAAACGAGAAGAGGAACTTGCGATCCACTTGCCGGGGCAGGCTCGTGTCCGAGAAGTCCGTGGTGAAGGGGACGTTGCCGAACAGGTCCATGGCGTTGAGGTAGAACCATGCGCGCATGATTAGCACCTCGGCGATGAGGCTGGACTTGGCCTCGAAATCGACCGACGACTGGTCGAACTCATAGAGTATCTGGTTGCAGAGCGAAATGCCGCCGAAAAGGAACTCCCAGATCGTTTGCAGATCCTGCATCTGCGAATTCCACGTGTGTGCATGCATATCGCGCCATACGCCGTCGTCGACCCACTGGTTGCCTTCGCGCAGGGGGCTGACCGCCTCGTCCGTCGATACGGAAATCGTGCCCCAGATACAACGGTAGCAGGTGTAACGTACCAGGTATGCGTAAATACGCCCGGCGCTCATCAGGAACTCTTCCTCGTTGTTGAAGAATTCGTCGGACGGAATCGAGGAGTGGGGATGTTCCTCCAGGTCGGTGCAGGAACTCAGCGTTGCACTCGACAGGAGTATCGTGGACAGGATTAATACTATCTTTTTCATAATAGGTTCGTTTGTTGTTCGGATGATTTAGAATGCGATGGCAGCTCCGAGAACGAATGTGCGCGTACGGGGGTAGAAATCGTACCAGTCGATGCCGGGTTGCAGGCCCGAGATGCTGACTTCGGGGTCGATGCCTTTGTAGCCGGTGATGGTGAAGAGGTTTTGTGCCGTGACATAGCAGCGCAGCCTGGAGATGACCTTCGATTTGAGCTTGAAATCATAACTCAGCGTTATATTGTCGAGTTTGAGATAGGAACCGTCCTCCACGAACCGCGACGAATAGTATGCGCCGTCCTTGTAGTCGGCATGGTCGAGTGTCGAACGCAGGATATTGCGGGTGCCGAAATAACCGAACCCTTCGTAATAGACGCGGCTCTGGTTCAGGACGTCGTTGCCGATGGAGCTGCGCAGCAGGAAACTCAGGCTCCACTGCTTGTAGCTGAAAGTATTCTGCAGCGACAGCAACACGTCGGGATAGGCGTTGCCGATAACCTGGTAATCCGCTTCGGTAATGCCCTCTATCCCGTCGAGATCTTCGTAGATGGCGCCGCCGTTGTCGTTGAAGCCCAGGAATTTCGGGCCCCAGAAGTTGCCAAGCGAACCGCCTTCGACGATGCGCATGGTATACATTTTCAGGTCGTCGGGGAAGTAACCGGTCTGAATCTGCACCATTTCGTAATCCTCGTTGGAGAATTTGACCAGGTTGTTCTTGTTATGGCTTATCGTCGCCGCGAGATTCCAGGTGAAGTTCTTGCGCGAAACCGGCGTGGCGTTGACCGTCACTTCGATACCCTTGTTGTCGATCGTGCCGACGTTGGCGAATTTCGAAGGGTAGAGGTTGGGCGGTACGGGTACGGTATAGGTGTAGAGCAGATCCTTGGTGCGGCGGTTGTAGTAGTCGACCGTGACGTTGAACCGGTTGTCGAGCACGCTCATGTCGATGCCCACGTTAAACTCTTTCTTCTTTTCCCAGCGCAGGTCGGGATTGGGGTTGCTGCCGGGCTCGTAGGTGCTGATCCACTTTTTGTTGTAATAAAAGTTCGACGAACCCTTGCGCAGGATCGACAGCGAACGGTAGTTGCCGATTTCCTGGTTGCCCGTGACGCCGAATCCGGCGCGCAGTTTGAGTTCGTTGAGCCATTTGGCATCCTTCAGCCATGCTTCGCGCGAAATGCGCCAGCCGAGGCTCACGGCCGGGAAGGTGCCCCATTTATGGTTGTCGCCGAAGCGTGACGACCCCTCGTACCGCACCGACGCCGAGAGCAGGTACTTCTCCTTGTAATTATACATCACGCGGCCGAAGAAGGCGATAAGCCGGTTGTCCTCCTTGCTGCTGCCCATCGAAGCGAGCCCCTCCTTGAGCGCCCCGCCGCTGCCGATGTTGTAGAACCCGAAGATGTCCGTATCGAACTTGTAGTTCATCTGGTCATAGCTTTCCGAGCTTCCCTCGCTGAACGAGTAACCGGCGATGGTTTGCAGCCTGTGGTCGCCGAACGTGCCCGAATAATCGATTGTCGCTTCGAGCATCTTGTTCTTATAGTGGTCGTTGTAAGTTTCAGCCGTCCCGTTGTTGCCGATATTTACCGGATAATAGCGGCCGTAGTAGTGCCCGTAGCGTTCCGAACGTTCGATGATGGCGCCCATGGCGCTGATTTTCAGACCGTCGATAATGCGGAACGAAGCATTGACGCTTCCGGAGAACTCTTTGCGGATGCCTTCGTCGTCACGTTGTTCGAGCATGGCTACGGGGTTGTGGTAGTCGATTCCGGGCGAGAAGAAATAGTTGCCGTACTGGGGGTTGTTGCCGTCGGTTTCGTAGATGGGTTCGGTCGGGTTGCGCAGAACGGCCTGCCGCATGATGAACTTGTCCGCATAGGAGCCCTTGCCGGTGGTGTACGCAAAATTATAATCCACCTTCAGCCGATCCTGGATGAGTGACTGGCTCACGTTCAGACGTCCGCGGAGTTTCTCGCTTTCGGTTTTCTTCACCAGTCCGATGTCGTTGGTGTAGGAAACGCTTGCGCGGTAGTTGAGTTTTGCGGAGCCGCCTGAGGAGGATACGTTATAATTCTGGCTTACAGGATGTTTGCGCGTGACGGCGTCGAACCAGTCGGTCGACCCTCCGAAATCGTACGACGATGCTTTGTCGGGGAAATATTGCCGGATTGTGTTGCGGTATTCACTTGCCGACATCACGTCGGGTTTTTTGTCCACGCTTTGCATGGCGACATAAGCCGAAAATTCGATGCGGTTCTCCCCCGCATGTGCTTTTTTCGTCGTCACCAGGATGACGCCGTTCGTACCCCGGGTGCCGTAGATTGCAGCGGCCGAACCGTCTTTCAGCACGTCGAGCGAAGCGATGTCGTCCGGGCTGACGTTCGACAGGTCGCCGCCCACCACGCCGTCGATGACTACCAGCGGCGAAGCGCCGCCGGCCATTGTCGTCATGCCCCGCAACTGGATTTCGAAGTCGCCGTTGGGGTCTCCGCCGTCGGCGCGTACGATATTCAGACCTGCGACCTGGCCTTGGAGCAGTTGCAGCGGATTGGTGATGTTCCCTTGTTTGAAATCATCGCTCCTGAGTGAGGAAACCGAGCCGGTCAGCTCTTTTTTCGTGGTCGTGCCGTACCCGATCACGACCACATTGTCCATTGTCGTGATCGACTCGGTGAGCTGCACATCGAGCGTTGTTTTCGTTCCTGCCGGAAGCTCCGTGTTCCGGTAGCCGATGAATGAGAATTCGAGTACGGCATTTTCCGCGTTTTGCAGACGCAGCGTGTAGCTGCCGTCGGCAGAGGTGCTGACGCCGTTGGTCGTGCCTTTCTCGACGACCGTTACGCCCATCAGCGGCCTGCCCGTGTCGTCGGTTACCCGGCCGGAAATCGGGCGGGTGTCGTTTTGTTGCATGATGTCGTAATCTCCGGTACGGGCTGCATGCATGACGGTCGGCAGCGTACCGAGCAGCGCAGCCAGATAACAGGTGCGCAACATGTTTTTTCGTAGAATCAGGGTCATGGTTTTAGAGGTTTAGTTGGTTGGACTGGTGGTGGGACGGCTTTGTCCCGGGCTTGGATTACATGGTCGTCGATGTTTTGGGTTAATTAAATTATTGAATATGTATGCTTGTCGCCCCGGTTGCGGATTGTTTGGCGTATTTGTCCGGCCTTTTGTTATACAAATATAAGTTTAATAGTTATAATGAGGAGGCATATTTTTGCTGTGACTATGATAAACCCAAATTGATTTATTAAAAATAATGTGTATTGTGTTTTTCGATTTAAAATATTGATTATTAGAGATGTGATTTCATTATTACGGATGTGTGTGCGCATTTTATTTGGTTATTTTCAAATGTTTTTATCTGAAATAAGCGGTTATAAGGAACGATGGTCGTGAAAAATGCCGCAGGAAGCTGTCCGATGGGGCGGTAATGCCGGTTTTGCGGGTATCGAGCGGCTTTATCATCCATTTGGGATTATCCGGATAAGCATGAATTTGTCCGGGGATATTCCGTTATAAGCCGGATCTTTATCAGGGAATTCCGGGATTCCTTCTCCGGCAAATAATTCCTATCTTTGTGTAACTAACCCGCAAGGCCATGAACAAAGCTATTTCGCTGCTTGTACTTATCCATTCGATGACGAAGGCGGAAAAACGCTATTTCAAACTTTACAGCAACCTGCAGCAGGGCGATAAGGTCTATCTGACGCTGTTCGCCCTGATGGAGGAGTGCTCTTCTGTGGAGGAGGTTGCCCGGCGTTTTGGCGTTGATGCCGGGGAAAGCAGTTTCGACATCGCCGTCAAACACCTGTATAAGGTAGTTGTCGACTGTCTGCTGCATTTACGAAGTCGTTACGACATCCAGGCCCGCATTTCCGACCGTATGGCTGAAGCGGAGCTCCTTTTCCGGTGCGGCCTGCTGCAGGCGGCGACCGAGGAGTTGAGCCGGGCGAAAAAACTGGCCCGGCAGTATGAGATGACAGCCCTGCTCATCCAGATCCGGCAGACGGAATTGCGTTACCTGAGTGCCGGGGATTTTCAGGGGATGAGTGAAAGGCAGTTGGTCGAAAAGCAGATGAAGGTGAACGAGGCGCTCAAGCATTTGCGCAGTGCCAACCAGCATATGCAGCTCTACGATATTCTCAAATACAGGGCGCTTTACCGCAGTAAGGTGCGTTCCGAACAGGAATGCCAGAGCCTGAACGATTTGGTGCTGAGCGAGCTGCACCTGATCGCCAATAATACTTACACCGGTTTCGAGGTGGATAAACTCCACCAGTTGTTCCAGTCGACCTATTTCCTGCAGTCGGGCAATTACAAGGCTGCCATCCGTATCTATCAGCAGCTGCTCGAATTGTTCGACCACAATCCGGGCCGGATGCTCAACCCTCCGCTGCATTATCTCGATGCTGTCCTGGGGGTATTGGACAGCCTGCTTTCGGCGGGGCTTTACGATGAGATGCCGTTTTTTATCGCCAAGCTGCACCGGCTTACGGAGGGCGACTATCCCCAGGAGTTCGTCCGCAAGGTGGTGGCCTTTATCTATCTATACGATTCGTTCCGGCTCGTCAATTGCGGGGCTTTCGCCGATGCGCAGAAACTTTATAAGTTGCATGAGGAGACCCTGTTCCGCAAACTGTCGCAACAAAAACTCGATGTCCAATTGTTGTTGCAGCTCAATCTGGTCGTGCTGCACCTGGTGTGCGGCCGGGGCGGAGAGGCCCGTAAGGCCATGATACGGATTCAGGCCACCGGGCTCGTGTTCTATAACTTCCCGGCTTTCCGCATTGCGCGGCTGGTGAACCTGCTCCTGCAGGCCGAATGCGGGCGGTTCGATTTCGCCGAAAACGAAATCAAATCCATACGCCGCAGCAGTTCTATCGGGAACAGCTCGGTCGAAAAACTTGTTTTCAGGTTTGTACGCCTCTTCCCGCTGCCCGGAAGCCGGCGGGAGCGGATTCGTCTGTGGGAGCGGCTGTGCGGTGCGGTGCAGGCGGTTGCCGCCGATAAATACGAGCGGCCTTTGCTCAAATACTTCGATTTTACGGCGTGGATCGAGGTGCGCCTGACCGGGGCGGCCCTGTCGGATGTGCTGGGGCGTAATACCCGGCAGCAGGCCGATCGGTTCAGCGTATAGCCGTTCTGCCGGCAGGGCCGATGCCCTTGAATGGAATTTGGCGCGGCCGCTGTGCTCGCTGTGGGGCGCTCTTGCGGTATCGGTAAAAAAAATCCCGGACCATAGCGGCCCGGGATTTTTCTGTCGGAATTGCGGATTAAGCCTTGCCGGCCGAACCCAGAACGCTTTCGCATTTGTGCATGTAGAGCTTCTTCAGCTCGTCGCGGGCCGGGCCCAGGTATTTGCGGGGGTCGAACTCGGCGGGCTGGTCTACGAAGATCTTGCGGATGGCTGCGGTCATCGCCAGACGGCCGTCCGAGTCGATGTTGATTTTGCAGACAGCGCTCTTGGCGGCCTTGCGGAGCTGCTCCTCGGGAATACCTACGGCGTCTTTGAGCGCGCCGCCGTGCGTGTTGATGATTTTCACGTACTCCTGGGGTACCGACGACGAACCGTGCAGTACGATGGGGAAGCCGGGAAGCTCTTTCTCGATTTCGGCAAGGATGTCGAAACGCAGTTCGGGCGGAACGAGGATACCCTCGGCGTTGCGGGTGCACTGCTCGGGCTTGAACTTGTTGGCGCCGTGCGAGGTGCCGATCGAGATGGCCAGCGAATCCACGCCGGTCTTCGATACGAAGTCAACGACATCCTTGGGGTCGGTGTAGGTGTGGTGCTCGGCCGAAACCTCGTCCTCCACGCCGGCCAGAACGCCCAACTCGCCCTCGACCGTTACGTCGAACTGGTGTGCGTAGTCCACGACCTGCTTGGTGAGCGCTACGTTCTCTTCGTAGGGCAGGTGCGAACCGTCGATCATCACCGACGAGAAACCCATGTCGATGCAGCTCTTGCACAGCTCGAACGAGTTGCCGTGGTCGAGGTGCAGCACGATCGGAATGTTCTTGCCCAGCTCCTTCGCATACTCCACGGCGCCCTGCGCCATGTAGCGGAGCAGCGTCTGGTTGGCGTATTTGCGCGCGCCCGATGATACCTGGAGGATCACCGGCGAGGAAGCCTCCACGCAAGCCTGGATAATGGCCTGCATCTGCTCCATGTTGTTGAAGTTGAATGCCGGGATGGCATAACCGCCTTTGATGGCCTTGGCGAACATCTCACGGGTGTTCACAAGGCCCAAATCTTTGTACGATACCATAGTAATTTAATTTATGCAGTGAATTGTTTCTCTCAAAAAACCGCACAAATTTAATAAATATTCTAATTAATTGCGCCTGTTCGGGCTATTTTATTCACTTTTTGTGAAAAAAATAACAGTCGGCGGAAAATAGTTGTGCAATCCGGATAGTTTTTTGTATTTTTGCATGGCTTTAGCCCGGGCGGCCCGGATGGCCGGCCCGGAATGTCGGACGCAGGG
>NZ_CABMQJ010000022.1 GCF_902388705.1 uncultured Alistipes sp.
GGCGACCATCTCGAACAAATCGTCGCGCGCGGCTGCGGCACGCGCCCCACGCAGCACAACCGCGTCCGGCTGCTCCACAACGGCAACAATGCATTTTCGGCGCTCATCGCCTCGCTGCAACGGGCCACCCGCTCGATTCACATGGAATATTACATCATCCGCGACGACCGCATCGGGCGCACCATCGCCGAAATACTGATTCGCAAGGCCCGTGCCGGGCTCGAGGTGCGCGTGATTTACGACGCCGTGGGTTCGTGGCGCCTGAGCCGGACGATGCTGCGGCGCATGCATGCCGCGGGCATCGAAACGGCGGCCTACGAGCCGATCCGCTTTCCGTGGTTCACCACGCGCGTCACGCACCGCAACCACCGGAAAATAGTCGTCACGGACGGGAAAGTCGCCTACCTGGGCGGCATAAACATTGCAAAATACTACCTCGACGGCGATTACATGGGCAAGTGGCGCGACGAACACCTGCGCGTGGAGGGCGACGCCGTCGCCGATTTGCAACGGCTCTTCATCGCCGACTGGGCACATGCACGCGGCGAATGCCTCGACAGCCGCCGTTACATCGCCCCGCACGCAATCCGCAGGCGGCTGCCCATCCAGCTGGCGTGGGCCGAAGAGGGGCCCTCGCGGCTGACCATCGCCGAGGCTTTTGCGGCGGCCATCGTCCGGGCCAGCGACACGGTGCGCATCTCCTCCCCCTACTTCATGCCGCCCGCGATGCTGCTCGACGCACTCCGCCTGGCGGCACGCGGCGGGGTGCGGGTGCAGGTGATGATTCCCACGTGCAGCGACTCGCCGTTCACGGATCTCATATCCGACTCCTACGTCGGGGATTTGCTCGACGCCGGGGTCGAACTCTACCGCTACGACAACGGGTTCCTGCACGCCAAACTGCTCATCGTCGACGACCACACCGCCTCGGTCGGCACCGCGAACATCGACTACCGCAGCCTGCTGGACAACCTCGAAGTCACCGCCTTCATCCGCGACCGCGAGGTGGTGCGGGCCCTGTCGGCGACTTTCGACAACGACCTCGCATCGTGCAGGCGCGTGGTGCCGGAAGCGTGGAAGCCGGCCGCATGGCGGCGCACGCTGGGCGATGCGCTGCGGCTCGTGTCGCCACTGATGTAACCTGCTTCACAACCTTTTAAACCACTTGTTCTGCATGAAACGACTTTTATTCATCCTGTTCTGCACGCTGCTCGTCTGCGGCGCGTGCCCCGCGCAACGCCGCTTCCGGGTCGGCGTGCACGGCGGCGTGAACACCACCAGCTACACCTTTTCGCGGGTGACAATCGGCGGCACCGAATTCCGCCCGGGCCCGGCCCGGGCGGGCTACGGGGCAGGCTTCGTCCTGCAACTCAACCTGACCCGCCATCTGTACCTGCAATCGGAACTCGACTACACCTTCGTCAATTATTCTTTCCGCGCCCGCGGCGCCACCGTGCGCGACATCACGCTGCGCACCACACGTTTAGACATTCCGGTGCTGCTGGGACTGCGGTTCGGCCCGGTGCGGTTTTTCGGCGGCCCCCAGTTCCGTGCGGCCGATTCCGAAAGCAGCAGCATTCCCAAACTGTTGAGCGTGAACTTCAACCGCAACACCGGCATTATCGGCGGCCTGGGAATCGACATCGGCCGATTTTTCATCGATTTCCGTATTTCAGGCTATCCCCGCCCGTACGTCCGGAACACATTCATCTCGAACGGCACGTCGCAACGGGTCAAAGTTCCGCGAAACATCGTATACGGAGGCTCGCTCGGATTCCTCTTTTGACACATGGCAAGGGTGCGGCGGCGCACTCTTTTTTTATGCACAATAATTTTTTTTGGAAATCGTTATTTTATGCGTAACTTTGCGCGATAAAGCGCCGTAAAAGATTTATCAATGAAGCAGATTTTTTTATACGCCGTGTGCGGAGTGATCCTGATCACCGCATTTAGCGGATGCGCAGGCATCAACTCCCTGCTCAAGAGCGGGCAGCCCGACCTGATTTACAACAAGGCGCTGGAGTACTACCAGAAAGAGAAGTGGTCGCGGGCCTCGACGCTCTTCGAGGGTTCCCAGCACTACTACGCCGGCACGCCGCGCGAGGACAGCATTTCGTTCTTCAACGCCCGCTGCAAGTACAAGAACCGCGACTACGACACGGCTTCGACACTGCTCGACGACTTCCGCCGCAAATTCGGCCGCAGCGCCTTCATCGAAGACGCCGAAGGCATGTACGCACTCTGCTTCTATTACCTTTCGCCCGGCCCCTCGCGCGACCAGACGATGACCGGCCAGGCACTGATTGCCATCAACGAATTCATGTCGCGCTACCCGCAGAGCGAGCGCATCGAAAATTTCAAGGAAATCAACGCCGAGCTGACGGAGCGCCTGCACGACAAGGCATACCTCAACGCATACACCTATTACAAAATCGGCCGCTACAAGTCGGCAATCGTATCGCTCAAGAATGCGCTGAAACAGTATCCCGACAGCAAACACCGCGAGGAAATCATGTACCTGATCGTGGACGCCGGCTACCGTTTCGCCAACAACTCGGTCACCGAAAAACAGACCGACCGCTACCTGACGATGCTCGACTCCTACCTCTCGTTCAAGGAGGAATTCCCCGAGTCGAAGCACATCAAGGAGGTCGACCGCATGGCCAAGCACGCCCGCGACTACCTCGACCGCAACAAGAAAGACGACAACAACATATAACCATGGAAATCAAAAAGAACATTCCCAACAACACCATTACGCGCAAACTGGTGGATCTGGATCAGGCGACCGGCAATATCTACGAAACGGTGAACATCATCGCCCGCCGCGCCAACCAGATTTCGACCGAGTTGAAGACCGAGCTCAACCGCAAGCTCGCCGACTTCTCCTCGCCGACGGACACCATGGAGGAGACTTTCGAAAACCGCGAGCAGATCGAAATCTCGCGCTACTACGAGCGTCTTCCCAAGCCCGCGATCATCGCCACGGAGGAGTTCCTCGACGGCGAACTTTTCTACAAGGAGAACAAGGAGGTCAAAGAGTCTTAACGGCCCGCCGTCATGGATTTGCAGGGAGGTGACATACAGCAACCCGGCACGGGCGGCCGCACGGCGCAGGCACTTGCAGGACGCCGCATACTGCTGGGCATCACGGGAAGCATAGCTGCCTACAAGGCGGCTGTGCTCTGTCGTTTATTGAAGACGGCAGGGGCCGAGGTGCGCGTGGTGATGACGCCGCTGGCCAAGCAGTTCATCACGCCCCTGACGATGGCCACCCTCTCGAAAAACCCGATTCTCGTGGAGTTCTTCGACCCCGAGAACGGAGCGTGGAACTCCCATGTATCGCTCGGCGAGTGGGCCGACTGCTACCTGATTGCCCCCGCCACGGCCAACACGCTGGCCAAAATGTCCTGCGGCATCGCCGACAACCTGCTGCTGACGACCTACCTCTCGGCACGCTGCCCCATCGTCGTATCGCCGGCCATGGACCTCGACATGTACGCCCATCCCTCGACGCAGGAGAACCTGCAACGCCTCGCGGCGCGCGGCGTCAGAATCATCGAACCGGCCGAAGGCGAACTCGCCAGCGGCCTGACGGGCAAAGGGCGCATGGCCGAACCCGCCCGAATCGCCGCTTACGTCGGCGAACTCCTCGCCGCGGAAGACCCCGAAAAAAAAAAGAGCCTGCAAGGTAAACGCTTCGTCGTAACGGCAGGCGCCACCATCGAAGCCATCGACCCCGTGCGGTTCATCTCGAACCACTCGTCGGGCAAGATGGGCTATGCCATTGCGGGAGCACTGGCCGCACGCGGCGCACAGGTGACCCTCGTAAGCGGGCGCACCTCGCTGCCGACGCCCCCGGGCACGAAGCGCGTGGACGTCCTCTCGGCCGCCGAGATGTACGAAGCCGCGACAGCGGCTTTCGACGATGCCGACGGAGCCGTGATGTGCGCCGCCGTGGCGGACTACACCCCCGACACCGTGTCGGAAACGAAGCTCAAGAAAGGCGACGGGGAACTGTGCATCACCCTGCGCCGCACGCGCGACATCGCGGCCGAACTGGGGGCGCGCAAAGGCGGCCGCCTGCTGGTCGGCTTCGCCCTCGAAACGCACGACGAGCAGGCCCACGCCGAAGCCAAGCTCGCCAAAAAGAATTTCGACTTCATCGTGCTCAACTCGCTGCGCGACGCCGGAGCCGGATTCCGCGGCGACACCAACAAGGTGACGTTCATCGACCGCTGCGGCCGCGAAGAGTTGCCCCTGCTGACGAAAACGGAGGTCGCCGAACGTATCGCGGACAAAATCCAATCCATGCTAAACTAAAACCGCCATGTTACGTCGTCTGTCGGTCGAAAACTACGCGCTCATCGATAAACTCGAAATGGAGCTGTCACCGCACCTGAACATCATCACGGGTGAAACGGGTGCCGGAAAATCGATCCTGCTCGGCGCCCTCGGGCTGCTGCTCGGCGCCAAGAACGACGGTTCGGCCATGAAAGACACCGCCCGCAACTGCGCGGTGGAGGGCACGTTCGACCTCGCGGGCCGCGGCATGGAGGCTTTCTTCGACGAAAACGACCTCGACTACGCCCCTGAAACGAGCGTGACGCGCATCATAACCCCGGCCGGCAAAAGCCGGGCCTTCATCAACGACGTGCCCGTGCAGCTGGCCCAGCTGCGCGAGTTCGGCACCCGCCTGATCGACATCCACTCGCAGCACCAGAACCTGATTCTTTCGTCGGAAGAGTTCCGCACCTCGGCGCTCGACACCGTGGCCGGAAACGGAGAGCTGTTAACGCAATACGCCGCGTTGTACGCCCGGCTCACCGAACTGCGGCGCAAACTCTCCGCCCTGCGCGAAGCCGCCGCCAGCGGCCGCCGCGACGAGGAGTGGCTTCGCTTCCAGGGCGAGGAGCTGACGGCCGCCAACCTCCGCGAGGGGGAGCAGGCCGCCATCGAGGAAGAGCTGGCCGTGCTGCAAAACGCCGACCGCATCGGCGAAGCGTTCACCACGCTGCGCAACGCCCTCGACGCCGACGAAACGGGCGTGCTCACACTCCTGAAAAACTCCGAAAACGACCTCGCACGCATCCGCGAACACTACCCCGCCGCCGAGGAGTACGCAGCCCGCCTGCATTCGGTGCTGGAGGAGCTGAAAGACATCGACAACGCCGTTGCGGCGGACTGCGAACGCCTCGACGCCGACCCCGAGCGGCTGGCGAAACTCTCGGCGCGCCTCGATGCCCTCTATGCCCTGCAACAGAAACACCGCGTCGCCTCCGAAGCGGAGCTGATCGCGGCACGCGACCGCTACGCCGCACAGCTCGCCGCCATCGTACACGGCGACGAGGAGATTGCGGCGGCGGAAAAAGAGGCGGCCGAAACGGCACAGAAAGCCGGGGCTCTGGCAGACCGCCTGCATAAGGCGCGCGAAAAAGCCACCGCGGCATTCGAAAAACACATCCTCGCAACGCTCTCGCAGTTGGGCATGCCCGACACCGTATTCAAAGTGGCGCTCACGCCGCTGGCGGAACTGGGCCGCACGGGCCGCGACAGCGTGGTTTTCCTCTTCACGGCCAACCGCAGCGCAACGCCCCAGCCCGTCGAACGCATCGCCTCGGGCGGCGAGCTTTCGCGTGTCATGCTGGCGCTCAAAGCCCTGCTGGCCCGGCGCATGCAGCTGCCGACGGTCATTTTCGACGAAATAGACACAGGCGTTTCGGGCCGCATCGCCGATGCCATGGGCGAAATCATCGAATCGCTCTCCGCGACGATGCAGGTCGTGGACATCACCCACCTGCCGCAGGTCGCGTCGAAAGGCTCGACCCACTTCGTGGTCTACAAGCGCGACGGCCGCACCGACATCACACGCCTGACGGACGAGGAGCGCATCACCGAGATTGCCAAAATGCTCTCCGGCAGCCGGATTACCGACGCCGCCATGGAGCAGGCCCGCATCCTGCTCGGAAAATAGCCGCATAAGACACCGACACGCCCCGCCGGAACGCCCGCAGCTCCGGCCGTTTTTCGACCCCGCATATTAAACCGCAACAATACGTACAATGGACTACTTGATGAAAACCGCGGCCGCAAACCAGCAGCGCGCCCGCGAGGTTATCCGCGACACCGGACTCGAAGCCGCATGGCGCGCCGTCGGCGCCGAACCCAACCTGGTCGGCTCGCTCCGCACCGGCCTGCTGATGACGCACCGCGACATCGATTTCCACATCTACTCCTCGCCCCTGCGCATCGCCGACAGCTTCGCCGCCATGGCACGGCTCGCCGGACACCCCCGCATCCGGCAGGTCACCTACAACAACCTGCTCGACGCTCCCGACCAGTGTCTCGAATGGCACGCATGGTACGCCGACGCCGACGACAAGCTCTGGCAAATCGACATGATTCACATGCCCCGGGGCTCGGCCTACGACGGCTACTTCGAGCAGGTGGCCGACCGAATCAGCGCCGTGCTGACCGACGAAACGCGCCGCGCCATCCTGCAAATCAAATACGACACGCCGGACGGGGTGAAAATCATGGGCATCGAGTACTACCAGGCTGTGCTGCGCGACGGCGTGCGCACCTATGCGGAATTCGAGGCATGGCGCGCCGCCCATCCCATCACAGGAGTTCTGGAATGGATGCCGTAACCGACGCAATAGGCTGCCGGGTAAAAGGCTACCGGAACGCCGCAATCCGCAGCTCCGGCACATAAAAAAGTCCGGGAACCCGCACGGGATTCCCGGACTTTGCGTGTCCTGTTTTCGGACGGTTACATCATACCGCCCATGCCGCCTGCGGGCATCGGGGGCATTGCGGGCTGCTCGGATTTCTTCTCGGCCAGCACGCACTCGGTCGTCAGGAACATCGAAGCGATGGAAGCGGCGTTCTCCAGTGCCACACGCGACACTTTCGTCGGGTCGATGATACCGGCTTTGAGCAAATCCTCGTACTTGTCGTCGCGGGCGTTGTAGCCGTAAGCGTCCTTGCCCT
The DNA here is from genome assembly GCF_902388705.1 of uncultured Alistipes sp. Taxonomy (GTDB): domain Bacteria; phylum Bacteroidota; class Bacteroidia; order Bacteroidales; family Rikenellaceae; genus Alistipes. The sequence goes on from NZ_CABMQJ010000022.1 coordinate 6,994, forward strand.
CCTTGACCTTGTTGACAACCACGGAACCCTCGCCTCCGGCGTTCTCGACGATCTGGCGCAGCGGCTCCTCGATTGCGCGTTTCACAATCTGGATACCCGTCGTCTGATCGTCGTTGGCACCCTTCATTCCCTCGAGGGCCGACGTAGCGCGGATGTAAGCCACACCGCCGCCCGGGACGATACCCTCCTCGACGGCAGCACGGGTGGCAGCCAGCGCGTCGTCGACGCGGTCTTTCTTCTCTTTCATCTCGACCTCGGTAGCGGCGCCTACGTAAAGGACGGCCACACCGCCTGCGAGTTTGGCCAGGCGCTCCTGCAGCTTCTCCTTGTCGTAATCCGACGTAGCCTTGTCGATCGAAGCGCGAATCTGCGCCACGCGGGCTGCAATCTCCTCTTTCTTGCCGGCACCGTCCACAATCGTGGTGTTCTCCTTGTTGAGCGTCACTTTCTCGGCCGTTCCGAGCATCGTGAGGTCCGCATCCTCGATCTTCATGCCCTTGTCGGTCGAAATCACCGTGGCACCCGTCAGGATGGCGATGTCCTCGAGCATCTCCTTGCGGCGGTCACCGAAGCCCGGAGCCTTGCAGGCGGCGATCTTCAGCGTGCCGCGCAGCTTGTTGACAACGAGTGCAGAAAGGGCCTCGCCGTCCACGTCCTCGGCGATAATCAGCAGCGAGCGGCCGCTCTGCGCCACGGGCTCCAGAACGCCCATCAGCTCTTTCATCGTCGACACCTTCTTGTCGGTAATCAGGATATAGGGCTTCTCGAGCTGTGCCTCCATCTTCTCGGGATCGGTCATGAAGTAAGCCGAAATATAACCGCGGTCAAACTGCATACCCTCGACCACCTCGACGTGGGTTTCGGTACCCTTGGCCTCCTCGACGGTGATTACACCCTCGTTGTTGACCTTGGCCATCGCCTCGGCAATCAGCTTGCCGATGGTTTCGTCGTTGTTCGCCGAAATGGTAGCGACCTGCTCGATTTTGCTGAAGTCCGAGCCGACCTCCTGGCTCTGCTTGCGCAGCGACTCCACGACCTTTGCAACGGCCTTGTCGATACCGCGCTTGAGATCCATCGGGTTGGCGCCGGCCGTCACGTTCTTCAAGCCCACACCGATAATCGACTGCGCCAGCACCGTAGCGGTGGTCGTACCGTCGCCCGCATCGTCGTTGGTCTTCGAAGCGACCTCGCGAACCATCTGGGCGCCCATGTTGGCGAAAGCGTCCTCGAGCTCCACCTCCTTGGCAACCGTCACGCCGTCCTTGGTAATCTGCGGCGCACCGAATTTCTTATCGATAATCACGTTGCGGCCTTTGGGGCCCAGCGTAACCTTTACTGCGTTCGACAGCGCGTCGACACCCTCCTTGAGCAGTTCGCGCGCCTCAACATTGTATTTAATATCCTTTGCCATAACTTTCCGTATTTTAATATTCGTTCGTAAGCTTATCCCCGAAGCCGCCTTTTTTCACCGGCCCCAAAAACCGGGGCAGACGCCGCACGCAGGCGGCAAAGGGAGTGCAGGGGAATGTAAAATTTGTGTCTGGAAACGGCTTATCGTCAGATAACCGCCAGAATATCGTTCTGCTTCATAATCAGGTAATCCACGCCGTCGATCTGAATCTCCTGGCCTGCATACTTGCCGTAGAGCACCTGGTCGCCGACCTTAACCTCCATTTTAACCTCCGAAGTGCCGGGGCCCACGGCAACGACTTTACCTGCCAGCGGCTTCTCTTTGGCTGTGTCGGGGATAATCAGTCCGCCAGCCGTTTTCTCTTCCGCCGGGTTCGGCAGGACGAGTACACGATCCGATAATGGTTTTACATTCATAGCTTTGTTGTTTTAGTTTATTATTGAATTGAATAGTTTATTGCTCATTCGCATCCTCTGTTCCAACAATTGATGTGCCAACCGTTTTTTGGCAGACAAAGGGTGACAAAGGTACAGGCCCGACTGCCATTTTGTCATTTTCGGGGTACCTGCGAATATTTTTCGGCCGATTTTTTTGCACGTACCGAAAAAGAATATTACATTTGCAACCCGATACGACCGTGTAACGGTCAGACGGTGGATGTAGCTCAGTCGGTTAGAGCGTCGGATTGTGGTTCCGAAGGTCGTGGGTTCGAGCCCCATCTTCCACCCTTGAGAGCAGTTGGCACAAACTGCAAAAAGAGCAAAACCCTTATATATCGCTGATATATAAGGGTTTTTCATTTTAGGTTTGGACAAGAAAAATAACTCAAAGCAGGTAATCATCTACTTATTAGTGACCTATTTTACTTGGCCAAAAAAAAGGTCACCAATAGCGATTATTTCGCTTTGTTTCAACTATTTACCCTACAACAAAACTGTGCTGTATGCGTATTAATTACAAACACTTTACAGCAGTATGGAAAGAAAGACTTTCAGCGTGGTTTTCTTCTGCAGGAAAACCAAAGTAATCCGCAAGGGCAAAGCCGCTTTCTGTTCGACCGGCCTCCGGCAGATGGGCATGATCACCGCGAAAATGATTCTCGAAAAGTCGCTCGCAAAAATCAAGTGCGACTTCCGCATGATTCGCCGCAGCACGTTTTAACCCGTCGCGGCACACGCCCGGCAACCCGCCGCCGCACATTTCAGCCACACTCCGTTGCCGCACACCCCGCCCCCTCCTACACGACAAACAATGCCCGGCTTTGGAAAGCCGGGCGTTTTCTTCACACCACCCATACCGATATATTTTTATACGCCGCCGTCCCATGTACCATCCGGGCACAGGCATAAAAAACCCCGGACGGCGCATGCCGTCCGGGGAATACCTTATGCCGCGGGTTCACCGCGGCGGCGCAAATTACTTGCGGTAGATTTTCGTGTAGCCGTAGATAGCCTCGTCGCCGAGTTCCTCCTCGATGCGGAGCAGCTGGTTGTACTTGGCCATACGATCCGAGCGCGACATCGAGCCGGTCTTAATCTGACCCGAGTTCGTAGCCACGGCGATGTCGGCGATGGTCGAATCCTCCGTTTCGCCCGAGCGGTGCGACGTTACCGACGTATAACCTGCACGGTGAGCCATTTCGATTGCGTCGAGCGTTTCGGTCAGCGAACCGATCTGGTTGACCTTGATGAGAATCGAGTTGCCGCAGCCCATCTCGATACCCTTCTTCAGGAAGTCCACGTTCGTAACGAACAAATCGTCGCCGACGAGCTGGCACTTGTCGCCGATTTCGGCGGTCAGCAGCTGCCAGCCCTCCCAGTCGTTCTCCGACATACCGTCCTCGATCGAGTCGATGGGGTATTTGGCAACGAGGCCCTTCAGGTACTCCACCTGCTCTTTCGAAGAGCGTTTGGCACCCTTCTCGCCCTCGAACTTGGTGTAATCGTATACGCCGTCAGCGTAGAACTCCGACGAAGCGCAGTCCATGCCGATCGACACATCGCCGCCCTCGCACTTGCGTCCGGGCTTGTAACCGGCCATCTTGATAGCCTCGATAATCGACTCGATAGCGTCCTCGGTGCCGTTCAGCGCGGGAGCGAAACCACCCTCGTCGCCTACCGCCGTCGAAAGGCCGCGCTTGTGGAGCACTTTCTTCAGGTTGTGGAACACTTCAGCACCCATGCGAACGGCCTCCTTGAACGAGGGGGCGCCTACGGGACGAATCATGAACTCCTGGAATGCGATCGGGGCATCCGAGTGCGAACCGCCGTTGATGATGTTCATCATCGGAACGGGCAGCGTCTTGGCGTTCGAGCCGCCGATATAGCGGTAGAGGGGCATGCCGAAGTAGTCTGCGGCAGCGCGTGCAACGGCCAGCGACACGCCGAGGATGGCGTTGGCGCCGAGTTTCGACTTGGTAGGCGTACCGTCGAGTGCGATCATGGCCTTGTCGATACCCACCTGGTCAGCTACGTTCATGCCGATGATGGCCGGGGCGATTACCTCGTTGACATTCTTGACAGCGTTCTGAACGCCCTTGCCCAGGTAACGGCCCTTGTCGCCGTCGCGGAGCTCGAGAGCCTCGTTCTCACCCGTCGATGCGCCGCTCGGAACGGCAGCGCGGCCGAATGCGCCCGATACAGTACGAACTTCGACCTCGACGGTCGGGTTACCTCGCGAGTCGAGGATTTCTCTTGCGTGAATCTCTACAATCTGCATAGTTGTATACGTTTAATTATATGGTTTAGAATACTGACTTCCTGTTTTTGCACCGCAAAGTTACAAAATAATTGTGAATTGCGGTTTGTTTATTGTTATTTTTTTCACGAAAGAGGGGTCCGGTTTCGGGATTCGGGCATAATGTATTATCTTTGCCCCCGAATGCACCCCTTACACCCGTAAACAATTATCAATTAATGCGAAAAGTTCTCTCGTTCTCCCTTTTCCTGATGCTGGGACTCATCATCTCGCAACTCCTTCCGGGGGCGCTCGGAAGCGGATATGCGACATTCAAAAACTGTTCCGACACCCTGCTTTACGTCTGCCTGGGGTTCATCATGATTAACGTGGGCCGCGAATTCGAAATCGACAAATCCCGCTGGCGCTCCTACACGGCCGACTATTTCATCGCCATGGCCACCGCCGCACTGCCGTGGATACTCATCGTGCTCTACTACATTTTTATCCTGCTGCCGCCCGAGTTGTGGAGCAGCGGCGAAGCCTGGAAAGAGAACCTGCTGTTGAGCCGTTTCGCCGCCCCGACCTCGGCCGGCATCCTCTTCACGATGCTCGCGGCCCTGAACCTCAAGAAAAGCTGGATTTACAAGAAAATACAGGTGCTGGCGATTTTCGACGACCTGGACACCATCCTGCTGATGATTCCGCTGCAAATCCTGATGATCGGCCTGCGGTGGCAGATGTTCGCCATCATCGCCATCGTCATCGTACTGCTGGCCGTGGGCTGGTGCTGGCAGGCGAAGTGGAACGTACGCCAGGACTGGAAAACCATCCTCGGACTCGCCGTCGTGGTCTGCGCCCTGACGCAGGCCGTCTACATCGCCACGGCGAAACTCTACGGCCCCGAGAACAGCATCCACATCGAGGTGCTCCTTCCGGCGTTCATCGTCGGCATGCTGATGAAACACCGGCATATCGACACCACGGCCGAGCGGCGCATCACCACCGGCATTTCGTTCCTGTTCATGCTCCTCGTGGGCTTGAGCATGCCCCTCGTAACGGGCACAGCCGACACCGCGGCGGCCGCATCGGTCACGGGTTCGCAGCCCATGATGCCGTGGGGCGTACTGCTCCTGCACGTGGTGGCCGTGTCGGTGCTCTCCAACCTCGGCAAACTGGTGCCGCTGTTCTTCTACCGCGACCGCAAGGTCAGCGAACGGCTGGCCCTGTCGATCGGCATGTTCACGCGCGGCGAGGTCGGCGCCGGCGTAATCTTCATCGCCCTCGGGTACAGCCTCGGCGGCCCGGCGCTCATCATCTCGGTGCTCACGCTGGTGCTGAACCTCGTCCTCACGGGCGGTTTCGTGGTCTGGGTCAAGAAACTGGCCCTGCGCAGCTACACCCCCGAGTCCGCCGGGGAGTAACCCGGCCGGATACCGGACACCGCCCATGCCCTGCGGCGGAAAACGATTGCAAACCAAACTACGGAAGTCTTGATAGAAATTAAGGATACGGCCCTGCAAGCGGCCGCAGAACAAGGGATGGACGCGTTCATCCGGCTCTTCACGGACAAATACCGGGAGGCGGTCGGCGGCGACCCGTCGGCCGACACGATGACGCTGCTCAACGGAGAGCAGCACACGCTGCTCGCATACCGGATTTTCCGCGACGAGGTGAGCGAAGGCGGCTTCTGCCAGCTCATCCAGAACGGATACGGCGCCTATATTTTCGGCAATCCGTTCGCCCGGGTCATGCGCCTGTGGGGCGCGGAACGGTTTTCGAAACTGATCTATGCCGCCCGGAAAATCTACGACGCCCACCGCGAAGACCTCGAAAGGGAGCGTACCGACGAGGAATTCATGGCCATGTACGAACAATACGAGGCATTCGACGAACTGGAAGAGGAGTTCGGGGAAATCGAAGAGGAGGTCACGGAAACGCTCGCCCGCTACGTGGACGACCACCTGGAACTCTTCGCCCTTGTAGTCGGGTAAACGCTCCCACAGCTAATAGTGCGGAAATAAATGCCGCTACGGCATCCACTGCAAACGATAAGCGCAGAGCCCGTCGGGGCTCTGCACCTTGGATTTTTCGCCGACCGCAACCGCACGATAAACAGCATGCCGTACCGCCTGTCGCCGTACAGGCATACCCCCGAACCCCGCGCCCGACACACCGCCACAGGCGGTATACCGCACGGGGCTTCCGGCACGGTCACTCCTCCATCCTTTTGCAAACATCCACCCATCCCGCACACCGGGAGTAGGACTCCAACTCCGCAAGGGTGAGTTCGATGGCGCTGTTGCTGCTGCCGCAGGCCGGAAAAACCGTTTCGAACCGTTTGAGGGATTCATCCAGATAGACCGTCACCCCGTCGTTCACCCCGAACGGGCAGACCCCGCCGACGGCATGGCCGATATGCTCCTCCACCTCGGCTGCCGAGAGCATGCGGGCCTTGGTGCGGAACCGGGCCTTGTACTTCGCATTGTCGATTTTGTAATCGCCGGCCGTCACGATAACGAGATACTCCTCCCCGGCTTTCAGCGACAGGGATTTGGCGATTCGCGCGGGCTGGCAGCCCAGCGCTTTCGACGCCAGTTCCACCGTGGCGCTCGACACGCCGAACTCCAGCACCCTGTCCGCCGCCCCGTATTGTTCCAGATACGCCCTGACTCTCTCTATTGCCATGAATCTATAATTAACCTTTCGTTTTTCAGCGCATCAGCACCGACGAATCGCCGTAACTCAAGAAGCGGAACCCGTGTGCGAGCGCATAGTCGTAAATACGGTGCCAGTCGTCGCCCACGAATGCCGAAACGAGCAGCAGCAGCGTCGACTTGGGCTGGTGGAAATTGGTAATGATGTTGCGCACGATGCGGAACTCGTACCCCAGCGGCGTAATCATAATCTGCGTCGCCGCCTTCAACCGTTCGAGGCCCTTGCGCTCCATGTAGCGCAGCAGGGTTTCCAGCGCATCGCGGCCGGAAAACTCCGCCGGAACTGCATACAACTCCCACTGGCCGACCACACGCCCCTCGTCGGGCGTCCCGGCGGTGCGGATACGCCAGGCCAGCGCCGTAAGCGACTCGAGCGTCCGCACCGACGTCGTACCGACGGCCGTAACCTCTCCCCATTTTTCCAACAGCGCCGCGACCGTCGCGCGCCGCACCTCGAAATGCTCGGTATGCATCGGATGCCTGGCGGCGTCCTCGTCCTTGACGGGCAGGAACGTCCCGGCCCCGACGTGGAGCGTCACCTCGCCGAATTCGAATCCGCGGGCTTTCATTCCCTCGATCAGTTCGGGCGTAAAGTGCAGCCCGGCCGTAGGAGCCGCCACCGACCCCTCGAATTTCGAATAGACGGTCTGGTAACGCGTGTAGTCGATTTCCTCGCTCTCGCGGTTCAGGTAGGGCGGAATCGGGATTTTGCCGAGGTGTTCGAGCAGCTGCCCGAACGTCACCGCCGCCGACCACTCGAAACGCACGACGTGCTCCCGGCCGTGATTCTCGGCCAGCCACGCCCGCAGGTACTCCCTGCGGCCCCCGAGTTCGAAGTTAATCTCCACGTATCCCTCTTTCCACTTCTTGCGGTTGCCCACGATGCACGACCACTCGCACCCGCCCGTCACGGCGAACGCCCGCTCGTAGTCGGCCGGGGCGTGCGGTTCGAGGCAGAAGACCTCGATTCGGGCCCCGGAGGGTTTGTGCATGATGATTCGTGCGCGAATCACTTTCGTATTGTTGAATACCAGCAGCTGCCCCGCCGGCAGGATGTCGGCAATGTCGGCGAAATGCGCCTGCCCGATCTCCCCGCCGCGGTAGACGAGCAGCTTCGAAGCGCTTCGCTCCGGAAGCGGGAATTTGGCAATCCGCGCTTCGGGCAGGTCGTAGTCGAATTCGTTGATGTCGATATGTCGTTCGGTCATGGGCACAAAAGTACACATTTTTTGAATCGCCGGTTCGCTCCCGGCACGAAAACCGCTGCGGCGGCACGAATACGGCCTGAAAAAGGGCCGCGCGGCACACACCGCACGGCCCTTATGGCAATCATCCCGGGCAAACCCGGCAGTCGGGCGGCCCCGTAACCCGCAGGCCCGGCAGCCCCGTAATACGGCCTGCCAGCCGCCAGAGGGCATCCGCCCCGGACCGGCCGCTACTCCACGACCACTTCGCCAGCAAACAGGTAGGCCCTGCCCCCGGCTCCGGGGTGCCATGCAGGAATCGAACCGACCGTCCGGGCCACCACCTTCAGGTAGCGCGCCGAGGTTTCGGGGAACTGCATCTCATAGCGTTTGATTCCGTCGGGATCCCCGGCTTTCGCCTCCGGCTCGGCGATTGCGGCCGCCTCGGTAAAGTTCGTTCCGTCGTCCGAAAGGCTGACGCTCACCGACGAGGGCGGGAAGATCCAGTCGCCTTTTTGGACGAGCGTTTCCAGCACCACCGACGAGTAAGGCTGCTTTCCGCCCATATCTATCGTCACGTCGAGCGGCTGCTCCAGGTATCCCAGCCACGCGCCGCTGGTAAAGACCGGACGGCTGTGGTAACCGTCCACCAGCAGCGAAGCCCCCTCGAACGTGTATCTTTCGTTCGGTGCGGTATTCAGCACGGCGGGACGGCCCGTGGACTTGCTGAAATCGAATTCACGCGAATAGGTCGGGTTCTCCATTCCCTCGCGCAGCACCGCCGCACGGAACGTACAGCTTCTGTCGATTCCCACAGGGCCCGTGTAGCGCGGACTTGCTGCCGTGGGTTCCGAGCCGTCGAGCGTATAGTGTATCGGGGCGTCGCCCTGCGTGGTCAGGCTGACGACCACCGTCCCGGCTACCGGGTCGACGGCATATTTCCCCGTAATGCCGAAGATATGCTTGCCGAACTCGTATCCCATCTGCGTATAAATCCGCTCCATCCTGAAGCCGTTGACGAAACGCGTCCAGTCCTTCACTTCGGGCTGGCACCACTGCACCTCGCTCAAAGCCGCCAGCCGCGGCAGGAGCATGTACTCGAGATGGTCGTCCGTAGCGATGTATTCCGTCCAGAGATTGGCCTGCACGCCGAGGATATGCGTCTGCTGTTCGGGGGTAAGGCCCTCCATCGGGTCGTACGAATAGACCTTGTCGACCGTCACGCAGCCCCCGATGCCGAAAGGCTCGGCGTCGGCGTCGGGCGACTGGTAGTAGTCGAAGTAGAAATGCGAATTGGGGGTCATGATAACGTCGTGGCCGAGCTGCGCGGCCTTGATGCCGCCCGCACTGCCGCGCCACGACATGACGATGGCGTCCGAGGGCGCCTGTCCCTCGAGTATCTCGTCCCAGCCGATGATGCGGCGGCCGCGGCTGGCGAGGAACTTCCCGATACGGTCGGTCACGTACCCCTGCAGGTAATGCTCGGCCGTGTACCCGTCCCTGTCTTTCAACCCGAGCTGCCGTATCCGCGCCTGGCAGCGGGGGCACTTCTCCCAGCGCACTTTCGGGCACTCGTCGCCGCCGATGTGAATCAGCTCCGAAGGGAACAGGCCGAGCACCTCGTCCAGCACGTTCTCGAGGAATTCGAACGTCTTTTCCTGCCCGGGGCACAGCACATCCTCGGCCACGCCCCAGCGTCCCCACACCTCGTACGGGCCGCCCGTGCACCCCAACTCGGGGTAAGCCGTCAGCGCCGCGAGCATATGGCCCGGCAGGTCGATTTCCGGAATCACCGTAATGGCGCGGTCGGCGGCATATTTCACCACGTCGCGGATTTCATCCTGCGTGTAATAACCGCCGTAAGGCGTATTGTCGTAGTTGTCGCGCTCCTTGCGGATAATCGTCCGGTTGCGGATGCTGCCCACGGTCGTCAGCGCGGGGTATTTCCTGATTTCGATACGCCAGCCCTGGTCGTCGGTCAGGTGCCAGTGGAACCTGTTGAGCTTGTGGATGGCCATTACGTCCAGGTAACGCTTCACCTCCTCCACCGAAAAGAAGTGCCGCGCCACGTCGAGGTGCATGCCCCGGTAACCGAAACGCGGTGCGTCGCTAATCGACAGGGCCGGCAGTTTCCATTGCTCGCCGGGAGCCGGCTCCGTCCCGTAGATTGCCGCGGGCAGCAGTTGTTTCAGGCTCTGCACGGCATAGAAAAAGCCCGGGAAATGCGATGCGCGCACTTCGACGCCTTTTTTCGTGATGTCGAGTTTATATCCCTCCTCCGGCAACGTGTCGTCCACAACGAAGCGGATACCCGACGCAGGCAGTTCGCCGACGACAGCCACGGGATTCTTGCCGCCGCTGGCCGCGGCCAGTTGCGCGGCGAACTCTTCCACGGCGCGCTGTGTCCGCTCGTCGGTACGGCTGTCGCATACGACGGGCGCGCCCTTGACGGGGAACGCCCCGCAGCCGGGCTCGAGTCGGTTGGGATAAGGAACGATCGCAATTTCGGGATCGGGGGAGGCACAGGCCGCAAGGCAGGCCCCGGCAAAAAAGGTCAGTAACAGTTTTTTCATGAAAGTCTGGTTGTTTCGGAACAAAATTAAGGAAAAAATCGGAATATCGCCCGCCCCGCCCGAAAATATGCCGCGCCGGAGGAATACCCCGGCGGCATCTCCCGCATTTGCGCACGCTTTTTCCCGAACGGACACCGGATTAAGGGGCAATATTTATATTTTTTTATAACTTTGCGACGCATAATGCTCACAAAACTATGAAAACCGACTTCCTGGTTATCGGTTCCGGCGCAGCAGGACTTTCGTTCGCGCTCAAAGCCGCAGTTCACGGACACGTCACCATCGTCACCAAGGGCGAAATGAACGAGTGCAACACCAACTATGCACAGGGCGGCATCTGCTCGGTAACCTACGCTCCCGACACCTTCGAAAAACACATCCGCGACACGCTGGTCTGCGGTGCGGGCAAATGCGACGAGGCGGCCGTGGAGCTGGTGGTGACGCGGGCCCCGGAGCTCATCCGCGACCTGATCGAATGGGGCACGCGCTTCGACAAGACCCCCGACGGACGTTTCGAACTGAACCGCGAGGGCGGCCACACCGAGCACCGCATCCTCCACCACGAAGACCTCACGGGCGCCGAAATCGAACGGGCGCTGATCGAGTCGGTACGGCGGCATCCGAACATCACGGTATTGGAGCGCCACTTCGCCATCGACCTGCTGACACAGCACCACCTGGGCGAGTTCGTCACGCGCCACACCCGCGGGCTGGCCTGTTTCGGAGCCTACGTGCTCAACCTCGAAACGAACGAAATCGAAACCATGCTGGCCAAGTTCACCGTCGTCGCCACGGGCGGCTGCGGCAATATCTACTCCACGACCTCCAACCCGGTCGTCGCCACGGGCGACGGCATCGCCATGTGCCACCGCGCCAAGGCCATCACCGAGAACATGGAGTTCATCCAGTTCCACCCCACCACGCTCTACAACCCCGGCGAGAAACCCAACTTCCTCATCACCGAGGCCATGCGCGGCTTCGGGGCCATCCTGCGCCTGCCTTCGGGCGAGGAGTTCATGGACAGGTACCATCCGATGAAGTCGCTGGCGCCGCGCGACGTCGTGGCCCGCGCCATCTACCGCGAAATGACCAAACGGGGCTCGGACTTCGTCTACCTCGACGTGACGCACAAAGAGCCCGACGCCATCCGCAGCCATTTCCCCAATATTTACGAAAAATGCCTTTCGATCGGCATCGACATCACCCGCGACTGGATTCCCGTAACCCCGGCGGCGCACTACTGCTGCGGCGGCGTGAAGGTCGACACCAACGGCGAAACCTCGATACGGCACCTCTACGCGCTGGGCGAAACCTCCTGCACGGGATTGCACGGAGCCAACCGCCTCGCCTCCAACTCGCTGATCGAAGCGGTGGTCTACGCCGACCAGGCTGCGCGCCACGCCTCGTCGCTGCTTTCGAAGGTCGAGATACAGGAGGGCATCCCAGACTGGGATTTCGAGGGCACGCAGCACACCGAGGAGATGCTGATGATTATCCAGTCGAAACGCGAGATGCAGACCATCCTGTCCAACTACGTGGGCATCGTACGCTCGAACCTCTCGCTCAAACGCGCCATGCGGCGCCTCGAGATACTCTGGCAGGAAACCGAAGAGCTCTACAACAAAACCAAACCCAACCGCGAGCTGTGCGAGCTGCGCAACATGATTGCCGTGGCCTATCTGGTCATCAAGCAGGGGCGCGAAATCAAGGAATCGGTCGGCTGCCACTACAACGCCGACTTCCCGAAAGAATAAAAGAACCGATTACATCCGGGTTCCGGCCGCATGCGGCAAGCCCCTTCCGAAGCAGACGGGGCGAACTTGCCGACACGGCGGGGCAGGCCGTGAAAACGACAGTCGCCCCAAACCGCTGCGCCGAATCCGAAACAGAAACATTCGAACACATACATGACATTACAGGAAGAGATCACACGCCGCCGCACCTTTGCGGTCATCGCCCACCCCGACGCGGGTAAAACCACCCTTACCGAGAAACTGCTGCTTTTCGGCGGCGCCATCCACGTGGCCGGGGCCGTCAAGAGCAATAAAATCAAGAAAGGCGCCACGTCGGACTTCATGGAAATCGAGCGCCAGCGCGGTATCTCGGTCGCCACGGCCGTGATGGGCTTCGAATACAAGGGCGTCAAAATCAACATCCTCGACACCCCGGGCCACGAGGACTTCGCCGAAGACACCTACCGCACGCTGACGGCCGTCGATTCGGTCATCATCGTCATCGACGGCGCCAAAGGCGTCGAGGCGCAGACCCGCAAGCTGATGGAGGTCTGCCGCATGCGGTCGACCCCGGTAATCGTCTTCATCAACAAACTCGACCGCCCCTCCAAGGAGCCCTTCGACCTGCTGGACGAGGTGGAAAAGGAGCTGCGCATCCGCGTGCGGCCGCTGGCCTTCCCCATCTCGAACGGCCCCACGTTCCGCGGCGTGTACAACCTCTACGAGAAGAACCTCTCGCTCTTCACGTCGGACGAAAAACTCACGGCCGACGCCTCGACAATCGAAATTTCGGACCTCGCCTCCCCGGAGCTCGAAGCGCAAATCGGCGCGAAATTCGCCGGCCAGCTGCGCTCCGACGTCGAACTGGTCGAAGGCGTCTACGACGGGTTCGACCGCGAGGCCTACCTGCGGGGCGAGCTGGCGCCCGTGTTCTTCGGCTCGGCGGTCAATAACTTCGGCGTGCGCGAACTGCTCGACTGCTTCGTGCGCATCGCCCCCTCGCCGCGCCCTGCGCCCACCGCGACCCGCACCGTGGAACCCGCCGAGGCGAAGATGACCGGATTCGTCTTTAAAATCCATGCCAACATGGATCCCAACCACCGCGACCGCATCGCCTTCCTGAAAATCTGTTCCGGCACGTTCGAACGCAACCGCAACTACCTGCACGTGCGCAGCGGCAAGCAGCTCAAGTTCTCCTCCCCGACGGCCTTCATGGCCGAAAAGAAGTCGGTCATCGACTTCGCCTACCCGGGCGACATCGTGGGCCTGCACGACACGGGCAACTTCAAAATCGGCGACACCTTCACCGAGGGCGAGAAACTCAAGTTCACGGGCATCCCGTCGTTCGCACCCGAGCAGTTCCGCTACATCGAGAACGCCGACCCGCTCAAATTCAAACAGCTCGCCAAGGGCGTCGACCAGCTGATGGACGAGGGCGTGGCGCAGCTCTTCACCTCTTCGCTCAACGGCCGGCGCATCATCGGCACCGTCGGGGCGCTCCAGTTCGAGGTCATCCAGTACCGCCTCGAACACGAGTACAACGCCGCCTGCCGCTGGGAGCCGATTTCCATCTACAAGGCCTGCTGGATCGAGAGCGACAACGCCGCGCAGCTGGCCGACTTCAAACGCCGCAAACACACCAACATGGCCGTCGACAAGCACGGCCGCGACGTATTCCTGGCCGACACGAGCTATGGACTGGCGCTCGCACAGGAGAACTTCAAGGACATCCGTTTCCACTTCACCTCGGAGTTCTGATTCGCGGCGCCGCAAAAGAAGCTCCGGTTATTTTTCCGGAAATCGCTGCAATAACCTACCGGGAACGCGCCCGGATGCATACGACACACAACAGGGGCTGTCCGCCGAATCGCAGACAGCCCCTGTCATTTTCTGGTCCCTACGGCGGCACAGCACCCGCCCGCCGGATACCGTTCCGCACGGAACGCCCCGGCGCTTTTCATCCTGGCGCAGACCGCACGGCCCGTTCGCCGCAAAAACTGCACGGCTGCGGACATCCCGCAGCCATCCTACCGGCCCGGGGCACCCGAACCGCCGTACGCCCTATTCGAAAACCGGCGCCACGGCGCTGCGCGCGGGTTTGTACCCCCTGACCTCGGGCCATCCGTCGACCCAGTCTATTCGGTCGAGCAGCAGGTAGCGCGGCCCGCCCTCTTCCAGCCGCGTGTGGTAGAGCATCCAGTCCTGTCCCTTGTCGTCGGTGACGAACTCCGCATTGTGCCCCGGTGCGACGAAGCCGTTGCCGTTGCCCACGACCAGTTCGTGGTGGACGGAGAGCATATCCCGCCCCGCACGGTCGACATACGGTCCCAGCAGCGATTTGCTGCGGCCCACGACCACGTGGTAATTTTTCATGAAGTCGCCCGTCGAAACGAACAGGTAATAGTAACCGCCATGCTTATGGATATAAGTGCCCTCGTACTGGTCGCCCGCGATTTTGCGCTTTTCGGCCCCGGGCTTCAGCGACAGTCCGTCGTCGGCGAGCTCGATTGCCCAGATTCCGCGGAAACTCCCCCAGAACATATACTTGCGGCCCTGCTCCTCGATATAGAACTGGTCGATCGAAATGTCGACCCCGATTTCGTTGCTGCCGATCAACTTCCCGTGGTCGGTGAAAGGCCCTGTCAGCGACGGGGCCGACGCCACGCCGATGGCGTGCTTGTTGTTCTCGCCCGGCTGGGAGTAGTAGAGCACATACCTGTCGCCGATTCGGTTGATGTCCGGCGCCCAGAGGTTGGCCCCGGCCTTGTCGGTGATTTGCGGATGGCTCTCGGCCGTGAAGGCCTCGCCCACCTTCGTCCAGTGCACCAGGTCGGCCGACCGGAGTATCGGAATGTTGTTGTGCCCGGCCTCGGTCGCATAGAGGTAGAAGTTCCCGTCGTCGCCGCGGATGACCGTCGGATCGGCTACGAGAAATTCCCGGAACACCGGATTTTTATAGGTGACGGCCGGGGTCGCCGGCGTTTCGGGCCCTTCGGGTTCTGCGGCTCCGATACGGCCGGAGGCGTCCCCGCCGCAGGCGGAAGCGGCAGGCAGGAACAATACCAGCGAAAGCAGGGTGACAAGGTAGTTTTTCATAGGTGAATGCGGGATGTGTTTTACATGTTTTTGTCCTGTGGGACGAACAAAGATACGAAAAAAAGGGCCGTCCCGGACCGGTTCCGGAAACATTCGGCAAAAAACGCACGCCCGGCACACGGAATGCCCGCCCCCCCCCGCATTCCGGCGACAAAAAAAGCCTGCAACCACATGTTGCAGGCTCTCCTTCCGGACGCGCTTTACCGCATCGGCACTTCGATAATCAGCACCCTTGCGTCCGTGTCCCCCTTGATAAGGAACCCGTCCGTATCCGTAATCCCGACGCCGTCGCGCGGCCCGAGCTCTTCGTCCGCGAGTTTGACATTCCCCTCGATTACGAAGACATAGGCACCGTGCCCGGGCGTCTTCATCCGGTATTCGACCGTATGATCCTTATCCAGGTCGAGCGTCGAGAACCACGCATCCTGGTGTATCCAGCCCACATGCTCGTCGCCGCGGCCTTCGGGTGCCACTATCGTGCGCAGTTCGTTGCGCCTGGCGGGTGCCAGTTCGAGCTGGTTGTACCGGGGCGTATGGCCCTGGGCGTCGGTCAGCACCCAGATTTGCAGGAATTTGACGGGCTCCGTGGCGCTGGCGTTCATTTCGCTGTGCGTAATGCCCGTGCCGGCCGACATGACCTGTATCTCCCCGGGACGCAGCACCTGCATGTTGCCCATGCTGTCGCCGTGCCGCAACGCCCCTTCGAGGGCAATCGACACGATTTCCATGTTGTCGTGGGGATGTGTTCCGAAACCCTCGCCCGGGGCGACGGTATCGTCGTTCAGCACCCGCAGCGCCCCGAAATGGACACGCCGGGGGTCGTAATAACCGGCGAAGCTGAACGTATGGTGGGTATCGAGCCAACCGTGGTTGGCGTGCCCGCGCGTTTCGGCGCGGTGAATCGTCTTATTCATAATGAGTTTCTTAAATTTGATTGTACGATTGATTGACCGTGGAGCAAACTCCGCGCCAGCCGCGCCTCCGCGCAGCACATTACGGAATCCGCAATTACACTTTCAGGAAAATGTTTTTCCGGTAGAGGAAATAGAGGAAAAGCCAGCAGACGGCCACATAGCCGGCGCTGTTGACCACCGCGGCAAGCGCATCCGGACATTTCGATGCAATGCCGCCGAGGAAGAAATCGGAAATACGTCCGAAGCCCACGATACGCTGGGCAAGGTAAATCGTAATCGAGTTGAGCCCCACGACGCGGAAGAAAAGCGTCCAGCGGCGCCATCCCCTGACGTCTATCAGGTAATAGAACAGGGCGAACATCGCCAGCGAATAGGCCGCCACGACACACACGAACGTACTCGACCAGAGCTTCTTGTTCACCGGCAGCACGCCGCTGAAAGCCAGCCCCACGACCAGGAACGCCAGTGCCGCCACGCACATCCACAGCGCCTTGCGGCTGCCCGTCATACCCTCCCTGCGGACGAACTCGCCCGTGAACATGCCGAGCATGGCCGTCACCACGGCAGGCAGCGTACTCAACAGCCCTTCGGGGTCGAACGACCCGTAAATCAACTGCCCGGGCAGGTACAGCCTGTCTACATAACCCGCCAGGCAGCCCTCCTGCGTCAGCGGCCCGAATCCCGCGGCGTCGGGCGCCGCGACCAGCGCCGACAACAGGCCGTAACCGGCCAGCACGACGGCTGCAACGGCGATACGGGTTTTCACGCCGAAATTGAGGTACAGCACCGCGGCGATGCTCCAGGCCAGTCCGATACGCCCCAGCACGCTGGCTATGCGCAGGTTTTCGAAGTCGAGTTTAAAAAAGCCGTTGTAAACCACCCCCAGCAATACGAGCGTCAGGCCCCGACGGATGATTTTCGCATAAATGCGCCCCGTCGGCAATCCCCCGGCGCGCTGCTTGGCCAGCGAGAACGGAAACGTCACCCCGGCGATGAAGAGGAAGAGCGGAAAAATCGTATCGTGGTGGGTGAACCCGTCCCAGGCGGCATGCCCCATCTGCCGGGCGATGCCCCCGGTCACCGCATTGGGCCACAGGCCGCAAAGGGCCGCTATGAGCGAGGCGAACCCCATGATGAAGAGCATATCGAATCCCCGCAGGGCGTCGAGCGATTGCAATCTTTCGGACGGTTTCATAATTCGGGTCATGCTGTTCCGGCCCCGCTTCCCCCTACCAACACCACACGCACAGCCGGATCTGTTATACTTTATGCAAAGTTAATAAAAATTTCTGATACATGCAACTATTCCGAGGCCCGGCAGGAACGAATCCCGCCGGGCCTCTTTTTCACAGCCGCCTGCGCTACTCCAGTTCCAGGTTGCTCACCCGAGGGGTCACTCCGAACGGAAAATCCGGGTATTCGTAAAGGCTGAAGCGCGGCTCGGTTTGGCCGTGCGTATAGTTCCAGATGCTGGCGTAGTCCTCCGCATCCTCGCCCATCTTCCCCAACTGGCGCAGGTAGGCGGCCAGCGACTTGTTCTCGACAATGTAAATCTCGCCCATGCGGTCGATAATGGGGCTGTGGCGGCGCGTGCGGTCATGGTCGAAGCGCAGGATGCGCTTGCCCTCCTCCGTGATGCCCACCAGGCGGAAAGACATGCTCTTGCCGATGGCCGGCAGGTTCAGCACGCTGCGGTCGGTGGCCAGGAAAGGCAGCCGGTGTCTGCGCATGAAGCGGCGGATGCGGCCGGCCGTGTCGCCCCCCTTGTCCAGTTCGGCATCGAGCTCGGCGGCCTGTTCCGCCGTCAGGCGACCGTATATCTTCTCCTCCTGCTGCTCCTGCAGCGAACGGCTGTTGGGCGTGAAGACGGCGTAATTTTCGCTGAAACCCTTCACCGAGAAGGTATAGTAGCAGAGCACGCCCAGCGAGTTGAGCACCTGCCTGAGGCGGGTCGTATGTCCGCGGCGCGAGGCGGCGACGGTATATACCAGCTGATTGGTGATAATCCACCCCGCCGAAAGTATTTTGCGGATGGCCTCCTGCGCCTCGGGCGTCACCTCCAGCGGCGACTGGAAATGGGTCTGGATGACGAACTGCCGCACGCCGACGGCCGAAGCCTTTTCGCGGAACTCCCGCAGCACCCCGACCAGCTCGTCGTCGATACGCATGGGCAGGTAGGCGGGCAGGCGCGAGCCGAGGCGCACGCGCTGCAGCTCGGCGTATCTTTCGCCGTCGGGCCGCATCTGGTTAGCCCTGCGCTTGCGGCAGGCCATGCGGTAGACGGCTTCGAGTATGTTGCGCAGCGTCTTGTTCTGGCTCATCAGCGCGTCGCCGCCCGTGATGAGGATGTCGCGCAGCTGCGTATCTTCCTCGAAATAGGTCATCAGGCGGCGCAGCTTGTGGTCCCAGCTCTCCTTGGGCCGCAGGCTCTCGAACTCGAAATTGAGGCGCTCGCTCTGGAAATCGTACATGCGTTGGCACGATGCGCACAGCCCCCCGCAGGCGCGCCCCATCGTATCGGGAATCAGGATCGCCACCTCCGGATAGCGGCGGTGGATGTTGTGCCCGTCGGGCAGCAGCCATCCGGCGGCATTGGGCTTCCCGGCCTCCACGATGTCCTCCTTCTCCCACGCGCGGATATTGCCGTAGGTTTCGACCAGCTGCGGCGAGTAGAGGATGTAACTGCGGATGGCCTCGTCGTCGTACCCGTTTCCGCCGGTGTCGAGCAGCGACAGGTAATAAGGCGTAGCGAAGAAGGGCATTCCTTTTTTGCGGGCCTTCGACAGCAGGTACATGGTTTCCGCCGAAAGCGAATTGCCCAGGAAACGGTTCAACTCCGAGGGGCTCTTGACGGCCATCGCCAGGTGGAAGCGGAAATCGTTCCACCAGATGCCCACCTGCCGGTATTTGTCCTCGTAGGTCATCTCCCCGGTAAACCGGAAACGCGAGGGCGTCGATTTGCGGTTCTCGATTTTCTGCACCAGCAGGTGAAGCATGCGCTCCCTGTTCTCGGCGCGAATCTCCGCCACCTCGGAATCGAGCCCCGTGGGCCAGCGCTCCGTACGGGAGCGCACACGCGGCATCGAAAGCGGCGGCAGCTCGAGCCCGCCGAGGCGCTTGAACAGGTAAAACAGGTCGATAAACAAATCGGTACGCATCTCCACATTCTCCAGCGTCCCCGTGAGGAACCGCCACAGCAGGGTCAGCGTCTGCACCGGCATCTGCTGTCCGGTCGACAGCTCGCCGACCTGCTGCCCGTCGTAGTCGATCAGCAGTCGAATCTGCTCACCCGCATCGCTCTGCGCGGACGCCCCGCGGGATACGAATTCGCCGAGCCGGGCCCTGAAGTCCGCGGCGTCGCGGCTCGCTTCGGCCGCTGCGACGAGTTCGGGCAAATCCTGGCGGTAAAGCTGTCCGAGCTGGTAAAGCGTGAGTGAAAGCATTTTCTTTTGTTTCATAAGCAATTATTTTTCTTTCGTTAACGATATTCGGATGCAGGCGTCAATATCCCCGGTACGGATATCAGCGTACTATCAGGAAGAGCCCGTCTGTGTAAAAATATAAAGTGCTCGAAATCGCAGGAACCCCTGCAAATTTCCCCGCATTCGGGAGATATTACCGGAAAAACCGCGGCCTTTTTCCGGAAAGATATTCAAAGCGGCCGCCAAGTGGAATGGCAGGCGGAACCAGTGGCCCGAATTTAAAATAACAACGGCCGCCGCACGGAACTTGTTGCAAAGATAGTAAAATAATTCGACATATCCCGGGCGCTGTACAACCGACGCCTCGCATTGTCAAGTCCTCCTCTCGAGCCGCATCAAAATCTCGCCCTGTCCATATAGACGTTTCGAAAAACACCGTCCCGAGCCAAACTACCATCGGAATATGGTTTCCATTCGCCGCATTGACAACAGCCAGCCATATGTCCGACAAGAAAAATGAAAAACCCCGATGAATTAAAATCACCGGGGGGGGGCAGTCAATACAGGTAAGTCGCTATTCGTCGACGCAATAAAACTTAATCTCCGAATAGATGAAACTATCCGAATGAGGGCATGGATAAATTACCGAGCTAGATGTATTGCGCGGACATTCCAATTTAAAACCAGAACTTCCACTGCCAGCTATATGGCAATCCTTGATTTTAGTTCCCTCCGTAGAAGCAAGGGCCTCCACATTAAAGTCCATAATACTCATTTCCCTGTGGGCAACAGATTGTATGAGCATCAAAACACTTAAACTCAGAACACCAACTGCACAAACTATTAACGTTTTTTTCATACAAAATACAATAACTAAATGAATGGGAATAGATTATATTTATACACATACTCTTCATTATCATCTAAAGTATAGAGTATACCCGGATTCCCAACAGATATGTATTTTACACCATTTGCCAAACGCACTTTGCGAACGAGTTCGCCATTCCAATTAAAAATATACAGTAAGTCTTGAGCACCCCAACCGCTCCCGTATTTTTTATCGGAATACAATGCATAAATATGCGAATCATCGGCTTGGACTTGGGTAAAATACACCTTTGCATCATCGAGATTCTTGCGAAAAATCTCAAACCCCGGCATCCCTTTCAAACGATAGCCCGTCTGTCGCCCGGTTTCCAAATCCAACACATTAATCTGTGCCAACATGGCCATCCCCATCGCAATTTTAGATCGGTCGGGGCTAATACAGTTCATCGAATAGTAATAATCGTCAGGCAAAGGAGATTGCTCCCTCTTCCGCTCCCATTCGAGCGTTCCGGCAAACAAGTCGTACGAAACGACAGGCTTTCCCGTTTTCGCAGCGCATTTTATCAGATAAGGCAGCGTGGCACTGTCATGGACAAATGTCAACGGTTCGGAAGAAACATAGCCTATGACCTCGCCCGGATTCAGCCAAAAAATCTCTTTGTATTTTACCGACTTGTCATATCGAGGTGTCATACCTTCGAAAACACTTCGTTGTTGCCTGATGGATTCCGTAATATTCCAATGCATGATTTTTCGTTCATTGTGGAAATTTACAAGTGCTTTCATCGCACCGTTTTCCTTATATATCTGAAAAATCGGTGCCGTCGCAACCGTTTCCTCCGGGCCCCGGCCTTTATGACAAAACTTCCCGCATAACTCGCCGGTCTTTAGATTATATACATGAAAAAACACATTCGGATCTTTGGGAGTCCAGCAAACCAAAATCGAATCCTGTACTGTAATAGCGCTACCCAGATATAAAGCTTTCAACTCTACCGGGACACCTATGGCCTTGTCTTCAGGCACATCATTTTGAATATATACAATGTCCCCGTTAAACGACTTTTCATCATAATTACCTTTACATCCCATCATACTAAAGGCAATTAAAAACAATACAACCGGGGAAGAAAATATTTTCATATTAATTTATTTTTAAACAGTTAATTCCTTCCATGAATAAGCGCACGGTTTCTTTTGAGATTAAAGGATTGCCCACCCACCGCACTTTATAATCCCGGGTGATCATAAATGTTCTGCATGCAGATATCGCCAGAGCCGGATTCGCATCATAGATTGCATTGCCCGCATCAACCAAGCTTCTGATCTCATT
This sequence comes from uncultured Alistipes sp., assembly GCF_902388705.1. Classification (GTDB taxonomy): domain Bacteria; phylum Bacteroidota; class Bacteroidia; order Bacteroidales; family Rikenellaceae; genus Alistipes. The sequence continues at coordinate 28,884 of NZ_CABMQJ010000022.1, forward strand.
CTCACAATAAGCTCGTACCATCTCTATCTGCTCCGGATTAGAATCAGCAGAAATAATAATTATTTGCCCAATACTGTTATCTTTCATAACCGGATGCTCATGGATTCTTACAATCCTATTCATATAACATGAAACACACTCATACGGATCAATATAAGAAATAAAGCAGTAATTATACTTTTCAAACTCAACATCTATTAACTCTCGGACATTAGTATCAGCAACCAATAAATTCGATGACATAAATTTCTTTATTCGTTCGTCAACATTCGTATGGCCACAACCATTACCAAAAATAAAAACGAGTAACAAGCATAATTTGAGTACTACCTTCATATAATTTTTATAAATTACTCTGCAATAAAGATAATTATTTTCTCAAAAAAACACACTCTTTTTTTTTATTTCTTCATATTTTGAATAAGATAATAGCTAATAAAAGTTGCCCGCATTGACATGTTAATTGCAAAGTGTATGATAGTTGTAAATTAAGAAACTTGAGAATAGCCCTCCCATTACACAGCGGCTTGAACCGTGTGTGTGTCCCGTAGTGTAACTTTGTTCTAAAAAACCGGCCGGTCACAAATGGGGGGGGCATCCGTGTTGCATGTCAAGAAAGATTGTCAACTCGTCTGCGATTGTGTCGGAAGCGCTGTCCCGTCACACGACTTCCGGGCCCATCTGCCACAAGCGCAGTTCAAGCCCCTCCGAATCGCATTCGGACGAAACGATACAAGGCGATTGCAAAAACGCCCGTCCGCAATTCCGGCTTCGGCAATACCCGGAACCCGAATGCACGAACCGGCAACCGCCCCGCCTCAATCCGCCGAATTGAGAATCCGTATAAACGGCGCGAACTCCCGGGAGTTTCTAATCCGCTTTCCGATTTCGACCAAATCCCCGATTCGGTATTCGGACAAATCCAGGCCGCATTCCGGGATAATCAGCATGGCGTTCCCGACCAGCATGCCCGCAATCTCATCGGATTGGACGAGGTCGGAAACCGCAGCCGCAAACAACTGCATATTTTCAGCCGTCATGCGGGCATCATGGCCCGGCTCCCCGTATTTTACGGGGAAACTTCCCCGGGCTTCCCTCAAAACCAGCTTCTCCAACGACATTTCACCCGTGCCGATGCAGATTTTATCGCCCGCAGGCGTTCTTATGTACACGGTATCCTTCCCGGAATCATTGGCTCGCGCGACGAGCTCTTCCCGCTGCTTTTTGCGCACCCGGAACAAGTCGACCGTCTGCCCGACCGTCATCGTGTCGGTCAGCATCCCGTCCTGAATCATCTTCAACAGCTCCCGCCCGAAAAAAGGGAGTTCCGATTCCGACAGCAATCCCGCTTCGACGAGCGTTTCCAGTTTGCCCATCGACAACTTGTCTATCCCGGCATTGCGAAGGCTGTCCGGATTCTGTCCGGCGCACCAAACCGCCGATACCGCGAACAGGAGTGACAATATTGCTTTTTTCATTTTACCCCGAATTTTCAGATGCAATAAAGGAAAGGCTTCCCGGATATTCATGAGGCGGCCGCCTTTACAAAGATAACGAGAAACAGCCGCAATCAAAGCATTCCACAGAAAACAAAAATCCCGACGATTGTCAACCCGTCGGGATTCTCACCCGCAGGCGCATCGCGTCGGGCGGCATCTTTCCCGGATTACCGCCCGCCATCCCGCCTTCTTTCACGGAAACGTGTTGCAAAAAACTCGATTATTCAGCGCGCGACCCGATTCCCTGCGCCCGCTACAACAAAGAAAAACCCCTGCTTTCGCAGAGGTTTTTCGGGGAAAACGATTAGTCGGGGTGACAAGATTCGAACTTGCGACCACGCGCCCCCCAGACGCGTACTCTAACCGGGCTGAGCTACACCCCGTAGCGTTTCGGACTGCAAATATAGTATATTTTTCATAAATCGGCGCATTTCTGCAGGATTTTTTTCTAATTTTGTCCTCAATGAAACGATTCTCGACCCTCATATCCGCCCTCTGCGTACTCCTGGCCACTGCCTGCGGAGGCTCCGGCGTACGCTCCGCGGACGATTTCACGATTGAAATCTACACCCCGGCCTACGCCTCGGGCTTCGCCATCCGCGGCACGGACGACGACGCATCGACCCTCATCACCGTCCGCAACCCGTGGCAGGGCGCAGGCGACGTCGAGCAGCACCTGCTCGTCCTGCGCGACGGTGCCGAAGCCCCCGCCGGATTCGAAGGACAAATCGTCAAGGCCCCCGTGCGGCATGTGGTCTGCATGTCGTCGAGCCATGTGGCCATGTTCGACGCCATCGGCGAAGTCCGCCGCGTTTCGGGCGTTTCGGGAATCGACTACATCTCCAATGCACATGTCAACGAACACCGCTACTGCGGCGAAGTCCGCGACGTGGGATACGACACCAACCTCGACTTCGAACTGCTGGCGGCCATGCGCCCCGACCTCGTCCTGCTCTACGGCGTGACGGGCGAAAATACCGTCGTCACCGGGAAGCTCCGCGAACTGGGCATACCCTATATATATGTCGGCGACTACATGGAAGAGTCGCCGCTGGGCAAGGCCGAATGGCTGATGGTTCCCGCCGAGCTGTGCAACGTCCGCGACACGGGCGCCGAAACATTCCGTGGAATCGCCGACCGCTACAACGCACTCAAGGCCGCCACGGCGACAGCAGCGGCGGCACGTCCGAAAGTCATGCTCAACACCCCCTACCGCGACACGTGGTTCATGCCCTCGTCCCGCAGTTTCATGGTGCGGCTGATCGAGGATGCGGGCGGCGAGTACATCTACACGAAAAACGATTCCGACACGTCGGTGGCAATCGACATGGAGGAGGCCTACCTGCTGGCCAACGCCGCCGACGTATGGCTCAATGTCGGGCCCTGCAACACCATGGCGGAACTCACGGCCCAGAATCCCAAATTCGCCGAAGTCCCCGCCGTACGCGGCCGCATGGTCTTCAACAACAACCGCCACCAGACCCCGGCCGGGGGTTCCGATTTCTGGGAGTCGGGCGTCGTGCGTCCCGACCTGGTGCTGCGCGACCTGAATGCAATCCTCCGCCCCGAAACGGCCGGCACGGCGGAACTCCATTACTACAAACGTCTGGAATAATGAAACGAATCGCCACCCTGATCCTCTCGCTCGCCTGCCTGCAGGCCGCGGCGCAGCTTCCGCCGCAAAACCCCGCACCCGCCGCAGCGCAGAATCAGCCTGCAACGCAGTATGCGGCCCCCTGGTTCCGCTACTATTCCGACGGGCGCGCCGTCGTCAAGCGCGATTCGCTCTACGGCTTCGTCGACCGCAGCGGCGCCGAGGTCATCCCCTGCCGTTACAACAAAGCCTACACGTTCAACGACGGCATCGCCATGGTACGGCAGGGCTACGAGGTCTTCGCCATCGACACGCTGGGCAACCGCCTCGACCTGAAAGTGAAAATTCCGCAGTTCTACAACCGGGATTTCGAATATTTCGTCCGGTGGGTCTGCAGCCGGCTGCCCTTCGTTTCGGACAACGAGTACAGGCAGCTGCGCAGCGAAGTCGTAAACGCCGTAATCACCATCGGCAAAGACGGCCGCATCGCCTCCTGCGAAAGCGTAACGCCCTGCGACCCGCGGGCCCTGGGCAAGGTGCGCAGCGTAGCGATGAACTCCCCCGCCTGGTCGCCCGGACAGGTCGGAGGCGCACCGGTCGAAATCCGCTACCTGCTGCCCGTCGATTTCCGGCACCTGCGGCCCCTCAAATGCTACCCCGTCGACGCGCAGGGACGCCGAATCCACCGCGATATCGTCTATCCGCTGTTCCAGGGGCAATACGCTTCGCAGTTCCACTCGTGGTTCTTCCGCAACCTCCGCTACAGGAGCGGGGAGTACCAGCAGGCCGCATCGGGCATCGTACGGGTCGCCTTCACAATTGACAGCAAAGGCAAGCTGCGCGACATCGAAATCCTCCGCTCCCATAACGACATGTGCCGGAAAAAGACGCTCGAAACGTTGAAAAAGTCGCCCAAATGGACTCCGGGCACCATCGACGGCCAACCGGTCGACGTCCGCTACGAAACGTCGTTCAAATTCCATTACCGCTAAATGGCCGCCCGCAGAACCACGCTCCTTTTCACCGCACTCGCGCTGCTGACCGCCGCACTCTTCGCTGCCGACCTCCTGGTGGGCTCGGTCGCCGTGACCCCGGGCGAGGTCTGGGCGGCGCTCACGGGCGGAGGCTGCGATCCCGCCGTGCGGGACATCATCCTCAAAATCCG
>NZ_CABMQJ010000023.1 GCF_902388705.1 uncultured Alistipes sp.
CAGGCGCCCCGCGACCGCCGCGCCGCCCTGGCCGACGACTACTCGCTGCTTTCCATCGACATCCGCCATATCGACCCCATTGCCGACGCCGTGTCGTCCGGCCTGCAGATTGCCGACGGCTCGTCGCTGCAGCTGCTCTTCAATCCGGCCAGCGACCAGCTTTCGCTCAAAGCCACCTCGGAATACATCGAGCGCAAACGGATGCTGGCCACGCGCCTGAACGTCAACGCCTCGAACCGGGGCGATTCGCTCACGGTCTACGCCTCGGCCGAAGACCTCTACGCCGGGGTGCTCCACCTGCCGCGCCTGTCGCTCACGGGCGGCGCGAAGCAGGGCCGCGTGCAGGTTTCCGCCGGGTTCAACGATACGCTGCGCAAGGTTTCGGGCCTGCTGGGTGTACGGGCCGAGGTCGTCGACGAAAACGGCCCCAACGGCCGTGTGATGGATTTGCGTATCCTGCCCTCGCACATTACGCGCGGCGCCAAGACCTGGCAGATTTACGCCCGGAAGATACAACTCGACACGACGCGAATCGTAATCGACCGGTTTTTCGTGATGAACCGCGAGCAGGAGCTGCTCGTGGACGGTATCGCCTCGCGAAGCCGCGACGACTCCGTCACGCTGCGCCTGCGGAACTTCGACCTGGCACCCTTTACGCAGGTCGCCGAACGCATGGGATACGTCATCGAGGGACGCACCAACGGCTCCGCGGCGATGAAGTCCGTGCTTCATGCGGGCGAGATTACCGCCGACATCCTGCTCGACAGCCTCGAGGTGAACGACATCCCCGCCCCGCCCCTGCGCCTGGCCTCGCGCTGGGACTTCATGCGCAACCGTGCGGGGGTGACCGTCACCGACCGCCACAAGCGCGATACGCTCATCCGGGGATTTTACGCTCCCGAGCAGGTGCGCTACTACGCCCGCCTGGACGTCGACAGCCTCGATATGGGGCTGCTCGATCCCATCCTGTCGGGCGTGATCTCCGAAACCGGGGGCCTCGCTTCGGCCGAACTGGTGCTCCAGGGCCAGCGCCGCGACGCCGACCTGACGGGCCGTATCCGCGTTTCGGGGCTCTCCACCAAAGTGGATTTCACGCAGGTGACCTACACCATGCCCGAGGCCGTGCTCGACGTCAAGGGCAACCGCTTCCGGGCCTCGAACGTTCCGGTGTTCGACCCCGAGGGCAACCGGGGGCGTTTCGACATCGATTTGAGCCTGCAGCACCTTTCGAACATCGCCTACGACGTGCGCGTGGCGCCCCGGCAGATGCTGGTGCTCGATACCGACGCGCGGGACAACGACTATTTTTACGGCAAGGTCTACGCCACGGGCTCCGCACGCATCTCGGGCGACAAGGGACTGGTGAACATGGACATCGCCGCCACGACCGACGACCGTTCGTCGTTTTTCATGCCGCTGTCTAGCAAGTCGAATCTTTCGAATGCCGATTTCGTGGTCTTCAAGGAGCCCGTGAAAGTCGATACGGTCGACAACCTGGCCCGCAAGAAGATGATGTTCGAGCGCAAGCAGCGGCAGAAATCCGCCGCCGCCAACCAGATGAACATCGCGCTGGCGCTCAACGTACAGCCCGGCGTCGAGGTCGAACTGACCGTGTCGGGCAACACCCTCAAGGCCCGGGGCGAGGGGACGCTCAACCTGCAAATCAACCCCCGCTCGAACGTTTTCGAGATGTACGGCGACTATACCATCACCGAGGGAAGTTTCCTCTTCTCGCTGCAGAACATCATCAACAAGAAGTTCGTCATCGAGAACGGCTCGACGATTCAGTGGACGGGGGCGCCGATGGACGCCATGCTCGACATCGACGCCATCTACAAGCTCAAGGCGTCGCTCCAGCCCCTGCTGCAGAGTACGACCGGCAGCATGACGGCCGACCGCTCGGTGCCCGTGGAGTGTGTCATCCACCTCGGCGACCGGCTCTCCAACCCGGCGGTCACGTTCGACGTGCACGTTCCCGGCACCGACCCCGAAACGCAGGCCGTGATAGCCAACGCCCTCGCCACGCCCGAAACGGTCGATACGCAGTTCGCCTACCTGCTGCTGTTCAACAGCTTCATGGGCGAGAACAGCTCGGCGTCGTCGAATATCGGCGCTTCGGTTTCGGCCGCCACGGGACTGGAATTCGTGTCGAACATGGTGAGCAACCTGCTTTCGAACGACGACTACAACATCGTCATCCGCTACCGTCCCAAGTCGGAGCTGACGAGCGACGAGGTGGACTTCGGCCTCTCGAAGAGCCTTATCAACAACCGCCTGTTCGTCGAGGTCGAGGGCAACTACCTGATCGACAACAAGCAGGCTGTCAACAACTCGATGTCAAACTTCATGGGCGAAGCCTACATCACCTACCTGATAGACCGGGCGGGAACGCTCAAACTGAAGGCTTTCACGCAGACCATCGACCGCTTCGACGAGAACCAGGGTTTGCAGGAAACGGGCGTCGGGATCTATTTCAAGGAGGACTTCGATAACTTCAAAGACCTCCGCAGGCGCATCAAGGAGCGCTTTACCAACAAGAAACGCAAGGCCCGGCGCGAAGCGCGCCGCACGGCCGCACGGGAAGAAAAAGAGCGGCAGCGGCAGGCGGCGGATACGCTTTCGGCCGCCGGATACGTTAAAGATGAAAGGGATGCACGCAATGAATAGTCGGGCTTACACCGGTTGCGCTGCGGCGGGCTTCCGCACAGGGCGGCCGCGGTGCCGGACGAAAAAAGGCGGACCCGGCAGCGGGCGGGCCCGGAACGGACAAGACGAAATTCAACAATAAAATTTAACTATTTACAAAACGTTATGATGACATTTTTACAGGCTGCCGAGGCGGTGGCCGCGAGTGAGGAAACCCGTATGGGACTGTGGACGCTGTTTACCAAGGGCGGTTGGCTGATGTGGCCGCTGCTGGCGCTGGGCGGCGTGACGATTTTTATCTTCGTGGAGCGCTTTATGGCCATCCGCAAGGCTTCGGTGCTGGACATGAATTTCATGAACCGCATCCGCGACTACATCTCCGACGGCAAAATCCAGACCGCCGTCAACCTCTGCAAGAAGACCGACACGCCGATTGCCCGCATGATCGAAAAGGGCATCGAGCGCATCGGCCGCCCGATGAGCGACGTGCAGACCGCCATCGAGAACGTCGCCAACCTCGAAGTGTCGAAGCTCGAAAACGGACTGCCGTTCCTGGCGACGATTGCCGGCGGTGCGCCGATGATCGGTTTCCTGGGTACGGTGCTCGGTATGGTGCAGACCTTCATGGACATGTCGGCCGCCGGGGGTACCGTCGACCTCGGACTGCTGTCGAGCGGTATGTACGTGGCGATGGTGACTACGGTCATGGGCCTTATCGTCGGTATTCCGGCTTACTTCGGTTACAACTACCTCGTGGCACGTATCGAAAAGCTGGTTTTCCAGATGGAGGCCAACTCGATCGCGTTTATGGATATCCTGAATCAACCCGTTCAAAAATAACGCGTTATGGCAATCAAACACGGATCGAAAGTCGATAAATCCTTTTCGGCCTCGTCGATGACAGACCTGATGTTCCTGCTGCTGCTCTTCCTGCTCATCGCCACGACGCTGATTAACCCCAACGCCCTGAAGCTGATGCTGCCCAAGAGTTCCAACCAGCTCAAGGACAAGGCGATGACGACGGTGTCGATACAGGATACGGGCCGCGGCAAGTACAGGTACTACGTCGAGTTGCAGGACGTGGGTTCGGTCGACGGCGTGGAGCGTGCGCTCAAGGAGCGGCTCGACGGACAGAAGGAGCCCACCGTTTCGCTGCACGCCGACAAGACGGTGGCCTGGGACGAGATTATCAAGGTGATGAATGTCGCCAAGGACAACGGGTACAAACTTATCGCGGCCACTTCGCCGGAATAGCCGGGGCGTCCATTCCGGTTGCGGCGCGGAAATTGCCGCCGGAGCGGAAGCCTTTTCAGGCAGCGGCACCTCGCCGAAATCCGGAGCGCGCCGGCATGCCGGCCGGTGATTCGGCGGTTGAATTCCGGCACATGCGACAAGCCCCTCCCGAAGGGGAAATCCGGGGTGGGCCGGACTGTATGCGGGGCGAAGTCCCCGGGTAAGGCCTCCGGGCGCACAGGAACAAATGATGAATTGAAAAGAAGTATTCTATGTACTATTACGACCCGAACGACAAATCGCCCCGCAGGTGGGCGATGATTGCGGCGGCGGCCTATGCGCTGCTGCTGGCCGTTTCGTTCGCATTGGTTTCGTTCGATTTCCGGCAGATTCACGACAAGCCGGGCGATACGATTCTGGTTGACTTCACGGAGCCGCCGAAGCCCGAGCCGCCGAAGCCGCCCGTCAGGACGGCCACCGAACCGCGCGTGCACGACAAGGCGGCCCCCGTGGAGCAGACGGCACAGGTCGCGGGCAAGGACGAGGTGACCCAGACGCCCAATCCCAAAGCGCTGTTCAAGATGAACAAGGGCGGCGTGGACGAGCCCGACAATGCGGGCAATCCCCATGCCCCCGAGGGCGAGGACAAGGCGAGCGGCACCGGCCCGGGGCTGAATCCCGACGGGCTGGATCAGCTCGACCAGGGGTTGCAGGGGCGCGGACTGGTCGGCAACCTGCCTAAACCAGAGCAACCTACAAATAAAAGTGGGATAGTGCTTATTCGAGTGACGATAGATGCTTCGGGGCGGGTTACAAGCGCCGCTTATGAGCCGAAAGGGTCTACAACATCCGATGTAGAATTGGTGAACGAAGCTCGAAAAGCTGCACTTAAAACGAGGTTTAGTGAGCGCCGGGCTGTGATTGAAGGCGGCATAATAACTTATATTTTTAAGTTAAAAGCGGAATAAAATTTGAGCGATGAGAATATTACTGCTGACACTTTTAGGAAGCCTGGTTTTTGCGGCGGGCCACGCCCAGCAGAGGCCTGCGGGCGCACACCTGCATATGGAGGTTGCGAGCCACGACTTCGGCGACGTGCCCCGCAAGGGCGGCGACCTCGAGCGCGAGTTCACGTTCACCAACGATGGCACCGTGCCGCTCGTGGTGACGCGCGTCATCACTTCGTGTTCGTGCCTCAAGGCGTCGTATTCCAAGCGTCCCGTCCCGCCCGGCGAGCAGGGCGTGATACGTATCACTTACGAACCCCACAAAAGCGAGCCGGGCGTGTTCAACAAGGTCATCCAGGTCTATTCGAACTCGGTCGACGGGCGCGACGTGATTACCGTGCAGGGCAACTCGATCGACGCGCCGCCGCGGAAGATCAAGACCGACAAGGTGAAAGTGAAATACAAGCAGGGCAAATAGGGCGGCTTGTCCGGCGTTTTCGCCTTGCCGCCTTGCTGCCGGTCGCGGTTGCTGTTCCGGTCGCGGCGCGGGCCCGGGGGCGTTGACGGCAGCTGTTGGCCGCTTGCCGGGAGCCGGCGGCATGACGATGTAATTATGATAATACGTTCGATATGACAATACTTTTCAGCAACGCAACGATTCTGCCGATGACGGCGGCCGGGGACGAACCGCGCACCTTTACGGGGTGGGTGGGCGTCACGGGCAACCGCATCTCCCTGGTCACGGTGTCCGCCGCCGAAGCGGACGCATTCCGCGCTTCCCGTCCGGATGTGCGGGTGGTCGACTGCACGGGCCGGCTCCTGATGCCGGGGCTCGTGAACACCCACTGCCATGCGGCCATGACGCTGCAGCGCAGCTATGCCGACGACATCGCGCTGATGGAGTGGCTGAACGACTATATCTGGCCTTTCGAGGCGCGCCAGACGGCCGACGACGTGGCGCTGGGCATGACGCTCGGCGTGGTCGAGATGCTGCTGGGCGGCGTGACTTCGTTCGTGGACATGTATTACCACGAGAACCGCTGCGTGGAGGTCGCCCGGCGGCTGGGCATCCGTGCGATGCTGGGCTGCAACTACTTCGACAACAACGTCGACGAAGTGCTGCCCGAGGCGGAGAGGGCCGTTGCCCTGGCCGCGGGCTGCGACCGGGTGCAAATCGCCCTCGCGCCCCATTCGCCCTACACCGTGTCGCCCGAAAACCTGCGGCGCGGCAAGGAGCTGGCCCGCAAATACGGGCTGCATTTCATGACCCATATCGCCGAAACGCAGGACGAGGTGCGCATCGTGCGCGAGAAATACGGCATGACGCCCGTCGAGCACCTCGATGCGCTGGGAATGCTGGACGGGCAGACCATCGGTGCGCACTGCATTCACGTCACCGACAGCGACATCGCGACGCTGGCCGCACGCGGCGTGGCCGTGTCGCACAACCCGCAGAGCAACATGAAGATTTCGAGCGGCGTGGCTCCCGTCGAGAAGATGCGCGCCGCGGGTGCGCTGGTGACCATCGGCACCGACGGCACCTGTTCGAACAACGACCTCGACATGTTCGAGGAGCTGCGCACGGCGGCTTTCCTGCAGAAATCCGCCACGGGCGACCCTGTGGCGCTTCCGGCTTACGAGGCGCTGAAGCTGGCGACCGTCAACGGCGCGCGGGCGATGGGGTATGCCGACGGGGAGCTGGGCATCGTCCGCGAGGGGGCGCTGGCCGACCTGATTGTCGTCGATTTGCAGAAACCCCATTTGCAGCCGGTGCACGACCTGGTTTCGAACCTCGTCTACTGCGGCAAGGCGTCGGACGTCGATACGGTGATGGTCGACGGCCGTATCGTGGTCGAAAACCGCCGTATCGGGGATGTCGACCTGCCCAAACTCTATGCCGACGTCGCCGCGGCCGTAAAGCGCATAACCGGAAAATAATCGGTTTGACGCCCGGACGGGGTGCCTCCGCGGGCCGTTGCAGGGTGCTGTGTTTTGCCGCATGCCGCTGTGCTGCGAGTGGCGGCATCATTGAAAATATACGTCCGTTCCGGTGCGGGCTACCCGGTGCATGCCGCGGTGTGCGGCCGGGCGGCATAATCGCAAAATAACCCGTTTGGCCGTAACCGCCTTATGAAAATCGTTTCCGTGCGGGAGAATCCCGAATTCGCTGATGAAGCCGTGCGCTACGTTTCGGCCTGCTGGCCCGAGGTGCCGCCCGTCCTTTACGAAGACTGCATCCGCCACGCCGTCGGGGCCGCAGGGCCGCTGCCGCAATGGTACCTGCTGGTGGCGGACGGTGAAATCGGGGGCTGTGCGGGGCTGATTACCAACGACTTCATCAGCCGGATGGATTTGTGGCCGTGGGCCTGCGCCCTCTATGTCGACGAGCGGCTGCGCGGGCATGCCTACGGGCGGTCGCTGCTCGAACGTGCGGCTGCGGACGCCCGCAGGGCGGGATTTAGGACAATGTACCTCTCGACCGACCATGTCGGGCTTTACGAGAAATGGGGATTCCGCTATATCGGGCAGGGCTATCATCCGTGGAACGAAGAGTCGCGGATTTACGGACTCGGATTATAACGGAAAGCAAGACCGGAGCGGGGAACCCCGTATTTGCGGAGCATGCCGGAACGAAAAGCAATCGCGCAGTGCCGGGGGCGAAACCGGGCATGCGGGTGGAGGTTATAACGCAAGGTTGTCTTGCGGGACGGGGAATTCCGGAACCGGCCGGCAGATTATCATGAAAAGTTATCCTTCGGGACGGGGAACCGCGGATTCGGCAGGGGGATTATAACGAAAAGTAATAGGATATTATGAAAGGAAAAATTCGCTTCGGGGTGATCGGCACGGGTTTCATCGCCGACTGGGTGATTGCCGGGGCCCGGCAGGACGCGCGGTTCTGCCTGACGGCGGTATGCTCGCGCACGCAGGAGCGGGCCGACGCCTTTGCCGCCAGGCACGGAATACCGCATACGTTCACGTCGCTGGAGCAGATGGCGCGCAGCCCGTTCGTCGATGCCGTGTATATCGCTACGCCCAACTGCCTGCACGCATCGCAGAGCATCCTCTGCATGCGGCACGGCAAACACGTGCTGTGCGAGAAGCCGCTGGCGTCCAATGCGCGCGAGGCGCGGGCGATGGTCGAAGCTTCGCACGAATACGGGGTCACGCTGATGGAGGCGATGATTTCGACGCTCAATCCCAATTTCCGGATTGTCCGGGAATACCTGCCCCGGCTCGGCACGATCCGCCGCTATTTCGCCTCGTTCTGCCAGTACTCCTCGCGCTACGACAAGTTCAAGGAGGGTGTCGTGCTCAACGCGTTCCGGCCCGAGCTGTCGAACGGCGCCATGATGGACATCGGCGTTTATACGGTCTATCCGATGGTGGCGCTGTTCGGCCGCCCTGAAAAAATCGATGCACAGGGGATTGTCCTCTCCTCGGGCGCCGACGGGCAGGGGGCTGTCAATTTCCAGTACGGGGAGATGAATGCCACGGTGCTCTACTCCAAGATTGCGGATTCGTACCTGCCGACGGAGATCGAGGGCGAGGCGGGCAACCTGCAGTTGGATGCCATTCACACCGCGCGCGAGGTGATTTGGATTCCGCGTCGGGCAGCCGCTTCGGGCCGGGGGCCGGCTCCCGAGCGCAAATCGGTCGGCGTCGCCCTGGAGCGCGATGCGTACTATTACGAGATCGCCGAATTCATCGACCTAATCGAACAGGGGAAACTCGAATCGGAGGTCAACAGCCATGAGAATTCCCTCGCCACGATGGAAATCGTCGACGAAGTCCGCCGCCAGTTGGGCGTGGTTTATCCCGCCGACGGGGTGCGGTAGGCGGGGATGGCTTTTTCACGCCGACAGGGACCATCCTGCGAAACAGGCGGTGTGCCGTGCGGGCGAAAGTGCCTGCATTCCCGGAAGTTATGCCATGCGGGTTGCGGGCCTGTGTTGCCGGGAGGAATATTGCGGATGGCGGTGCAGCAGATGCGTTGCGCGGACAGTGGCCTGCGGGGCTGGAGTTGCGTTGCCTGAACGGTCGGGCCTGTGGTATGGGATGCAATGGCGTGCGGGCGAAGTGCCTGCCGAATATACGATAACGAAGAGGCGCGCCCGTCGGGAGCGCCTCTTTCCGCACCCTTTTTTTAACTACGAAAGTGCCGAATTGACGAAGGAAAACATCCTCTTGCTTGAGTATCGGGTTTTTTCACTCCTTCCATAAATGCCTCGACAACGGTCGACACGACCGCTTTTTCATAACCGGTACATTTCGCGATCTCCGATATGACATCTTGTTTTGTCATGGTATTCTTATTTTTCATTTGTCCCCGACCGTGCATTTCGAGACCTTGAAAACGCCTTTTTAATCCCTGAAAGCGTTTGTAATGATTTTTTTTGAAACGAATGTTGATTTTCAGTCGATTGCAAGGGCGTTGTAAGATGTGACTTTTGTCGGGCCTGTGGAATTATGTGTTATCTTTGATAACAAGGATAACCCACTCTGCGACATGAACGAAACATTGCTCCTCCTGCTTTTCTGTCCTGTCCTGCGCTCGACAGCACAAGCCCAACGTCCGGACATTTCCCGCTTTGAAACGGCTTACACCGAAATCGCGGATATGCTCGACGGGAAAGCCGCCTTGAGTATAAAACGCGCCGTATTCCTTGCCGAATGGGCGTACCTCGACGGAAATCTCGATTATGACTGGTTTTGTAGTAAAATAGACTCTGCCGTAGTTTTCTTAAATGGTTTTATGAAAGCCAATGGACTGGACAAGTACAAGACCGGTAAGAATATAGCCATCATCGAATATTTCTTCAATCCCTGGTCGGGCAACGGTCATAAACCGTTCTCCTACGACCATAACGACATGGACAGCAAGCAGGATTTTACCCAACAATTCGTCAGCAAACTGATCCAAACACATAAGGGGCAATGTCGCTCATTGCCTTACTATTATAAGATTCTGGCCGAAGCTGTCGGCGCCGAGGCATATATTGCCTATGCGCCGATCCATTCATTTATACGCTACCCTGATGCTGACAACCTTTTTCCTGAAGATTGGGTGAACGTGGAGTTGACCACCCATCAATATACACCGGAATTCTACTACATCGAATCTTTCGAGATAAACGAAAAAGCGTTGCAAAACAAGGTTTATCTTCATCCGCTGACCGACCGGGAAACCGTAGCTGCACAGTTTTCCGATTTAGCATTCGCCTATACCATTATGGGGTGTATGACGACTTCACCTGGTTGTGTTCCTCCAAGTCGTTTGACTATTATCCACAGCACTACAATACCCTGATAACGATGGGTAAATCCCTCGATGTTGCATTAGGCCGGTATTTGGAAAACAATGGGAATAAAGTGGATGAATATGTTCTGTCGCTTGAAAAGAAATCAGGAGCGTTATACGAGCAGTTGCTTGCTATGGGATGGGAACAACTCGACGAGGAGTATTTCAAGCGGCTCGATTGGAAAAACGAGGTGGCGAAGAAAATTCTCGAACAAACCGGAGGAATAAAACTATAATCAGAATATAAACCACTCAAAACTTTACTATTATGAAAACAAAACGATTATTTATTTTGACAGCAATTATTTGCATGGCCTCATTATTTTCTGTAGATTTGGCATACGCATACCATCCGGTGTCACCGTATGCGTTCACGGGTGGTAATCCGGTAAGCAGAATCGATCCAGACGGGCAGGATTGGTATTCGACGACCGATAAAGAGGGAAGTGTATCCTACCATTACACCGAGGATTATCGCTCCCAAAGAGATTTGAAGAAGGCGGGTATCGAAGGTACATATATCGGAATGACTGGTAAGACGAATGATGGCAGTCAATATTTGAGTTTATTTGGCTCGCAGGTCAATACAATGACTGCCGGCGGTCAAAAGAATCTCGCTGCTGAGATGGTTGCGAATATAGATAACGCGATTATCAATTCTTATGAAGCTGATTATTATAACAATCAGGCAAATAGAGACCCCTTTAATAGTGAAGCGTATAGCGGTGGTACGAATATGGGTATTTCAATGGCCGTAACTCCGAGCATGGTTAGCAGAGGGGTAAATGTGTTTCATTTTGGTTACGCAGGGGGCAAAGTCAGATATGAGGTAAACAATGATATGCAAGGTCAATCATTGGATTGGCAAGATGGCAAAGTTGGGCCTGTGGGAGGATATTTTATGACCATTGGCACAGGAGCAAATGTTATTATTCAAAGGGGTGATAGAAATAGATCGGTCAATTGGATTTTCCCGAATACTCAATCGTGGCAGAATGTACGAAATAGAGCAAACAAACTATTAAATAATAGACAATGGTAAGAATTACGAAATCAATACTTATTATCTTATTGCTTTATATTGGTGTTTCATGTAGTGTAAATAAAAAGGCAATCCAATCCAATCAAGACGAAATCACGTTGATTAAAACTAAATATAATAAAAAAGAAATGCTTAGTTTTAATCTTTGGCGTACACTGAATGTGTACAACTCAATCTATTTGCGATGCCCAAGAAGAGTTGACGATCTAATAGTATTAATTGAAAGATTGGGAGAAGACTATCAGATGATTAACGAAAATGCGTATCAATTTCTAAAAAAAAATAGGAATAATTTAATTTTTGTTATCTCTCCTGACTCTGTGACTACTATTTACAGAGGCAAAATAACAGACCAGCGTATTGTGGAAAGGGCCGAATTTGCAAGTCCGTGTAACTCTGTTGATATGTCTCTTGTTGACTTCTTTGATGAAGATGGTTTGTATGTTTCACGTGATTCTTTGTCTTCCGAAGTTGTTCAGAGATTGTACAGAGAATATTGGAGCTATTCTTATGCAACGAGAGACAATCCCGGCAATAAAATACTTTTTGAGAAAACAAAATTCGAATACACCCCAAATAGTTTAAAAGATTTATGTGGGAATGAGTTGTTGGACATAAATCGATCTCCGCTTATTAAAAATACATTCAATTACTTAGACAGTCTTGCCCGCGCAAACAATTTCTCCAGAATCATTGCGTCAGGTTTTATTGATAGGTATTGTTTGTAACCTTTCTCGGATTATCCTCTCGATACAACTCAAAAAGCAAGGCGCAGGATAAATCCCTGCGCCTTGTATTGTTACATGATGGAGGGCCTAAAATACGGTCATCTTCCGCTCGGCCAACTTCTCCCGCTCGGTATTTTTGTAGTGGTTCTTCCAGATCGTCATCGGACTGTTCCCGGCCATCCCGGCCGCGGCATACGGGGAGCCGCTGTCGTCGACCGTTCGAGGGATGAAACTGCCGCGGGCGGAATATATGGCGGCTATTTCTTCCTCAGGTAGACCGTCGCTGTGCGCGAGGTGTTGTAGATGCGGATGTGGGGCCGCCGGGTGTTGTCGCCGTCCCGGGCGGGGAACGAGAAATGCGCTGCGTCCATCGCCTGCCGTTCCTGGCCGCCGAACCGCCGCTCGTCGGTCGAGAGCACCGGAACGTACTTGCCCGGCGCCTGCACGGGCACCTCGTAGTCGGGAACCGATGTGGAGGGGTGCCAGTTGAAGACGAACAGCAAATCGCCGTGCGAGAAGGCCATCGTCTTGTTGCACTCGTCCATCAAGAGGTTCCAGGCGTAGCCGTCGGCGAGCACCTTGTAGCGCTTCACCAGCTTGAGCATCGCCTTGTCGAAATCACCCAGCCATGCGTAGCGCAGGAACCCGTTTTTCGCCAGCGACCACTGCCGCCGGGCGTGGGCGTAGCTCCAGCCGTTGCCCTCGCGCGGGAAGTCAATCCACTCGGGGTGCCCGAACTCGTTGCCCATGAAGTTGAGGTAGGCCTGTCCGCCCGTCGAGACGGTCATCAGGCGGATCATCTTGTGCAGGGCCATGCCGCGGTCGATTACGACGCTCTGCGACGCCCGGTTCATGTGGTCGTACATCTCCTTGTCCATCAGGCGGAAGGCCAGTGTTTTGTCACCCACCAGCGCCTGGTCGTGCGACTCGGCGTAGGCCACGGTCTTGACTTCCGGCAGGCGGTCGGTCAGGACGTTCCACATCTCCCAGATATTCCACTCCTCGTCGGGCACCTCTTTGAGCTGTTTGATCCAGAAGTCGGGGATGGCCATTCCCAGCCGGTAGTCGAAGCCGACGCCACCGTCGGCGATGGGGATGCACATGCCCGGCATGCCGCTCACGTCCTCGGCAATCGTGACGGCCGCGGGGCGGAAGTCGTGCACCAGGCGGTTGGCGAGCGTCAGGTAAGTCAGCGCGTCGCCGTTGACACCCTCGTCGAAGAACCGTTCGCGGCAGTCGAAATCGACATAGCCGTGGTGGTGGTATATCATCGAGGTCACGCCGTCGAAGCGGTAGCCGTCGAAATGGAATTCGTCGAGCCAGTATTTGACGTTCGAGAGCAGGAAGTGCTGCACCTCGTCCTTGCCGTAGTCGAAGAGTTTCGAGTCCCAGTAGGGCTGGTAGCCCGCCTTGCCGGGCAGCGAGTACTGGTGGTCGGTGCCGTCCAGTTCGTTGATGCCCTCGTTGAGGTTGCTGACGTAGTGGGCGTGCACGAGGTCCATGATGACCCCGAGTCCCAGTTCGTGGGCGCGGCGCACCAGCTCCTTGAGCTCCTCGGGCGTGCCGCAGCGCGAAGTGGGGGCGAAGAAGCTCGACACGTGGTAGCCGAATGACCCGTAGTAGGGGTGCTCGGCCACGGCCATGAGCTGTACGGCGTTGTAGCCGTCCTTCTTGATGACGGGGAGTATCTTTTCGGTGAATTCGCGGTAGGTGCCCACGCCCGCTCTCTCCTGTGCCATGCCCACGTGGGCCTCGTAAATCAGGAGGCTGCCGTTTTTCGAAATGTCGAAAGCGTCGCCCCGCCAGTCGAACGGTTCCGGCGCCCAGAACTGGGCCGTGTAGTTTTTCGTCGCCTCGTCCTGCACCACGCGCGCGGCATAGGCCGGGATGCGGTCCATCCAGCCGTTGTCGCCGTGTACGTGCAGTTTGTAGAGCGAGCCGTGCACCAGCCGGTCGCGGTACATGGCCGTGGGGAAAAAGGCGCTCCACACGCCGTGCGCGTCGCGCTGCATGCGCAGCTCGGTGCGCTGCCAGTTGTTGAAGTCGCCGAAGACGTAGACGTCGTGCGCTCCCGGCAGCCACTCGCGCAGCCACCAGCCGTCGAGCACCTCGTCCCGCTGCCAGCCGAAATAGCGGTAGCCGTTGGCGTAGTCGACGAGCGAGCCAGCCGCCTGTCTGATCCTCTCCATTTTGTCCGTATAGCGGGCGTAGCGCCTGTCGAGTTCCTGCTCGGCGGGGAGCAGCCACTCGTCGCGCTCGACGATCGGCAGCCTGCGGGTCGTTTTTTCCATAACCGGTTTTCTAATTATACAAATATATGAAAAATTTTTCTATCTTTGTCAGGCATGAAAAATCGAAACCATACTAAATAAATGAAAAACTGATATGTTTAAAGGACAACCCAAAGGATTGTATGCCCTTTCACTTGCCAACACGGGTGAGCGTTTCGGCTATTATACGATGCTTGCGATTTTCACGCTGTTTTTGCAGGCAAAGTTCGGCTATACGGAAGCCGTAACCACCCAGATTTACGGTATTTTCCTCGCTGCGGTCTATTTCATGCCTTTCTTCGGCGGTATTCTGGCCGATAAGTTCGGATTCGGTAAGATGGTTTCGCTGGGTATCTTCGTGATGTTCGGCGGTTATGCGCTGCTTTCGATTCCGACGGGGACGGGCTTTGCGGCCCAGGCGCTGATGTTCGGCGCGCTGGCGCTTATCGCGTGCGGCACCGGCCTCTTCAAAGGCAACCTCCAGGTGCTGGTCGGCAACCTCTACGACGACCCCGCCTATGCGTCGAAACGCGACAATGCGTTCTCGATTTTCTATATGGCTATCAATATCGGCGCCATGTTCGCTCCCTCGATGGCCAAATGGATCACCAATTACTTCCTGGCCCAGGACGGGCTGGTGTACAACGGGCAGATTCCGGCCCTTGCGCACCAGTTCATGGAGATGGGCGCCAAGATGCCGGCAGAGCCGCTTGCCAAACTCCAGGAGCTGGCCGTGGCAGTCGGCGGCAGCGCCGCAGACCTCGGCACGTTCTCGCACCACTACGTCGAGAAACTCTCGGCGGCCTATAACATGGGATTCGGCGTGGCGTGTGTTTCGCTGGTGATTTCGTACCTGATTTACGTCGGCTTCCGCAAGACGTTCAAGCATGCCGACATGACCGCCAAGCAGCAGGCCGCTTCGGCTGCCGGCGCGGCACAGACGGAACTGACGCCCGCGCAGACCAAGTCGCGCATCACGGCGCTCATGCTCGTCTTCGCCGTGGTGATTTTCTTCTGGATGGCATTCCACCAGAACGGTTCCACGATGACTTTCTTCGCCCGCGATTACACGACGCCCGAGGCTACGGGCATCACCCGCATGGGCTTCGATATTTTCAACCTGGTGCTGGTAATCGTCGGCGTCTATTCGGTCGTCGGCTTCTTCCAGTCGGAAAAAGGACGCGGCAAGTTCATCAGTGCCGTCGTATTCCTGCTCGCCGCCGGGGCGCTTTGGTACCGCTATACGCTGACACCCGATCCGGTGCACATCCTGCCGCAGGAGTTCCAGCAGTTCAATCCGTTCTATGTCGTGGCCCTCACTCCGATTTCGGTGGCTATCTTTACGGCGCTGGCCCGCAAAGGCAAAGAACCCTCGGCGCCGCGTAAAATCGGCATGGGTATGATTATCGCCGCAGGCGGGTTCCTGATTCTGACCCTCGGGTCGGTGGGGCTCATGTCGCCTGTCGAGGTGAAGGCTGCCGGCGCCAGCAACATGTTCGTTTCGCAGGACTGGCTGATTTCGACCTATCTCGTACTGACGTTCGCCGAGTTGCTGCTCTCCCCGATGGGTATTTCGTTCGTGTCGAAAGTGGCGCCTCCCAAGTACAAGGGTATGATGATGGGCTGCTGGTTCGCAGCTACGGCTATCGGCAACTACGCCACGTCGCTTATCGGTTACCTGTGGGGCAGCGGCATGGCGCTGTGGATGGTGTGGAGCGTGCTGATTGTGCTCTGCCTGCTTTCGGCGCTGTTCATTTTCTCGATTATGCGCAAACTGGAAAATGCGACGGCCGCCTGACGGTTCTAATGCTACAAAGGCCCGGAAGATTCTTCCGGGCCTTTTTTTGCCCCGGGCGGGGATAAAACGGCCGCGGGGTTTGTTTACACAGTCCAAAATACTATCTTTGTGAGATGTAATCGTCGCTTTCAGATGTCGTTTCGCTTCCTATATGCCGTCCTGGCGGTTTTCTGCATGGTATTCCCCGTTTGCGCCGAACCGGCGCAGACGCACTCCGCCCCTGCGGCGGACAGCCTCCTGGCGGATTATTACCGGCTGTGCAAAAGCCGGGTCAACACGCCCGAAGGACCCGCGATGTGCGATACGCTTTTCCGGCGGGCGCAGGCGGCCGGAAATGTCCGGATGCAGGCCATCGCCCTCTGCGTGCGGCTGGATCATTTTTATTTCAGGAACGAGCGGGACAGCATCGTCGCCGGGGTGCAGCGCGTACAGGAGTTCTGCCGGAACCATCCGCAGGACGACCTGGACTACTTCTATTATTTCACTTGGTCGAGCCGCCTCATTACCTTTTATATCAAGCAGAACCAGCCCAACACGGCGCTTTACGAAACCCGCCGGATGCTCGAGGAGGCCGAGAAAGACGATTATCCGCTGGGAATCGCCTCCTGTTACCGCATGCTGGCCAACCTCTACCAGATGCAGGGCGCGCCGCGGCTGGCCTACGAGAATTTCCGCCGGCAGATCGACGTGCTCGAACGCAGCGGAGTGGATGACATCAACCTGCCGACGCAGTATGCCGCGATGGCCCAGTGCGCGCTGGAGCTGAACATGCCCGATTCGGCGCTCATGGCGCTGCGCAAGGCCGATTCGCTGCCCCGCAAGACCAATTACCAGAAGTTTACCGTCAACAAGGCGTTCGGTCTCTACTATATCGACCGCAAGGATTTCGAAGCGGCCAAACGGTACGTCGAAGCCTCCGAAAAACTTTTCCGTGACGACCCTTCGCTCCGCTCGTATACGACGGGACTGAGTTACCTCCGTACGCTGTATTACAAGGCGTCGGGGCAGTATGAGAAAGCCCTCGAAGCGGTGATGGACACCCGTCTCGATACGGTGGTCGTAAGCTCCGACTACCACAATTACACGCTGTCGAAGGAGCTCGGCGACATCTACTGGCACATGGGCCGGACGGCCGAGGCGGCGGAGAACTACCGCGCGTATATCCGCCTGTCGGATTCGGTGCGCCGTAACGAAGTGCGGGCCGCCACGGACGATTTTGCGGGCATTCTGGAGATCGGACGCCTGCAGAGCGAAGCCCGCGAGCTGCAGTACGACATCCAGCGCAAACGGCTGCACTACACCTATGCCATTATCGGCCTGCTCGCGTGCATGCTGGTGCTGGGCGGGCTGGTCATCGCGCGGGTCATGACGCTCAACCGGCGGCTGAAAGCCTCCGAGGCCACCGTGCTGAAACAGAACGAGGAGCTGCGCGCCACGGGCGAAGAGCTGCTGCAGGCCAAGGAGAGCGCCGAGCAGGCCAGCCGCATGAAGACCGACTTCATCCGCCACATGTCGCACGAGGTGCGCACGCCGCTCAACTCAATCGTGGGATTTTCGCAGGTGCTGGCTTCGCAGTTCCGCGACATCCCCTCGATGGGCGACTACGCTTCGATTATCGTGTCGAACAGCATGAACCTGCTGCGGCTGATCGACGACGTGCTCGATATCGCCTACCTCGACCAGACCCCCGTGCTGCCGCGCCTGGACGCGGGCCGGCTGAACGAAAGCTGCCGCGAATGCATGGACGAGACGCTGCCGCTGCTCAAGCCGGGCGTGACGCTGATGTTCGAGCCCTCGTCCGGCGATCCCGTCGTGCTGGCCAATGTCAAGCGCATCAAACAGGTGCTCATGCACCTGCTGCACAACGCCGCCAAATTTACCGTACGCGGCGCCGTAACGTTCAACTACACCTGCCTGGTGGAGGAGCAGCTGCTCCGTTTTACGGTGAGCGACACCGGCCCGGGTATTCCCTCCGAACGCCGGGAGGAGGTGTTTGAGCGCTTCGTGAAGCTCGATACGTTCGAGCAGGGGTCGGGGCTCGGACTGCCCATCTGCCGCATGATCGCGGCCAAACTGGGCGGCCGCCTCGAAGTCGATTCCGGCTATACGCAGGGCTGCCGCTTCGTGTTCGAGGTCCCGTTCGACTTTCCCGAAGAGGCTGCCTGACAGGACGAAGAGTCCCCCGAAATCCTTATTCCCAATCCAATCGGCGTGCGACCGGACAACCCGCGTTGTTCGGTTTGTCCGCATTATTCCCTGTCCGGTGCGGAAATTGCCTGAAAAACTCTAAAAAATAAAAAACTTTTTTGGTTTCATAAGTTTTCTTTCTATATTTGTCCCCGACGCTAAAACTGAAAGATTATGACTCCTCCCCAACGAGAACGGATTATCGACCAGGCCATGCAGATGTTCGTGACGCAGGGCATCAAGTCGGTGCGCATGGACGACATCGCGCAGTAGCTCGGCGTGTCGAAGCGGACGCTCTACGAGCTGTTCGGCGACAAAGAGGGTTTGCTCTACCTGGCGATGGAGCGCTATTCCGAGCGCAACCGCCAGCGCTGGACGGAACTTACGGCCGATGCGCACAACGTCCTCGAGGCGATGTTCATGGTGCTGGGCGAAGTGATGGACAATGCGGAGCTGACCCGCCGCATGATGGACAACCTCAAGAAATTCTATCCCGTCGTACACGACAAACTGATGCGCGAGGGGATGGGCAAGAACCGCAGGAGCCTTCGCTGCATGCTCGAACAGGGCATCGCCGACGGCCTTTTCACCGACACGTTCAACATCGACCTGGCCATTTCGGTGCTCTACTACACGGCTTCGGCCATCGTCACGCGCCGGGAGCTGCTGCTGCCGGCCGGGCTGACCGAACGCGAAGCGTTTCTGCAAATCATCAGCAACTTCTTCCGCGGCATCTCGACGGCCAAGGGGTTGCAGCTCATAGACGACAACCTGAAACGGTACGAACTGGCAAAAACGGACAATAAATTGAATTTGGACAAATAGTATGAAAAAACTGATTCTGACATGGTGCCTCGCGGCGGCCGGAGTTTTCGGCGCTTCGGCACAGATGCGCCTTACGCTCGACGAGGCCCTCGACCTGGCGTTGAGCGAAAACCCGACCATCAAGGTCGCCGAAATGGAGGTGCAGCGTTTCGACTACGTCAAGCGCCAGACCTGGGGCAGCTGGATTCCGCAGATTGCGGTGGGCGGAACCTACACCCGCTCGATTGTCAAGCAGAGCATGACCAAGGGGCTTTCGTTCGGCGCCGACAACACGCTCGCCGCGCAGGGCGACGCCACGTGGACGCTTTTCGCACCCGCCGTGTTCCGCACCCTGAAGATGAACGACGTGCAGCGCGCTGCGGCCGTCGAGTCGGCGCGCGCGTCGCGCATCGATTTGGTCGCCGAGGTGAAAAAGTCGTTTTTCAACATCCTGCTGGCCGAGCAGTCGCTCGACGTGCTCCACGAATCGGAGGCCACGGTGCAGCGCACGGTCGACGACACGGAGCTGCAGTATAAGAACGGATTGGCCTCGGAATACGACCTGCTTACGGCGCAGGTGCAGTTGAGCAACCTGAAGCCCTCGATTCTGCAGACCGAGAATTCGATACGCCTGGCCAAGCTGATGCTCAAGATGTACCTGTCGATTCCCGAAGACATCGAAATCGAGGTCGTGGGCGAACTGGACGCCATGCGCGACGCTGTGCTGGCCGGGACGGACGGCATGACCACCGATGTTTCGGAGAACTCCGACCTGCGCAGCCTCGAATTGCAGGAAGATCTGCTCAAGCGCCAGCTCAAGGTGTCCAATGCCAGCCGCTGGCCGACGGTCACCGCATTCTTCACGGCGACCTACACAGGTAACGACATCGACATGACCAAACTGAATTTCGGCGGCACGGGCTCCGAAGGCGGACAGGCCGGCGACGTGCTCGACGGCACCAAATTCTGGTGGCAGCACCCGATGTCGGCAGGCCTGCAGGTGTCGATTCCGATTTTCTCGGGCCTTACGAAGATGAACAAGTCGCGCGAGATTAAGAACCAGATTTCGCAGGTCAGCCTCCAGCGCAGCTATGCACGGCAGCAGGTCGATGTGCAGGTGCGCTCGGCGCTGAACGACCTGCTGACGGCGCGCGAAACGATGTATGCACAGGAGTTGACTGTCGAGCAGGCCCGCAAGGCCTACCGGATTTCCGATACCCGTTACCGTGCGGGCGCGGGCACGATTCTCGAGTTGAACAGCGCCCAACTGTCGCAGACGCAGGCACAGCTGAACTTTTCGCAGGCTATCTTCGACTACCTGACGGCCAAAGCCGAGTACGACCGCATCATCGGCCGGGATAAATAGTATGAAATCGAAAAAACAGATAACAGTATGAAGAAATTAGTAGTTATGTTGGCTGCCGCAGCCGCCCTCGCAGGCTGCACGGGCAAGAAGAAAGCCGCCGAGGTGCAGCAGGACAACCGGGTGCTGACCAGAACCGAGGCGGCCGGCACGGCCATGGTGCAGCTCACCGAGGAGTTCACCTCCGAGATCGAACCCTACAAGGAGAACGACATCACCCCCGCAGCGTCGGGCGTGCATATCGACAAGATTCGGGTCGAAGTGGGCGACCCCGTGCGCGAAGGGCAGCTGCTGGTGACGCTCGACCCCACGCAGTACACCCAGCAGCTGGTGCAGCTCAAGACCGTCGAGGACGATTACAACCGCCTGCTGCCCGTTTACGAGGCCGGCGGTATCTCGGCCTAGCAAATCGAGCAGGCCAAGGCGCAGCTGGACGTGCAGCGTGAGGTGGTCGCCAACCTCAAGAAGAACATCGAAGTGCGTTCGCCGATTTCGGGCGTGGTCACGGCCCGCAACTACGAGTCGGGCGATTTGTTCGCCTCACAGCCGATTCTGCACATCATGCAAATCGACCCGCTGAAAGTCATCGCCAACATTTCGGAGCAGTATTTCCGCCATGTGAAGGTGGGGATGCCCGTCGAGCTGAAAGTGGATATTTTCCCCGACGAAACGTTCACCGGAACGGTGTCGCTGATTTATCCGGCGCTCGATCCCGCGACCCGCACGTTCAAGGTCGAAGTGAAAGTGCCCAACGCCAGGCGTACGCTGCGTCCGGGCATGTTCGCGCGCACGATTTTCAACATGGGGCAGAAAGAGGGCGTCATGGTGCCCGACGTGGCGGTGCAGAAGCAGGTCGGCACGGCCGAGCGCTTTCTCTACGTCATCGTGGGTGACAGCGTAGCCGAACGCCGCCGCGTGGAGGTGGGCCGCCAGGTCGGCGACCGTGTGGATATCCTCTCGGGCGTCAAGGCCGGCGAGCAGGTGGCCGTCACGGCCCTTTCGAAGCTTTACGACGGCGCCCGGACAGAAGTGAAACAGAACTAAAACGGCCCGACGAAGATGAAAATTTACGAAAGTGCGGTCCGGAAACCGGTTTCTACGGTGCTCCTGTTCGTCGGCGTGATGGTCTTCGGACTCTTCTCGCTGATGAACCTCGCCGTGGACCAGTATCCCGAGATCGAGATTCCGCAGATATCGGTCATTACGATGTATCCCGGCGCCAATGCCGCGGAAATCGAAACCAACGTCACCCGTGTGCTGGAGGACAACCTCAATACGGTGAGCAACCTCAAGAAGCTGACTTCCAAGTCGCAGGATAACGTGTCGATGATTACCGTCGAGTTCGAGTACGGCTCCGATTTGAACGAGGGGGCCAACGAGATTCGAGACGTGGTGAGCCGCGTGCAGTCCATGCTGCCCGACGACATCGACTACCCGACGATTTTCAAGTTCTCGACCTCGATGATTCCCGTGATGATGATCGCCGTTACGGCCGAGGAGAGCTACCCGGCCCTGAACAAGCTGCTCGACGACAAGCTGGTCAACGTCCTCAACCGCGTGGACGGCGTAGGCGCCGTGTCGATTATCGGCGCCCCCGAGCGCGAGGTGCAGGTCAACGTCGACCCCGCCAAGCTGGACGCCTACAACCTGACCGTCGAACAGCTCGGGCAGATTATCGCCGCCGAGAACGTCAACATCCCGAGCGGTACGATCGACGTAGGTAACAACACGTTCAACATCAAGGCCGACGGCGAGTTCAAATTGAGCGACGAGTTGCGCAAGGTCGTGGTTTCCAATGCCGGAGGCCGCACCGTGATGCTCTCCGACGTGGCCGAAATCCGCGATACGCTCGAGAAATTCACGATGGACGAGCGCGTCAACGGCAAGCTCGGCGTGCGCGTGATGTTCCAGAAACAGTCGGGCGCCAACACAGTGAATATCGTCCATGAAATCCAGAAGCGCCTGCCCGAGATTCAGAAGACGCTGCCCAAGGATGTGAGCATGGAGCTGATTTTCGAGGGTTCGCAGGAGATTACCGACGCCATCGGCTCGCTGTCGGAAACCATTATGTACGCCTTTATCTTCGTGGTGCTGGTGGTGATGGTTTTCCTCGGGCGGTGGCGCGCGACGCTGATTATCTGTATGACGATTCCCGTGTCGCTGATTTGCTCGTTCATCTACCTCTTCGCCACGGGATCGACGCTCAACATCATCTCGCTCTCGTCGCTCTCGATTGCCATCGGTATGGTCGTCGACGACGCCATCGTGGTGCTGGAGAACATTACGACCCATATCGAGCGCGGCTCCAATCCCAAGGAGGCCGCCATCTACGCCACCAACGAGGTGTGGCTGTCGGTTATCGCCACGACGCTCGTGGTCGTCGCGGTGTTCCTGCCGCTGACGATGGTGCCGGGCATGGCCGGTATCCTGTTCCGCGAGCTGGGGTGGATTGTGACCATCGTCGTGTGCGTTTCGACCACGGCGGCGATTTCGCTGACCCCGATGATGTCGGCCTACCTCCTGAAACTCGAGGGCGGCGTGCACGACTACAAGGGAATCGGCGTCATCTACAAGCCGATAGACCGGGCGCTCGGGTGGCTCGACGACGTGTATGCGCGCTCGCTGAACTGGGTGGTGCGCCACCGCCGGATTACGATTGTTGCGATGATGTCGCTCTTCGTGGTTTCGCTGGGGCTCATATCGCGCGTCCCCACCGAATTCTTCCCGCCCTCGGACAACAGCCGTATTTCGGCCATGGTCGAGCTGGAGCAGAATATCGCCGTGGAGTATACGGCGCGCATCGCCCGGCAGATCGACAGCATCATGTATGCGAAGTACCCCGAAATCGTGCTGGTGTCGGCCTCGGCGGGCGCCAACTCCTCGGACAACGCTTTCGCGGCGATGCAGACCACCGGTTCGCACATCATCAACTACAACATGCGCCTTACCGACGTCGAGGGGCGCGAGCGGTCGATTTACGAGATTTCCGACCTGCTGCGCGAAGACCTCGACCGGATTCCCGAGGTGCGCCAGTATACGATTACCCCGGGCGGTATGTCGGGCAGCATGAGCGGCTCGGCGACGGTCAACATCAAGGTCTTCGGCTACGACATGGACGTGACCAACGCCATCGCCAACGACCTCAAGGAGAAGATGCGCGAGCTGAAAGGCGTGCGCGACGTGAAGCTGTCGCGCGACGACCTGCGGCCCGAGTACAACGTCGTGTTCGACCGTGACCGGCTGGCCTATTACGGCATGAACAGCGCCACGGCCTCGCAGGCGGTGAAGAACCGTATCGACGGCCTCGTGGCTTCGAAATACCGCGAAGACGGCGACGAGTACGACATCGTCGTGCGCTATGCCGAGCCGTTCCGCACTTCGGTGGCCGACGTGGAGAACATCACGCTCTACAATGCGCAGGGCCGTCCCGTGAAGCTCAAGGAGGTGGGCCGCGTGCAGGAGGAGTACGCCGCGCCGATGATCGAGCGCGAGAACCGCCAGCGCGTGATTTCCGTGCAGTCGACGCTCGGCGCCGGCGTCGCCCTGGGCGACGTGGTGGCCGAAGTGGACAAACTGATTGCCGAGTACCACACGCCCGACGGCGTGGATCTCGAGGTGGGCGGTACGGTCGAAGACCAGGGCGACGCTTTCAGCGATCTGGGCGTGCTGTTCATCCTGATTGTCATTCTGGTGTACATCGTGATGGCTACGCAGTTCGAGTCGCTGAAGTTCCCGTTCATCATCATGTTCACCATTCCGTTCGCGTTCACGGGCGTGTTCCTCGCGCTGTGGATGACCTCCACGCCGCTGTCGCTCATCGCCCTGATCGGCGCCATCATGCTGGTGGGTATCGTGACCAAGAACGGTATCGTGATGGTCGACTACATGAACCTTTTGGTGGAGCGCGGCTCGGGCGTCTTCGACGCGGTGATTGCCGGCGGTAAGAGCCGTCTGCGCCCCGTGCTGATGACCTCGTTCACGACCATCCTGGGTATGCTGCCGCTGGCGATCGGCACGGGTGCCGGTTCGGAGACGTGGCAGCCGATGGGTATCGCCGTAATCGGCGGCCTCACGTTCTCGACCCTGCTGACGCTGTTCATCATTCCCGCGCTCTATTCGGTGCTCGTCAACCGTTCGCAGCGCAAGGAGAAAGAGAAACTGGCCCGCCTTGCCGCCGAACACCAGGCAAGCAGGCATTGACGATAATAGAAACGACGGGCAGTCGGACGCCGTCGCCATGCCCCGGACGGTTCGGATGCACGGTTTTGGGCCGTGCATCCGAATCCGGGCCGCTTCCGCCGCATGCCGAGCGCAGGGCGGGGAGCCCGGCGGGCGGCGCTTCGGACGATTGCGGGAAATTAAATAAAACGAAATTATGAAAGCAGTATTTTTGTCATACAACCAGGCGCTCACCGACCGGGTGAACGCCATCCTCGACCAGCAGGGCATCCGCGGCTTCACGCGCTGGGCGCTGACCGAGGGGCGCGGGTCGGTCGACGGCGAACCCCACTACGGTACGCACGCATGGCCGTCGATGAACGCGTCGATTATGGCCATCGTCGACGACGAAAAGGTCGCGCCGCTGATGGAGGCGTTCCGCGAAATGGATGCCTCGACCAAATTGCAGGGCTCGCGCGCCTTCGTCTGGAATATCGAGCAGACTTATTGACGGGGTCGGCGGGCCCGGGAATCCGTCTTCGGCGGAGTGAAAATCCGGGGCCTTGGCGGCCCGGAGAATCCGCTGTTCCGGCGGGCCCGGAAATCCGTCTTCGGGGAGTGAAAAATCCGGGGGCCTGATAACTCGGAAAATCCGCCGTCCCGGGGCCTTGAATAATCCGGGCGCCTGACGGCTCGGAAAATCCGCCGTCCCGGCGGCCTGAAAAACCCGGCATCCCGTCCGTTGCATTTGCGCAAAAGCCGCAGGAGTCGTCCTGCGGCTTTTCGTTTGCCGCCGGATATTGTCCGGTGGCGCGGTGCCCGGATTTGCCTTCCGCGGCACGGGGTGTTTGCGGCGGCGGGGGCTTTGTCCGGTTATTTCCGCTCGCGGGGCGCTGCGAGCTCCGAGATGCAGGGTTCACCTGTTACGGGCTGCTGCCCCTTGTGGCTGTCCAGCCATTGCTGGGGCGTCATTTTCTTCTCTTTGGCGAAAGCCCGGTAAAAGGTGGTCGTGCTGCCGAAGCCGGCGAGCAGGGCCAGCTCTTCGATTTTGTGGTCGTTGCCGGCCATCAGCCGCGTGGCGTGCTCCACCCGGCAGCGGTTGATGTAGTCGCGGAACGGAATGCCGAGCTCGCTGTTGAAGAACCGGGACAGGTGGGTGCGGTTGGTGCCGCATTCGGTCGCCAGGTCGACAATCGTGAGCCCGGGGTCGAGGTAGAGCCTGCGTTCGTCGATTGCCGCGGCTACCTGCTGCCGCAGCGCGGCGATGCGCCCGCATTTCTCCGTGGGCGATTCGTCGTCCGCATCCGGCACGGCGGACTCTTCCTGCCAGTAGTTGTGGATGATTTCCGGAATCCGGTACTGGATGATACATCCGTAGAGGATGCCCCATACGCCGAGCGTCATGAGAAAGGTGAAGATGATGTACGGAGCTGTCGACGTGAAGGTGATGATGCCGATGTAGCAAATCAGGTAGCATGCCAGCACGGCCGACATCCACCGCATCCACCGCAGGTGTATGCGTTCGGTGAACGAATAGGCCTGTGCTATCTGGTCGGCGTAGCGCAGCGAGTAGGTCACGATGCGTGCCAGGGCGAAAATGCAGTATACAATCGTGTAAAGTACGTAGAGCAGAAGCATCAGAGGGAGGTAGGAGGGCAGCGCGCCGAGCAGCTCCCCGAATGAGTAATAGACCTCGCGGGGCTGGAACGCCAGCCCTGCGCAGTAAGCTCCGGCGAGCAGGACGAACGGGGCCAGCAGGCGCGCCGCATAGCGTACCGTGATGCGTCCGGGCATGACCAGTTCGAAGAAGAAGAGCGACAGCAGCGGCAGGGTGAACAGGTCGGGGAAGGTGAACCCGGGGCCTAGCACTTCGTACTGGTAGGTGGGGGAGAAGCTGATGAACAGCTCCTTGATTTCGATCAGGGCCATCCAGGCCAGGCAGACGGCGAACAGGTAGTGGGGGCGCGAACCGCTTCTGCGGGCGCATAGCGCGGCGTGTATGGCGGCAATGACGAAGAATGCCAGCGACATGCCGTTGAAGAAGTAGGAGAGGGCATCGAGTGTCATTATGGCTAATATAGCGAAAAAAACGGAATGAAAGCGCCTGCGGAGGGTAAAAATGTGCGGGGTGTCCGCAAAGCGGGCGTGCGGGGGCAGGCGCGGCGGAAGACGGCTTGGGCGGGGAGGCGTTGTGTCATAGGTATGCGGGGATGCGTGGGGGCGTGTCGTGCCGGATGCAAAGTTACCTGCGGAGCCGTTACGGGCGGTTTCAAAATGTATATTTCCGGTGTCGAAAGGTAAATAATCCCTTTCGGGGGTGCCTTCGGGGAGGTTCGGGGCCTCCTGCCCGGATCTTCCCGTGTACGGCCCGGAAGAATCTTCCGCACGGCGGCACCGGGTCGCCATATTTTTATTATTTTTGTTGCCATGAAACTCACATTCCTGGGAACGGGCACCTCGCAGGGCGTCCCCGTCATCGGCTGCCGCTGCAGGGTCTGTACGTCGGACGATGCGCGCGACAACCGCCTGCGCACTTCGGCCATGGTCGAAGCGGGCGACGTGCGGCTGGTAATCGACGCCGGGCCGGACTTCCGCTACCAGATGCTCCGCACGGGCGTCCGTCGCATCGACGCGATTCTGCTGACGCACGAGCACAAGGATCATATCGGCGGGCTGGACGACGTGCGCGCTTTCAATTTCGTCGACTATCCCCCCGCAATCCACAAGGTCGATATTTTCGCGGCGCCGGCGACCATCGGAATCGTGCGCAAGGATTTCGACTACGCCTTTGCGCAGGACAAATACCGGGGCGTACCCGAAATCGAACTGCACGAAATCGATGTGACGCGGCCGTTCCGGGTCGGCGGGCTGGAGGTCGTACCCGTTTCGGGGCACCATTCCGACCGTTTCGCCGTCACGGGCTACCGCATCGGCAAGCTGGCCTACCTCACGGATTTCAAGACCATCGAAGAGCCGGAGGTCGAAAAACTCCGGGGCGTGGAGGTGCTGGTGGTCAATGCGCTTCGTTTCACCGAGCACTATTCGCACTTCAACGTGGCCGAGGCGCTGGCGCTCATCGACCGTGTGGGGCCGTGCGAGGCTTACCTCACGCACATGTCCCACGACATCGGCCTGTATGCCGTGACGGAATCCGTACTGCCGCCCCATGTGCATCTGGCTTACGATACGCTGCAAATTGAAATAAACGATTGATATGAAAGATTTTAAGGATAAGGTCGTCATCGTGACGGGCGCTTCGTCGGGCATCGGCGAGGCGATGGCCCGCGAGTTCGCCGCACAGGGCGCCCGCGTGGTGATGGGTGCGCGCAGCGTGCAGAAACTGCAGCTTATCGCGGGCGATATTCGCTCCCGGGGAGGACAGGCTGCCTACTGCGGCGTCGACGTGACGAACGTGGACGAATGCCGGGGGCTGATCGATACCGCCGT
The DNA here is from genome assembly GCF_902388705.1 of uncultured Alistipes sp. Classification (GTDB taxonomy): domain Bacteria; phylum Bacteroidota; class Bacteroidia; order Bacteroidales; family Rikenellaceae; genus Alistipes. Next base: position 27,926 of record NZ_CABMQJ010000023.1, read on the forward strand.
GCGCGAATTCGGCGGCGTGGACGTGCTGGTCTGCAACGCGGGGCTGTCGATGCGCGCGATTTTCGACGACGTGGATTTGAGCGTGCTCCACCGCCTGATGGACGTCAATTTCTGGGGTACGGTCAACTGTTGCAAGTTCGCCCTGCCGTACCTGCAGCAGTCGCACGGCTCGATTGTCGGCATCTCCTCGGTGGCGGGCCTGCACGGCCTGCCGGGGCGCACGGGCTACTCGGCCTCGAAATACGCCATGACGGGATTCCTCGAAACGCTGCGCATCGAAAACCTCAAAAAGGGACTGCACGTGATGATAGCCTGCCCGGGATTCACGTCGTCGAACGTCCGTTTCTCGGCCCTGACGGCAGACGGTTCGCAGCAGGGCGAAACCCCGCGCGACGAGGCGAAGATGATGACCTCGGAAGAGGTCGCACGGATTGTGGCCCGGGGGATTCTCAAGCGCAAACGCCTCTGCCTGATGGAGAGCGAGGGGCGCGCCACGCATTTGGTCAAGAAATTCGCCCCGGGATTCCTCGACCGGATGTTCTACCTGGTGATGTCCAAAGAGCCGGACTCGCCGCTCAAGTAGGGGTGGCCGCGGTCATGTCCGCGCGGCGGTCGGGATAATAAAACGGGGTGTCGGAAAACACCCCGTTTTGTTATTTGCCGGTTTTGGTTCGCTCCTTTTTCGAAGCCTCATCGTCCTTGTCGTCCCCTTTCGAGGAGTCTTTGAACTCCCGTACGCCGCGGCCCAGGCCGCGCATCAGTTCGGGGATTTTCCGGCCGCCGAACAGGAGCAGCACGACCAGCAGGATGAGTATCAACTCGGTAGGGCCGAGGAACAGGGGAATGAAAATCAATGTCATAAGATCGGGTTTTAGCGTGTCCGTTTTTATTCGGGGGCCGCGCGTATCCGGCATTGCAGTCGCCGCCCTCCGGACAAATGTAGCAAGAATTTCCGGAACCCCGCCGCACGGGGCGAAAAAAAGCGGGGCGCATGCTGCATGCGCCCCGCCCGAACCGCTTCCGGGATTCCTTATTTGAAGAATATCGACGAAATTTCCTTGTAGTTGTGTACGCGCTCGATGACGTCGGCGAAGATGTCGGCCACCGACAGCACCGTGAATTTGTGCAGGTCCTTGTCGGGGTTGAGCGGAATGGTGTCCGTCACGATAACCTCCTCCAGCGCGCTTTCGTTGATGCGCTCGTAGGCCGGGCCCGAGAGCACGGGGTGGGTGATGGCGGCGCGCACGCTCTTGGCGCCGCGCGACATGAGCATGTCGGCGGCCATGCAGATCGTGCCGGCCGTGTCGATCATGTCGTCCACAATCAGGATATTGCGACCTTCGACCTCGCCGATGGCGGTCATCTTGCCCACGACGTTGGCTTTGGCGCGCTCCTTATGCGAAATGATGATGGGTGTTCCGAGCAGCTTGGCGTAGGTGTTGGCGCGCTTGGCGCCGCCCATGTCGGGGGCTGCAATCGAAAGATCCTGGATGTTGAGGCTTTGGATATAGGGAATGAAGATGCCGCTGGCGTAAAGCGCATCGACCGGAATGTCGAAAAAGCCCTGGATCTGGTCGGCGTGCAAATCCATCGTCATCACGCGGTCGACGCCTGCGGCCATCAGCAGGTTGGCTACCAGTTTCGCGCCGATCGGTACGCGGGGACGATCCTTGCGGTCCTGCCGCGCCCAGCCGAAGTAGGGTATTACGGCCACGACCTTGTAGGCCGATGCGCGGCGCGCCGCGTCGATCATCATCAGCAGCTCCATCAGGTTGTCCGAGGGCGGGAATGTCGATTGTATGACGAATACCGTGCAGCCACGGATGGATTCGTTGTAACAGGGTTGGAATTCGCCGTCGCTGAAACGCAACACCTCCGATTGCCCGAGCGTCGTCCCGAAACTTGCCGCGATTTTTTCGGCCAGGTATTCCGAGCCGCGACCCGAGAAAATTTTGATTTTGTGGATAGCCATAGGTTACGAGGAATTTTTGATGGTGCAAATATAGGACAATGCGACGAAAAAACGTGCCGTAAGGGCAACCTTTTTTCAACAATCGGTTAAACTTCGAGGCATTGGCCGATGAAGTCCAGTATCTGTTCGCGTCCCGTGCCGCGCTCGCCCGACGATACGAACATCGGCGGCAGCTCCTCCCACTGTTCGGCGAGCGTCGCCCTGTAGCGTTCGACGCTCTTGGCGCACTGTGTTTTGGAGAGTTTGTCGGCCTTGGTGAAGATGATGCCGAACGGGATGCCGTTCATGCCGAGCATCTCGATGAAGCGCAAATCGATTTTCTGCGGTTCGAGCCGAATGTCCACCAGCACGAACAGGAAGTGCATCTTTTCGCACTTGAGCACGTAGTCGGTGATGATTTTGGCGAAGTCGCTGCGCATGGCTTTCGACGTGCGGGCGTAACCGTATCCGGGCAGGTCGACCAGATACCACGCCCGGTCGATGCGGAAGTGGTTGATGAGCCGCGTTTTGCCGGGCGTTCCCGAAACTTTGGCCAGTCCCTGCCTGCCGGTCAGCATGTTGATGAGCGACGATTTGCCGACGTTGCTGCGCCCGATGAACGCGATGTCTTTCAGGTCGTCTTTCGGAACCTGCGAGATACGCTCGGAACTGCACTGGAATTCGGCTTTGTTAATCTGCATGGTAATCGGAATTTTGTGCAAAGATAACCTTTTATTTCGTATCTTGTCGTATGGAACGGGCGCCCGTTAAAACGAATCGCAGCAGCCGGCGCCGGGGGTATTGCCGGGGCAGGATTGTACCGGAGCAGTCTGCGGGGCGGCAGGGAGGCCGGTTCGTGTGCCGCCTGTCTGCCGGGAAGCGCCGCCCGGGATTATCGCCGCCAAGAGAGCGCTACCCACAGCGGGCAGTGGTCGGAGGCGGTGGTCGTATGGTCGACGACGCTTTGCGTGACGGCGGCCGAGGCGGGCAGTCCGCGGCCGAGGATATAGTCGATGCGCACGGACGGAGCGTGCGACGGGAAGGTCATCCGCGTGGTGTCCGAAAGCGGCCGGAAGCGGCCGCC
>NZ_CABMQJ010000024.1 GCF_902388705.1 uncultured Alistipes sp.
GCCGAAGCCGGTGTCGCCCACGCGTCCCAGCTCGGCTTCGACGTCGACGCCGGCGGCGTGTGCGAGCCGGGCGACCAGGCGTGTTTGGGCGATGTTCTCCTCCAGCGGCAGGCCGGCGCCGTCGAACATCACCGAATTGAATCCTGCGCGGATGGCGCGGATGCAGGTCTCGGGGCTTTGTCCGTGGTCGAGGTGCACGGCGACAGGAACTTTGGCGCTGCGTGCCGCTTGCAGGAAGACGGGGGCCATCAGTTCAAGGGGCGCCCCCGGGAATTGTACCTCGGCGAGTTGCAGGATGAGCGGTGCGTGCAGCTCTTCGGCCGCAGCGACGGCTCCCATTACATTCTCGACGCTCAAGCAGTTGAACGCCCCCACGGCGTAGTGCCGGCGGTGGGCGTCCCGTATGATCTCTCGGAAAGGGGTTAACATAATTAAATTAATTTAAAAATTTCAGCCGGATAATGTAAAATTTCGATATTCAAAGGTAGTATGTTCCGGCCGGATAATCTGGTGAAATATCTGCACAAGCATGTATTATTTTGACATTATTGTGCAATAATATGAAATTTGTAGTTCCCTGTTATTTAATGGTGTATTGTGTTTATGGGCTTGTAGTGCCGTTTTTAGGTGGGTCGGATTATTTTGAACTGTGAAAATATTGTTATATTTTGTCAAAATATCACCATGTATATGTATTTCTTTATTCTATATTTGTAATAGTCGATTTGGGCGCAGTTATTAAAAAAAACGGTCGGTCGACACCTATTTATATTATAGCCGGATTGGAAAAATGTAAAACCTAAACAACTAACCTGTTTGCAAAATGATTAAAAACAAACTATTCATGCTATTGATTCCCTTGCTGTTGTGCGGCACGGGCCTGTTCGCCCAGAATACGGCCGTGCGGGGAATCGTGACGGGAAGTCCCGACGGGAATCCTATTCCGGGGGCATCGGTGGTGGTCAAAGGCTCCGTCAGGGGTACGACGACGGATGCTTCGGGTGCCTATAACATCGCTGCGGGAGCCGGTGACGTGCTAATCATCTCGTTCCTCGGTTATAAATCGCAGGAAGTGCCTGTCGGCGGGCGTACGGCCATCGACGTGAGCCTCGAAGAGGATGCCGAACTGGTCGAAGAGGTTATCGTGATCGGTTACGGTACGATGAAGAAGAGCGACCTGACGGGCAGCGTGGCTTCCGTGAAGGCTTCGGACGTAACGCAGGTTTCGGCCGGGTCGATCGACAAACTGTTGCAGGGCCGCGTGGCCGGCCTGACGGTAATCGACAATTCCAACGACAGTCCGGAAGGGAATGTCACGATGCGCGTGCGCGGCATCAGCTCCATCAACGGCTCCAATTCGCCGCTGGTGGTGGTCGACGGCGTGCCGATGGGCGACGCGGGTAACCTGACCAGTGTCAATCCGAACATCATCGAGTCGATCGAGGTGCTGAAAGACGCCTCGGCGACCGCCATTTACGGTTCGCGCGGAGCCAACGGCGTCATCATGGTAACGACCAAGGGCGGCCGGAAGGAACACCACAACGTCTGGTTCTCGGGAAAGGTCGGCGTCGGCGTTTTCAGCGACAAACTCGATTACTGGCGCGACCCGGTGCAGATGGCACGGCTCGAAAACGAATCCTACGAGAACGGCGGCGCCGAAGGGCCGTATACCGGGAAGATATGGTCGGACGGCACCTATTACCCCTCTATCGCCGAAATCGAGAGCGGTGAATGGCCCTTCCGCACCAAATGGGCCGACCACGTGTTTCGCACTTCGGTAACGCAGGATTACAGCATCGGGATCGAGGGCAGCGGCGAGAAAAACCGCTACTACGTGAGCCTGGGTTATTACAACGGCGAAGGCATGCAGCACAAGGACGATTTCGAGAAGTATACGGTCGACATGTCCTACGATCACCAGGTCGCCCGCAGCATCAACCTGAAGACCAAGGCCGGGTTCGTGCGCGGCTTCCGTACCTACAACAACGGTACGAGCTACGGGCGCAATCCGCTCTGGCCGGTCTACAACGGTGACGGCTCCTATTTCAAGAGCCAGCCCAAGGACTACGGCAATCCCGTGATGATCAATAACGAGATCAAGAACGAATCGGACAACATGTCGGGCTATGCGCTCGTCAAGGCCGACTGGACGATTATCCCCGGGCTGATTATGTCGGTGTCGGGCAATGCCCGCGCCGAACAGCGTCGTTCGGCCTACTTCAACCCGCCTCTCTACACCCTTGCGGGGGACAACTATAACGGCGAGGGCGGCAACAGCGAGTCGACCTACGTCAACCTGACGGGCGACGCCTTCCTCACCTACAACAAAACGATCGGCGACCATGCTTTTTCGGCCATGCTGGGCGGAAGCTACGAGAACAGCGTGAGCAGGGGTTCGAGCATCACCGGGCGCGGGTTCTCCAATGCCGCGCTCAAGGACGAGGTGGTTTCCGGTGCGGACAAGGTCATAACGCTGACCTCGCGCAGCCAGGAGATACTCGCTTCGGGCTTCACCCGCCTGAACTACACCTACAAGAACCGCTACCTGGTGACCTTCACGGCCCGTGCCGACGGCGCTTCGAAATTCGCCAAAGGGCATCGCTGGGGCTTCTTCCCCTCGGGGGCCGTGAGCTGGAAACTGGAAGAGGAGCCGTGGATCAAGTCGCTCGGGTTCTTCGACCAGCTCAAACTGCGCGCCAGCTACGGCATTTCGGGTAACCAGGGAATTTCCCCGTACCAGACCTTTGAACGCTTCGGGTTCGATTATTATTGGTCGGGCGGCAAAGAGTATACTGTGTACGGCATCGGTTACCAGGATGGCCGCGAGGGGTTGGGCGACCGTTTCGTTACGTATGCGGGCATGGCCAACCACGAACTGACGTGGGAGAAGACCGCGCAGTTGGATGTCGGCCTCGACCTCTCAATCCTGAAAGGGCGGCTGAACGTTACCTTCGACTATTATTACAAGAAGACGACCGACCTGCTGCGCAAGCAGTACCTTCCGCCCAGCACCGGTTTCGATACGGTCTGGGTCAACGACGGCGAGATCCAGAACAAGGGTTTCGAGGTGGCCGTCACGGGGCGTGTCGTTTCGACCCGGGACTGGAATTTCACGGCGACGGGCATCTTCAGCCTCAACCGCAACAAGGTGGTTGCAATCGGCACGGCCGAAAATTCGGGTGCCACGGTCGATGCCAACGGTATCTGCTATACGCAGTACGGCGGCAGCGTCTATAACGACGCTTTCCTCAACGTGCTGGCCATCGGTTATCCCGTCAATTCGTTCTACGGCTACATGGTCAACGGCATCATCCAGACGCCCCAGGGCGACGGGTCGAGCGCGAATACCCGTCCGGGCGAACTGAACTACGTCGGATTGAACGCCGACGGTACGCTCGATCCGAACCAGCGTATGATTATCGGCAACCCGAACCCCAAGTTCACGTCGAGCCTCTCGCTTTCGCTCTCGCACCGCTGCGGCCTCGACCTGTCGATGATGATGTACGCCGTCTACGGCAACGACATCTTCTCCTACCGCAAGCTCGGGTCCGCGGCGTTGCAGTCCGGACGCTGGACGGCCGAGAATCCCAACAACGAACGTCCCAGCCTGCGCTATAACCGGCAGTACCACGCTTCGTCGTGGTCGGTCGAGGACGGTTCGTTCCTGCGCATCTCCAACATCACGCTGGGCTATACGCTGCCCGCTGACAAGTTGAAATGGATCAAGCACCTGCGTACCTATGTGAGCGCCAGCAACCCTTTCACTTTTTCCAAAGTGAGCGAATACGACCCCGAAGTGGGGGAGAACGGTATAGGTAACGTGGCCTATCCCAAAGTATGCGTCATCACCGTCGGCGCAGAGTTCAAATTCTAAAAAAAGCCAAGTGAACATGAAACGTATATTCCTGTATTTCGCATTGCTGGGAGCGCTCGCGGGGCTGGGCTCGTGCCTCGACGAAGTCCCCTACGGCACCTATTCAAACCAGACCTTCTACAATACCGAGGCCGATGCCGAATCGGCGCTGATGTATGCCTATGTGCCCCTGAACTATATCGACTACTGCGGACGCTTCCTCTTTTATTTGAGCGATGTGCCGACCAACCAGTACAAATCCTACGGCAAGGCCGACGAGAGCCCGCTGTTCCAGTGGGACATCACGCCGACCAGCGACGAGGCGATCTACTTTTTCAAATCGGCCTACGTGAGCCTCGCCCGCACCAATTCGGTGCTGGACAACGTTGCGCAGATGTCCAATATTTCGACCACGGCGCGTAACAAAATCCTCGGCGAAGCCCATTTCCTGCGTGCCTTCAACCACTTCATGCTGGTCATCAACTACGGCAGCGTGCCCATCCGTTCCAAGACCGTTTCCACGACCTCGGACGCTTTCAAGGATTTCGCCCCGATTCAGGATGTTTACGCCTTCATCATCGGCGAACTGGAAGATGCCATCGACCTGCTGCCGGTGAACAAGGTGCAGGGGCGTGCCGATAAGGTCGCGGCGCAGGCGCTGCTCGCACGCGTTTACCTCTACCTCGCTTCGTCCAAGGCCTCGGAAGCCCCCGGGTACGACTGGGTGTCGGATGCCGACGAGATGTACCGCCTCGCGGCGCAGTATGCCGGCGACGTGCTCGATAAACAGACGGTCTACCGGCTCGACCCCGATTTGGGCAATGTCTACGACGTCGAGCACCAGGCCGACGGGGTGGAGCATATCTTCATGACTTCGATGAACCGCGAGGCCAGCGGCATGGAAGGCACCTATTCGCAGCTGCCCCAAATGTTCTGCATCCAGACCGGAAGCATCGTCTATATCTCCGCGTCGCTGGGGGAGAACAGCCGCGAGGTTATGAAGTTCATGGACTACGAATCGGGCTACCAGGTGATGCGCGTGGACAACGATTTCCGCGAAACCTACGACGATGACGATTTGCGCAAACAGTTGATGGTGACGACGATCTATAACGAGGACGGAAGCGTGCTGGCCACCTACGACCCGTCGAACCTCACCAGCAGCGATAACATCAGGAACAAATTCTTCTATCCGTTCTGCCGCAAGTACACCGATCCCAAGTCGAAGTCCAACCGTACCTCGGCCAACCTCTACCTGATTCGTTTCGCCGAAGTGGCGCTCACCTATGCCGAGGCGGCCGGGCCGACCGAAGAGGGGTACAGATGGGTGAACGAGGTGCGCAGGCGCGCCGGACTGGATGCGCTTCCCGAAGGACTTTCGATTGAAGATTTCCGCGAGGCGGTGATTGGGGAGCGGACGAAGGAGCTGGCTTTCGAAGGACACGGCATCTACGACCTGCGCCGCCTGAACCGCGTCGACGAGCAGCATATCACCAACAAGGCATTCAAGCCGACCTATGCTTATTTCTATCCTGCGCCCCAGCGCGAACTGGACCTCAACCCGCAGAAATAACCGATTTAAAAATCCGTAAACCATGAAATTATTCCATAAATACCTGCTTCCGGCCGCCGCATTGTTCCTTTGTGCGGGACTGGCCGCGTGCAGCGAAGATACGACCGACCCGGCGAACCCGTACAGTGGGAATTTCACACTGAAGACGCAGGCCGAGGTCGACGCTTTCCCCGCACGCCCTACTGCAAACAGCATCACCATCGAGGGGGCGGATATTACCGATATCTCCTCGCTCGATGTCCCCGCCGTCGGCACGCTCCTGATTCGCAACACCGGGATCGGGACGCTGGCGCTGCCCAATACCACGTCGATTGCGACCAGACTCGAGGTTTCGGGCAACGAATCCCTCACGGCCGTCGGCGACCTGGGCGTGAAGTTCGTCATCGGCGACATACATATCGAGGACAATCCCCTGCTGACGGATATCAGCGGCATGCTGGGAATCAAGAAGATGACCGGGAAACTATACGTCACGGGCAATGCCTCGCTGGGCGAGGACAAGCCCGACGAGCCGGACAGCTACGGTTTCAATGTCATCAAATACCTCATCTCCAATTCGGTGCTCGATGCGGAGAACGTGACCTTGTCGAACAACCATCCGCTGGCCGTGACCGACCCGTCGCTCATCGGCCAGGGCGGAGAGTCGGGCGGCGTTTACAGCTATACGATCAAGTCCGACGCCGAGGCTGCCGCATTCAGTCCCGGCGGTAAAGAGGTCAAGAACCTGACGGTCACGGGCCCCAACGTCACGGACGACGGAATGGCGCTGCTGGCGGCGAAGATCTCCGTCGTGCAGGGTACGATGACCGTCGACGGCGCTTCGCTCAAGACCACCGAAACCTTCTTCGGCAAGGTCGACTGTCAGGGCGGCATCATCCTGCGCAATATCTCGACCTATGACGAAAGCGGCGGTAACAAGTTCTTCAACAACAACGGTTTCAAGAATATTACCCGGATTCACGGCGATTTCATACTCGAGAATATCCCCTACCTGACCCACTGGGGACGCGGCAACGGATTCGCGCAGATAACGGAAATCGACGGCGACCTGACGGTGCGCAACTGCGGTATGCAGCAGATGGCCTTCGCTTCGCTGTCGAAGGTCGGCGGCGATTTGACCCTCGCGGACAACTGTATCGAGCTCTATACGGGCTTCTTCTGGAACCTGGCCACCGATCTCCGCCATGTGGGCGGCAGCCTCACGCTCACCGGCAACGACCACCAGAATGGTTTGGGCGGCTTCGAAAAGGTGGAGTACATCGGCGGCGACATTACCATTACGGGCAACGGTACGGATCCGGGCGCCGGGGGCATTCCCTATGTTTCGACGGCCGGGCAGGTAGGCTTCGATCTGGTGGAATCCTGGATTACGGGCGGCGTCGTGCAGCCCGGTGCAATCATCGACTGCCGCTATGCGGACGGTACGCCCGTCGAATTCTCGGAGATACCACAGCCCGGAGAATATAAGAGCTACACGATTTCGAGCCGCGACGAGTTGTTGGCCTTTGCCCCGCAGGACGGTTCTGCGGTGAAGGAAACCGTGCAGGATCTGACAATCGCGGATGCCGGCAATACGATGTCGGACAACGACCTTTCGTTCGTCAAGACCCGCGTGGAGAAGGTCATGGGCACGCTGACGCTCGAAGGCAGCAACCTCACTTCGACGGAACTGTTCTTCCTGAACGGCGGCTTTACGGTCGAGGGCGGCATCGTCTTCCGCAACTGTGCCGAACTATTCAACCTGAACGGGATGAAGTCGATGACTTCGATCGGCGGCGACCTGGTCTTCGAGAACTGCCCGAAGATTGCGACGAACTGGGGCGCGGGCAACTGCCTCTCGCAAATCGAGAGCGTGGCGGGCAGCGTGAAACTCACCGGTATAGCTGAACCCATGGCGGGCGTTTCCCTGCAGTCGTTGAAGAGCGTGGGCGGCGATTTCATCGTTTCGGGCTGCAACGGCGATTTCTGGAATTTTGCAGGTATGAGCCTTGCGACCGTCGGCGGCAGCCTGGTCATTACCGACAATGCGAAACTCAACGGCTTGGGCGGCTTTGCGTCCGTGACCTCGGTCGGCGGCGACATCACCATTACGGGCAACGGCACGACGAACGGGGGTATTCCTTACGACAGCACCTCGGATCAGGTCGGCTTCGACATGGTGGCCCGCTGGATCGAATCGGGCGTGGTGGCCCCGACGGCGGTGGTGACCTGTAAATATGCCGACGGCTCGGCGGTCGGGTTCCCGGTGCCGAGCCCCTATAAGAGTTACACGATTTCGAGCCGCGACGAGCTGTTGGCCTTTGCCCCGCAGGACGGTTCTGCGGTGAAGGAAACCGTGCAGGATCTGACAATCGCGGATGCCGGCAATACGATGTCGGACAACGACCTTTCGTTCGTCAAGACCCGCGTGGAGAAGGTCATGGGCACGCTGACGCTCGAAGGCAGCAACCTCACCTCCACGGAGCAGTTTTTCAGCAACGGCGGCTTTACGGTCGAGGGCGGCATCGTCTTCCGCAACTGTGCCGAACTGTTCAACCTGAACGGCATGAAAGAGATGACGGCCATCGGCGGCGACCTCGTTTTCGAGGACTGTCCGAAGATTGCGACCGATTGGGGCGCGGGCAACTGCCTCTCGCAGATTGTGAGCGTGGCGGGCAGCGTGAAACTGACGGGCGTGATGACGCCGATGCGCGGCGTGACGTTCAACTCGCTGAAAAGCGTGGGCGGCGATTTCATCGTCTCGGGCTGCAACGGCAACTTCTGGAATTTCGACGTGATGAAACTCGAAACGATCGGCGGAAGCCTGGTGCTCACCGGTAACGAACGGCTCAACGGCCTGGGTGGTTTCGAAGCGCTCGTGAGCGTGGGCGGCGACGTGACGGTCACCGGCAACGGTACCCTTGAAGGCGGTATTCCCGTGACTTCCACCTCCGACAAGGTCGGGCTGGATTTGCTCGGAAAACTTTACCGCGGGAGCGTATTTGCTCCCGGGGCGACCTTCACGATCGAATCGGACGGTGTGACTTATCGGATAGACGAATTGTAACAAATAATGTGAACGGGGGCTCCGGACGGTGCACGGCCGGAGCCCTAAAACCGAAATACGATGAAAAAGTTTAAGATAGTATTATTTGCCGCCGCCCTCGCCCTTACGGCCGCGGGGTGCGAAAAGGAGTGGGACAAAAGCCAGTGGCCCGAAATCCCCCAGCGGCCCGATCCCGTGCCCAACACGGGCAATTACCGGTTTTCGGGCGGCGTGATGTCCGAAGAGGTGCTGCACAACTACCTTTCGCGGGCGATTACCCAGACCGAATTCCTGTCCGAGGCCGAAACCTCGACCGACGGTGTTTACGGGACGCAGGACGACGAACGCATGCTGCTCAACGTCGGCGCCAAGTTTATCGGACGTGCCTTGTATCAGTGGAATAAGGAGACGAATTTCAAGGACGATGCATGGATTGCCGCAGCCCGGGCCAAGGTCGACAGGATGCACGGCCAGGATCCCGACCTGCTCTTCCAGGCGGCGATGTTCGAAACGGTTTCCACCCGGGTCAACGACATTCCCGTTCCCGAGTGGGTGTTCCGGGCATTCGGCAGGCAACCCGAGGTGCGGAATTTCCGCTTCGACGACATCCGCGACGAGAACGGCCTTTACTGGGGACAGTGGGGCGAGAACACCTGCGTGCCCGACATGTCGCGCGAAGAGGCGCAGATGTGGTTCTATTTCATGGCCGTGAAATACATGGAAGCCGGCGCCGAGGCCTTTCACTGCGGACAGGTGCATCTGATGGCCTCGATGGGCGATTCGGACAACGGCTATGCGGGATACCGCAACCTGCTCTCCAAGATACGTGAGGTTGCCAGGACCAAGGCCATACGGGGCACGGTCATCATGGACGCCCACCTGAGCAACGGCGGCATCGTGGTCGACGGCAGGCACCTGTTCGATTTCGTGTCTTTCCCGCTGCGTCCGAAGGAGATTGTCGGCGAACCCGTCAAGGCGAAGCTCGAAAAGGGGTATCTCGATTCGGTAATCGGCTATACGAAGGGCGGCGAAACGCCGAGCGGCTGGACGGCCGACCGCATCCCCTATATCCTCGAGTTCGACAATTTCGGGGAGAGCACCCATCCCGGCTCCTACAACTGGGGCGACAATTTCGTCTGGGGCTACGACGAGATTTCGTGGTTCAGCCTGTGCGACGACGAGTATGCCCGTTACTGGCTCGAATACGCCGTGGATTACATGAACCGCGTAGACCCCATCGGGTACATCCAGATGCCGGGTTGCCGCGTGTCGATCTCCGGCCCCACGCGCTTTTACCGCTGCAATACGCAGAGCGAAGCCACTCCGACGGGTCGCTCGGCCGAGGAGACGATTAAGAAACTGTGGAGCAAACGATGATACCTGCCATGAAAAGAGTGATTTTGCTGTCTGCCTTGTGTATTTGGTGCGCCGTTTCGTGCGGCCGCGCCGAAGACCCCTATTATTTCGACGGCCCGGTTTCGCAGGCCGTGCTGGAGCGTTATCTCTCGCGTGCCGTGACCATGTCGGAGTTCCTCACGGTCGACCCCTACTGCAACGACGGGACTTATCCCGACAAGGCGGCCGACGTGGCGTTCATCCGCAATACGGGCGCCAAGTTCATCGGCCGGGCGATCTACCGCTGGGGCGACGAGAAGGTGCTTACGGAGCCCGGTTTCTGGGCCGGAGCCGAAGCACTGATCGACGAGGTGCATGCCTTCGATTCCGACGTGATTTTCCAGGCCGCGACCTTCGAGGCCGTTTACCGCGAGGTGAGCGAGGTTCCTGTGCCGGCCTGGGCGTTCGAGGCCCTGGGGCTTCCCGCCGAAGAGCGCAACTTCGACTATGCGCAGATGCTCGCGCCCGACGGCAAATACGTCGACCTGTGGGCGCCGGGTGCCAGCGTGCCCGATATCACGCGCGTCGAAACGCAGTTGTGGCTGATGTACCTGATCGGCTCCTACGTGGATATAGGCGTCGAGGCCGTGCACCTGGGACAGGTTTACCTGATGGGGATGAACGACCGTGATTGGCAGGCGTGGGACAGTTTCCTGAAGAAAGTCCGCGCGTGGGTCTATCCCCGTGCCCGTCGTCATTTCGTGTTGTTCGACGCCCATGCGGGCAGCCGCGGCATGATGGTGGGCGAACGGAGCCTGATCGATTTCAACTCTTTCCCGCTCCGTATCAGGGAAGTTCCCGAAGAGCCGATGAAATGCGTGCTGGAAAAGGGCCATATCGATGCCATCTTCGGCAAAAGCCCCGCATGCGTGACCCCGGCCGGCTGGCGGTGCGACGCCCTGCCTTACCTGGTCGAGTTCGATAATTTCGGCGTCAGCGACCACCCGGGTGTGGCCGATCTCAATGACCATTATGTATGGGGCTATGACGAGATTACCTGGTTCTACATGCAGGATGTCCCTACCCGCCGCGCGTGGCTGCGCTATGCTTACGAATGGCTGCGCGAGAATGATCCGCACGGACATCTCGAAATGCCCGGCGCACGTGTCGTGTCGCTTGCGGCGGGCGAACCGGTGTTCCTGGGCCGGGCCGTCGCCAAAAGCGACAAGGTGCCCTACGGGATGGATATAGAAGAAACCGTGAGGGAGCTTTGGAACGGGGATTAAACCGGATGCCCTGACCGGGGCCGGCTGTGTGCCGGGGCTGCGCCCTGCGGTGCTCGGCCGGTTCCGGCCGCAGCGGCCTGTCGTGTCAGCGGTCGGGGATGATCGACTCCTTGAATTTGTTCCGGTAGTCGCTCGGTGTCGTGCCGATCCGCTCCCGGAACACACGGTTGAAGTTGGAGATGTTGTTGAACCCGCATGCGTAGCTTATCTCCGAAATGGTGTGTTCGGTTTCGATCATCATCTGCGCTGCACGGTCGATGCGGAACCCGTTGAGGTAGTCCCAGAAATTGTGGCGGGTGCGTTTCTTGAAGAAGCGGCTTACCGACGATGCGGACATGCCGACCAGCTCCCCGACATCTTCCAGCGAGATCTTGCGGTTGTAGTTTTTCTCGACGAACTGTACGATCCGGTTGATGCGGCGGCTGTGCGGGAAGGAGCTGTCGCTGCTTTGGACACCGATCAGTTCGACCTGCGTGCGATCGGCACAGGCCAGTTCGTGAAGAATGTCCAGAAAGAGCTGCACGCCCTCGAACCCCTCGACCGTGGGCAGGCGCAGGAGCCGTTCGCGTACCGCCTCGGCGGTTTCTTCCGAGAACTTGAGCCCCGGGGCCGGTTGGCAAAGCATGTTGCGGATGTCCCGCAGCTGGTCGGTGTCGAAGATGCCCCACGAAGGAAGCTCCTTGGGGAACTGTATGACGACGACTTCGCAGCGGGTGTTCAGAAAGGCGTCGTCGCGCTTGTAGCAGTGGAGTACGTTGGGGGTGGTGATGACCAGATCCTTTTCGGTGAAATCCTCGACCAGATTCCCCAGAATGCGCTTCCCGCGGACGTTGAGCGTAAGGTTCAGCTCGTAGTCCTCGTGGAAATGGAGCGGAAAATCCATTTGGTTGTCGGGCCAGTAGTTGGCGATGAACAGGTCGTTTTTCCCCAGCGGGGTGATCTCCTTCAGAATGTACTTCATGGGTATAAGGCTGACTAAACAAATATAAGGATTTTTACCCGGAACTTCGCCGTTCCAAACCGATTTTTTACGAATTTTCAAAACAAAATCAAAACATAGAATGATGCTGAAATCCCGAATTTTACTGTTTGTCCTTTCGGCGGCCTCCGCTGCCTGTCTTTCGGCCTGCCGCGATCAGGGCGTGGGCCGTTGGGTCGACCCCAATATCGGCGGCGTGGCACCCCTGCTGACGACCGTTACCCCGCAGGTGCACCGGCCGCACTCGATGGTGCGGGTTTTCCCGGTGACCGAACCCGGGCTCAACGACCGCTATTTCTCCGACCGGATCTACGGCATAGCCCTCAATATGCCCCGCTACCGCAGCGGGACAGCAGGCTCGGTCATGCCCACGGTTGGCGAAGTGTCGTTCGAGCCGGAGCGCTCCTCTTCGTGGTACGACCATGATCTGGAAGAGCTGCATCCCTGGTCGCACCGGGTATGGCTCGAAGAGCCTGCGGTGTGGGCCGAATGGACGACCACGGAGAGGGCTGCCCTCTATGAATTCGACTTCACGGATGCGGGCCGGCAGGCGAACGTGCTTTTTCGCGTCGGCTCCGAAGGCGAGGTCGCCGTGGAGGGCAACCGGGTGGTTTCGGGCTGGGAAGCGGTCGATTACGCCCGTCAGTACTTCTATGCGGTCGCCGACCGGCCTTTCGGGAGTTCCGGCACGTATGACGGGACGGCGCTTTCCGGGGAGAGATCGGCATCCGGGAGCGGTATCGGTGCCTGGTTCTCCGCCCCGGCCGGTGTGGGTAAGGTCTGTTTCCGGGTGGGAATCTCCTATATCAGTGCGGAGCAGGCGCGGGCCAATCTCGAAGCCGAAACCGGGGGGCTCGCTTTCGATGCAGTGAAGGAGCGGAGCCGCGCCGTCTGGGAGGAGGCGCTGGGACGCATCCGTGTGGAAGGCGGGACGGAGAGGGAGCGCCGGATATTCTACACTTCGTTGTACCGGACTTTCGAACGCATGGTCGACCAGTCGGAAGGCGGACGCTATTACAGCGGCTTCGACCGCCGTGTGCACGAGGATGCACGGCCTTTCTACAACGACGACTGGATGTGGGACACCTACCGCAACCTGCATGCGCTGGGGATGCTGCTCGACCCCGGGCGCAAGGCCGACGAGTTGCAGTCGTATGTCCGGATGTACGAGCAGTGGGGCTGGGTGCCCTCGTTCCCCGAACTCACCGAATGGGGCGGGGACTGGTTCGAGGGGGCGAACCCCGACTGGCACGGCGAACCGATGATCGGCAACCACGTGGCGTCGTTCGCCGCCGAGGCGATTCGCAAGGGAATCACCGGATTCGATGTGGAAAAACTCTATGAAGGGCTGCGCAAGAATGCGCTGGAGGGGACGATGATCCCCTGGCGTGCCGGTGCCGCACGCGAACCCGACCGGTTCTATGCGGAGCACGGCTATTTCCCGGCTCTGGCGCCCGGCGAGCCCGAGAAGTATCCCTATATCGACGACGGATGGGAAAAGCGGCAGGCCGTTTCCGTGACGCTCGAACACAGTTACGACGATTGGTGCCTGGCGCAGATCGCACGCTATCTGGGGCGTGCGGACGATTATGAACTCTTCATGCGCCGTTCGCACTATTACCTGAACCTCTGGAACCCCGCCATCGGGTATTTCGCCCCGAAGAACGAGCGGGGCGAGTGGATCGAACCTTTCGATCCGCAGTTGTGCGACGGTTACGGCGCCCGGAGTTATTTCGCGGAGGTGAACGCCTGCGTCCATGCGTTCCATGTGCAGCACGACATCCCGCGGCTGATCGCCCTGATGGGTGGCGACGAGGCTTTCGTCCGCCGGATCGACGAGGCCTACAACCGGGGGCCGGAAATCGACAAATGGAAATTCATGGGGCGGATGCCCGACGCCACGGGGTTGCAGGGGCTGATGCCTGCCGGCAACGAACCCGCCTTCCATGTTCCGTGGCTCTACAATTACGCGGGGGCGGCATGGAAGACCCAGCACCGTGTGCGGCAGATTGCCGACCTCTGGTTCGATGACCGTCCCACGGGATTGAGCGGCGACGAGGACGGCGGGGCGCTCACGGCGTGGTATGTCTTTGCCGCGATGGGCTTCTATCCGGTCAATCCGGCCTCGGGCGAATATGCCTTGAGCTCCCCGATTTTCGAGCGGATCGAAATCGCGTTGCCCGGCGGCCGCAGCTTCGTCGTCAAATCCCCGGGTGCGTCCAAAGTGAACAAGTATATCCGCTCGGCACGGCTGAACGGCGAGCAGCTCGTCCGGCCTTTCATCACGCACGAGCAGATCGTGCAGGGCGGCGTACTCGAGTTCGAGCTCACGTCGCGCCCCTGCCCGGATTGTTTCAGGCAGGTGTCGGGTATATAATGCCGGAATGCGAAAAGCTTTGCTTTTCGCATTCTTTTTTGCGTGCTCCAGCCGGCGGAATCTCCGCCGGCTCGGTCGCATGTGCCGAATCTTTCTTCCAGGGGCGGTTTACTCCGCGATGACTCCCGAGCCGATCAGCTCGTCGCCGTCGTACCACGCTGCGAACTGTCCCGGGGTGATTCCCCGCTGGGGCGTGTCGAAAACAAGGTAGGCCCCTTCGTCGCGGACGAACAGCCGGGCCCCTTGCAGCGGTTGGCGGTAACGGATGCGGACGCTGAAGCGGGCGCTTTGCCCGGGAGAGAGGACGCGGGCGGGATTGACCCAATGTATCTCGCCGGGGGCGATATGCAGCGCCGGGCGCCACAGTCCGGGATGGGCGTCGCCCTCGCCGACGTAGACGACGTTCTGCGCGGTGTCGGTCGCGAGGATGAACAGCGACTCCCGGAGCCCCTTGCGCTGGCCGATGGTGTAGAAATGCGCGCCGTTGTGTTCGCCGATTTTCTTACCGTCGCGAACCGTGTAGCGCCACGGGGCGGCAAGCGCCGCGAGTTGTCCGTCTGCAGGCTCGGCCTCCGGGACGGGCTGGCCGGCAGGGGCGGCATCCCCGGCTGCCTGTGCGGGTGAGGGGGTGCCGTTTTGCGCTGGCTGTCCGGCGGGAAGCCCGCTGCGGTATTTCGGCCACGAGGGGAGTATCTCGTGGATGTTGCCCTTTTTCGAGGCCAGTTTCTGCTGGAGGAAAACGGGCAGGTCGACTTTGCCCACGAAGCAGATGCCCTGCGAGTCCTTGCGCCGGGCGGTGGCGAGCCCCTGCTCCGCCGCGATGCGGCGCACTTCGGGTTTGAGCAGTTCGCCCACGGGGAACATCGCGTAGCGTAGTTGCTCCTGCGAGAGCTGGCAGAGGAAGTAGCTCTGGTCTTTGTTGGGGTCGGCGCCTGCGAGCAGTTTGTAAACCGTCCGCCCGTCGGGCAGCCGCTCCTCGGCCTTGCGGCAGTAGTGGCCCGTGGCCACGAAATCGGCACCCAGCTTGAGCGCTTCGCGCAGGAAGACGTCGAACTTGATTTCGCGGTTGCACAGCACGTCGGGATTGGGCGTGCGGCCTTTTCCGTACTCCGAGAACATATAGTCGACCACGCGTGTGCGATAGTCGGCCGAGAGGTCGACTACGTGCAGCGCGATGTCCAGTTTCTTGGCGACCAGCTCGGCGAAGACCCGGTCGTCGTGCCACGGGCAGTCGCCCTCGAGCGTGCCCGTCGTATCGTGCCAGTTTATCATGAACAGTCCGGTGACCTCGTGCCCCTGCTGCTTGAGCAGGTAAGCCGCGACCGACGAATCCACGCCGCCTGAAAGTCCGATTACTACACGTGCCATATTATGGAATAAAAGCGATTAGGTTATTCAAAAGCATGCACCGCGGCCACCAGCCAGAACGCCTGTGCGAATCCCTGCCATGCCATGCGCCGGCGGGGCAGGAGGCGGGGCGTGCGGCGGGTGTTTGTCGTGCGGAGCGGTTTCATGGGCTGTTACAGGTCGAGCAACCCTTCGGGGAGCACCATTTTTATCGTGCGTCCCTCGAAGTCGATATGGGCGATAAACTCTTCGGCGGCAGGTACGAGCACCGTGCGGTCCGCGAGCTCCAGCTCGAAAAGCGGGTTGGCGTCGCTGTCGTAGTAGTCCGTGACCGTCCCTGCGAGGGGGGCAGCCGCGCCGTGCGCTCCGTCCGCACCCGCTTCGATGCAGGACACCGCGAAGCCGATCAGGTCTTCCAGGTAAAATTCGTCGTCCTCTTCCTCCTCGAATTCGATGCGGAATTCACGGCCCAGGAGCTCCTGGGCCCGGCGCTCGGTGTCGAAATCGGCGAATGCGGCCACGGCGCCCGTGGCCCCGCGGCGTTCGAAGCGTTCGCAGTAGAGCGGCACCTCGAGGGCGTCGATGGTGACCATCAGCGGGGTGTCGGTGTCGAAGTCGGCGGGGAAATCGGTGTAGAGCGACAGCATCACGCCGCCGTCGGTGCCGAAAAGCTTGTTAATCCTGCCTGCAGGGGTGGAAACGCTCATATCGGTTCGGTTTGCAATTCGTTGTCCGCGTCCCGGTACCGGGGGCGGTGTATCCTGTTTGTCCTCCGGCATGCTGTGCATGCGGAGAAACGCTCCCTGTACCGCGGTGTCGGGGAAGCTGTCTTGCCTGCCTCTCCCGGCGTGCCGTGCCTGCGGAGCGGTTTTCCCGGCATTGCGGCGGCCTATATGCCGGGGAGTCGGCGGTTCAGGGCAGAGCCGCAGGGCACTTCTGCGCCGCGGTGCGGAAGTTCACAAAAGTAATGAAAAAAACCGGTAAACCTCCCGCTGCGGGAAATTTACCGGGATTCCGGAAAGAAGCGTCCTGCGCTTATTCTGCGGCGGGAGCCTCTGCCTCGCCCTCTGCGGGAGCCTCGGCAGTTTCAGCGGCAGCGGCCTCTGCAGCCTCCTTGGCGGCAGCTTCGGCAGCGGCTTTCTTCTCGGCGATAGCCTGTGCGCGCTCCTCCTTGATCTTGGCTTCGGCAGCCAGACGGGCCTTTTCGGCCGCCTTGGCATCCGTCGAGAGCTTGTTGCTCTTGGCTTCGATCTTACCGGCCTTCTCGTTCAGCCATTTGTTGAAACGAGCTTCGGCTTCGGTTTCCGAGAATGCGCCCTTGGCGACACCGCCCAGCAGGTGCTTCTTGTATAATACGCCCTTGTACGAGAGGATAGCCCGACAAGTATCCGTAGGTTGTGCGCCTTTCTGTAACCAACCCAGTGCTTGCTCGAAGTTCAGGTCGATCGTAGCAGGATTCGTGTTGGGGTTGTAGGTACCCAACTTTTCGATGAATTTACCATCACGTGGCGCTCTGCTATCTGCGGCAACGATGTGGTAGAAAGCGTAGCCTTTCTTACCGTGGCGTGCCAGACGAATTTTAACAGCCATTTGCTATAAAATTTTGTGTAATTAATAAAAAACGCTCACCCACTTTGGGCTTTTAAGCCTGCAAATGTAGGCAAAATATTCCGCCCGGCAAAATAATTCGCGGAAAAATAGCTGCGAAAGGCTGATTTCCGGCAGGTTGGGACGCATTGCCGGGGCCTTGCGGCGGCTCGTCCGGTGTGCCGGCGCTGGCACTGCCGGTTTCGCTTGCAGCCGCCTGCTTCCCGCCGCTTGCCAACCTTTTGCCGCCCGTGTGCCGTCCATCTCCTGCCGTTTCCCGTTGCTGACGTTCCCGTTGCTGTTGCTGCCGGCGGTGTCGCCTGCCGTTTTCACAGGGGGTGCCTGTTGTGCCGCGGGTGCCACTCCGGTACGGGGAACCGTGGTTTTTGCGGGGTATTCACGGACGTGCGGTCAATCCGCCGTTTCCGCATTGACGGCATGTTTACGCCGTGCGGGATGTGAGATTTTTTGCTCTGCCGGGGGCTGTTGTGAAAAACTTTTCCTATCTTTGCCGCGCAAATCGTGCGCTGTGCGGCGTATTTGCCGATGGTTCCGTAGCTCAGTTGGATAGAGCAGCAGCCTTCTAAGCTGCGGGTCGCGCGTTCGAACCGCGCCGGAATCACGCAAAAGGATGCGGCCGGGCCCCTGTGCCCCGGCCGCATTTCCGTTATCACGGAGTGCGCGCGCTCGTTTTGCCGGAGTGTGCTTTTGGGGTTTCCGGAGTGTGCTTTGGATTTCTTCCGGAGTGGGTTTTTACGTTTTCCCGCTTGCACGTTCACGTTTCCCGGGCCGTATGGCTTTTCCCGGCCATGCCCGCCGCGCCCTGATTTTCCCCGTTGCACTCTCCTTATGCCGCACGGGCCCGGTCGCATTTTTTCCGGCTGCGCGTCCGTTCCGGGGCGTCGTTTCCCCTTGTGGCGCGGCGCGCCGTTTTTTGTTTGGAGGCCTGCGAACTTTTTCGTAATTTTGAAACGAATCTAACCGTGCGGATATGGAAACGGCAGCGGGCTGCAACATAAAATACTTCAACATCAGCCGCAGCGACGAGGCGTGGGGGCTGGTCGTCACGACGGTAGGCTACCAGATGATTCCGCCCCACAGCTCCTACCCGCAGGCGCAGCATCCCGAATCGCACCTCTTCGATCCGCGCAGCGGGCGTGTCCTGAAAGAGTACCAGCTTATCTACATCTCCAAAGGCGAGGGGTGGTTCGAGTCGCGCTCCTGCAAGCGGCAGCGCGTCAAAGCCGGAACGATGATGCTGCTTTTTCCCAACGAGTGGCATACCTACGAGCCGGACAAGGCCACGGGGTGGTTCGAATACTGGGTCGGCTTCCGGGGCGGCGGCATCGACGCGCAGGTGGCCAACGGCTTTTTTTCGCCGCGCAGTCCGCTCTTCACCCTCGGGTTCAGCCAGTCGATTATCGGGCAGTACGAGGAAATTGCGGAATATGCCCTCAAAGAGCAGGCCGCCTACCAGCAGGTGGCGGCCGGTATCGTGCAGTTCCTGCTGGGGCTGGTCTATTACAAGCAGCGTAACCTTCTGTTCAGCGATTCGTTCGCCATCCGTAAAATCGACGAGGCGCGGGCCATTATGAAGCGCGAGGTCGAGGCCGATCTCACGCCGCAGGGTATCGCCGAACGCCTGTCGGTCAGCTACTCGTGGTTCCGCAAGATGTTCAAACAGTATGTCGGCGTATCGCCGGCGCAGTACCTCGCGCAAATCCGCTACCTGCGGGCCAAAGAGCTGCTCGACACGACCGGCCTGACCGTGGCGGAAATTGCTTACCGGCTCCGTTTCGAGAATGCGGGCCATTTCTCCACGTTCTTCCGCAAAAAAGAGGGCGTCCCGCCCCAGCAATACCGCCGGGAGCGGGAGCCGCTCGGTAAATAATCTTCGTCGCAGTCTTTTCTCAACAGACGACCGTCACCGGGATGCCGAGCATCGCGGCGTACCGGCGGATGGCCCCCGCGACATGGCCGACGCCGATTGCGCAGTGGTGGGACGGCCCCGCCTTGCTCCAGCCGTTGAGGAACTCCCGGGCCGGAATCGGGAATTTGTAACGGCTGTTGATGTTGCCGATGTTCAGCACGGGCCCCGGCACCGATTCGCCCTCGGCCAGCAGGAACGAAATCCCGCCGCTGCCCTCGACGACCGACAGGAGCGTTACCGGGCCGTGTTTGACGGACATCTGTATCGAGAGTCCTTTGCCGGGCTTGCCGTGGTAGACGGGCAGCGGCACCAGCCGGGCTTTCTGCTCGCCGAGCAGGAAATGCGCCGGGCCGTCGTGTCCCAGCAGGACGACGTCGTCCGTGAAATCCATGCCGTAGAACTCCGAAAAACAGCCTCCGGCGCCCAGCAGCGCCATGATCTTCATCGCCTGGACGTTCTTCACCTCGTACTCGCCCGCGACGGGGATGTCGCGCCCCGTCAGCAGGGTGTTGCCCGCGATGACCGAGGTGACGATGTTCTCGTATTCGTTGCCTGCGGCCCCGGCGTAATAGTAGGCCAGCGAACCCAGCCGGTGCGTTTCGACGAGCTTGTCCAGCGCCACCGAGGTGCGGGCCGCGCGTTCCAACTCCTGCGGCGTGCAGCCCGGGTCGATGACGAATGCCCGGCCGAATTGGGCAATTCTCGCATCGGCCTCCGCCTGCGTCACCGAATTGCGGAGCGCATGCAGTTCGCACATCTCCACGATTTCGGCATGGGTGCCGAAAACCGTGCTCTGGAGCGTCAAATCGGAGTAGACGTCGACCATACCGCCGTAGTAATTGCCCAGCAGTCCCATGCGGTTGCGGCGCATGCCGTGCGCGACTTTCGCTGCGTCGAGCCATTCGTAAATCTCCTTCCACGCCTCGGCATCGTCCAGGTAGCCCGTCACCACGTCGTACTTCGTGCCGGCGCGGTTGAGCACCGAGCAGAACTCGGGCAGCGAGCAGGCCTGGCAGTTGGCCAGCCATTCGCCCGTCATCTCCCCGCGGTCGGACATGCCGTTCAGCCGGGCGTAATCGATGGCCGGGGCGGGCTGCAGGTTGAGCAGCACGACGGGAATCCGGAGGTTGACGAAAGGTACGATTGTCGCGGAAAGCGCGTAGGTAGAGATGAAGATGAAGAGCACCTCCGCCTCCTCGCGCCTGAAGAGCGCTGCGGCCGCGTGCGCCTTGTCCACGTCGTCCACCATGCCCGCATCGACGACGATGCCGCCCCCGCGGGCCTCCATTTTTTCCTTTACGGCGTTGCGGTAGCCGTCGAGCCGTTCGAGCAGTCCGCCGAACTGGTGCCAGTAGGTGTTCAGTCCTACGGCGAGTAATCCTATTTTCATATGCTGCAATGCGTTATTTCGAAATGACGACCTCGAAGTCTTCCATCAAACCGTAATCCCGCTGGTCGTAGTCGCTGCCGGGCAGCTGTCGGGATACGTTGTTCCAGTGCCACGGGCCGGCAATGCCCCGATCGCCGCTGTAGTGGGGGCCGAACAGGTTTTTCAGGCTGCCCACGACGCGGACTTCGATCCGGTTGCGCCCTTTGCGCAGGTAGGGCGTCAGGTCGAAGGCGTAGGGTTCCCAGGCGACGATTCCCGCCTTTTTGTCGTTTACGTAAACCTGTGCGACGGTGCCCTCCCAGGCCCCGAGGCGCAGGGCGTAGCCGGCCGCCGGGTCGTCGATGTCGTACTCTTTGCCGTAAGCCACGTCCCAGGCGTAGAAGGGCAGTCCCTGCCGTTTCCAGCTTCCGGGCTCCAGCCGTGCGGCGGGGGCGCGGACAATCCATCCCGCTCCGGCCGATTCGAGTGCGAAGTCGCCGAACAGGTACACGGGGGCGATTTCGGCGTAGATGCTCATGGGGCTGACGCTCAACTCGACGGTGTTGGCGCCCCGGCGTACGAGCCCGTCGGCGGGGTAGACCCCGAAACGGCTGTCGAGAAGCGTTTCCGATGCGTCGGCCTGCACGGGGGTGCCGTTGATTTTCACGTTCCAGACGTCGGGCTGTTCGGCGACCACTTTCATGCCGCGGGAGTCGATGTCGTCCGCGACGACGAAGTGGTAGAGCACCCGTATGTCGCCCGTTTCCAGGGTGTCGCGTTCGACGATGGACTGGCGGTACTGAATGGCCGAATCCCACGGATTGCCCGTTCCGTAATGGCCGAACAGCTTGTTGCATGCCGCGAACGTGTAGAGGTTGCGTTCGGGCTGCCCGTCGATCGTAAGGTCGCAGAAATCGATGTTGAGCACGTTGTCCCGCATCCGGGCCACTGTCAACGGAGTTGCGGCCTTTACGATTGCGCCGTCGGCCGCCGGGGCCTTGGGGGCGTATCCGGCTGTGCGCGAAGCGGGTGCGAACAACACCATGCTTCCGGCGGGCGGCAGGTCGAACTGCGCTTCGACGTATTGTCCGTCGGCGGTGTGCGGGCGGGCGTGAAGCCGGCCCGTCAGGGCGTCCGCCTCGACGAGTTCCCGGCCCCGGAGGGCGACGCGGCCCGTTGCGGCGTCGGTCAGCGACGAGTTCACCAGAAACAGCAGTTCGCCGTCGTCGTAACTGCGCCGCTGGTGGTAGAGGTCGCTGCCCGCGACCTCGCTGAAGCGTATCCCGTCGCTGCGGAACGATTCGGCGACAGCCTTGCCGTCCAGCGCCGCATAATGCCGTATGCGGGATGCGTTGCGGCGCAGGAACTCCGCCAGTTCGGCGCTCGGCTCGCCGTCGACGAGTGTCGGCTCCGCGAAGAGGATGAGCTCGCCGCCCGCGGCGACGAACTTCCCGAGCAGCTCGAACGTCCGTGCGTCGAGGTTCTCGGTCATGGGCGGCAGCACGACTTTTTTATAGGCGCGTTTGCCGACGGCCAGGCGTCCGGATTTCACCGAGCCGTGGTCTTTGATGATGTTTTCCGAGCCGAGGTCGTATTCCGCCTGCGCCTTTTCGAGCGTGGTGACGAAGTGCTGGAAGCTGTTGCCGATTTCCATGACCCGGGGATGGTTCGCCACGTGGGAGTAGTAAAGCCAGATCGTCGTCGTGGGTTCCAGGATGAGGATGTCGTTGCGCTGCTCGCCCTGGCTCAACACGAGCGACAGGCGGGCGAAATAGTCGTTCAGCGCCTTGTAGTCGCTCCACCACGGCGACAGGCGCGTGAAGACCGGGGGATAGTCGTATTTGCGGGCCCCGACGATGGTCATGTGCGCGAGGTGCTGGTTCATGAAGTTCACGCCCAGTGCGTACTCCCAGTCGCCCAGCCGCTTGAAGTCCCGGAACGTTTCGTCCCAGCCTCCGCCGCCGTAGGTTTCGCTCAACGTGCGGACGTATCCCATCTGGTTGGCGGCGCTGCGCAGCTCCTTGACGGCGCGCACGTTGCCGAACTGCGCCTGCGGGGCGGTGTCGTTGAACTGGTTGAAGAGCATGTCGATGGCGGGCATCTGGTGCCATGCGTACATGGCCATGTTGTCGCCGCCCTGGTACATGCTCGGCCAGTCGTGTTCCCAGTAGTGGCCCGTCCAGAACATGTTTTTGCTGTCGCAGTAGGCCGACATGGGTTTGGCCCAGCGGTCGATGAAAAGCTGCGTGAGCGTTTGGGTGTAGTTGTGGCGCACGCGTTTCCAGTCGCCGGTTTGCTCGGTCAGCAGCGGCAGCACGTTTTTCAGGTCGTAGCCCCACGTTGCCCGGAAGACATCGAACAGGTCGGGCGTCCAGCGCACGCCGCCCGAACTGGGGATGCACGGCTCGTCGGAGAAGATGCCTTTGATGACCGGCCCCAACTGTTTGCCGAATGTCTTTTCATAGCCCGACATGGTGATGTCGAGGAATTTCTCGGTGACGCCTTTCACCAGCAGGTCGACGTAGGAGTAGCCTCCGTGCCACCCCGACCGGCCGTAGCAGGTCTTTTCATAGAGGTAGTATTCGCCCGGGATCCCTTTGTAGCGGGCGAGGCTGTCCGTGATGTCGGCAAACGTGTCCCCCTCCTTTTTCAGGCAGAGGAAATACTTGCGTGCGTCGTCGGGCAGCATGTCGGCCCGGGTGGGGTTGAGGCCCTGTCCCTGGTTGTACGATTCGGGCATCTCGGCCGGGACATGGCCGCCCGCGAAGCCGCTCGGGTAGGAGTTTTCGTCGTAAATCCAGATGTCGAGCCCCAGTTCCCGGCCCTTTTCGACGCTGTATTTATAAAGGTCGAACCATTCGTCGGAGAGGTACTCCGTGACCAGGCCCGGGCGCGGGTGGACGAAAGCTCCCCCGAATCCCTGCTCCCTGAAGTCGCCCAGCATGCGGTCGATGTCGGCGCGTGTCACCCGGGTGTTCCACACCCACAGGGGGGCCGGGCGGAACTCCCTGCCGGGGTCGGCGAATTCCTTTCGGAGTTTCCCGAACCGCATTTCGCGTTTCTGGGGTGCCGCCGCACGGCCCGCGAGGCAATACGACGCCAGGGTGAGAAGCAGCAGGCTTCTGATTGCAACGAGATTGGTTTTCATGGTCGTTCAGGTTATTTTACCTAACAAAGGTAAGCCGGCACGGGCTTCGGGCGGTAACGCATATTGATAAACGGCTTTTCATTTCTGATAAAGCGGGTGCGGATGTTCGGGAAAGTGTGTCCGGGAGCGGCCGGCGCGGCGCGGATGTCGGGATGCGGATGGCGCATGTCCGGAGCCGAATATTTGTAGCCGCATGTCAGGGGGCGGACGGTGCGGTGCACCGGGCGGGATGTCGGGCTTAGGCGCCGGGCGGGATGTGGTGGGCGGAATACCTCCGGCTGCTGTCCGGTAAGGGGCGTGGGGATGGGGGCGGCTACCGGCGCGGAAACGTCGCGACGATGCGCGTGCCTCCCGTGTAGGCGGGGTCGATGCGGATTTCGCCTTCCAGGTGGCGTGCGATTAGCCGGCAGAGGTAGAGCCCCAGTCCGTTGCCCTGGCTGAACGGGTCGATTTTCGTGAAGCGCTCGAAGACGTAGGCGTGTTTTTCGGGCGGAATGCCGCAGCCGGTGTCCGACACGGCGATGAATACGCGCTCGTCGTCCACATGGCCGCATTCGAGGCACACGGTGCCTTTCTGCGTGAATTTATAGGCGTTGCCGAGCAGCACGGCAATAAGCATCGAGAGGTATTTCCCGTTGGTGTGTAAATCGATTTCGGAGTAGGGGATAAGGCCCTTGTAAACGATGCTCGGTTTGGGGTATTTCACTTTCAGGATGCGCAGCTGCCTCCGGCACAGGTCGCAGAGCTCCTCACGGCTGCGCGGTAGCGGTTCGTCCAGATTTTCGAGGAATGCGACTTCGAGCATGTCGTCGAAAAGGTAACGCAGCTGGCGGCGGTTCTCTTGGATGATTTCGCAGTACTGGGCGTGTGCCTCCGGTGTGGTTTCTTCCGCAGTGAGCAGTTCGGAGAAGCCTGAAATGCAGTTGAGCGGCGTGCGGACTTCGTGGCAGATGGAGTTGATGAACGACACCTTTTTGAGTTCGCTCTCGTAGGCGTGTTTCGTTTCCAGAAGCAATTTGCGGCGCAGCTGCCGGGTACGGCGGTTGCCGATGTAAATGGCTCCGACGACGGCTGCGAGCACCAGCAGGAGCAGGGCGGCGGCTATCAGCGCCGTCTTGTGGTGCGTCGCCCGGAGCAGGGCGTTGTCCAGCGCCAGCCTGTCCAGTTCGTAGGAGGCCTGCATTTCCCGGATGACCTCGCTCTGTTCGAGCCGCATCAGCGAGTCCTGGACTTTTACGGCCCGGGCGTAGGCGGCGCAGGCGTCGGCGTTGCGGTTCAGGCGCCGGAACATGAGGGCCCGGTTCTTATAGCACTCCGTGAAGCGCACGCCCGGCATGGGGTGGCGCTCCGAGGTGCGGATCAGCGAGTCGGTGTAAGCCAGCGCCTGCTCGTAAAGGCCCTGTCCGGCCGCCCTGCGGTAGCCGTCGTCGTATTGGCGCATGCGGGCGAAGTGCAGCCGGTCTTCGAGCAGCGAGGGCAGGAATTCCGTGGGCAGGTAGAGGCGCATGCCGGTGTTGTTGCCGTACTCTTCGTAGTGTTGGGGCAACAATGGCTGCGGCGTGCCCCTGCCGGGCAGGACGAGGAGCGGCAGGAGCGGCAGCAGGGTCAGGAACAGGCGGCGTGTGCTCATGGCTTGACGGGAATCGTGAAGATGAAACGGGTGCCTTTCGTGTAGCTTTCGTCGAGGCGGATGCTGCCCGAGAGGTGTCCGGCAATCAGCCTGCACAGCGCGAGGCTCAATCCGGGCGACGCCGTGGAATTGTCGGTGAACGACCGGAATATCTCCTCGCGCCGCCCGGACGGGATGCCGCAGCCCGTGTCGGTCACCGATACGCACAGCCGGCCGTGCGGCGCGTCCAGCTCGTAGCGGAGCGTGATGCGGCCCTGCTGCGTGAATTTGCGGGCGTTGTCGAGCAGTGCGCGCACGACGAACGCGAAGTATTTGACGTGGGTATGCACGATGCATCCCGTGCCCGGGGTTTCGATCGAGTAGGTGACCTGCGGGGAGTGCGGCAGCCGCGATACGGCGAGCAGTTCCGCGCGGCACACTCCGTCGATGTCAATCGGTTCGGTCTGCAGGCTGCCGGTCAGGCTGTCGAGGTTGGCCGCTTCGAGCATGTTGTCGAGCGTCGACAGCAGCATTTCGGTGTTTTCGCGGACGGAGGCGAGGCTGGCTGTGCGTTCCGGGGAGTCCGCGTCGGCCAGCATCAGCCGGTAGGCGGCGGCGTCGAGGGCGTTGAACGGCGGGCCGATGCCCCGGCAGATGGTGTTGACGAACGTCGATTTCATGTGCTCGCTCTCCTGCGCCTTGCGGCTCTGGCGGAGGATGTCCGATTTCAGCCGCCGGTTGTGCAGCAGCGACCGCAGGAGGTAGATGCCCGTGCCGAGCATCAGCAGGACGATGACCACGAACGAGAAGCTGGCGGCGGCGCGGTTGCGGATTACGGCGCGCGTTTCGGCCAGTTTGCGTTTGTCCATGTCGTGCCTCCGGCGGATCGTTTCGAGGCGCTCGTTCCGTTCGGCGGAGAGGATCGAATCCTGTACCTCCATCGTGCGTTCGAACGCTTCGAACGCCTCGTCGTAATGCTTCGCGCGGGAGAGAATGACGCTGCGGTCGCGGTAGGCCTGATAGATTTTGGCGGGCTGCATGCGGAAATAACCCTTGCCCTGCTCGGTGAGGCTGATCAGCGAATCGGAGTAGAGGATGCTCTGCTCGTATTGGTCGATGTTGGCTTTCCAGAGGTATCCCAGCTCGTAGAGGTAACTTTTGTTGCGCAGCAGGTTTTCGCCCCGGGCGGAGAGCATGCGCCGGCGGAACTCCTCGAAATAGGTTTCCGCGTAGTCGTTGCGCCCGATGTTGAGCGCACAGCGCAGCAACTGCTGGTAGGGACGCACGTAGCTGTTGTCGGAATAGAGGTAGGGACGGCGGCCCAGGGTGCGGTCGGCGGCGTAGTATTTATCGAGCATCGCGATGTGCCCGTTGGTCAGCTTCACCTGGTCGTCGTAGCGGTAGGCCTGGTTGTAGGCGCCGCTCAAGGCGAAATAGATGATGCTGGCGAAGCACCTGCGGATGTTGAGGTTGGGCATCTGCGAAGTCAGGTCGTAGGCTTCGCGCCACATGTCGGTCTGGGGAATGAAAGGCCGCGTGTTCCCCTGCTCGTAATAGCAGAGCGTGAGGTTGGCGTAGCCGTGCAGCAGGAGCCTCTTTGCCCGTTCATAGATGGTTTCCGGCTCCCTGGCCCGTTCGTGGCTCCAGTTTATCACCTCGTGTGCCAGCGCAAGGTCTTTCTCGAGTCCGTATTCGTGGCGCAGGCGGCCGAAGCCGATATTCATCTCGGCATAGGCGGCGGCTCCCTCTTCGGGGGTTCCGGGCGTGAGCTCCCGCAGTTTGGCGACGTAATATTTCAACGAGTCCTCCTTTTCGACATAGGTCGAGTACCGGCTCAAAATCGGGATGACCGCTATGGACATGGCGTACGTGTCGCCGACGGCGGCGGCTTCGCGGAAGAGCCGGATCGAATAGGGGAGGTTGAGGTTGGTTTCCTCGTTCAGGTCCTTGAGGTTGAGCAGCAGCTGGATTCTGGTTGCCGGGTCTTCCGTGTGGGCCAGTGCGTGCTGGAGGCTGTCTTTTACCGACTGCGGAACGGCAACGGCAGGCGACACCGCACCCAACAGGGCACAGCATACCAGGAGCAGGTGTCGGACGCAAAGCATGGGGCAGTGACGCAAAAGTGCTGCTAAAGTAGTCAAAAAAAACGGGCCGGACAAGCTGCCCGGCTCGTTCTGTCGCAAATTCGGTTGGAACCTTTATATCTTGTTGAGGCTCTTGTCCAGGTACATTTTCAGTTCCCGCGGCATGACGGGCTTGGTAATGAAACCGTTGCATCCGGCCTCCTCGGCGATGCGGCGGTCGGTGTCGAATGCGTAGGCGGTCTGCATGATGACGGGCAGCTCGGAGGTGTGGCGCCTGATCTCCTTGAGCGCCTCGATGCCGTCCATCACGGGCATCTTGATGTCCATCAACACGGCATCGGGGTGACGCTCCAATGCATAGTCTACGGCCTCCCTGCCGTTCTTGGCCCACAGCAGATCGTACTCCTTTTTCAAAATTATTTCCAGCAACTTGTAGTTGCTTTCTACGTCCTCCGCAATAAGGATCAGCGGCTTACGTATGTCGGGATTGCTATCTGTCATTGTGTTTCACAGTTGGGATGTGTGCAAATATAAAAAAATTTTCCGGAAAACGATGTGTTACCTGTAAAATGTTCCTTCCCAGCGCGCCGTATTGCCGCATGCGTCGGTCAGGGTGAGCTGCACGCTGTGACGCCTGCGTGCGGCGGGTGTTTCGAACGCATGTACGAGCGTCCCCTGCATCGGGAAGCGGTCGCAGGGAACCCACTTGCCGTCGATGAGCAGCGTGCAGGAGGCGATGCCCGAGAAGTTGTCGCCGACACGGAAGCGGAGCGACTGCGCGCGCGACAAATCTTCGCCTGTGGTGAACAGGGGGCGTATGCGCGGCGGCAGGGTGTCGGCGGCGACGAACAGAACGCCGGTGGTGCGCGTAGTGGCTGTCACGGCTCCGTCGGCGTACTTGCCCCCGATGCAGGTGATGCGGCCTTTGGCCGTGCGGGCTGCGAGTACGGTGCGGGACTGCAGTTTTGCGGGGACGAAAGCACGGATGGAAACCGTCATGGCGCGGCGCAGCGGCGTGGTGACGGGAAGGATGCGGTAGCCGGGCGACAGGATTGCCGCAATCGAGTCGGACAGCGGGGCCTCGCAGTGCTCCGGATGGCAGAAGATCGGTTCGTAGAGGGCACCGGCGGGGATGCGCGCCGTGACTTCGCGGCCGATTCGTACAACGGTCGTCCTGTCCGGGGCGAGTGTCGTGGCCGTGGTGTCGGCCTCGGCGCGGAAACTCTCCCCGCGGCCGAGGATGTCGAATTCGAGGCACGAGCGGTTGCCGCAGTCGTCCCGGGCTTCGATTCGGATGCGGCGGCGCTCGCCTGCGGCGGTGCGCACCAGGCCGCGGTCGGCCATCAGGGGGTAGAAGCAGTCCGGGGCTTCGGCCAGCTGCGCCGCGCGAATCACTTCGTTGCGCGAGGTGAGCTGCAGCGGGTAGTAGCTCACGGCGTCGCAGCAGCGCGAAAGGTCGTGCGTAAAGCCGTCCATGCGGTATTCGAAGTAGGGTTCCCCGTCGATCGAGGCCCGGAGGCTCCACAGGCCGAACGTATTGTTGACGCCGTTGCGGCGGTCGCTGGCCTCGACGACGAAGTAGCCTTTGCGGCCCGTGCCGACCGGCTCCTCACGGGTGAGGCGGTAGCGTCCTTCGGCGCTGCGGACGACGGCGTAGCTCTCCGGGCGGCTGTGTACGGGGACGCCCCGCAGGGTGTCGATTTCGATGTAGTGGATGCGCAGGATGCGCGGCGGCAGGTCGTCGTCGGGGCGGATGACGCCCTCGCTCACGATATTGTAGAGCCGCTGCGTCGGGGTGTCGCGCAGTTCGTAGTGGAGGTGTGGGCCCATCGACGAACCGCTGTTGCCCGAGAATCCCACGGTGTCGCCCTGCTTCACGGGCCAGGTGCCGGGCCCGAACCTGAGGTCGACGCTGTTCGAGCGGCGGCGGTGGCGCTCCTCGCGCACGTGCTGCTCGATGTCGCTGCGGAAACGCTGCAGGTGGCCGTATACGGCGGTCGTGCCGTTGCGCAGCGTGAGGTAAACGGCGCGTCCGTAACCGTACGTGCCCACCGTTATGCGCGATACGTAGCCGTCGGCCGCCGCGACGAGGGGTTTGCCCTCGGCGCCGTCGGTTTTGATGTCGATGCCCGCGTGGAAGTGTCCCGGGCGCATCTCGCCGAAGTTGGCCGAGTAGAGCCCCGCCACGTCGCGTACCGGGTATATGTAATCTCCGGGATCGAGCCGCTGGCCCTGTACCCCGGAGCATATCGTATTCAGTATCAGTAGTATCAGAATTCGTCGCATCTCTCCGTGTCCGTTACGAGCGCTGCTGCGGCGCCGAGCACCGCTTCGTAATCGTAGCCGAGCGAAAGCCCGTAACGTATCAATTTGGTTTTCAGTTCGTATCGTGTTTCATATTTCGTCGTCCGCGCCTTGCGCTCCAGTTGCTGCCGCAGGCGGTCGTCCATGCCGGAGCGGTTGGCTTCGGCAAGCGCGGCGTCGATAAGCTCCCCGGCGATGCGCTTGCGTTGCAGGGCCGCGCGGATTTTGTATTCGCCCCAGCCGCTCAAGCGCAGTTTCTCGCGGACGAACGCCCCGGCGTAGCGGCTGTCGTCGATGAAGCGGTCGTGCACGAGTTTCGCCAGCACGGCTTCGCCGTCACGCTCCGCAAGGCCCCAGCCGCGCATCAGCCGCCGGGCGTCCTCCTCCGATTTCTCGGCGCGGGCGCAGAGCCGCATGAGGGCCGCGAGCGCCTCGTCGGGCGTCTTCGTGCGTTTTTTCCTTATTTCAGCCGGCTGCATACCATGCGGGGTTTTTCGTTGATGTCGCAGCGGACTTCGGTGTCCGCATATCCCTCTTCGCAGAGCATGCGGCGCATGGCGTCGGCGGCGTGTTCGTAAATCTCGAAATAGAGGCGGCCTGCGGGGCGGAGCATCCGCCGTCCGGCGCGGGCGATGGCGCGGTAGAAGCACAGCGGGTCGTCGTCGGGGACGAACAGCGCCTGGCCGGGTTCGTATTCCCGGACGTTGACGTGCATCGAGGCCCGGTCGCCCTGCGGCACGTAGGGAGGATTCGAGACGATTACGTCGAACGGCCCCGGGAAGACTTCGCCAAGGTCGTGCAGCGCATCGGCGCGCCGCAGGTCGACGCGTGCGCCGAGCGTGCGGCAGTTTTCCGCGGCGACCTCCAGGGCC
>NZ_CABMQJ010000025.1 GCF_902388705.1 uncultured Alistipes sp.
ATACGGTCTCTCCAACCACGAACTGGATTTCATCCCCTCGGGCGCCGAGGCCGAACAGCAGCGGCTGGCGGTCGGGGAGCGGGCCGAATTTACCGATGCGCTGCCGCTGGGCGGCGGATATGTCGCCGCACTGCTGGGCGGACGTTTCGTCGTCGTCGACGTGCGCCGCGCCCGGGAGCGGATATTTTACGAAGATTACCTGAAGATGCTCGGCTGCGGGTCGTCCGTAAGCCAGCAGTTGCTCTTCCCCGAGCGGCTGGTGCTCTCGGGCGACGAATACGCCCTGCTCGAAGAGAACGCCGTGGAGTTCGCCTCGCTGGGCTTCGACCTCGCCTTCGAGGGCGAGGGCGTCGTCGAGGTGAAGGGCACGCCCGCTGACATGCCCGCCGATTCGGTCGACCAGCTGCTCTACGAACTGTTGCAGGCATTCTCCACGCCGGTGTCGCTGGCCGACGTACGGCGCGAGAAGATTGCCGCCGTGATGGCGCGGGGAAACGCGAAGAATTCCCCCCGCAACCTGTCGCGCGAGGAGGCGGCCGCGCTGCTCGCACAGCTGGCCGCGACGGGAAATTTCAGCTTTTCGCCCTCGGGCAAAGCCATAACCGCCGAAATAACCGCCGAAGATATCCGGGCCAAACTGGGATAATCCGGCGGAAAAACGTACATTTGCAGAAATTTTGATACCGTCACCCCGCTCGCCCATCCGGCCGTGGGGCCGCGGATGCCGAACGGTAAATTATTAACAGAACCGAAAAAAGTCAGTTTTTATGAACAGGTACTTCCAGACACCCCCTGTGGTGAAAAACCTGATAATCATCAATGTCCTGGTCTACATGGCCACGGCGTTGCTGCCCGTGGGCAATACGATCATGGAGCATTGCGCGCTGATGCTCGGCACGCCCTTTTTCCATACCTACCAGTTCGTCACCTACATGTTCCTGCACGCCAATTTCGAGCATATTTTCTTCAATATGTTCGCCCTGTGGATGTTCGGGCGTACGTTGGAGTACGAGCTGGGACCGAAGCGCTTCCTGACCTACTACATGGTCTGCGGCGTAGGCGCGGCACTGATTCAGTACCTCACGGCGCTGGCTTTCGGGGAGCTGCCGCTGATGCTCGTCGGCGCTTCGGGCGCCGTGATGGGCCTGCTGCTCGCTTTCGGCGTCATGCATCCCAATGCGGTCATCATGCTGCTCATTCCGCCGATTCCGATGAAAGCCAAGTGGTTCGTCATCATCTACGGCGTTATCGAGCTTTTCCTCGGCTGGCGCGGCGTGGGCAACGTGGCGCACTTCGCCCATGTGGGCGGTATGCTGTGGGGTTTCGTGCTGCTCTACTGGTGGAAAAAACGCGGTGTAATCCGCTACTGATTCGATGGCTGACACGTATTACAGGGACGATTACGGCAGCCGGCGCGGGGATAAACCGCGCCGCAGCCTGTTCGTGTGGTTGCTCGATGCGGTGATGACGCTCCTGACGCTGGTCGTCGGTGCGGCGATGGCGGTGACCTACTGCGTTCCCTATGTAAATCCTTCGGAGGTATGGTTCTTTCCCGTATTGGGGCTGGCCGCACCCGCAATCTACGTGGCCACGGTCATACTGGCGCTTTACTGGGTTATCCGCTGGCGGCTGCTGCGCGCCGGGGTGATGGTGGCAATCGTGGCCGTGGGATTTTTCAAGGTGCCGCTCTTCTACAAACCCGAGTTCCGCCGCAATTACGGCGAGGACGGCTACGACCGCCGGGCTTTCAAGGTGATGACCTATAACGTGCGGAGTTTTTACGGCGAGGACGGTCGCAGCAGCGTCGCAAACGTGCTGCAACTGATTGACGAGCAGAATCCCGATGTGGTTTGCCTGCAGGAGTTCAACGCCAGGCTGGCGGAAGAGTCCGAGCGGTTCGCCCTGTTGGAGGAGAAATACGAGCGTACGGCTTTCGGCCGCACGCAGGCGCCCGATTCGCTTTTCGGGGCCCCGCTGCTGATATTGAGCAAATACCGCATTCTCGGCTCGGGCGTCGTGCTGACGCCCAATACGTCGGTTTGGGCCGACCTGCTGATTGGCGACGATACGGTGCGCGTGTTCAACAACCACCTGCGCTCGACGGCGATTAAGGCCGCCGACAGCGACTACATCACCAACCGGGGATTTATCTCCGATACGGCGCGCGAGGTCAAAATCCGCAGCATCGTGGGGCGTTTCCGTGAGAACAGCATCCTGCGTGCGGAGCAGGTGGACAGCATCTCGGGCGTCGTGGCCTCGTCGCGGGCGCGGTGCATCGTCTGCGGCGATTTCAACGACACGCCGATGTCGTACGTCTACCGTACGATGGCCAAAGGGCTCGACGACGCGTTCAGCCGGAGCGGCTCGGGCTATTCGCACACGTTCCGGGGCTTTTTCAATACGCTGCGCATCGATTACGTGCTCTGTTCGGACAGCTTCGAGCCTATTTCGTACGAGGTGCCGGCGGTCGATTATTCCGATCACCTCCCCGTCGTCGTGCGGCTCAAAAAGAATCTTTTGAATAATTAACCCGATAGAATTATGATTTTCGACTCTTTGAAAAACAGCGCGCTCTATTACTGCATGAGCCCGCGTCTGGAAAAAGCCTTCGGCTACATCGCCTCGACCGACTGGGAGAAGATGGAGCCCGGTATCCACGAACTCGACGGCAGGGACATCTATGTCAACGTCATGGAACCCGCGCTGAAGAAACCCGCAGACGCCAAGCTTGAAATACACGACGCATATATCGACATTCAGGTGCTTATCCGCGGCGAGCAGGAAACTTTCGGCTGGAGCGAGCGCGCCGACCTGCGCAAGCCGCTGGGGGCGTTCGATGCCGAAAAGGACATCCAGCTTTTCGACGACGAGCCGCAGACCTTCTATACGCTGCGCCCGGGGCAGTTTACGATTCTCTTTCCCGAGGACGGCCATGCGCCGATGATCGGCGAGGGCGACGTCCGGAAAATCATCGTCAAGGTGCGCAGGTAATCTGCACCCGCTGCAATGCAGCGCCAGGGGCCGGTTCTGCTCGAACCGGCCCCTGGCGTTTTTGTGCCGTCGCAGGTGCCTGCGGAGCGGGCTGCATTGCGGCGGGTATGCGGCGCTGCGGCAGGTCGCGCAGGCGGTGAATGCCGTGCCCGTATGCCTGCCGACAAAAACCCCGGGCGAAAAGCCCGGGGCGTATGGAGTCTGCCACGGCATGCCGTGTTATTTGCCGATGCCGTAATAGCGGAATCCGGCCGCCAGCGCCTCTTCCTTGTCGAAGATGTTGCGGCCGTCGACCAGGATGTTGTCGCGCATGCTTGCACGCAGCTGTGCCCAGTCGGGCATGCGGAACTGCTTCCATTCGGTGATAAGCGCGATGGCGTCGGCTCCCTCGGCCGCGTCGTACATCGAGGCGGCGTAATAGACGGGACGTTCGCCGAGCCTGCGGCGGGTTTCCTGCATGGCGACAGGGTCGTAGATGCGCACCGTGGCGCCGGCCTCCAGCAGCAGGCTGATGATTACCAGTGCCGGGGCTTCGCGCATGTCGTCCGTTTCGGGCTTGAAGGCAAGTCCCCAGACGGCGACGACCTTGCCGTTCAGGTCGCCGAGCGCCCGCTGCAGTTTGTTGAAAACAATCGATTTCTGAATCCGGTTGACATGCTCCACGGCTTCGATGACCTGCATCGTGTAGCCGTGTTGCCGGGCCGTGTGGGCCAGCGCCTTGACATCCTTGGGGAAGCACGAGCCGCCGTAACCGCACCCCGGGTAGAGGAATTTGCTGCCGATGCGGGCGTCGGAGCCGATACCCTTGCGCACCATCTCCACGTTGGCGCCCACCAGGTCGCAGAGGTTGGCGATTTCGTTCATGAACGAGATGCGCGTCGCCAGCATGGCGTTGGCGGCGTATTTGGTCATCTCCGCCGAGGGAATATCCATGAACAGCACCCGGAAGTTGTTTATCATGAACGGCCGGTAGAGTTTGGTCATCAGCTTGCGGGCCCGTTCGCTTTCGGTGCCTACGACCACGCGGTCGGGGGACATGAAATCCTTGATGGCGGCTCCCTCCTTCAGGAATTCGGGGTTCGAGGCCACGTCGAACGGCACCTTGCAGCCCCGCCGTGCGAGTTCCTCCTCGATGACGGCCTTGACTTTCCGGGCCGTGCCGACGGGAACGGTGCTCTTCGTCACGAGGACGGTGTATTTCTTGATGTTGCGGCCGAACGTGCGGGCCACTTCGAGCACGTATTTCAGGTCGGCCGAGCCGTCGTCGTCGGGCGGTGTGCCCACGGCCGAAAATACGACCTCGACGTCGTCCAGGCAGTCCGTAAACTCGGTGGTGAAGTGCAGGCGTCCCTCCCCGACGTTGCGCCGGACGAGCTCTTCGAGCCCCGGTTCGTAAATCGGGATGATGCCGTTGTTCAGGCCGTCGATTTTTTGCTTGTCGATATCGACGCAGGTGATGTCGAGGC
This sequence comes from uncultured Alistipes sp., assembly GCF_902388705.1. Lineage (GTDB taxonomy): Bacteria > Bacteroidota > Bacteroidia > Bacteroidales > Rikenellaceae > Alistipes. Next base: position 4,458 of record NZ_CABMQJ010000025.1, read on the forward strand.
CCATCTCCGCGAAGCAGGCTCCCGACACGAGGCCGACATAGCCTGTGCCCACGACTGCGATTTTCATCATATGGTTTCGGTTTTGGTTGCGTGTTTTCAGCGGCGCATGCGTCCGGCGATGCGCCCGGCCAGCGTGCGGCAGGAGTCGTGCCATGCGGGGGAGAAGCCCTGTTTCATCTCCACAGGTTCGCAGATGGGTTCCCACTTCATCTTTTCCGCGAACTCCCCGAGGCAGCGCACGGCGGCGCTCGCCCAGCAGAACGACCCGAACCAGCCGAAGTTACGCTGCGGAATGCCGCGTGCGGCGATCAAATCGAGCAGCCGTGCGGCGGGAGGGTAGAGGCCTCCGTTGTAGGTCGGGCCGCCCACGATGAGCGTGTCGTAGCGGAACACGTCGCGCAGGACGACCGATTCGTCGGCGTACGAGAGGTTGTAGACCACGATCGGGCCGGCGCCCTGTGCGGCCAGTTCACGGGCGATGCGTTCGGCCATCTGCTCCGTATTGCCGTACATCGAACCGTAGGCAATCACGACGCCCGGCTCTCCTTCGTAGCGGCTCAAACGGTCGTAAATGTCGATTACCTGCGGAATCTCCCGCTGCCATACGGGGCCGTGCGTCGAGCAAATCGTCGTGGGGTTCAGTCCGCCTACCTTGGCGAGGGCCTTCTGCACCGGGACGCCGTATTTGCCCACGATGCAGGCGTAGTAGCGGCGCATCTCGTCCCAGTAGCGCGACGGGTCGAGCTGCGAGTCGGTGATGCCGCCGTCGATGGCGCCGAACGTGCCGAAAGCGTCGCCCGAGAAGAGCACGCCGTCTTCGGCGCACCAGGTGACCATCGTTTCGGGCCAGTGCACCATCGGAATCATGTAGAACGAAAGCGTCTTGCCGCCGAGCGATAGCGTGTCGCCCTCCTTGATTTCGAGGGTACCTGCGTCGATGCCGTAGAATCCCCGGATCATTTGCAGGGTTTTGGCGTTGCCGACGATTTGGATTTGCGGGTAGAGCAGGCGCAGGGCGCGGATAGACGACGAGTGGTCGGGTTCCATGTGGTTCACGACGAGGTAGTCGATTGGCCGGTCGCCGATTGCCTCGCGGATATTCTCGAAAAGGCGGCTGCCGAAACTCTCCTCGACCGTGTCTATGAGCGCGATTTTCTCGCCGACGGCCAGGTATGCGTTGTAGGAAACTCCCTGCGGGAGCGACCAGAGTCCTTCGAAACGTGTTGTTGTGCGATCATTGACCCCGACGTAGTGGATGTCGGGCAGAATTTCCGTGATGTTCATTGTGTCGTATCGTTTATTGCGTCAAATATAGTTAAAAATATGCCAAACCGGTATATCTCCGCACGGAGTCCGGCCGTGCAGTACCCCGCTGTCCGGGAGATGCCGGTTGTTTTCCCGGTGCAAAGATAGCCGATTTTCGGATACACGGGATATTTCCGGCCTGAAAATGAATGCCCTCCCCGGGCGGGGAGCTCTCTGCCGGACCATAAAAAATGTGCGGTATCGTTCGATACCGCACATGATAACTGCACCGGGCTCCTATTTGTCGATGAGAATCGGCGGGGCCAGCGGGACGAAGAGTTCGGGAGCGCGCGTGCCTGCGGCCCGCGTATTGTCGCTTCGCACCTTGTCGTTGGCGGTGAAGCTGCTCATGCTGAACGGGGTTCCGGAGGCTTTGCAGATGCGCCGTACGATTGCTTCGCGCGACGGTGCGTTGTAGTAGGAGCGGTTGTCCTCCATGCAGCTGATATACTCCGGACGCCATACGCCCTGGGCGTAGAGGTAGCCGCCTTCGTAGAGGCTTACGGATTCGTAGCCGGACATCGAGAAGTATTGCTTCCAGTGAACCTGCGAACGGTCGTTGGTCAGCGAAATGTTGTATCCGTAATAGGGGTCGGTGGCCCGCCAATAGGTAATCTGGCTTTGCCGGTCTGCGGGCAGTTGGCTGTCGTAGTAGCGGTATTCGTCGAGCAGGCGTCCGAATCCGTGGCCGCCGCCCTCGTGCGATACGACCGCTTCGAACGAGCTTTTGCCCATGGGGCACATCGATACGGAGCGGCCCGTCATCTCCATCATGCAGGTTCCGGCGTATACGTCGAGGTTGATCAGCAGGAGCACCGTCGTGTTTTTGAGCGAAGCGTCGGTCACGCCCGGGACTTTCTGCGCATAGGAGAATACCTTTTCGTAGTCGCACGACGTCCCGGTGCTGTTGCCACCCTCGAGCGTCGCGTTGAAAGCCGTGTTACGCGTCTGCGCCTTGCATCCGGACATGTCCTTGAGTACGGTCGCGCCCCGCTCCTGCGAGTAGACGGCGACGGTGCTTATGCGGAAATAGTCGCGGTAGGTCGGGTAGGGCTCTACGCTGAAGAACGCTTCGACGGCTGTTTCCACGGCCTTGTCGAAGGCTCCGCCTGCCACATAGTCGTCGGCGACGAACCCGTCGCCCATGAAAATCAGGTGTACGGGCAGCGGGGCTCCGGCGGTTTCGGTCTGCCAGCGTGAGATTTCACCGTCGGCGTATGCGCCGCCCTCGCCCGTCGTGAACGAATAAACGGCGCTCTCCGCCTTGCCTCCGAAAGCGTCGGATGCCTCGACTTTCCAGACGTATGCCGTGTTTTTCGCCATCAGGGCCGTCAGCTTGGCTGTCGTCGCGGTCGTGGTCGTCGAAACCCACGACGAACCGCCGTTGTCCGACACCATGACCTTGTAGGTCAGTTCGTCGCCGTCGGGGTCGGTCGCTTCCTGCCACTGGAACTGTGCGTTCACCCGGACGTCGGTTGCGTTGGCCGCGGGTGAAACCGGCACCGGAGCCGACGGCGCCTCGTTGGGCATCGCCTGGCTGACGGTGAGCATGGAGTACGTACCGTTGTAATTGAGCGTCAGCAGCTGCTTGTTGCGCGGCGTGCGGTCGGTGAACGGTTTGGGGGTGAAGGTCACCACCGTTTCCCCGCCCGTACCGTTCTTGGGCGATACTTCCAGCCAGGAGGCTTTCTCGGGGATTTCGATGTCCCAGGCGTATTTCGACACGATTGTAGCCTTGATGGGGGTGCCGTCGCTGTCGAATTCGAACGTATACTGGCTGATGTTGAAATCGACGCCCTCCTGTGTCACGTCGATTGTGCGCTCCTTGCCGCCGCCCGTTACCTTGATGGTTCCGGTGCGTTCCGCCCCGGGATTCTCCGCGGCCGTGACCGAAACGGTGGCGTTGCCCGTGCCCGATGCAGGCGAGCAGGTGAGCCATTCGGGATAGGTGGCGTTCCACTGCTGGTCGGTTGTGACGGTGAAAGTGAGCGAACGGATGCTCGCGGTGAAAGCCAGTTCCGTTTTCGACAGGTTCAGGCTGCTTCCTCCCTCATCCGATTTGCTGCACGACGCGGCGCCGAATACCAGCAATACGGCAATCGTGGCTTTCAGAGTGTAGATGATTTTTTTCATAGGTTATCTCTTCTGTTGGTATGTTTCGCCGGGACGGTTGTTTTCGCTCCGGATCTCTTCGGGCAGGTGTTTTATCAACTGGTCGCACAACTCCTGCAATGCCTTGGTCTTCATCAGCAATGAGTCGAAGGCGCGGCGCTGCACGACGACGTAGCGTTCGTCGGCGCGCTGTTTGAGCATCTCGTATTCGTCCTTCGGAATCGTGACGAGCGAATCCGGCCTGCAGCACCTGCTGCCGCCCCGCGTTGCGGCGCACCGGGCGAAGAGCAGCGGGGACAGGAACAATGCTGTGACAATCAATGTCTTGACGATGGTTTTCATAAATCGGCCTCTAATGACGACAAAGCCTCCCCGCCGAAGCGGGAAGGTTTTGTCCGTATTAGGATGTGATGTTTCCGTTTATCGCTTTTTTAACCCTTTGACAGCGATGTTCACCTCTGTCAGATTTGACGATTGCGGATGTGTGTTGCTCAATTTTGCGCCTTCCGTCTGCGGAACGAAAGTCATCGTACCGTCGGCACAAGCGTCGAAGATTCCGTAATAGCTATATTCCGAATCGTTGTTGTAAAGCGTGTAATCGAAGTAGGATATTTCGGTCATATAGCCGTCTGCATCGAAAGTCAGCTCCAATGGCTCCTCTCCCGTATTGCCTGCGCTGCAGAAGCAGAGGTAAAGCGCTCCGCTGTTCATGGAATAGAAGAGATTGTAATTGAAACAGCTTCGGGTCTCGATTTTTTTCTCGGTTGCATTATACCATGTTCCGTCGAAAACAATCTTGTTTGATGCAAAATCTACGGTGCCCAACAGGATGGGGTTTGCAGCTCCCGAAGACATAAGGTTAAACCAATTGGCCTGGAGTGCGTAATAGGTATTGTCGAATTTCACAAGATTGGCAGTGAACGGGTTCCCGGTTTTCGGATTGAGAGCTGTCACCTGGCCGCCCGTGAGATCGCCCAAAGTGGTGTAGCTGATTGTGTAAGTTCCGGTCTTGATGTCGATCTGGAAATTCGAGTAACGCAGCTGGTCGGTCGCTACCGTGAACGGTGCGGACTCGTTGCCCCATACGTCGTAGAAAGCCCCTTTGGCCACCTGCACGTCGAACGTGGCGGTCGGCACTTTGGGCAGCGTTACCTTTACGGTGCGCTTGTCCGCCTCGAGCGTATAGGCTGCGTTGAGGTAGGAGATGCCTTCCGCTTCGTTGAAGATTACCTGCACGGCGTTTTTGGCTTCTGCGTCGTAGACGTCGAACGGGAATGCGAAGTCGATGGTCGTCGTCGGCGTGTTGTAGTCTGCGTCATCGGGCTGCGGAACGAAATAGTTGTCCTCGATTGCGAAGTCGACGGTGTCGTCGTCCCAGCCGATATTCACGTATTTGCCTGCGTTGTTGTCCCAGCCCGAATTCATTGCCAGGCACTTGTTGCCCGAGGCGTCTTCGAACATGCCGGCCGTGTAGCTGACGATATAGCCGGCGCCGTTGCCGGGTTTGGGGCAGACGATGGTCGCCACATTACCGTCGGTAGAGATGTTTTCGGCCGGGATTTCAACGGCTGCGAGTATATTGCCGAGGCCCCACTGGATATAGCGTACGGTCGCTTTTCCGGTGCTGCCGACAACGATGTCCTCCGAATAGGTCACCGTGACGGTATTGCCCGAGGGGTTGAAAGATACCGGCGTCGGGATACCCGTGTCCGGAACATAGACTTTCAGCTCGCTGACCTCGCTCAACAGGCCCGTTGCCGTGATGGCCGCGGCGAAAACCTGGTAGTCCGCGTCGGGGTCGCACGCTACGTTGATGGTTTGCGTGGCGGCGTCCGCAAGGTTGAATGCGTCGCTCTGGAGTTTGCCGCTGACTTCGTCGATGACGATGTCATGGGCCGTCGGCGCTGCGTTGTCTTTTCCCTCGAACACAACGTAGGCGTACTGTGCAGCCTCTTCCGATGCGGTGAGGGTGAAAGTGAACTGGGTGTCCGTCACCGTTCCCTGTGTTACCGTCACGCTCGGTTTTGTTTTGTTCTTGTTCTGCGTGCTCAAATCGTCGTCGTCGGAACATCCGGAGAAAAGGCTGACCGCGGCGAGCAGCATCGCAAAATATTTAATTGTTTTCATATATTCTGACTTTTAAAATTCAACAATCTTGAATCCGGGTGGAATTTAGTTGGCTTTACGGGTCATGGTAATGTTTTCATAACCATACCAGAATCCGTAATATGTGCCGCTTACTCCCCAGACGGTTGCAGCAAAGCCGTAGCCTTTCTCGAAGGTGAGCGTGTTCAGGTCTTCGCTCCAGGTGCCCTTGACCTGCGTTTTGTAGTCGAAGCCGGAAGCGCCGGGCAGGGTGGAGGCACTCTTCACCTCTACGTCTTCGTCAATGCCGTTGAACCCGTATACGTTCGCCATCAGGGTGTTCACGGAGATTGAAAGGCTCTGTGCGTCGGCGTCGTAGTTGATGTACCATACGGGCTGCTTGGGCGGCTCGTAACCGGTGGTGTTGTCCTGATTTCCTCCGAAGCCCCAGCATACGAGTACTTTGTCGGCGTTCTTCTCTACCTCTTCGGCTGTGAAGCCTCCGCTGATGTTGACGTTGAAAGTCTTCACGGCGCCTCCGTCGCTCGAGCTGATGCTGTTGCCCGAGAACGTCCAGTTACCCCAGAGTTTCTCGTAGGGGTTGTTGTCGTTGTCGGCGATTTCGATCGTCGTCGTGGCGTTTTCGATGGTGGCGCCCGATGCCGAGGTGATTGTCAACTTCATGAAACGCGAGTCGTTGATCTCTTCGTTGTCAATAAGCTGGAATTCGATATAAACCGGGGCTTTCGGGTTGCCCACGTAGCGCAGTCCCTCCAACTGGGTGAAGAGCACTACCTCGTCCAGCGTGACTTCGGTGCCTTCGATTTGGGCCGAAACGTCGAACGTGATGGGATAGCTCTTGGGTTCTCCGGTGAACGTTACCGGAATCTTTACGAGCCCCGCACTCTCTTTGTAGACGTAGGCCGACTGTGCGAAGCCGATGGTCGCATCTCCTGCACCGGTCGGGTCGTCGTCGCACGAGCTCAAGAGTCCCGATACGCTGAACAGAGCTGCGATGAACAGAGAATATTTGAATATTTTCATAATTTTCCGAATTTAAAATTTAACGCGACTATTTATTCGTGTAAGCAGGGTTCTGCTGGATGTGCGGGTTGGCCTGTATTTCATCGGTCGGAATGGGCCACAGGAAATACGGGTCGTCGGCCGGACGGGTGCACGATGCGTAGTTGGCACCCGGCTGTACCAGCTCGGGATCCTGGCCTGCCGAACGTGAGAAGCCCATGTGCCAGCGCTTGAGGTCGTTCATGCGGTGTCCCTCGCCGAAGAGCTCGCGTACGCGCTCCTCGCGAATCTGTTTCATCAGCTCCACGCCCGAGTAATCCTGGTCCGTCCAGTTGGCGATGCGCTTCGAGCGCAGTTCGTTGATGTAGTACGATGCCACGCCGTCCTGTCCCGCCTTGTTGGCGGCCGCTTCGGCGGCAATCAGGTACATCTCCGAGATACGGAATATCTTGGGCTGGTTCACGTAGTTGGTAACGGCGGCGTAGAGTTTCGGGTTGCCGGGGTATTTCACCAGCAGCGTCATGCGGCCGACGACGGGTGTCGTGATTTCGCGCGTGTCGAAATAGCTGGCGTAGCGGATGTCGTTGGTCTTGTCGTAAAGCGCCAGCGCCCAGTCCTCGGGAATGTACTGCGGGTTGTCTTCGCCTTCGACGCCCGAAGTGTTGTAAATGAAATAGGTGAATGCGTTACCCGTATCGCTGGGACCGGTCATCGCGGCCTGCCAGATCGTTTCCGGGAGGTTGTCGTTGAGCCAGCCGTCGGCATAGGTCTTCTGGTCGGAAACCAGCGTGTAGGTGCCTTTGTCGATCAGGTCTTTGGCTTTCTTGAACGCCGTGTCGTAGTCGTGCATGGTCAGCGCGACGCGGGCCTGCAGGGCTGCAACGACGTCCTTGGTGACGTATGCGGAGTTCTGCGCGCCTGCCGTCGTGATATACTTCTCGGCTTCGGCCAGGTCGTCGGTAATCTGCTTGTAGGTCGCAGCCAGCGTACCGCGTGCGGGATACTTGCTCGCGTCGCCCGTCGGCTCGTATTTCGTCACGACGGGAATGCCCATCTTGTCGGCGGCCGTTCCGGGGTCGTAATCCTCGCAGAAATACTGCGTCAGGTTGAAATACATGTGTGCGCGGATGTAGCACGCCTCGCCGTAGTACTGCTGTACGAGCGCCTCGTCCGAAGAGGTCAGCGTGCCCGAAGCGAGCAGTTTCTGGGTGCCCTCGATCAGGAAGTTCGCATTGCCGATATAGCCGTACAGGCCGAACCATGCGGTATTGGCCATACTTTCGGATGCCGTCACCGAATAGTGGTAGAACGCTCCCTGGAAGTTACCGAAATTCTTGACTGCGTGGTACAGGTCGGTCTGCAAATCGGGAGCGTAGACGAAAGCGCCCGTGAAGCAATATTTCATACCCGAGTAGAGGCCGTTGCGGAATGCCTGGCAGTCGGCGACGCTCTCCATGGCTTCGTCCGTGTTGATTGCCGTATCGGGATACTTGTCCAGATTACAGGACGTGGCGGCGAAGACAGCGAGCAACGAGGCAAGGAATATTTTTGTATTTTTCATAATCATCTTCATGTTTTAAATTAGAACACCAGTTCGGCACCGAAAACAATCTGGCGCGAGTTGGGGTACATACCCTGCGTGGCATTGGAATATCCGACTTCGGGGTCGTAGCCTTCGAAATCCGTGATTGTCCACAGGTTACGTCCTGTGACGTAAACTTTTACGCTCGAAAGGAACCCGCTCTTCTGGATGAGCGATTTGGGGAACGAATACGACAGCGAGATGTTCTTCATGCGGATGAACGAAGCGTTCGAATAGGCCGATGTGTCGAAATAGAACTGCGTTCCGTATTTCGGGATGTCGGTCTTCTGGCCCGGGGTCGTCCACATGTTGAGCATCTTCGTTTCGAAGTTGCTGCGCTGGAGCTGGTTGGCGGGGTTCATCGTGTAGTAGCGTTCGTTGATGAAGATCCAGCGCTCGCCGATCCACGAGAAGTCCATGTTCAGGCCGAGGCCTTTCCACGAAAATGCGGTCGAGAAGCCGCCCGACCAGGGCGCGTTGGTATCCATGCCGCAGAACTGCATGATGTCGTCCGAGTAGGTTTTGGTGAGGTTGCCGTTCAGGTCGTACCACATCGGGGCGCCGTCGTTGGGGTCGACGCCTGCACGCACCTGCGTGTATACCAGCGAAGAGGGTTTTCCTACCTGGTATTTCAGGCCGTAATCGGGGAATGCCAGTTCGTCGAGTCCCTGGTAGAGCTTGGTGATTTCGTTCTTGTTGTAGTTTACGTTACCCGTGATGCTCCAGAAGACGTCTTTCGTATGGATCAGGTCTACGCTCAATTCGAGGTCTATACCGCGGTTGCGCATCGAAGCGATGTTGCCCCAGCCGCTCGAGTGTCCCGTCGTTCCCGAATAGGGCATCTCCATGAGCAGGTCGGTGGAAACCTTGTTGTAGAACTCGAACCCGAAAGATACGCGGTCGGCCAGACGTCCGCTGACGCCGACGTTGAGCGTCGCCACGGTTTCCCAGGTGAGGTCGGCGTTCGGCACCTGCGAAAGCGCCCATCCGGCGTTGCCGTTGTATTTGGGGCCGGTTCCCACGAGGCCCAGCGAGGCGTACCAGCTGTCCAGGCCCGAGTTACCCGTGGTTCCGTAGCTGACGTTCAGGTTCAGGTCGTTCACCCACGAAACGTCTTTCAGGAAATTCTCCTGCTTGAGTTTCCACATGGCGCCGACCGAATAGAAGGTCGCATAGCGGTGGTTCTTGCCGAAGAGCGACGAACCGTCGGTACGTACCGAAGCGTCGAGGAAATACTTGCCGTCGTAGTTGTAGTTGAAATTGGCGAAGAACGAGTTGAACGCGCACTCGATGACGTTTCCGCCCCAACTGTCGATGGCGGTCGTCGATTTGAATGCGGTCAGGCGGTCGTCCGTAAGGCCGGTTCCGACAGCATTGAACGTACGTTCGCGCTTGATAATAGACTCATGGCCGATAAGTGCCGTGAAGAAATGTTTCTGGTTGATGTTGTTCTTGTACTCGATGGTGTTGGTCGAGGAGAGCTGGTAGTAGCGCTGGAAAGCCTGCGAGTTGCGACCGCGGTAGGTGTAAGGCGTGTACGAAGGCATGTTGATGCTTTCGTTGGTGTAGTCGAAAGCGTCGATAGCCTGCTGTGCGCGGATGGTGAGGCCTTTGACGGGGGTGAGCTGGAAGTAAGTCTGGCCCATCAGGTTCACGTTCTCGCGGTCGTTGGTGTTGTACTTGTAGTATTCGTTCAGGTCAATCATATTGTCCCACGGGTATACCTGCTGTACTTTGCCGTAGGATACGGTGCCGTCCTCGTTGTAGATTAACTCGTAGGGGGTATAGTAGGGGAGTCCCGTAACCGATTGCAGGATCGGGGACTGGGAGTACCATCCCGTCGTGATCGTGTGGTATTTGTTATAGGTCAGTGCGACGTTGGCGCCGAACTTCAGCCATTTGCTAATCTGCGTGTCGAGGTTGCTGCGGAACGTGAACCGGTCTACGCTCGAATTGGCTTTGGCCGTACCCTGTTCCGAATAATATCCCAGCGAAACGTAGTAGTTGGTGCTTTCCGTGGCGCCGCGTATCGACGCGTCGGCCTGTACCAGGGGCGCCGAGCTGTCGAAAAGGTAGTCCTGCCAGTCGAAATTGATGCCGTTGCCCAGGATGAACGCCTTTTTCGCCTGGTAGGCGGCGTCGGTTTTCAGCGAGGGTACGCACATCTCCTCGAACCGGATGAGCTGCTCGGAGTTCATCATGTCCATGTTGTAGTTCGTCAGCATCGAAACACCGTACTGTGCACGCAGCGAGATGCTGGGCTTGTCGCCTTTCTTGCCTTTTTTCGTCGATACGAAGATAACGCCGTTGGCAGCGCGCGAACCGTAGATGGCGGTCGACGACGCGTCTTTGAGGATCGAAATGTTCTCGATGTCCTGGGGGTTGATGCTCGTGAACACGGATGAGCTTACGGGCACTCCGTCCAGAATGTAGAGCGGCGCGTTGCTTAAGTTGAGCGACGACTCGCCGCGCAGGCGGATGGATACGCTGCTCTGGGGTTCGCCGGAGGTGTTGAAAATCTGGAGACCGGGAACTTTACCCTGGAGGGCGTCGCCGATATTGGCCGAAGGACGGTCGGCGATTTCACCGGCCGAGACGGTCGAAACCGAACCGACGATGTTGCCGATTCGCTGTCCCGAACCGTAGCCGATGACCACGACGTCGTCGATCGACTTCGCATCTTCCAGCAGCTTCACCTGGATGTTGCTGCGGTTGTTGATGGCGACTTTCTGGGTTTCGTAGCCAAGGAACGAAACGGTCAGCACACCGTTGGCCGGTGCTGATACCGTAAACGAGCCGTTGGCCCCGGTAGTCGTACCCGTAGCGGTTCCCTCGACTAAAACTGTCGCTCCGGCGATGGGGCTCCCATCGGCACCGGCAACTGTACCGGAAACCTGCTTGTTCTGGGCGAATGCGTATGCATAGAGGCCCAAAGCAGCAATTAACGATAGTACAATTTTTCTTACCATAAGCGTTAATTTTATAAGTTTTTTAAAATAAAAAGTTCACAAGCAAAGATAAACCATTGCTAACTCATTTACAAATAAATTATTAAAAATATTTAGCAAGATTACACGTCTGATGAAGAATGTGGTTTCGCTCTTACAATTTTACATAATAAAGCCCGGGGCGATTACAATTTGTAATCGCCTTTTTTGGACGGTTTTCGTGTTTTTTTGGAATTTTCCCCGTGTGAGAGGCTGCCAGAGGCGGGATAACGCGTTTACATGAGCTTTACACCCGCATCGTCCGCATCCGCCGGAGTCCAGTCGCGGCACAACGAATTGATGCGTTTGGACAGGCGTTCCATCTCTCCGTCGAGTTGCGAGTGGGTAATGGTCGCATATATTTGGGTGGTGCGTATGTTCTTGTGCCCAAGCAGTTTGCTGATTGTTTCAATCGCCACGCCCTGCGACAGCGTAATCGTCGTTGCGAAGGTATGGCGCGCCGCATGAAACGTAATCGGCTTCAGGATGCCGGCGCCGCTGACGATTTTTTCCAGGCAGATGTTGCACCACCCGTTGCTCGGAAGGTCGAAAATACGCTCGTCGCGTGCCTGCGGCGCATATTTGAGCAGGATATTATAGGGAACGGCGAACAGCCTCACGCTGACTTCCGAACCGGTTTTGCGGCGTGTTGTGGTAATCCACAGCTGTTTGTTCACCTCCTGGATGTTCTGCATCGTGAGGGCCCTGACGTCGACGAACGACAACCCCGTAAAACAGCTGAACAGGAACGCGTCCCGCACGAGTTGTAAGGTGGAATTGTCGCACTCGTACTGCATCAGTTTGTTTATCTCCTGCATCGACAGGTAGTTACGTGACACATGTTCGCTGTGTAATTTGTAATTGGCGAATAAATCCTTACTCAAATACCCCTTGCCGCGGGCCAGCATGAGGATATGCTTGAGGGCGATCATGTATATCCAGGTGGTATTTTTCTTATGTGCGCACTCTTTTGCAATGTACGAATGGAAGCCGGTGAGGAATTCCTGGTCGAGCTCCTTGAACGAGAGGTCTTTCCGGCCGTATTTATCCGAAATATAGTCTGCAAGATGCCTGCATACGCACCTATATTTATAATATGTTGTTTTGCTGCGGGTGATTCCGACCATGCGCTTGAACTCTTCGTTATGCTGCCTGAAAAAAGCGACGAGCGTTTCGTTATTGTGGCTGACGCCGAAATACATCTCCTTGACCATCATGGGCGTTACATAAGCCTGGTCGTAAAAGAGCGTGTTGTAGCACCTCTCGATATGGAAATGGATATTCGAAAGCTGTTCGTTGATGCGGAGGGCGGCATTGCTCCGCCCGGCGACACGCCCCATGCAGACGTCCCATTGATTAGGGCCCACCGATAGGCGGGTCGCGAACTGCGTCCTTTGTCCGTTAATCGTAATCCGTCCCATAATCGGGACGTTTCCGTTGCGGAGAGGCGCGTTCTTCTTGATGTAAAATAATACCTTAAACGTGTTTCTCATTACTCTGACAACCTTTTTTCATTAACCCATGCAAATAACTAACCGCTTTAAAGGTAATGAATAAGTAACTACCGAATGGCATATTACCCGGCCCAAATGGCTTATTTACCCGGAATTATCCTGTTTTGACGGGTTACTGCGTAGTAACACTAATAGAACTGATTTTTATGCCGGTTCAGATGCAGGCACCTCGTTTCCAATCAGTTATGCTATGAATAGGCGATGTGATGTGCAGCGCGGCCTTGCGCGTTGATTATCATAGCTTTATATGTATAAACGGTCTGCCATTGCTTTTTATTTTAAAATCAATTTAAAAAAACGCTTATGGTAAGAAAAGTTGTACTATCGTTAATTGCCGTTTGGGGTATTTGCGCACTGGCAATGGCCCAGAACCGGCAGGTTTCCGGTACAGTCACCGGCGTGGACGGAACCCCTGTCGCGGGCGCTACGGTCGTAGTGGAAGGCACGGCAACCGGTACGACTACCGGTACGGACGGACGCTTCTCCGTCACGGCTCCCGCCGACGCTACGCTGGCTTTTACGTTCATCGGCTATGAGCCCCTGAAAGTCGCAGTCGCCGGCCGTACGAACATCGACGTAACGATGTCCGAAGATATGCATGCTATCGACGACGTAATCGTCGTCGCGTTCGGTACGGCCAAGAAAGAGGCCTTTACGGGCTCGGCCGCCGTCATCAAGGCGGACGACATCGTATCGGCACAGGTTTCGAACCCCATCAACGCCATGCAGGGCAAGGTGTCGGGCGTGCAGATTGCCAACGCATCGGGACAGCCGGGTATGGGCGGCTCCGATCCGGAGGTGCGCATCCGCGGTTTCAGCTCCATCTCCGCCGGCAAGTCCCCGCTGATTATCCTCGACGGCATTCCGTACGACGGAAACCTGAACCACATCAACCCCTCCGACATCGAATCGATGACCGTGCTGAAAGACGCGGCTTCGAACGCCCTGTACGGTGCGCGCGGCGCCAACGGCGTCATCATGATAACCACCAAGAAAGGCAAGAGCGGCGACGCACAGGTCAACGTCGACATGAAATGGGGCGTGAACCAGCGCGGTATCCAGTCGTACGATTACATCAAAGATCCAAAGACTTACTACGAAACCCATTACAAGTCGCTCTACAACTACTTCGCAAACAACCAGGGCATGAGTGCCGCCGACGCGCACAAAAACGCCAATGCGAATATCATCAACGGTAAATCGATGGGCCTGGGCTACCAGATTTACAACGTGCCCGCCGGCCAGGATTTCATCGGCACAGACGGTCGGGTCAATCCCGCCGCAACGCTGGGCAATGTCGTCAACGGCAACTACCTGACACCCGACAACTGGACCGACGCCGCATTCAGGAACACGCTGCGCCAGGAGTACAACGTCAGCATCTCGGGCGGCACGGAGCGTGCGCAGGTTTACGCGTCGTTCGGCTACCTGAACAACAAGGGTATCACCGAAAATTCGGATTACACGCGCTATTCGGCACGTCTGAAAGCCGACTACCAGGCCAAGAAATGGCTCAAGGTCGGCGGTAACGTCGGTTACACGAACTACGACGGCAACAGCACGGGCGCCGACGGGCAGGACAATTCGACGGGCAATGTTTTCGCCTATACGACCAGCATCGCCCCCATCTATCCGCTCTACGTACGCGATGCCGAGGGCAATATCATGCACGACGACAACGGCTACACCGTCTATGACTACGGCAAGGGCGAGAACGGCGGCGCAAAGCGCGGATTCACGGGCAACGCACTGGCCGACAACCATTTCAACAAGAGCAACTACAACGGCAACGCTTTCAACGTGAACGGCTATTTCGACGTGACTTTCCTCAAGGACTTCACCTTTACGTTCAATGCGGGCGCCAACCTCGACGAGCGCCGCAACACCTCGATGTACAACCAGTTCTACGGCGCGTCGGCCGATATCGGCGGCTCGATTTACAAGACGCACACCCGCAAGTTCGGCGTCAACCTCCAGCAGCTGCTCAACTACCGCAAGACCATCGGCGACCACACCCTCTCGGCCATGGTGGGGCACGAAAACTACCAGTACAAGTACTCCTACCTGACGGGCAACAAAAAACAGCTCTTCTCGCCGGACAACGACGAGTTGGCGGGTGCCGTGGTTTCGGGTTCGGCAGACTCCTACACGGCCGACTACAACACCGAGGGTTACTTCGGACGCGTACAGTACGATTTCAGGGAGAAGATTTTCCTCTCGGGCTCCTACCGCCGCGACGCCTCGTCGAGCTTCCATCCCGACAACCGCTGGGGTAATTTCTGGAGCCTCGGCGCCGCATGGCTCATCACCAAGGAGCCGTTCATGGACGGCACGCGGAACTGGCTCGACATGCTGAAGGTGAAAGCCTCGTACGGTACGCAGGGTAACGACAACCTCGTCGCCAGCCGCCGTTACAACCTCTACACCGACATTTATACGATTGTCAACTCGAACGACCAGGTTTCCGTGACCTTCGACACGAAAGGCAACAAGGAGATCACCTGGGAGAAGAACGGCAACTTCAACGTCGGCGCCGAATTCGAAGTGCTCCGCAGCCGTATCACCGGCAGTGTCGAATACTTCTACCGCAAGACCTCGGACATGCTCTTCTTCTTCTCGGTGCCCGCCTCGCTCGGTTACATGGGCTACTACTCGAACATCGGCAACATGGTCAACAAAGGCGCCGAACTGGAGCTGAACTTCACGCCCGTAATCAACAAGAAAGTCCGCTGGGACATCAACCTCAACGTGACATGGCTCACGAACGAAATCACCTCGCTGCCGGCGAGCAAGCGTACGGAAATCACCGAATACGAGAACGTGGGCGGCTACGGCACGAGCGAATGGTTCATCGGACAGGGTATTCCGCTCTACTCGTGGTACCTGCCCAAATACGCGGGCCCGGATCCCGATTCGGGTGTGTCGAGGTGGTACGTCTACGACAAGGAAACCGGTGAAACCACGACGACGACCACGTATAACGATGCGACCAAATACCTCTGCGGCTCGGCTATTCCCGACGCCTACGGCGGTTTCGGCACTTCGGTCGAGTTCTTCGGATTCGATTTCGCCGTCCAGTTCGCCTACCAGATCGGCGGCAAGGGCTACGACGGCGGTTACAGCAACTCGATGTACGGACTGCAGGGCACCGGCGGCAACAACTGGCACAGGGACATGCTCAAGGCATGGACGCCCGAGAATACGTCGAGCGACATTCCCCGCCAGCAGTATGCCGATCAGAACGTCACCAACTGGTCCGACCGTTTCCTGCTCGACGCGAGCTATTTGAGCCTGCAGAACATCAACTTCGGCTACACGCTGCCGAAAAAATGGACGGGCAAGTTCGGCGTCGACAAACTGCGCATCTACCTCTCCTGCGAGAATGTCTGGTTCTGGTCGCACCGCAAAGGCTACGATCCGCGCGGAACGTTCGGCACGACGGCCATGGCCGACATCGGCCAAATCAACGGAGCCTATTATTCGCCGATTCGCACCATTTCGGGCGGTATCAACCTGACTTTCTAATTTGACGAATATAACAAGGAAAATAATTATGAAAACCATATTGAGAAAGACATCCACCCTCCTTGCGGCCGTGCTCCTGTTAGGCAGTTGCATCAAGGAAACGGAGCCCACGTCCGTGGCGACGCCGGATCAGATCAACAAGAATTCCGCGGCGCTGGAGGCCACCATCACGGGCATCTGCTCCGCCCTGCATAAGAATTACTTCGGCTACAACGCCAACAACAACTCGGCTTTCCCGTTCGACTTCGGCTATGAGGCGATGGCGCAGATTCGCGACCTCTACTGCCAGGACATGCCCCTGATCAATGCGGAGGGCTGGGACTGGTTCTCTCCCTGGTCGCGTAACGTGGCCATGGGCGACGGCTACCTCTACGGCCAGCTCGTCTGGAACTACTACTGGGCGCTGCTCAAGACCGCCAACGACGCAATCAGCGTAATCGACGAAGATTCCGCCACCGCCACGCAGCTGCATTACCTGGGGATTGCCAAGTGCTTCCGGGCCCTCGCTTACCTGGACATGGGCCGCATGTACGAGTTCAAACCCAACAAATACACCTCGGCACCCGAGGTCGAGGGGCTGACCGTGCAAATCGTGACGCCCGGCATGACCGAGGCCGAAGCACGCGACAACCCCCGCGTGACCAAAGAGAAGATGTGCGAATTCATCCTGGGCGACCTGGAGGATGCCGTGAAGTTTCTCGACGGCTATGTTCCCGCAGCCCGGAATTTCCCGACGCAGAGCGTGGCCTACGGCCTGATGGCCCGCACCTACCTGTGGCTCGAAGACTATCCCAAAGCCAAACAGGCGGCGCAGGACGCCCTCGACGCCGGCAGCTATTCGGTGCTGACCTCCGCGCAGTGGCACGACACCGCCACGGGCTTCAACAACTCGTCGGCCACGGGCTCGTGGATGTGGGCCGATATGATTTCGTCGACCGACCCCACGCTGGTCAACGACGACGGCGGGGCTTCGTGGATGGGCTGGATCAGCAACGAGCAGATGTTCGGTTATTCGGGATATGCCGGCGGCCTGCGTGCAGCCGACAGGAGTTTCTATGAGCGCATCTCCGACACCGATTTCCGCAAGACTTCGTTCCTGGCGCCCCGCGGTTCGGCCCTTCGCGGGCAGACGCGGTTCTGCGCGTCGACCGATCCCGACCTGATTGCCATCCTGCCCGACTACTCGTCGGTCAAGTTCCGCCCCGGACAGGGCAATACGACCGTTCCGACGGTCGGCGGCGCCGTGGATTTCCCGCTCATGCGCTGCGAGGAGATGCACTTCATCATCGCCGAATGCGATGCCCGCAGCGGTTCGGCTACCACGCTGGTGAACCTCGTCAAGACCCGCGACCCGAACTACACCTGCACCAAGACGGGCGACGACCTGATTGAAGAGGTGATTTTCCAGAAGCGCGTCGAGTTCTGGGGCGAAGGCATCGTTTTCTTCGACTTCAAGCGTCTGAATTTGAGCATCACGCGCGGTTACAAGGGCACCAACCACCTGGTAGACCTCTCTGCCTTCAATACCGACGGCATGGCCCCGTGGCTGAACCAGTGCGCCGTACGTACGGAGCACAGCCAGAATCCGGCATTCGTCAACAATCCCGATCCGTCGGGTACGGTGCCGTTCTGGAAAGACCCGGACGCCGCAGGCAACTAAACTTACGGTTTTTTCCGGCAATTCAGGCCGCTGTCCTTATGGGCAGCGGCCTTTTTCGGTTATGTATTAGTAACGCGGCATACCGGCCTGAATGCCATTAACAGACTGTTAATTAAATCATTACAATCCGACGCAAGGTTACCGAATAGTTACTGAAACCCCGGTTTCAGCCAGCCATTCTCGGTGTATATTTAGATAATACATTGATTTTCAAAATATTGAACTACAACCGAAATCCTGCTGTAAGCTACTTGATTTTTATTTTAAAAAACTTATTTTAATTATTAACGCTTATGGTAAGAAAAATTGTACTATCGTTAATTGCTGTTTTGGGTATTTGCGCCTTTGCAATGGCCCAGAACCGGCAGGTTTCCGGTACAGTTACCGGCGCGGACGGTACTCCCGTTGCCGGCGCGACGGTTATGGTCGACGGCACACAGGTCGGAACGACCACTGGTGCGGACGGTAAGTTCATTATTTCCGCTCCGACCAACGGCACCCTTGCAGTGTCGTTCATCGGCTACCAGTCACAGAAAGTACCTGTGGCAGGGAAAACCGTGCTCAATGTCACGCTGGCCGAGGACACGCACAACATCGACGACGTTATCGTCGTAGCCTACGGTACGGCCAAGAAAGAGTCCTTTACGGGTTCGGCCGCCGTCATCAAATCTGAAAACCTCGAAAAACGTGTTGTTGCCAACGTATCTAAAGCACTGGAGGGCCAGGTTGCCGGCGTGCAGACCACGTCGGGTACCGGACAGCCGGGGTCGAGCGCTTCGATCGCCATCCGCGGTTTCGGTTCGATCAATGCCAGCGCCAATCCGCTGTACGTAGTCGACGGTGTCGCCTATTCGGGCCAGATCAACGCGATCAATCCCGAGGATATCGAGTCGATTACCGTGCTCAAGGATGCATCGGCCGGTGCCCTGTACGGCGCCCGCGGTGCCAACGGTGTCATCGTAATCAACACCAAGCGCGGCCGCGAGGGCAGCGTCGAGGTGAACTTCAAGGCTACGCTCGGCGTATCGTCGCGTGCAATTCCCGACTACGATCTGGTTAACCAGCGCGAATACGTCGAACTGAACTGGCAGTCGCTCTACAACTCGGCTTACTTTACGTCGGGTTACAGCGATACGGCAGCCCGCGCTTACGCTTCGTCGCGCCTCGGCGGTACGCTGGGTAACGACTACAACCCGTTCAAGAATTACAGCTGGGCCCAGTTGGTGGACCCCGCAACGGGCAAGGTGCGCGCCGATGCCAAAGCTGCCTGGGATGAGAGCTGGATCGACGACGTGACCAACAACGCCGCTTTCCGCCAGGAATACCAGGCGTCGGTTTCGGGCGGTAACAACGTGCATCGCGGAAGCATGTCGTTGAGCTTCCTCGACGAGGACGGTATTCTGAAAACCACCAACTTCCAGCGCTACACGGGCCGTGTGAGCTACGATACGACGCCCAAGCACTGGTTCCAGGGCGGTATGAACGCCAACTTCGCACACTCGAAGTCCAACTCGAACCGTTACACCGGTTCTGCGAGCAGCAACGTCTTCTATACGGCGCAGCTCATGGCTCCGATTTATCCCGTCTACATGAAAGACGCCGACGGTAACAACCTGCTCGACGCGAACGGCAAGAAGCAGTTCGACTACGGCGCTACGCGTCCACAGGATGCCAACTCCAATGCCATCGCAGGTTTCTACGACGATCCGACCTCGAACACCACCGAGAGCCTTTCCGCCCGTACCTACCTCACGTTCGGCAGCGACGACGCCAAGGCAGGCGCACTGCAGGGCCTGAAAGCCACGGTTAACTTCGGCGTGGACTACAGCATCTCGAACAACATGCAGTACTTCAACCGTCTGCACGGTAACCAGGCTTCGAACGGCGGTCTTATCTACAAGTACAACTACCGCTACATGACCTATACGTTCAACCAGCTGGTGACCTACAACCGCACTTTCGCCGAGAAGCACGAAGTCAGCGGCCTGCTCGGACACGAGTTCTACAGCTACGAGGAGAACTACCTCGAAGCCAGCCGTTCGGGTCTGGTCGAGGGCCTCTTCGAAGTGGTCGGCGCTACGATCAACTCGGCCGAGTCTTTGACCAAAGACCACCGCATCGAGTCCTACTTCGCACGTCTGAACTACGGTTACGACAACAAATATTACGTGGATGCGAGCTGGCGTACCGACGGTTCGTCGCGTTTCGCTCCCGATACCCGCTGGGGCCACTTCTGGTCGGTCGGCGCTTCGTGGCGCATCTCGCAGGAGAAGTTCATGAAGGAGCTTACGTGGCTGGACAACCTGACGCTGAAAGCTTCGTACGGCGTGCAGGGTAACGAGGGTATCCTCGACAGCTCGGGCTATGACAACTATTACGGCTGGCAGGGCTATTACGACGTCAACTCGACGGGTACCGATTACGGTTTCTCCGTGGCGCAGCTCGCCAACACCAACCTTACGTGGGAGAAGAATGCCAACCTCAATGTCGGTATCGAAGCCGCCCTGTTCGGCAACCGGCTGAATGCCACCGTCGAATACTACAACCGTAAGACGACGGACATGATTCTTGCGCGCCCGATGGCTTTCTCGAGCGGTTTCGAATCGTATCTGGACAACGTCGGCGAAATGCGCAACACGGGTTGGGAAATCTCGCTGAACGGCGTGCTCATCGACCGTCCGGACATGCGCTGGGATTTGACCGTCATGGCTGCGACGCAGAAGAACAAGGTGCTCTCGCTGACGCCCGAAACGCCCGAGATCGTCGACGGTTCGACCCTCATCCGCGAAGGCCTGCCGATCTATACCTATTATATGCCCAAATTCGCAGGCGTGGATCCCGCGACCGGTGCGGCGCTCTACTATGCGTACAAGGATTCCAACGGCAAGACGGTCGACGAGTACATCACTTCGGATCCGACCATCGCGTCGAGCAGCCGCTACCTGTGCGGCAGCCGTATTCCCGATTTGTTCGGCAGCATCGGCACCAACTTCCGCTGGAAGAACCTCGACTTCTCGCTTCTGACCACCTACTCGATCGGCGGCAAGGTCAACGAGGCGATCTACTCCTCGACGATGAATCCGTTCTACTACGGCCAGACTTTCCACAAGCACCAGCTGCGTGCCTGGACCAAGCCGGGCGACGTTACCGACGTTCCGCGTGTCACGGTCGGCACGAGCAGCATCAGCTCGGACCGCTTCCTGGTGGACGCTTCGTATTTCTCGATCAAGAACATTACGATCGGCTACACGATTCCGAAGAAAGCCGCGAACTACATCGGTATGAAGAGCATACGCGTATACTGCTCGATGGACAACCTGGCGATTTTCACCCACATGAAGGGTATGAACCCGACTTACTCGCTGCGGGGCAGCACGGGCTTCGTTTACACGCCTTCGCGTAACTTCGTCGCAGGTCTGGATGTCAAATTCTAATTAAAAACCGGAGATTAAGACTATGAAAAGAATATTTTTATTGAGTATCATCGCTACCCTCGCGCTTTCCTGCTCGAAGGATGCACTCGAAACCTTCCCCGGTAACAAAGTGCCGGCCGATGTGGTCTACGGTAGCGTCGAGAATGCCCAGTCGGCATTGACCGGTGCGCTGGCCGGCCTGGGGGCAGGCGGCTGGCAGGGCAACTACAACTCGGGTATCGGTTTCGGACTTACGGAAACCTACCTTACCGGCGACGCGCTGGCCGAAGACTACGTGCTTTCGGGCTCGGGTTCGGGCTGGATGTGGCAGACCTATTCGTATGCATTCAAGAGCTGGTTCGACGACCCGCGCCTGCAGAGTGCAACCTCGTGGAACTGCTACTATACGACCATCAACTCGTGCAACAACCTGATCGGCGCCGGCGAACTGCTCGCAGAGTCGAACCAGGGCAAGTATATCCTGGGACAGGCCTACGTGCTGCGCGCGTTCTGCTACCACATGCTGGCACAGCTCTACGCACGCGCCTATTTCTACTATCCCGAAGACCTGTGCGTTCCGGTTTACCTGGAGCCCACGACTTCGGAAACCAAGGGTGCGGCCCGTTCGACCAACAAGTATGTCTACGAAGAGGTTGTCTATCCCGGCCTGACGAGCGGTATCGAACTGCTCAAGGAGGCCGACGAGGCCGGTGTTAAGCGCAGCAGCAAGACCGAGATCGACTACTACGTAGCCAATGGTATCAAGGCCCGTGTCGCGCTGACGATGCACCTCTGGAAAGACGCCTACGGCGCAGCCGAGGAGGCTCTGAAAGGATATGCCGGCAACGAGGCGCTCGCCGCTTCGCAGATTTCCGGCGGTATGAACGACATCACGGCGCTGCCGAGTGTCATGTGGGGCGAAATCAAAACGACGGACAACTACGGTATGTACCTCTCGTTCCAGTCCCAGATGGACGCCGGCCACGACGGATACGCCCAGAAGGCACGCCGGTGCTGCACCTCGTGGCTCTGGAACCGCATGAACTCCACCGATGCACGCCGTGCATGGTGGCTGGGTAATTTCGACAACGCCAACTACCAGGCTTCGGGCGAGGCGATTCGCTACTGCCAGGTGAAATTCAAGTTCAAGGGCGATACGTGGCTCGGCGACTATATCTACATGCGTGCCGAGGAGATGCTGCTGACGGCTGCCGAGGCTTACTGCCAGGACGGTAACGACGGGCAGGCCCGCAATTACCTTTCGAAACTCATGGCCAAGCGCGACCCCGCCTACACGGGTACCACCAAGTCGGGTAACAACATCACGACGCTGACCCCGGGCAGCGACGGCGCTTCGACGACCGGTTCGCTGCTGGAGGAGATTCTCATCCAGCGCCGCCTCGAGCTGTGGGGCGAGTACGGCCGCCTGTTCGACATCAAACGTCTGGGCCAGGGCTTCAAGCGCGTTGCGACGGAGAGTGCCGACAACCCCGATTTCGATCCCTCATCGCTTATCAGCAGACGCGATACGCAGTCGCCCGATACGTACGCATGGATCCTGCTGCTGCCGCAGAAAGAGCTGGACGGTAACCCCAATATCGTACAAAACCCGACCGGCGATACGGCCAATTAAGGAGAAACGGACAATAATTTTAAAATGGATCTGAATATGAAAAATATATTTAAGACACTTTTTGCGGTGGGCGTGCTTTTTGCGGCGATCGGATGCGACAAGGATCAGACCGTCACGAAGTTCAATCCCGGCGGTGAAGATGCCGAAAGCGCCTACTTCACGCAAAAGACCGTTTCGGAGGAGTTTGCCACGACGGTCACCGGAAACCAGACGCTTTATGTCGACCTCTTTCGCCAGAACGCACAGGGCGACCTGACCGTCGGACTCGACCAGGTCGTGCCCGAGGATGCTGCCGAATTCTACGAGATTCCCGAGTATGTTACGTTCAAGGACGGCGAATACAAAGTGGCGGTTCCCGTCACCATACACAACGTGGAGAACTACGCCAAGGGTGTGAACTACACGGCCCAGATTTTCGTCGGCGACCACCACGACTTCGTGAGCACCACCACGCAGCTGGCCCTCGACAAGCAGGGCATGCCCGTGAAAGGCGCCGCTACCCGTGCCGTGGATATCGCCGAGAAATATTCGAGCGTGACCATCACCACGACGCTGACGCTGGAGTGGGAACCCTGCTATGTGCTCAAGGATCCGAGCAAACTGCTGTCGACGGATTTGACCGAGGCCGATTATGTAATCGGTGCTGACGGCAAACCGATGCTGCAGGGCGCTACCTATACTTATACCGGCTGGTGGAGCGGTTACGACGACGAAATCATGCTCGAGCGTGCCAAGGGTACGACCGTATTCCGCATGACCAACTGGGGCGGCGGCGTGAACATCATCTTCACGGTCAAAGCCGACAAGTCGGTCGTTATCACGGGTCAGTACATCGGTGCCGACCATTCCAGCTACGGCAAAGTCTACGTGTCCGACGTGCCGTCGTATGCGGGCGTATCCTACGAACAGTATCCCTGCACCTGGGACGGTGGCCGCAACTTCTCGTTCAGCCTGATTTACTATGTCGACGCCGGCAACTTCGGTGACTTCGTCGAAACGCTCGAACTGCACAGCGGTACGGTGGTTGTCGAAGACCCCGAACCTGCCGTAGCGATCGAATACCTGGGCGCTTCGGTTTCGGCGACGGGCGTCAAGAGCCACAAGTTGAGCTTCACGCCCAACGACGATGCGGCGTATTACTACGCTACCGTGCTGAAAACCGATCCGCAGCTGGCCGATCAATGCGCTGCAATGACCGAGGCTTTCCTCAAGCAGAACGGCATCCAGCCCGGAACCAGCGCATGGTACCAGAACTATGACCCGATTTACGCACAGATCTTCGAGGGAATGAGTGCCGAGTACGCGCAGAGCCTCTATGAAAGCATCGGCGGTAAGATCGAGGACGGCTCTTACGAGGGCGACTACCCCGCCTTCAGGTTCGAAGAGGCCAGCGAAGAGGCTTGGGATTTGGGCACCGAAGGCGGTACCTACACGGCCGTGGCTTTCTCCTACGACAAGACCGAGCAGTTCAAGGGCGCCGACATCAAGGTGTTCATCTACAACCCCGATGCCGAAGCCGACAAGGTTGCCTACACGCTTGAGTTCGGGGTTTATCCCAACCCGGCATCCGGCTACTTCGCGTACAATTCGGCGAATCTTTACCTGCAGTCCGCAAACGGCGATATCACGGGTGTGAAATATGCATTTGTATCGAAAGCCGATTTCGAAGCGGCCGGTTTGAGCGATGCGTCGACTCCGGCCGAGCTGGAAGCCTATGTCGGTGAGAACGGCAAGGCGCTGGGGGCCGCTGCGCTCGAAGATGTGAACAACACGGGGCTGCTGGGCGGCTACGAACTCTATCTGGACGCTGCGCCTGCTACCGACTACAAACTCATCACCTGCATTTCGAACGCCGACGCCACCAAGACGGAGGTCAGCGACATGACGACGGACGCCGTGGTTGCACCGAATAAACTCGCTATCGCGACTTCTGTTACCAACATTCCGAATAGCGGCGTATACAAGCATACGCACGTGGTTGCTGCCATTTCCGGTACGGAAATCGTGAGCGGCTATTACATGATGGCGGCTGCTTCGAACGCCACGCTCAATAATTACATCACCGTTTCGGACGGCGGTCAGGTAGCGCTCAAGGAGGGTGTGACCGATGCCGATATGCTCGAGTTGATCGAGGGTAACGGTACGGCATTCTCGGCCGGCACTTCGACCAGCGCCCTCGCCCAGATGAACAACGGCGGCAGCTTCGCCACGCCGCAGAAGGGCACACCTGCTACGAAGTACGTCGTGTTGGGATGCGCTGTCTACGGTAACGGCGAGAAATCGTGGACGGCAGCCGTGCAGACGACCGGCTTCGCTCCTTCGGTAGCTTTCGTGCAGACCGTGCAGTCCAGCGGCAAGAACATCGTTTTCAACTGGTCGGCAACCCCCTCCGCATCCATCTTCATGGTGCAGGAAGTGGTGTACGCGCTGGTGCCCAAGTCGGCATTGAGCGGTGCGGGCGTAGACTTCACGAAACTTTCGGACGAACAGCTCAACGACTTCGACGCACGCCGCGCCGAGGCTGGCAGCAGCGCTTCCGAAATCGACGCGCAGGAGCAGAACGCCGCCAAAGTGATGGAGATACTCGATGCCCAGGGCAAGACCTTCAAGGGTGATGCCGCTACGGCCATCAACTACGGCGACGGCGTAAGCAAGCAGTTCTCGAACGTTGCTTCCGGCGAATACGCCCTGATTGCTCTGGCAAGCGACGCTTACAACACCAAACTGACCGTCGGACTGGTTATCGTCCAGTAATCCGCTGTCTGGTATATCCGGGACGGCTCCCACCGAGGGGGCCGTCCTTTTTTATTGTCCCTGCTTTGGCACCCCGTTTTTTCCCTCCTTCCTTTCCTGTTTTTATCCTGTTCCTCCCTGCTCTCCCCTAAACTTTCCGCCTGATTTTCCGCTTCGGCTTTGTTCCGGCAGTCAGCCTGCGTTCTCCTCGCTCCCGTTTCGCCCCGGCCTGCCTTGCGGCTTTACTCCGGTGCCCGCCGGGCAGGGTATGGACACCAGTGAGCAAAAAAATGGAAAAATTGCGGGGCGCATTTGCAGATTAAAAAAAGATTGTTTACCTTTGCACCACGATAATACGGAAAAGACGTGCTTCTGACCGCTTTTATCGGGATGGTGCCATAGCTCAGTTGGTAGAGCAAAGGACTGAAAATCCTTGTGTCCCCGGTTCGATTCCTGGTGGCACCACT
>NZ_CABMQJ010000026.1 GCF_902388705.1 uncultured Alistipes sp.
CCATCTTCACCTCGGACAACCCGCGCCACGAATCGCCCGAGGCAATCCTCGACGAGATGGCTGCCGGCCTCGACCCCGGCACGCGCTTCCTGCGCATCGCCGACCGCGCCGAGGCCATCCGCACGGCCGTGATGCTCTCCGCGCCGGGCGACATCCTGCTCATCGCAGGCAAGGGACACGAAACCTACCAGATCATCGGCGACGTAAAGCATCCTTTCGACGACCGGGAGCAGGTGCGCAAAGCGTTCGGAGCGCTGCGATAAACCGATGGCCGGGCAGGCCCGCCATTCCGGCCGCACGGCGATGAGTCCCCTCCTGAAAGGCGATACCGAGACGGCACGGAGTTGTAAACACGGCCCGGAGTCGTGCGATAGGGCCGGCGGGGGCACAGAAACATACGAATCATTATTAACCGACTTTATAGAATGCTCTATTACATTTTCAAGTATTTGGACGAAGCCTACAACCTGCCCGGATCGGGCATGTTCCAGTACATTTCGTTCCGTTCGGCGGCGGCTATCATTCTCGCGCTGCTCATCGTCATCATCTTCGGCCGCAAAATCATCGACTTCCTGCGCCGCAAGCAGATCGGCGAAGAGGTCCGCGACCTCGGGCTCGAGGGACAGCTCCAGAAACGCGGCACCCCCACGATGGGCGGCGTGATTATCCTGCTGGCGATTCTCGTCCCCATCCTGCTGTTCGGGCGGCTGGACAACATCTACATCCAGCTGATGATCGTTTCGACCGTCTGGCTGGGGCTGATCGGCGGGCTGGACGACTATATCAAGGTTTTCCGCCACAACAAGGAGGGGCTCAAGGGCCGCTTCAAAATCGTGGGGCAGGTCGGCCTGGGCATCATCGTCGGCACGACGATGTGGCTCTCGCCCCAGATCGTCGTCCGCGAAAAAATCACGCAACCCACGCAGACGGTCTACATGAACCCCGACGGCTCGGTGCTCGAAACCGTACAGCGGAACGTGGTCATCAGCACCGAAAGCGCCAAGACGACCAAAACCACCATTCCCTTCATCAAGGACAACGAATTCGACTACGGGTGGCTCACGGGCGAAACCAGCGCCGCGACATGGCTGCTGTACGTGCTGGTGGCGATTTTCGTCGTCACGGCCGTATCGAACGGCGCCAACCTCACCGACGGGCTCGACGGCCTGGCCACGGGCGTTTCCGTCCCGATTGTAGCCGTGCTCGGCGTGCTGGCCTACCTCTCGGGGCACATCGTCTACGCCGACTACCTCAACATCATGTACATTCCCGACAGCGGCGAGCTGGTCGTCTTCGCGGCGGCTTTCGCCGGTGCGCTGGTCGGCTTCCTGTGGTACAACTCGTTCCCGGCGCAGATATTCATGGGCGACACGGGCTCGCTGTCCATCGGCGGCATCATCGCCGTCTTCGCCCTCTGCATCCGCAAGGAGCTGCTCCTGCCGCTGCTGTGCGGCATATTCCTCATCGAGAGTTTCTCGGTAATGATGCAGGTCGGGTATTTCAAATACACCAAACGCAAGTGCGGCGAAGGCCGGCGCCTGCTGCTGATGGCCCCCGTACACCACCATTTCCAGAAAAAGGGACAGTTCGAAACCAAAATCGTCCTCCGCTTCTGGATCATTTCGCTGCTGCTGGCGGCCATCACCCTCGTAACGCTCAAAATCCGTTAATCCCCGCTCCATGCACCGCATCCGCCTCACCGCCACCGCCCTGCTCGCGACCGCCTTCCACGGGCAGCCGTCACGGCAAACGGTGCGCCCACGAATCCCGGAACCCTACCCGGCACTTTCGGCCGGATTGACGGGACGCGCCGCCACGCAGTCGCCCGACCCGGCGGTACGCGACCGCCGGGCCCGAACATCCCCGGACGACGGACCGGAGGCATACACGCTCTACCCCAAACGGGAAACTGCCTCGAACGCCGGGGCCGCCGGGCTCGAAGACCTGCGCAGGATCGCCGTCCGCCAAGCGTGCGACCGGATGTTGGACTTCGGGCAGGTGAAAGCCGGATGGCCCGAATCCGAATGCGCCGCCCCGAATGCGGCATACCCGGGAATTTTCTTCGACTGAAACTGGGACAAAAACTAAAAATACAGATGAAACGCATCGCAGTTCTGGGCGGAGGCATCAGCGGCTACGGCTCCGCAATCCTCGCCAAAAAGAAAGGGTTCGACGTATTCCTCTCCGACACGGGGAAAATCGCCGACCGCTACAAAACCAAACTCGACGAATGGGAGGTACCCTACGAGGAGGGCGGCCACTCCGAAGATCGCATCCTCACGGCACAGGAGGTCGTCAAATCGCCGGGCATCCCCGACACAGCGCCCTTGGTGCAAAAGCTCCGCGCGGCGGGCATTCCGGTAATCTCCGAGATGGAGTTCGCAGGCCGTTACCTGGGCCGTGCCAAATGCATCTGCATCACCGGATCGAACGGCAAAACCACCACCACATCGCTCATATACAAGATTATGCGCGACGCCGGAATGAACGTCGCACTCGGCGGCAACATCGGCGAGAGTTTCGCCTACTCCGTGGCCACGGGCGATTACGACTGGTACGTCCTGGAGTTGAGTTCGTTCCAACTGGACGGCATGTACCGGTTCCGCGCCCATATCGGCGTGCTGATGAACATCACGCCCGACCACCTCGACCGCTACGACCACTGCTTCCAGAACTACGTCGATTCGAAGATGCGCATCACGCAGAACCAGACTTCGCGCGACTTTTTCGTCTACTCGGGCGACGACGAGGTAATCTGGCAGCAGCTTCCCAAATACGACCTGCGCATGAGGCAGCTTCCCTTTGCGGCGAAAAACGCCGTGGCGAGCGGTGCGGGCGACGCATTCCTGTGCGACGGGAAATTCACGGCGGCCGTCGGCAGGGAGTCGGTCGAAATCGACACCGGCAAGATGCAAATCAAAGGTCTGCACAACGCCTACAACGCCATGGCAGCGGCCCTCGCGACCCTCGCGGCGGGCGTCGCCCCGGCGAAGGTGCGCCGCTCGCTCTACGCTTTCGCACCCGTGGAACACCGCCTCGAACCCGTCCGGGAGGCCGGCGGCGTATTGTGGATCAACGATTCGAAAGCCACCAACGTCGACTCGGTATTCTATGCCCTGGAGAGCATGACGCGACCTGTGGTGTGGATTGCAGGAGGCACGGACAAAGGCAACGACTACGCCCCGCTCAAAGGCTTCGCCCGTGAAAAGGTGCACACGCTCGTCTGCATGGGCGTCGACAACGCCAAACTGGTGAAAGAGTTCACGGGCGTGGTTCCCGAGATAATCTCCACCTCTTCGCTCGACGCCGCGATGCAGGCCGCCAAAGCCGCCGCCAAAGCCGGCGACGCGGTGCTCCTGTCGCCTGCCTGCGCGAGCTTCGACCTCTTCAAGAACTACGAAAACCGCGGCGAACTGTTCAAGGCGTGGGTAAACGAAAAGGCATAAGACGATGAAACCCGGCGAACGGAAATACGCACAGGATACGCAGCAGGGCGTGGCGGAACCCTGGGAGCAGACGGCGGCCGAAACGGCAGCCGGAGCCGCCCGCAGGGAGGGTACGGCATCCATACGCGGACGGGCCTCGGCGCGCAGCGGAAATGCGGCGCGCGACGCCGGCACAGGCGACGCCGAAGCGCCCCGGGGCGAAACCGAAACCCCGGGAAAACCCCGCTTCCGCTTTTTCACGGGCGACCGCGTACTGTGGATCATCGTAGCCACGCTGGCCGTAATCTCGGTGCTGGTGGTCTATTCGTCGACGGCCAAGATGGCCTACGACGCCCATACGGCGCGCACGACGGCGCATTTCCTGCGCCAGCAGCTGATGATCCTCGTCGTCAGCCTCGTCGTCCTGGTCGCCGTGCAGAAAATCAACTGCCGTATCTACAACCTTTTCTCCCGCCCGGTTTATTTCCTGTCGGTCGCACTCACCGTCGCTGTCTATTTCATCGGCGCCACGACCAACGGCGCCGCCCGCTGGATACCCCTCGGGCCGTTCCAGTTCCAGCCCTCCGAGGCGCTGAAAGTCGCCACCGTGCTGTTCCTCGCACGGCAGCTGGCCGGACGGCAGTCGAAAATCGACAAAATACGCATCGTCCCGTCGCTCAAATTCTGGACGTGGCGCTCGTCGCGCGAGCAGCGCCGCATCTGGCGCGAGGGCACGTGGCCCATCCTGATGCCGGTCGTGGTATCCTGCGCCGTGATTTTCCCGGCCCACACCTCGTCGGCCGTGCTGGTATTCCTCGCCTCGTGGGTCATGATGCTCATCGGCCGCGTCCGCTTCGGCGAACTGATGAAACTCGTCGGCCTGGCCGGCATCGGCATCGTCCTCATCATGACGCTCAACCTCGGGCGCAGCGAAACCGCCGAGGGACGCGTTTCGACATGGATACACCTCTGGACCCGCTCGCAGACCGAGAAGCCCATCGAGCACCTCACCGACACCGAACGTTCGATGATAGCCATCCACAACGGCGGCGTCTTCGGCGAGGGAGCCGGGCAGAGCGCCATGCGCGTGGAGATGATTCACCCCGAGAGCGACTACGCCTACGCCTTTTTCGTCGAGGAGTACGGCATCGTCCTGGCACTGGCCTTGCTGATGCTCTACCTGTGGGTCTTCTTCCGGGGCATCGAGATATTCCGCCGCTGCGGAACGGCCTTCCCGGGACTGCTCGTACTCGGGCTGGCGCTGCTGATAACCTGCCAGGCGCTGCTGCATATCATGGTGACGGTCAACCTGATACCCGAAACGGGGCAGACCCTGCCGCTGATTTCGCGCGGCGGTTCGTCGACAATCTTCACCACCATTGCGCTGGGCATGATTCTGAGCGTCAGCCGCCAGAACGACGAACAGTCGCACGACACGCCCCGCAGCGAATCGATTTACGAAAAATAACGATATGGACGACATCAGACTCGACAAATACCTTTGGGCCGTGCGGGTGTTCAAGACCCGCAGCGACGCCGCGGACGCAGTCCGCAACAACAAAGTCACGGTGAACGGCTCTTTCGCCAAACCCTCGCGCGAAGTGAAAATCGGCGACGTAATCGCCGTCCGCAAAATGCAGGTAACCTATTCATACAAGGTACTCGACCTCGTATCGAGCCGCCAGCCGGCCAAGAACGTTCCCATGTATTGCCTCAACATCACGCCGCAGGAGGAGCTGGACAAACTGAACGTCCCCCGTGAAACGATTTTCGTATTCCGCGACCGGGGCACGGGCCGCCCGACAAAAAAGGAGCGCCGCGAACTGGACGGGCTGATGGACGAAATCTATTACGACGAAGAGGAATAGAAGAATAAAGGCATACTGCCCGAAACCCCCGCATGCCCCGAAATTATGCCGCATTCGCTGCGCGCATGGCACACGGCGTGATTTCTGCAGCGGAGCTGACGAACATTTGAAAATCTCTGCGGGAGAAAATGCAGAAACGGACAAAGTATCATGCAAGCACGATATATTGTCCGTTTCTGTGTTTCGAGCCTACGGCCCTTATCAAATGTTCGTCTATTTCTTGTTGAAGAAATTCATCGTGCGCTCCAGCCCGATGGTCGCGAACGAAAGTACCGCATCGCCGAAGACCTTCAACCGCTCGGGCAGCGCTTTCGCCTCCTCGTCCGACCACTCGCCCAGCACATAGTCGACCTGGTGGCCCTTGGGGAAATCGCCGCCCACGCCGAAACGCATCCGCGCAAAATCCTCCGTGCCCAGCAGCTCGGCGATATTCTTCAGTCCGTTATGGCCTCCGGCGCTGCCCCGGGGCCGCATGCGCAGCGTGCCGAACGGCAGCGCGATATCATCGGAGATGACCAGCAGGTTCTCCGGGGCGATTTTCTCGGCCTCCATCCAATAGCGGACGGCTTTGCCCGAAAGGTTCATGTAGGTCGAGGGTTTCAGCAGAATCAGCGTGCGGCCCTTGTGTTTCAGTTCGGCCACATCGCCGTAACGCGCCGTGGTAAAAACAGCGTTGGACGCCCCTGCAAGGGCGTCCAACACGTTGAATCCGATGTTGTGTCGGGTCCCGGCATATTCGGCGCCGATATTTCCCAGCCCAACAATTAAGTATTTCATACGCCGTCAGCGACTATTTCGCCGCAGCCTCGGCAGCACCGCGCGATGCACGGGTTACGCGGACTGCGCAGACAGCCGTCGTGGCGGGGGTAACGAACTTCAGGTTCTCGAACTCCAGGTCGCCTACGAAGATGGTCTTGCCGACGCCCAGTTCGGTCACGTCCACGACCAGTTCGTCGGGCAGGTTCTCGACCAGCGCGCTCACGATGAGCTTGCGGGCCGACAGGGCCAGCTTACCGCCGACTTTCACACCTTCGGCGTTACCCGTCAGGCGTACCGGAATGGCAATCGAAACGGGCTTGCCCGCAGCGATACGGTAGAAATCGAGGTGCAGAATCTCCTCGCGCACGGGGTGGAACTGTGCCTCGCGCAGTACGGCCTGCTCTTTCTTGCCGTCGACGTCGAACTCGACGATATAGGAGTTGGGGGTGTAGATCAGGGGTTTGATCTCGCGGGGGTCTACCGAAAAGGCGACCGACTCGCCGTTGCCCGACAATACGCAGGGTACCATACCCTCGCGGCGCACGGCCTTGGCCGCTTTCTTGCCGTACTCGTCACGCTTAACGGCCTTTACAGAAATGGTTTTCATAGCAATTTGTTTTTTAATGTGTTACCTGCGGCGGTTCTCAACACGGCCTCGCGGGCCGCATCCCAATTCCGCCTGTTTCGGACGGCAAAGATAAGGTAAATTCTTAAGAATCAAAAATCAGGGAGGAAAAATTCCTTTTCGGGAGAAAAATTTCGGTTTCGGATTTAACTTTCGCTACTTTAATGCGTCTTATATGCAAACCCATGGAGAAGACCCGCGACATACCCGGCAAAGAGCTCACCGCGCTGCGCGACCCCGAAACCCGGCGCGGCGCGTTCGACGGGTTAGTCGGGGAGTACCTCCGCCCGCTCTACTGGCATGCACGGCGGTTGGTGGTCGTCCACGAGGACGCCGAGGACGTGGTGCAGGAAACCTTCGTCCGGGCCTACGACAAAATCGGCTCTTTCCGGGGCGGCGACGGCGAATTGGGGGCATGGCTCTACCGCATCACCACGAATACGGCCCTGACGCTGCTCCGGCGGCGCAGGCCGGGGCTCTTCACTTCGCTCGACGAGGTGAGCCGCTCGCTGGCGGGCCGTGTGGCGGACGAATGCGGCGAGGACGCCGACCGGACGCTGGTGCGCTTCCAGCAGGCGATACTGGAATTGCCGCTCAAACAGCGGCTGGTTTTCAACCTCCGCTATTACGACCGGATGCCCTACGAACAAATCGCCCGCGTGCTGGGCCAGCGCGAACAGACGCTCAAGGTCAACTACCACCATGCGGTACAGAAACTGAAAGAGAAATTAACACGGGAACTATGAACCACGATTTCGAAAATATCGGCAGGGAACTGCCTTACGACCTTCCGCCGCAGAGCCTCGAAACGCTGCACGAGCGTATCCGCAGCCGCACCACCGTACGGCCCGCACCTGCGCCGCGCCGCGCACGCCGGATATACCTGGCGGCAGCGGCTACCGCCGCCGCGGTCCTCCTTCTCGCCGGACTGGTTCTCACCCAATACCGCGGCAGCGCCGGCACTCCGGCCCCCGACCTCGAGCAGATGCTCGCCACGACCCCGGCCGAAACCCTGCGGCAGGCCGCTGCGGAGAATTACGACGACATCCTTTACATCCAGCAACTTTAAAACCGACGAAAATATGAAACAGCTCCTTACTTTCCTCCTCGCCCTCCTGCTTACGCTCGCCGCAGGCAAGGCCGCAGCTTCCGGCAGCGACATCGTCCGGGCCGTTGCGGATGCCCGCGCCGCCATCGACGCGGCGGAAGAAGCCGCCCTGGAAAGCCAGTCGCTCGAAGAGCTGAACAAGGCAGCGCGCGAACAGGTCGTCCGCGAACTGGGGCTCTCCCCGCGCCAGCGCAAAGAGTTCGAGCCGCTCTATAAAGCCTACCGCGAGGCGCTCGACAAAGCCGTCGACGCCGGCGGCACAGCCCCGGGAACGGACGAGGCGTCCCAGCGAAACAGCCTGAAAACCAAACTCTCGAACATCGCGGCCACGGCGCAGGTCAAACGCGACTACGTCGATAAATTCGCCGCCGTGCTCACCGCCGAGCAAATCCGCCGGCTCTATAACACCGAGGGCAACATCGGCACCAACATCAAGCGTGCGGCCATCGACCGCAGCCGCATGCCCAAACGCCTGAAGGGAAGCGCCCGCATGGTGACGCAGGACTGGGGCAAGGCGGGCGACTACACGGCCGTCGCTGCATCGTCGTCGTTCGACATCACCATCAGCCCCGCGGCCAAAACCGTCAGCGTGACGGCGAACGACAACGTAATCGACTACCTCTCCATGGAACGCGAGGGCGGGAAACTGAAATTCCGAATCGACGCCAACAGCACGGAAAACATCTCCGTCAAGGTCGTTCTCCCCGCTTCGACGGCATTGAACGCCATCTCCGCATCGGGCTTCTCGACCGTCACGAACCTGCTGCCGATGAAAGGGGAGCACATCTCGGTAAACGTTTCGAGCAGCGCTTCCGTAAAAACCGACATCGAGGCGGGAACGTTACAGCTCAACGTCAGCGGCTTCGGGAAATTCTCGGGGAATATCCGCAGCGGCAAAAGCGACCTGAACCTGTCGAGCAGCAGCCGTATCTCCTCTCAAATCGTCTGCACGGGGACGTGTACGTTCGACGCGAGCGGCTTCGCCAACTTCTCCGGCTCGGTCGAAGCCCCCGTATTCAACGCCCGGCTGTCGAGCAGCTGCTCGGTCAAGGCCCCCGTAAAGGCGCCCCGACTGAAAATTTCCGCTTCGGGATTCGCGAAGTTCTCCGGCGCGATCGACTGCCAGACGGCCACCCTGGATGCGACTTCCAGCGCCTCGATCCGCGGCAGGTTCTCCGCATCGTCTTTCACCGCCACGGTCGCGGGCTTCGGCAGAATCGTCCTCGACGGCGAGGCGACGGTCGAGAGCGGCAAGGTAACCGCTTCTTCGTCAGGCATTTTCTCTGCCCCGAAACTGCGCGTGGCAAACTACGACATCACGGCGTCCGGCTTCGCACAGTCCGACATCTGGTGCTCGAACCACCTGAAAATCAGCGTAACCTCATCGGCCAGAGCAATCTACGACGGCCCCTGCACGGTAGAGTCCGTTTCCGACAATATCCGGCGCAGGAAGTAACGAAGCGTAAGTACAAACAACCATAAGCGTATTTACGGAAACGGGCCGTTCTTTCGGGAGCGGCCCGTTGGTTTTTATCCCCAATCCGCTAAAAAACGGCCCCGGGGGATCATTTTCCGAAATAAATCGACAGGCGTACGACAAATTTCAAACGGTTATAATCTGTAAGCTCTCCCCGCAGAAACCCGCCGGACTTTCGTCATATCTTCTTCCCGAATGCCGAATCTGTAATAAAAAACCCGCAGAACCGCACTCCGACAAGGTCGACACGGCAAACGAAACTTACGCAGCATGAAGGGATTCGCAAATATTTTTAATATATTTGTTGCCAAGGTTAGTTAGACTATCAGACTATGTGCGAAAAACTCTTTATTTTCGACACCACGCTCCGTGATGGCGAGCAGGTGCCGGGCTGTCAGTTGAACACCACCGAGAAAATCGAAGTCGCCAAACTTCTGGAAAGCCTCGGTGTGGACATTATCGAAGCGGGTTTCCCGATCTCCAGCCCCGGGGACTTCAACTCCGTACTCGAGATTTCGAAGGCCGTTTCGGCCCCGACGATTTGCGCGCTGACACGCGCCGTGAAAAAGGACATCGACGTGGCCGCCGACGCCCTGCGGCTGGCCAAACACAAACGCATCCACACGGGTATCGGCGTTTCGCCCCAGCATATCTACGACAAGCTGCGCTCGACGCCCGAGAAGATTCTCGAATCGGCAATCGAGGCGGTGAAGTACGCCAAACGCTACGTCGAGGACGTGGAGTTCTACGCCGAAGACGCGGGACGCGCCGACCCCGAATACCTCGCCCGTGTCATCGAAGCCGTCATCAAGGCCGGCGCTACGGTGGTCAACATTCCCGACACCACGGGTTACTGCCTGCCCCACGAGTACGGCGCGAAAATCAAATACCTCGTCGAACACGTTTCCAACATCGACCGGGCGATCATCTCCACCCACTGCCACAACGATTTGGGCATGGCAACGGCCAACACCTTGAGCGGTATCCTGAACGGCGCGCGGCAGGCCGAGGTGACCATCAACGGCATCGGCGAACGGGCCGGCAACACCTCGCTCGAAGAGGTGGTGATGACCCTGCGCTGCCACAAGGAGATCGCCATTGACACGAATATCGACGCACGGCTCATTACCAAGGCCTCGCACCTCGTGTCGAGCCTGATGAACATGCCCGTGCAGCCCAACAAGGCCATTGTCGGCCGCAACGCGTTCGCCCACTCGTCGGGCATCCACCAGGACGGCGTGCTGAAAGACCGCCAGACCTATGAAATCATCGACCCGCAGGACATCGGGCTCAACGAGTCGGTCATCGCCCTGACGGCCCGCAGCGGCCGCGCGGCACTCGTGCACCGGCTCGAACTGATAGGTTATAACCTCACGCAGGAGGAGTTGGACGAAACCTATGCCAAGTTCCTCGAACTGGCCGACCGGAAAAAGGAGATTCAGGATTACGATTTGCTCTACCTCGTGGGCGACATCGACCGCATGAAGCAGCAGACCGTATCGCTCAAATTCCTGCAGGTCACCACCGGCACGCTCGTCCCGACGGCTACCGTGGTGCTGAAATTCGGCGACCACGAACGCATGGCCATCGCCACGGGCAACGGCCCGGTCGATGCGGCCGTATCGGCCATCAAGAGCCTTATCAACGAAAAGGTGGTGCTCATGGAGTTCCTCATGCAGGCCATCACCAGGGGGTCGAACGATGTCGGCCGCGTACACGTACAGGTACGGTGCGGCAACCGCACCGTACACGGCTTCGCGGCGCACACCGATACCACGCGGGCGTCGATCGAGGCGTTCCTCGACGCACTGCGCGTACTGAACGTAACCGAACGCAAAGAAAAGGAGGCATAAGGATGGGAAAAACCCTTTTGGACAAAATCTGGGATGCGCACACCGTGCGCACCGAGGACGGCGGCCGCTCGGTGCTCTACATCGACCGCCAGTACATACACGAGGTGACGTCGCCCGTAGCCTTCGCCGGGCTCGAACGGCGCGGCATCGGCGTGGCACGCCCGGCGCAAATCACCGCCACGGCCGACCACAACATCCCGACCGTCGACCAGCACCTGCCCATTGCCGAGCCCGAATCGCGGCGGCAGGTCGAGGCGCTGGCGGCCAACTGCGACAAGTTCGGCATCGAGCACTTCGGCGTGGGCAACCCGCGCCAGGGCATCGTGCACATCATCGGCCCCGAACTGGGCTTCACGCAGCCGGGCATGACCATCGTCTGCGGCGACAGCCACACCTCGACGCACGGAGCGCTGGGCGCCGTGGCGTTCGGCGTGGGTACATCCGAGGTCGAAATGGTCTTCGCCAGCCAGTGCATCATCCAGTCCAGGCCGCGCAGCATGCGCATCACGGTCGACGGAACGCTGCGTCGGGGCGTCGAGGCCAAAGACATCATCCTCTACATCATCTCGCAGCTCACCGCCTCGGGCGGCACGGGCTACTTCATCGAGTTCGCGGGCGAAGCCATCCGGTCGCTTTCGATGGAGGGCCGCATGACCGTCTGCAACATGAGCATCGAGTGCGGGGCGCGGGGCGGCATGATCGCTCCCGACCAGACCACGTTCGACTACCTCCGGGGCCGTGAACGCGCGCCGCAGGGGGCCGCGTTCGACGAGGCCGTCGCCCGCTGGAAAGACCTCTGCAGCGACCCGGACGCCCGCTTCGACAAGGAGTACCGTTTCGACGCCGCCGACATCGCCCCGATGATTACTTACGGCACCAATCCCGGCATGGGCATGGCCGTCGATGCGGCGATTCCCGCCGGTGCAGATGCCAAAGCGCTGGAATACATGGGATTCGAACCCGGCGAAAAACTGCTGGGCAAGCCTGTCGACTATGTTTTCGTCGGCAGCTGCACCAACGGCCGCATCGAAGACCTGCGGCGTTTTACGAAACTGGTAGCAGGCCGCCGCAAGGCCGAAGGTGTCACGGCATGGATTGTCCCCGGCTCGAAAGGCGTCGAAGCCGCCGCACGGGCCGAGGGGCTGGACAAAATCCTCGCCGCCGCGGGCTTCGAACTCCGCCAGCCGGGCTGCTCGGCCTGTCTGGCAATGAACGCCGACAAGATTCCGGCAGGCATGTACAGCGTTTCGACCTCGAACCGCAATTTCGAGGGCCGGCAGGGTCCCGGGGCGCGCACCCTGCTCGCAGGCATCGCCGTCGCCGCCGCGGCGGCCGTAAGCGGCCGCATCGAAGACCCGCGCAAATTCTTCGAATTATAAAAACAGATAACCCCGCTTCGGACGGCCAATCACTGCCGCCGCCGCCCGCGTCGTCGGAAAAACCGTCCCGAACCCCAGCCCCGGACAGGGATTTGCAAACCGCTTCGCGGCAATGCGGCCGCTGCCGGAGCCGGGCCGAAAAAACAAAACCGATATGGCCATACCCAAATTCGAAACCTTCACGTCGGGGGCCGTGCCCGTCCGCGTGGAAAACATAGATACCGACCAGATTATCCCGGCGCGCTTCCTCAAAGCCACCGAGCGCAAAGGCTTCGGCGACAACCTCTTCCGCGACTGGCGCTACGACGCCGCGGGACAAAAGGTCGCCTCGTTCCCGCTCAACGACGGCCGCTATGCGGGCAAAATCCTCGTCGCAGGCCGCAACTTCGGCTGCGGCAGTTCGCGCGAACACGCCGCATGGGCCATCGCCGACTACGGCTTCCGCGTGGTGGTGTCGAGCTTCTTCGCCGACATCTTCCGCAACAACGCCCTCAACAACGGCCTGCTGCCCATTACGGTAAGCGAGGAGTTCCTCGCCGAGGTCTTCGCTGCCGTCGACGCCGACCCCGCGGCGCGTTTCACGGTCGATTTGGACAACCAGACGCTCACCATCTGCGCCACGGGCCGCAGCGAGCGGTTCGAAATCGACGCCTACAAGAAGCGCTGCCTGCAGAACGGCTACGACGACGTGGACTACCTGTGCAGCATCTCGGAGCAAATCGCAACGTTCGAAGCCGGACGCAAATAGCCCGAAGATGCTTCCCCCTGTCGAAATAATGGACACCACGCTGCGCGACGGCGAGCAGACCTCGGGCGTTTCCTTCAACGCCCGTGAAAAACTCTCCATCGCCCGGCTGCTGCTGGAGGAACTGCGCGTCAGCCGCATCGAAATCGCCTCGGCGCGGGTTTCGAACGGCGAGCAGGAAGCCGTGCGGCGCATCGCCGAATGGGCCGCCTCCAAGGGATATACCGACCGCGTAGAGGCGCTGGGATTCATCGACGACGGCGTATCGCTCGACTGGCTGGGCGAGGCGGGGTGCCGCGTGGTGAACCTGCTGACCAAAGGGTCGCTCAAACACTGCCGCGAACAACTGCGCCGCACGCCCGGTGAGCACCTCGCCGACGTTCGCGCCACGATCGACCGCGCCGTCGGCCGCGGAATGAAGGTGAACGTCTACCTCGAAGACTGGTCGAACGGCATGCAGCACTCGCCCGAATACGTCTATGCGATGCTCGACGGACTGGCCGACGCTCCCGTGCAGCGGTTCATGTGCCCCGATACGCTGGGCGTACTCGACCCTTACGCCACCGAGCGTTTCTGCCGTGAGCTGGTGCAGCGCTACCCCCAACTGCGCTTCGACTTCCACGCGCACAACGACTACGACCTCGCGGTGGCCAATACCGCGGCGGCCGTCCGGGGCGGGTTCCACGGCGTCCACGTAACCATCAACGGCTTGGGCGAACGAGCCGGGAACGCCCCCCTGTCGAGCACGGTCGCCGTCCTGCACGACCGCCTGCACCGCGCGACGGGCATCGACGAGCGGAAAATCAACCATGTCAGCCGCATGGTCGAAACCTACACCGGCATCCGCATCCCCGCAAACCGGCCCATCGTCGGCGAAAGCGTCTTCACGCAGTGCGCCGGCATCCACGCCGACGGCGACAACAAAAACAACCTCTACTTCAACGAATTGCTGCCCGAACGGTTCGGCCGCGTGCGCGAATACGCCCTGGGCAAGACCTCGGGCAAGGCCAACATCCTCAAAAACCTCGAGGCGCTGGGCATCGAGCTCGACGAGGCTTCGATGCGCAAGGTGACCGAACGGGTCGTCGAGTTGAGCGACAAGAAAGAGCTGGTGACCACCGAAGACCTGCCCTACATCATCGCCGACATACTCCGCTACGACCTGGCCGAAAACCCCGTCCGCATCCTCAACTACAGCCTCTCGCTCGCACAGGGACTGCATCCCGTGGCTACGCTCAAAATCGAAATCAACGACCGCGCGTACGAGCAGACCTCGGCCGGCGACGGCCAGTACGACGCGTTCATGCGGGCCCTGCGGCAAATTTACAAGCACCAGCTCGGACGCGAGTTCCCCATGCTGCGCAACTACACCGTTTCAATCCCGCCCGGCGGCCGCACCGATGCCTTCGTGCAGACAATCATCACCTGGGAGATGGCCGGCAAAGTCTTCAAGACACGGGGGCTGGACGCCGACCAGACCGAAGCCGCCATCAAGGCGACCATCAAGATGCTGAACATAATCGAAATAAATTACAACGACCATGGATGTTAACATAGCCCTTTTAGCCGGCGACGGCATCGGCCCCGAGATTATCGCCGAGGCCACGAAAGTGTTGAACCGTGTAGCGGAAAAATTCGGACACCATTTCGAATACCGCGAAGCGCTGGTAGGCGCCTGCGCCATCGACGCCACCGGCGACCCCTATCCCGACCGGACGCACCGCATCTGCCTCGAAGCCGATGCCGTGCTGTTCGGGGCCATCGGCGACCCGAAATACGACAACAACCCCAAATCGCCCGTACGTCCCGAGCAGGGGCTGCTGCGCATGCGCAAATCGCTGGGGCTTTTCGCCAACCTGCGGCCCATCGCACTGTTCGACACGCTCGCCGACCGCTCGCCGCTCAAGGCCGACGTGGTGCGCGGCACCGACTTCATCTGCGTGCGCGAACTGACGAGCGGCATCTACTTCGGCCGCCCGCAGGGCCGCAACGAAGCGGGAACGGAGGCTTTCGACACCTGCACCTACACGCGCGCCGAAATCGAACGGGTACTGCACGTGGCATTCCGGCTGGCCATGAGCCGGCGGCGGCACCTGACGGTCGTCGACAAGGCCAACGTGCTCGAAACCTCGCGCCTGTGGCGGGAGGTCGCACAGGGGCTGGCCGGCCAATACCCCGATGTGGAGGTGGAATTCATGTTCGTGGACAACGCCGCGATGCAGATTGTCCGGCAGCCGACCCATTTCGACGTCATCGTCACCGAGAACATGTTCGGCGACATCCTCACCGACGAAGCCAGCGTCATCAGCGGTTCGCTCGGCATGCTCCCCTCGGCGAGCGTCGGGTCGGACGTGGCGCTCTTCGAACCGATTCACGGCTCCTATCCCCAGGCTGCGGGCAAAAACATCGC
This sequence comes from uncultured Alistipes sp., assembly GCF_902388705.1. Classification (GTDB taxonomy): domain Bacteria; phylum Bacteroidota; class Bacteroidia; order Bacteroidales; family Rikenellaceae; genus Alistipes. The sequence continues at coordinate 15,650 of NZ_CABMQJ010000026.1, forward strand.
CAATCCGATGGCGACCATTCTCTCGGCCGCCATGCTGCTCGAGCACCTCGGACTCGACGCCGAGGGCCGCGCCGTGCGCGCAGCCGTCGATTGCGCCCTCACCGGAGGCGTCGTCACCGAAGACCTCGCGGCCCCGGGCGAGCGGCGCTGCTCGACCACCGAAGTGGGTGACTTCATCGCCGCACAGATTTAAGCCCCGGGCCACACTCCGGGAGCATTGCGGCCTGTCACACCTGCGGCGGAAGCTTCCGCCCGGCCCGCGAAAGAAACGGAGGCCCCGGCTCGATGAGCCGGGGCCTCCGTTTCATATCCGGGAATCCGTCCCGGATTATCCGTGCGCCAAATCGGTGTTGTGCACGCCCAGCACCGCACGGCCCGAGGGTTCGTTCATGTCGCGGAACGCCTTGTCCCAGGCCAGCGCCTCGGCCGTGCTGCACGCAACGGAAGGCACCGAGGGCACGCACTGCGCCGCAGTATGCGACGGGAAGTGCTCCTCGAAAATCGTACGGTAGTAATACTCCTCCTTGTTGCGGGGCGGATTAATCGGGAAACGCTCCGCGGCATGCTCCATCTCGCGGTCGGAAACCGCTTCGGCGGTGAGCTGCTTGAGGGTGTCGATCCAGTTGTAGCCCACGCCGTCGGAGAACTGCTCCTTCTGCCGCCACACGATTTCGGCGGGCAGCATGTCCTCGAAAGCCTTGCGCAGAATCCACTTCTCGATATGCCCGTCCCCGGCCATCTTCGCCGCCGGGTTGATGCGCATCGCCACGTCGAGGAACTCCTTGTCCAGAAACGGCACACGCCCCTCGACGCCCCACGCCGAAAGCGACTTGTTGGCCCGCAGGCAGTCGTAAAGGTGCAGCTTGCCTATCTTGCGCACGGTTTCCTCATGAAAGGCGCGCGCGTCGGGAGCCTTGTGGAAATAGAGGTAGCCGCCGAAAATCTCGTCCGCCCCCTCGCCCGAAAGCACCATCTTGATACCCATCGACTTGATGACGCGCGCCAGCAGGTACATCGGCGTGGAGGCGCGCACGGTGGTCACGTCGTAGGTTTCGATGAAGTAAATCACGTCGCGCACGGCATCCAGCCCCTCCTGCACGGTATAGTTGATTTCGTGGTGGACGGTGCCGATATGGTCGGCCACTTTGCGGGCGGCCGCCAGGTCGGGCGCCCCTTTCAGGCCGATGGCGAACGAGTGCAGCTGCGGCCACCACGCCCGGTCGCGGTCGTTCGATTCGACGCGGCGGTCGGCATACTTCTTGGCGATGGCCGAGATGATCGACGAGTCGAGTCCGCCCGAGAGCAGCACGCCGTAAGGCACGTCGGACATCAGCTGCCGCTTGACGGCGGCTTCGAGCGCCGCGCGCAGCGCCTGAATGTCGGCGCCGTTGTCTTTCACCGCATCGTACTCGAACCAGTCGCGTTTGTACCAGCGCACCATTTTCCCTTCCCGGCTCGACCAGTAATGGCCCGGCAGGAAAGGCCGGATGGTGCTGCACACCCCCTCGAGGGCTTTCTGCTCCGAGGCGACATAGAACTGTTCGTCCTTGTCCCAGCCGATGTAGAGCGGGATGACGCCGATCGGGTCGCGGGCAATCAGGTATTCGTCCTTCTCGATGTCGTACAGCGCGAAAGCGAAAATGCCGTTGATTTTCTCCAGCAGTCCGACGCCCATTTTCCGGTAGAGCGGCAGGATCACCTCGCAATCCGAACCCGTCCGGAAGTCATACTCCCCGGCCAGCTCGGCGCGAATCTCCTGATGGTTGTAAATCTCGCCGTTGACGGCCAGCACCTGCTTCCCGTCACTGCTGAAAAGGGGCTGTCCGCCCGACTGGGGATCGACGATCGACAGCCGCTCGTGGGAAAGAATCGCCCGCTCGCCACAGTAGACCCCCGACCAGTCGGGGCCGCGGTGCCGGATGTTTTTCGACATTTTCAGTACCTGCGTACGCAGTGCATCCGATTTCTGCCTGATGTCAAATAGTCCTACGAAACCACACATAGATTGATTGTTGTTGTATTATTACGTTACAAAACTGTTAATTGCCGGTCGCCTGCATCCCGCGGGGCAAATCCCGCGGCGGCGACACCAAGCCCCCGCCCGGGGCAGGGGGTTTGGGGGTAGGCCGGACTCACAAACGACGCCGGGGGCGGCGAATACGACCGGACGGAGCGCTAAACGGAATGAAAAAGCCGCCGGCGCCCGGGGTATCAGTTGTTCTCGGGGCGGAGCTTGCGCACCACGGCGCCCGTCTGCCACATCTCGCTCTCCCGCATCTCGCGCAGCTCCTCGTTGAGTTTCTCGCGGTAATCGGGCTTGCTGTTCAAATCGATCGACCGCTGGGCCTCGTTGCCGGCGGCGACCTCACGGTAAAGCTCCTCGAAGACGGGTTTCGTCGCGTCGCGGAAACGCTTCCACCAATCCAGCGCGCCGCGCTGTGCGGTGGTCGAACAGTTGGCGTACATCCAATCCATGCCGTTCTCGGCCACCAGCGGCATGAGCGACTGCGTCAGCTCCTCGACCGTTTCGTTGAAAGCCTCCGAAGGGGTGTGTCCGTTCGCACGCAGCGTATCGTACTGGGCGGCGAAAATACCCTGTATGGCACCCATCAGCGTACCGCGCTCGCCCGTCAGGTCGGAATACACCTCCCGCTTGAAGTCGGTTTCGAACAGGTAGCCCGAACCTACGCCGATGCCCAGCGCCACCACACGCTCGAAAGCGCGCCCCGTAGCGTCCTGGAAAACCGCGTAGCTCGAGTTCAGGCCGCGGCCCTGCAGGAACATGCGGCGCAGCGAAGTGCCCGAGCCCTTGGGGGCAATCAGGATTACGTCGACGTCGGCCGGGGGCACGATGCCCGTGCGCTCCTTGTAGGTGATGCCGAATCCGTGCGAGAAATAGAGCGCCTTGCCCGGCGTGAGGTGTTTGCGGATGGTCGGCCATACGGCGATCTGTCCCGCGTCCGACAGCAGGTACTGGATAATCGTGGCGCGCTCGGCGGCCTCTTCGATTCCGAAAAGGGTCTTGCCCGGCTCCCAGCCGTCGGCAACGGCCTTGTCCCAGCTTTTGCTGCCCTCGCGCTGGCCTACGATGACGTTGAACCCGTTGTCCTTGAGGTTGAGCGACTGCCCCGGCCCCTGCACGCCGTAGCCGATTACGGCGATGGTTTCGTTTTTCAGTACCTCGCGCGCTTTCTCCAGGGGAAACTCCTCGCGTGTAACGACATTCTCTTCAACGCCGCCGAAATTAATCTGTGCCATAGTTCTGTAAGTTTAAAAGTTTGTATTGAATTCGTTTATTGCCTGATTCGTTCGAGCTCCTCGAGGTACTCGTTCAGCAGCTCGCGCCGCGACTTGATGATGGCTACCGTGCCGCTGCGCACGAACTGCTGCACGCCGTAGGGCTGCAGCAGCCGGAACAGCGCCTGCGTTTCTGCCTTGTGCCCGGTCTTCTCGACGACGATATAGTCGTCGTCTATCTCCAGGATGCGGACATTGTGCTCACGCACGAGCTTCTCGACGTTGCGGCTGCGGGTCACCTTGTAAAGGGCGATCTCCTGCTGCACGACCTCCCCGGCCGTGTAGACGAACACTTTCAGCACGTCGATTCGCTTTTCGACCTGGCGGGCGAGTTTCTCGACCCGGTCGGCTTCGGTGCGCACGACAATCGTGAACTTGTGAATGCCCGCCAGCGCCGACTCGGAGGTCGTCAGGCTCTCGATGTTGACGTTGCGGCAGGTGAAGACCGTGGTGATCTGGCTCAGCAGACCCACTTTGTTTTCCGAAAAAACGGTGATGATATACTCCTGTTCCATATGTCGCTCGATTTACTCCAGTCGGATTGCCGATACGGGCGCCCCGGCAGGCACCATCGGGAAAACATTCTCGTCGCTTTCGACACGCACCTCCAGCAGGAAGGCACCCGCACAGGCCTGCATTTCGGCCACGGCTTCGGCGAGCTCCTCGCGCCGCTCGACACAACGGTAGGCGATGCCGTTGCCGCGTGCAATCAGCCCGAAATCGGGATTCGCCAGCTCGGTGAACGAATAGCGGCGGTCGTAAAAAAGATCCTGCCACTGCCGCACCATGCCGAGGAACGAGTTGTTCAGCAGGACGATTTTCACCGCGATTTGCGACTGGAAAATCGTACCCAGCTCCTGAATGGTCATCTGCAGGCCGCCGTCGCCGGCAAAGAGGCACACCTCGCGCTCGGGAGCTCCCAGTTTGGCGCCGATGGCCGCCGGGAGCCCGAAGCCCATCGTCCCGAGCCCGCCCGAAGTCACCATGCTGCGGCTGCGGCGGAACCCGAAGTAGCGCGCGGCGAACATCTGCTGCTGTCCCACGTCGGTCACCAGCACGGCGTCGTTGTCGTAGGCGCGGGCCACCGCATCGACCGCCTCGCCCATGCGGATACGGCCTCCGCCCGGGGCAAGGGCTTTCCTGATTACCGCCTCGTATTCGACCTTGTCGCAGGCGCGGAAGCCTTCGATCCACGCCCCGTGTTCGGCGGCCCGAATCCGCGCCGTCAGCAGCGGAAGGGTCTGTTTCACGTCGCCGACCAGCGCCACGTCGGCATGTACGATTTTATCTATCTCGGCCGGGTCTATCTCCAGGTGGATAATCTTCGCATTGGCGCCGAACGCGGCGGGGTTTCCCGTCACGCGGTCGTCGAAACGCATGCCCACGGCGACCAGCAGGTCGCACTCCCGATTCTTGATGTTGGGCCCGTAGTTGCCGTGCATGCCCAGCATGCCGACGTACTGCGGCAAATCGCTCGGCAGGGCCGACAGCCCCAGCAGCGTCGAGGCCGCCGGCATGCCGCTCTTTTCGAGGAAAGCGCGCATTTCGGCCTCGGCGTTCCCGAGGATGACGCCCTGTCCCACCATCACCAGCGGACGCTGCGCCGCGTCGATGAGCCGCACCGCCTCGGCGATACCGGCCTCATCGGGCACGGTCGCGGGAACGTAGCTGCGGATGGAGGTGATTTTCTCGTAGCGGAAAGGCGCCGTCCCGCACTGCGCGTCCTTGGTAATGTCGACGACTACAGGCCCCGGACGCCCCGAGCGGGCGATATAGAACGCCTTGGCAATCGCCCCGGGAATATCTTCGGTACGCTTGACCTGGCAGTTCCACTTGGTAACGGCCTGCGTGATGCCCACGAAATTGGTTTCCTGGAATGCATCGGTGCCCAGCAGCGACGAGCCCACCTGCCCGGTCACGAGCACCAGCGGCGTGGAGTCCATCAGCGCGTCGGCCAGTCCGGTCACGGTATTCGTAGCCCCGGGGCCGGAGGTGACCAGGCACACCCCGACGCGGCCGCTCACGCGGGCGTAGCCCTGTGCGGCGTGCACGGCGCCCTGTTCATGGCGGACAAGGATGTGGCGCAGGCGGTCGCGGTAGTCGTAAAGGGCGTCGTATACGGGAATGATCGCGCCTCCGGGATACCCGAAAAGGGTATCGACCCCCTCGCGCAGGAACGATTCGATGAGGGCCTGCGACCCCGTGATACAGGGAGCGGGCTGTTCCCCGGCTTTAATCTTTTCGGTCGTATTCATAGCTGTCCTGTTTGATTATTCTTCATCGACGATTCGTACGGCTCCCCTGTCCGCCGAGCTTACCAGCTGCGCATAGGCGCGCAGCGACGCGGGAACACGGCGATCGCGCGACACGGGACGGAAACGCTTCTGCGCCGCCATGCGCGCAGCGATTTCGTCGTCGCCGACCACGAGGCGAATCGAGCGGTGGGGAATGTCGATTTCGATTTCATCGCCCGTGCGGACGATGGCGATCTCCCCGCCCGACGCGGCTTCGGGCGACACGTGGCCGATCGAAAGGCCCGAGGTTCCGCCCGAGAAGCGCCCGTCGGTAATCAGCGCACAGGCTTTGTCGAGGTGTTTGGATTTGAGGTACGACGTGGGATAGAGCATCTCCTGCATGCCGGGGCCGCCTTTGGGACCTTCGTAGCGGATGACGACCACGTCGCCAGCCTGCACCTCGTCGCCGAGGATGCCGTCGATGGCCTGCTCCTGCGACTCGTAGACGCGTGCCCGGCCGCGGAACACGAACAGCGATTCGTCGACGCCCGCCGTCTTGACGATACAGCCGCTGCGGGCGATGTTGCCCGTCAGCACGGCCAGCCCGCCGTCGCGGAAATAGGCGTGTTCCATATCGCGGATACAGCCCGCGGTGCGGTCCGTGTCGAGTTCGTCGTAATAGGTATGCTGTGCGCCCAGCTCCCGGCTGTAAAGTCCTGCCGGAGCGCTCGCACAACGGCGTTTTGACTCCTGCTCGACCGTGTCGCTGCGCACGTCGCAGGCGGCGATGGCACGGGCCAGCGTGCGGCCGTCGACACGCCCGGCCGTGGTATCGAGCAGTCCCGCGCGGGCGAGCTCGCCCAGAATCGACAGGATGCCGCCGGCGCGGTTCACGTCCTGGATATGGTAATGCGAATTGGGCGCCACCTTGCACAGCACGGGCACCCGGCGCGAAAGGCGGTCGATGTCCTGCATCGTGAAATCCACGCCGGCCTCGTGGGCCACGGCCAGCAGGTGCAGCACCGTATTGGTCGAGCCGCCCATGGCGATGTCGAGCGACATGGCGTTCTCGAAGGCGGCTTTCGTGGCAATCGAACGCGGGAGCACCGAATCGTCCCCCTCGAAATAGTAGCGCTCGGCGTTGCGGACGATGAGCGCCGCGGCCTGTTCGAACAGGCGGCGGCGGTTGGCGTGCGTGGCGACAATCGTGCCGTTTCCCGGCAGCGAGAGCCCCAGCGCCTCGGTTAGGCAGTTCATCGAGTTGGCCGTGAACATCCCCGAGCACGAGCCGCACCCGGGACAGGCGCAGCGTTCGACGCGCGCCACCTCCTCGTCGCTGCAACCCTTGTCGGCGGCCATCACCATGGCGTCGATCAAATCGAGCGCGCGGTCGCCCATGCGCCCCGCCTCCATCGGCCCGCCCGACACGAATACGGTGGGAATATCGAGCCGCATCGCGGCCATCAGCATGCCGGGGGTAATCTTGTCGCAGTTCGAGATGCAGACCAGCGCGTCGACCTTGTGGGCGTTGGCCATATATTCGACACTGTCGGCGATGATTTCACGCGACGGCAGCGAGTAAAGCATACCGTCGTGGCCCATGGCGATGCCGTCGTCGACGGCAATGGTGTTGAACTCCGCCGCAAAACAGCCGAGCGCCTCGATGCGCGCCTTGACATACTGCCCGATTTCATGCAGGTGCACATGCCCCGGCACCAGCTGGGTGAACGAATTGGCAATGCCGATAACCGGGCGGCCGAACTGCTCCTCCCGCATTCCGTTGGCACGCCAGAGGCTCCTGGCCCCGGCCATGCGGCGTCCCGTCATCGTGACGGCGCTTTTGAGTGGGTGTTTCATGTCTTCTCTTTTTCAACGTATCCCGTGCGGCCTGAAAACAAGAAAACCTTTCTCCTGGGAGAAAGGCTCTATACTATTATCCTATACGCATCACCTTTCTCCCGTTATCTCTCAAAGACGACGAGCAGCAGATTAATGACGTTGGTATACGAACAGTTCAGCATAAATAACCGTATTCGGGTAATGGTTTCGAAGCAAAGATAGGGATATAAAACCGTTTCTTCAAAATAATTTTGAAAAAAATTTAATATTGTAACAATCCGGAAACAGATACCCCTCTTGCGGTTTATATCTCGCCGTATCGGACGCAGTTTACTTACGATTTAAAACCGCATTTTTCCGCCTCAAACGCCATTTTACCGAAGTTTCCCGGAAATCCGCCCGTTTCGGGTGTGAAAAATATCTTACGATTTGTTTTTCAGACGGGTTGTTTCCGGCCTTTTCGGACTACTCCTATATATAAAAACCGGTTTCGGATGCATCTGCGGGCTGCTTACGATTTATCACGCAGATTTGGATATTAAAAAATTTTGTTTTATATTTGCCCACGATGAACATGAAACGGAACAATACGACGGGCGAGGGACGCGGGACAACCTGCATCCCCGCAACGCGTATTACCTCCGCAATCGTCCTCTGCGCAACTACCACAACGACAACCACAACCCCTGTGGGGGTGTAGTTGTTATTTTTCCGTCACGAGCATACCCGTTATGCACCTCCCGGCCCAGGCTGCCGGGGCGGAAATGAGAATTCAGTCAACGGTAGTTTCATTCAACAGGAGATTTTATCATGCAATATATCGAAGTATTCGCCCCCGGCACGGTGGCGAACCTGGGTTGCGGTTTCGACGTGATGGGCCTGACGCTCGACGGCGTGGGCGACCGGATGCGAATCGGCGTAGAGCCGGGCGCCGACGGACTCGCAATCAGCAACCGGAGCGGGAAAGAGCTTCCCGCCCGCATGGAAGACAACGTCATCACCCCGGCCGTCATGGCCATGCTGGAGGCCTACGGCCAGTCCGTACGGGTCGAAATCACAATTCTCGAAAAAATAGCCCCGGGCAGCGGCATCGGTTCGAGCGCCGCATCGTCCGCCGCAGCGGTCTACGGCGTCAACGAACTGTTTGGACGGCCTTTCCCGGGCGAGCGGCTGGTGGAGTTCGCCATGATGGGCGAAGCGCTCATCGGCGGCACGCCCCATGCGGACAACGTCGGGCCCGCCGTACTGGGCGGCGTGGTGCTGATTCGCGGTTACGAACCGCTGGACATCGTCCGCCTGCCCGTCCCCGACGACTTTTTCTATGCCGTGGTGCATCCCGACATCGTCGTCAGCACCAAGGAGGCCCGCGAGGTGCTGCCCCGGGAAATCCCCCTGCACGACGCCGTCACGCAGTGGGGAAACGTCGGCGGGCTGGTCGCCGGATTCGCCCTGGGCGACGTGGCGCTGATCGGCCGCTCGATGCACGACGCGGTGGCGGAACCCTGCCGCAAAGGGTTTATCCCGGGCTACGACCGCCTGAAAGAAGAGGTGCTCTCCGAAGGCGCCCTGGCGATGAACATCGCCGGCTCGGGGCCGTCGATTTTCGCACTGGCGGCTGACAAGGCCGTATCGGAGCAGGTCGCCGAACGGATGCAGGGGCATTTCGCCCGGCTCGGAATCGGCTGCAAAATGTACGCGGGCCGCGTATCGAACCGCGGCGCGCGAATTGTAGAACCGTAAAAACAACAACCGAAATGAAATATTACAGCACGAAAGACCAAGCACGCGCACAGGCCTTTTCGCTTCGCGAGGCCGTGCAGGCGGGACTGGCGCCCGACGGAGGGCTGTTCGTCCCGGAACGTATTCCGCAGGCGGACATGGCCGTCGCAGAACGGCTGGCCGGAGAGTCCTACGCCGCGCTGGCCGGATACCTGGCCGGACTCTTCTTCGGCGACGACATCGACCCCGCCCTCCTGCAGCGGGAGATGGTGCGCATCTACGACTTTCCGCTCCCGCTGCGCCGGGTCGGCAGCCGCTACACGCTGGAGCTGTTCCACGGCCCGACGTTCGCATTCAAGGACTACGGCGCCGGTTTCATGGGCCGGATGGTCGGCCTGCTGGGCGGCGGGGACGGAAAACTGGTGATTCTCACGGCCACGTCGGGCGATACGGGCAGCGCCGTGGCGCACGGCTTCCACAACGTGCCGGGCGTCGAGGTCGTGCTCCTCTACCCCGCGGGGAAAATCAGCCGCCTGCAGGAGTGCCAGATGACCACGCTCGGCAGCAACATCCACCCGCTGCGCGTGGCCGGAACGTTCGACGACTGCCAGCGGCTGGTCAAGGAGGTCTTCGCGGACAAGGCGTTCCGTGCCCGGCACCGCGTGTCGTCGGCCAACTCGATTAACCTGCTGCGCTGGATACCGCAGGCATTCTACTACTTCTACGGTTACCACCTGTGGCGGCAGGCCACGGGCGGCGACCAGCCCGTGGTCGTGGTGCCCAGCGGCAACTACGGCAACCTTTCGGCCGGGATGCTGGCCCGCCGCATGGGGCTGCCCCTGGGAGGTTTCGTCGCGGCTTCGAACAGCAACGACGTGGTGCCCGAATTCCTGCGCACGGGCGATTACCGCCCCCGGGCCTCGGTGCGGACGCTCGCCAATGCGATGGATGTCGGCGCACCAAGCAATTTCGAACGCATGCTGTGGCTCTGCGGCGACGATCCGGAGGCCCTGCGCGGCGAACTGGCGGGGTTCCGGTGCGACGATGCCCTGATACGCCGCACCATCGACGAGCTGCACCGCAACCACGGCTACCTCTCCGACCCGCACAGCGCTGTCGGCTATGCGGCCTCCACGGCCTCGGGCAAGGCGGGCTTCTACCTCTCCACTGCCCATCCGGCCAAGTTCGGCGAGGTCATCTCCCCCGTCACGGGCGCCGCCGTACCGCTGCCTCCGCAGCTCGCGGAGCTCTCCCGGCGCCCCCGGACATCCGAACCGATGGAAGCCGACCTCGGCGCGCTGGAAGCGTTCATCGCAGGCGTATAGCGGGCACACGGCACACGAGAAAGACCGGCCGGTGAGTACCGAAAAACAGAATTCACCCCCGTCGCAACTCGTTGCGACGGGGGTGAAACCCTGTAAAAACTTGCCGGACAACCTCGCTTTCGGGCTTCCGGCGGCAGCTATCCGATGCCGCGGATATGCTTCTCCCACTTCCAGGCCGCAGCCAGCGTTTCATCGAGCGAACGCTCGGCCCGCCACCCCAGTTCGTTGTTGGCGTACGACGGATCGGCCCAGATGGCCACAATGTCGCCCGCCCGGCGGCCGACGATTTTATAGTTGAGTTTGAGGTTGTTCACCTCTTCGAACTTGCGAACCAGCTGGAGCACCGAAACGCCGTTGCCCGTGCCGACGTTGAAAATCTCGTACCTCCCCTTGTTCTTGTTTTCAATCATGCGCCGGATTGCCGCCACATGGGCTTTGGCCAAATCGACGACGTCGATATAGTCGCGGATGTTCGATCCGTCGGGCGTCGGATAGTCGTCGCCGAACACCGACAGGCACTCGCGGATACCGGCGGCCGTCTGCGTGATATAGGGTACGAGGTTCTGCGGAACGCCGCGCGGCAACTCGCCGATCAGCGCCGAAGGATGCGCGCCGATGGGATTGAAATAGCGCAGCGCAATGCCTTTCAGTCCGTCATAGGCGGCCAGCGAGTCGCGCAGGATATCCTCGCACATCTGCTTCGTGTTACCGTAAGGCGAGGTGGCCGGCTTGCGGGGCGTCTGCTCGGTAACGGGCAGCACGTCGGCCTCGCCGTAGACCGTGCACGACGACGAGAAGACGATGTTCCGCCGTCCGAATTCGCGCATCAGGTCGATGACGTTCATGAACGACGTGAGGTTGTTGCGGTAGTATTCCAGCGGCTTGCTTACCGATTCGCCGACGGCTTTCGACGCCGCGAAGTGGATTACCGAATCGAAGTCGTATTTTTCGAACACCTTGCTGAACGCGCTGCGGTCGCAGCAGTCGATTCGCTCGAAGGGAACGTCGACACCCGTGATGCTGCGCACCCCCTCGACGGCGTCCATGTCGCTGTTCGACAGGTTGTCGGCAATCACCACGTCGTATCCGGCCCCGATCAATTCCACGGCGGTATGCGAACCGATATAACCGGCGCCGCCGCTGACCAAAACACACGATTTTTTCATAGTTGACGGTTTTTATTTGAGTTACAAATATAACACAAAAAAACGCCCGTTCGCCAAAACGGCCCGAAAACCTGAAGCCGCCGCCGAAAAAGACCGGCGGGGAGGGGCAATCGGCATCCGTGAAAAAACCCGGGCCGGACACCGGCAGACGGACGCCGTACGCAGACGAAATTATTGTAAGGATACCGGGCCACAACCCCGCCCAAAACCCCGTTACGGGACGGATGCAGCCCGCGCGCTGCCTTGCCGGCTAACAATTCGTAACCCCGGACGTTAAAAAAGCCGTCGAAAAATGTCGGTTTTCGGAAATTAGTCGTATATTTGCTAACAGATTGACACCTCACACGCCGGAAATTCATCAAAACATTAACGGATATGTACGGAAAAATCAAAGAACACCTGCAGCACGAACTTGCTGAAATCAAGGCTGCAGGGCTCTACAAGAGCGAACGAATCATCACTTCGCCGCAGCGTGCGGAGATCGAAGTTGCAGGTCGTAAGGTGCTTAACTTCTGCGCCAACAACTACCTCGGGCTCTCGGACAACCCGCGTCTTGTCGAAGCGGCCAAAAAGGCGATGGACAGCCGCGGCTACGGCATGTCGTCGGTACGCTTCATCTGCGGCTGCCAGGACATCCACAAACAGCTCGAAAAGGCCATCGCCGACTACTTCGGCACCGAGGACACCATCCTCTACGCCGCCTGCTTCGATGCCAACGGAGGCGTTTTCGAACCGCTTTTCACCGATGAGGACGCCATCATTTCCGACGCCCTGAACCACGCCTCGATTATCGACGGCGTACGCCTCTGCAAGGCCGTGCGTTACCGTTACGCCAACGCCGACATGGCCGAACTGGAAGAATGCCTCAAAAAGGCGCAGGCACAGCGTTTCCGCGTCATCTGCACCGACGGCGTCTTCTCGATGGACGGCAACGCCGCCCCGCTGGACAAAATATGCCAGCTGGCCGAGAAATACGACGCGCTGGTGATGGTCGACGAATGCCACTCGGCAGGCGTGCTGGGCAAGACCGGCCGCGGCATCACCGAGCTTTACGACCTGCGCGGACAGGTCGACATCCTCACGGGTACGCTGGGCAAGGCTTTCGGCGGCGCCGTAGGCGGCTTCACGACGGGCCGCAGGGAGATTATCGACATGCTGCGCCAGCGTTCGCGTCCCTACCTCTTCTCCAACTCGCTGCCCCCCGCCGTCGTCGGCGCCGGCATCGAGATGTTCCGGATGCTGGCCGAGAGCAACGAACTCCACGACCGGCTGGTCGCCAACGTCGAGCACTTCCGCAAGGGCATGCTGGCGGCGGGCTTCGACATCAAGCCCACGCAGTCGGCCATCTGCGCCGTGATGCTCTACGACGCCAAACTGTCGCAGGACTTCGCCGCGAAACTGCAGGACGAGGGCGTATTCGTCACGGGCTTCTACTATCCCGTCGTACCGAAAGGCCAGGCGCGCATCCGCGTGCAGGTGTCGGCAGGCCACACCACCGACCAGCTCGACCGCTGCATCGCCGCCTTCACCAAGGTCGGCAAAGAATTGAATGTCATTAAATAACCAATCCTCGTATGCCTAAAACCTCATTAGACGCAATCGATCGCAAGATTCTCAAATACCTGATTAAGAATGCGCGCATGCCGTTCCTCGAAATCGCCCGCGAATGCGGCATTTCGGGGGCGGCAATCCACCAGCGCATCCGCAAGCTCGACGACTCGGGCGTTATCCTGGGCAGCCGCCTGATCGTAGACCCCAAAATGATGGGCTTCGACGTCTGCGCCCACATCAGCATCACGCTCAAGGATCCGCAGCTGCTCAAACAGACCGTGGAGCAGCTCAAGGAGGTTCCCGAAATCGTGGAGGCACACTTCATCACCGGCTCGGGCAACATCCTCGTGAAACTCTACTGCGTGGACAACGAGCACCTCATGCGTACGATCTTCGACGGCATCCTGCGCATCCAGGGCGTCGCCTCCACGGAAACGCAGATTTCGCTGCAGGAGGCTTTCCAACGCCAGGTGAACGTCGATTTCATCGAAGAATAACACGCCGCCGGGCGGTCCGCCGCCCCGCATGCACGCCGGAAGCCCGCAGGGGCTTCCGGTTTTTTCGTCCGCACGCCTCTGCACACGCCTCTCCGGACACCTTTCCGGACGCCCCGTATACAAAGAAAGCACCCCGCCTAACGGCGGGGTACCCCGGCAAACAATTGTTTAACTGATAATTATCCCGGAAGCTTATTTTGCGGACGAAGCTTCCGATGCGGAGGAGGAGTTGCCCTCATTTGTGCTTTCACTCTCAACCTTGTTCTCCTCCTGGGTCGATTCTCCGGCAGTCGAATCGGCCTTCACCGCATCGTCGGCTGCCGATTTCTCCTGCTCGTCGGTAGTCGCGGGCGTCGTAGCCTCGGTCGCTTCGGGAGCGTCCTTCTTCTCGGGCTGCTGTGCGCAGGCAAATGCGCCGCCAGCCATCAGCATCAATGCTGCCATTGTTACAATTGTCTTTTTCATCGCTTTAAAAAATTAAGGTTCCACTTCATTCGGTCTGAATCGGTGTTTCATCGGCCGTTCTGCCTGAAGGAAGTCCAAGCGGCGTGCCATTCGGATAAAAAAGAGAAAACCGCTGTTTATCAGCGGTTGACATTCTTGCCCGGAATCCGGCGGTATGTGGAAAAGTGTGGAAATCGCGCCACAGTGTGTGGAAAATATCCACACCGCGCGCCCGTTATTCGATGCCGTACAGGTGCAGTTTGTTGTAAAGGGTCTTGCGGTCTACCCCCAGCAGCTTGGCGGCCTGCGACTTGTTGCCCCCAGCCATCGCCAGCGCCCGGCGTATCCGCTCCTCCTCGCCCGCGGGGTTGCGCAGCGGCACGGCCGGCGCA
>NZ_CABMQJ010000027.1 GCF_902388705.1 uncultured Alistipes sp.
GGGAAGAGCGCGGCGTCGACGCCCGCCTCGCGCAGCAGTCCGCCGTCGATTTCCCGCGTGCGCGGGTCCATGAACTGCGAGGTCGAAAGAATCGTGTACTCGCACACCTTTTCGCCGGTGAGCAGGTACGACAGCGCATCGGGCATGAAAAGCACCGACTCTGCGTTCTCCAGCGCCGACATTCCCTCCCTGCGCGCGGCGCAGAGCTGGTAGAGCGAGTTGAAATTCATAATCTGGATGCCCGTGCGCCGGTAAACCTCGCGCCGGGGCACTTTCCGGAAAAACGCTTCGGGAGCATCGTTCGTATAGGGATCGCGGTACGCGCGCGGAAGTCCCGCCAGGGTCCCGTCCGCCGCCACACAGGCCATGTCGACGCCCCAGGTGTCGATACCGACGGAGGTAACCGGGATCCGACGCTGGCCGGCCAGCGTCAGGCCGTGCAGTATCTCCTCGTACAGGGCGTATATGTTCCAATAGTATTTGCCGCCGATCTGGAGCAGGCGGTTGGGAAAGCGGTGCAGCACCTCGAGTGCGATGTTGCCGTCCGAGAGCGTCGCGAGAATCACGCGGCCGCTCGTGGCGCCGAGGTCGACACCGATGAAATAACGATTCATCACCGGAAGTTTTAGGTTAATGATGCAAAATTATACAATCTTTTCCCTAACTTTGTTAACGGTTTTGGCAAAACTCTATATAGAATTGACAGAATGGACGACCGGCCGCAAAGCATACTCCACTACCTCCCCGTTTCCCCGCGCGACGAACAGTGGGGAATCGTCTGCACGACGGCAGGGCACCAGCACGTCCCGCCCGGCACCCCCTATCCCGTTTCGGAACACCCTGAAAATTACTTGTTTTACAAAGGATGCGGGCGTACGCTCGACGAATACCAACTGGTCTACATCACCGCCGGCAGCGGCCGTTTCGAATCGGCGTCGTGTCCTTCGGCAACGGTCGAGGCAGGCACCATGCTGCTTCTTTTCCCCAACGAATGGCACTCCTACTCGCCCGATTCCGGAACCGGATGGACAGAGTGGTGGGTCGGCTTCCGCGGTGTCAATATCGATAAACTGGCGGCACAGGGGTTCCTCTCCCCGCAGCGGCCGATGTTCTCCATCGGATGCAGCGGGGGCATCGAACGCTGCTACCGCGAAATCATCGCCACGGTCGAAGAGCAGCGCGTGGGATTCCAGCCCCTGATTTCGAGCATCGTGCTCCACATCCTGGGCTCGGTGCTCTTCAAGCACAGCAACCTGCTCTACAACGACAACCCCGTCGTGGAAAAAATCAACCGGGCCAAAGCCATCATGCGCGCCCGCTTCGACCGCAGCACCTCCCCCGAGCAGATCGCCCGCGAGGTGGGCATGGGCTACACCTGGTTCCGCCGCGCGTTCCGCGAGTATGCGGGAATGGCGCCGGCCCAGTACCAGCAGACGATGCGGCTCAACAAGGCCCGCGAACTGCTGGCCACAACCACCCACACCATCTCCGAAATCGCCTACGTGCTCGGATTCGAAAGCGTGAGCGCCTTTTCGCTCTTCTTCCGCACCCGCGAACGCCAAAGCCCCACCCGTTACCGTGCCCGCTACCGGAGCGGCAAGGAGCGATAAGGCACACCCCGGATTCGAGCCCGGAGGTTATGTTTTAAAATGAAATCACACAGCAATACTTACAATCTGTAACTTTCAGCAGGTCTAAACAGATCTGATTCTTATCCGACTTCCCGTTTCAGCCTAAAATATCCCGCAAAATACCCCTTAAAGAACACTTAAGCGGGTTTTGCGGACTGTATCCTGCACGCCCGGGATTCTTGAAAATCGTTATTTTCCTGCATTTTCGAAGAACTTCCCGGCATACTGGAAAATTATTTTCAAATTTCTCCCCCTTTATTAAACGCCGTCCCTGCACGACCGTCATTTTATAAATATATTAAAAACAGTCCCGTACAAAAACAAACCGGGCGGTAAATACCCCGGATCCGAAAGCGCTCTGACAGTAACGAATCGGCATATAATTCCAAAATTTCAAAACACTTCAAAACTTTTTTACATTTTTATTAAAATATTTTAAACTTTATTCAACCGTTTTATAATAAATCGAAACATCACGTCAACTTATTTATTATAAACAAAATACGCTATCCCCATATATACAAAAGTGGAACTAAACAGCCTTTCTGCGACACCCCGGGTTACATTTCATTGATTTTGAATATTTGGCAAAGTCGTTTTAATTATTTTTCTTTGCCGCGTAAGAAAGTATTATCCACTTATGCAAAAAACAAAACTTCTACTCAACATTCTTGCATTCTTCCTTTGCGCGCTACCGGTTATGGCCGTAGCACAGGGGGGGGGTAATGTGACCGTCCGCGGTATCGTCACGTCCGCGGACGACAAGCAACCCCTGATTGGGGTCAACGTGATTTCCGGAGCCGCCAGCGGCGTCAGCACCCTCGCGGACGGAAGCTACACGATTACCGTTGCCGCGGGCACCGCGCTCACGTTCCAGTACATCGGCTACAAACCCGTTGTCTACACGGTTCCGGGCGGCAGCGCCTCGGTGAACTACGACGTTGCGATGCAAAGCGAATCGCAGACGCTCGACGACGTGGTGGTGATTGCCTACGGCACCCGGAAGAAGGGAACCATCGCCGGCTCGGTATCCACCGTGAAGGCCGAAAAGGTCGAGAACACCCCCACGGCTGCGTTCGACCAGGCCCTGCAGGGTCAGGTTCCGGGCCTCTCGGTCATGTCCAACTCGGGTGAGCCGAGCAAGGCCGCAGTCATGACCATCCGCGGTACGAACTCGATTAACTCGGGCACCGAACCTCTCTACATCCTCGACGGCCTCGCCATTTCGAGCGATGACTTCAACGCCATCAACCCGGCCGACATCGAGAACATCTCGGTACTCAAGGATGCCTCCTCGACCTCCATCTACGGTGCGCGCGCCTCGAACGGCGTTATCGTCATCACCACCAAGCGCGGACGCTTCGCCGAGCGGGCGAAAATCGAATACCGCATGCAGCTCGGTTTCTCGCAGATTGCCTACGGCAACTGGGATTTGATGAACACCGGCGAGCGTATCCAGTACGAGAAGGAGATCGGCCTGACCGCGGGCAAGAACTACGACGTCCTGCGCAAGACCGACGTCAAATGGCTCGACGAGGTGTTCAACAACGCGGCGCTGCTGCAGAACTACGAAATCTCGGTTTCCGGTGCCGGCGACAAGACCAACTACTATTTTTCCGGCGGTTACTACAACCAGGAGGGTACTGCCGTAGGTTCGGGATTCGAGCGTTACTCGATTCGCGCCAACGTCGAGCAGCGGGCCGCCAAGTGGCTCAAAATCGGCACCCAGACCATGATGAACTACCAGGAGTTCCAGCGCGCCCAGGACGGCGAATACACGCTCGTAACCCCGATTTCGGCTGCCCGGTTCATGATGCCCTACTGGAATCCGCACCGCCCCGACGGCTCAATCGCATCGATCGAAGACGGCACGTGGAAAGGCGACGGGCAGAACCCGCTGGAGTGGATTCAGAACAACCCGATTACCTATAAGAAATACAAGGTGATTTCGTCGCTGTACGCCGAAGCCATGCCCATCGAGGGACTCACCATCCGCTCGCAGTTCGGCGTCGACTACTCGCACGGCACCGGATTCGCAGTTTCCTATCCCAACTACGCCCCCAACCAGAACGACGGCACCGTACAGCGCAACTCCTCCGACGGACTCAAGCTCACGATTATCAACACAGTCAACTACCGGTTCATGGCGGGTGAGAAGCACTCGTTCAACTTCCTCGTCGGACAGGAGGGCACCGATTACCGCTACGAAGGCTTCAGCATCGCCACCAAGGGACAGAACAACGACAAACTGGTCAACATCTCCGCGGGTACGCGCGCCACTTCGTGGAGCGACGTGGCCAGCGACGACTACGGACTGGTTTCGTTCTTCGGCCGCGGCGAATACAACTACGACGACCGCTATTACGCCGAGGCTGCGGTGCGTACCGACGCCTCCTCGCGCTTCGGCGCCTCGAACCGCTGGGCCGGTTTCTGGTCGGCCGGTTTCATGTGGAACCTGCGCAACGAGAAATTCATGGAAAACGCCCGCCGCTGGCTGACTTTCGCACAGATATCGGCCAATACGGGTACTTCGGGCAACTCGGAGATTCCCAACTACGAACACCTCGCGCTCGTAGCGGGCGGGCTGGACTACATCGGCAACGCCGGCATCGGGCCCAAGCAGCCGGGCAACGAAGACCTGCGCTGGGAGAAACTGTGGTCTACGAACATCGGCCTGCATTTCGGCTTCTGGAACCGGCTCAACGTCGACCTCGAATTCTACAACAAGCGCACCTCCGACATGCTCATGGAAGTTCCCGAATCCTACGCCAACAAGGGCTTCGGCTACCAGTGGAGCAACGTGGGCGTCATGATTAACCGCGGCGTCGAGCTGAACCTCACTGCCACCGCCGTGCAGGCCAAGGATTTCGTCTGGACGGTCAACGCCAACGTTTCGTACAACAGGAACAAGATGACGGAGCTCTACAACGGGGTTACCGAATACGAAATGTCGAGCACCAACACCAAACTGGTCGTCGGCCGCTCCTACGGCGAATTCTTCATCAACCGCTTCGCCGGCGTCAACCCGGCCAACGGCGACGCCCTGTGGTACACCAAGGACGGCGAGCTGACCAACGAGCTGCGCGACGAGGACAAGGTGATGATTGACAAAAGCTACGTCGCCCCCTGGCAGGGCGGTTTCGGCACGACGCTGGCCTGGAAAGGGCTCTCGCTTTCGGCCCAGTTCAGCTGGGTGGCCGACCGCTGGATGATCAACAACGACCGCTACTTCGACGAGTCGAACGGCCGCTTCGCCTCCTACAACCAGTCGAAGCGCCTGCTCCACCGCTGGAAAAAACCGGGCGACATCACCGACATCCCGCGCCACGGCGTCTACACCGAGTTCGACGACCGCCTGCTGGAAGACGCCTCGTTCCTGCGCCTGAAGAACCTCATGTTGAGCTATTCGCTCCCGCAGGCATGGCTGAAGCGCACGCGCTTCATCAGCGGCGTAAAAATCTACGCGCAGGCCCAGAACCTGTTTACGTTCACCAAATTCACGGGCCTCGACCCCGAGGGAATCGGCAATATGTACCAGACGCAGTATCCGATGGCGCGCCAATTCACTTTCGGACTCGATTTAACATTCTAAAACGGGAATATGAACATGTTACGCAATATAAAACTCTATTTTTCGGCCCTCGCACTGCTCCTCGGCGCCACCTCCTGCCTGGAAAAGTACCCCGAGTCGGCATTCCAGGAGAAAGACGCCATGCGCACCTTTGCGGATGCGGAGCAGACCCTCACGGGGCTTTACGCCTCGCTCAAGAGCGGCAACCTCTTCAGCGGCAGCCTCACCCTGATGCCGGACATCCAGGCCGACCTCGTATACGCCGTCGAGGGCAACACCAACCCCTACGGCGAATTCTGGCGCTGGGACATCCGTCCGACCAACCTCGACCTCGACGCGGTCTATGCAGACCTTTACGCCGTGATTACCCGCTGTAACTTCTACCTCGACCGTATCGGCGACGTGGTTGAAAACGAAATCAACGACACCAACATCGAAACGCTCGAGCAGTACACGGGCGAAGTCTACACCATCCGCGCGCTCTGCTACTCCGAGCTGCTCAAATGCTTCTGCAAGGCTTACGATCCCGCCACCGCCAAATCGGAGCTGGGCGTGGTAATCCGCACGAAGTACTTCACGCCGGAGCCCATCCGCCGCGCATCGCTCTACGACTCCTACGAATTCGTGTTGAGCGATTTGGCCGAAGCCGAGAAGCGGCTCGACAAGGACAAGAACAGGGCCAGCTACACCTACATGTCGCTCGCGGCAGCCGAAGCGCTGCACGCCCGCGTGGCTCTCTACATGCAGGACTGGGACAAGGCCATCGAATATTCGAGCATCCTGATCGACAAGCGCAAGGATACCTTCGCGCTGGCCGACACCAAAACACAGGTCACCGCCGACTACACCGCATTCGACTACATGTGGGGATACGACGCCAGCGACGAGATTATCTGGCGCATCGGGTTCACCGAAACCTCCTACGGCGGGGCGCTCGGCTCGGTGTTCCTGAACTTCAACCGGGACTACTACTACTTCTACCCCGACTACATTCCGGGCAAGTCGTCGCTCGACCTCTACGACGAAAAGGATTTGCGTCTGGCCGGTTACTTCTACGAGACGGAAACGGGTTACCAGAACCAGTTCTCGTGGCCCCTGCTGGTAAAATACTACGGCAACCGCGATTTGATCGACAAACTCATCTACCACGTTTCGATGCCCAAGGTGTTCCGCCTGGCGGAACAGTACCTGATTCGCGCCGAGGCCTACTGCCGCAAGAACGACTTCTCCAAAGCCGGCAACGACCTCACCACGCTGCGCAAGGCGCGCTACGCATCGGGCGGGGCACTGAACGTCACCAAGGACAACTGGCTCGACAACATCTCCGACGAGCGCGTGCGCGAACTCTACATGGAGGGCTTCCGCCTGCACGACCTCAAGCGCTGGGGCCGTGGCTTCGAGCGCAAACCGCAGGCCAACACGCAGAAAGAGGCCAGCTCGCTCAAAATCGAGCCCAACAACCCGCTCTTCGTATGGCCTATCCCGCAGCATGAGCTGGAGGCGCCGGGTTCGGAGATACTTCCCAACGAAAGCAACAAATAGCAACAATGAATAGACCACAGACAATGAAACGAATTATCACGGTTTTGTTTGCAACGGGACTCTTTGCGATTTTCACGACAGGCTGCAACGAGGAGTATAAGACTTACTCCGACGCAGAATATGCGATGTTCGCAGACACCCTGGCAACCTATCCGGTACTCCGGAATCAGGAGTATTTCTCGGTTCCCGTTTCCTCTACCGTCGCGTGCGACTACGACCGCACGTACGGCGTAGAGATCATCGACAAGGGCAGCAACGCCATCGAAGGACAGCACTACCGCCTGCTTTCCAATACGATCACCATAAAGGCCGGGGAGCGCTCTACCGACGTGAAGGTAAAGGGCCTCTACGACAACATCGAGGCCGCCGACTCGCTGGGCTTCATCCTCAAACTGGTCATGCCCGAACAGCTGCAGTGGAACAGCCTCTACCACGACCGCACCAAGGTAGTCATGCAGAAGAGCTGTCCGTACGACATCAACGACTTCACAGGCTGGTGCGTGGTCACCTCGCTCTTCCTCCAGGATTACCCCGGTGCGGAGAACACGAGCATCCAGCGCCTCATCCGCACTGAAAAGCACCCCACCGAGGAGAATATGGTTATCCTCCGCAACTGGCTCTTCAACGGCTACGACGTCACGATTCGCCTCAATCCGGACGACCCGGCCCAGCCGCTGGTGACCATGGACGACAAGCAGGTTCTCGCCGACGAAGCCGTCGTATTCGGACAGATCCTCGGCGACAACAAGATTCTGGTCACGAACAGTCCGCTCTACGACTCCTATTTCAACAGCTGCCAGCATTACGTGGAACTCTGGATTAAGGTGCATGTCGAGAACATGGGCGTGAACGTGGGCCTTGTCGGCCACTTCTACAACGTCCTGGAGTGGGTCAGCGACGAGGAGGCCGGGCGGCTCCAGCGTGAAGAAGGCATGTAAGCGGGAAAATCGTCACGCTCTTTTAATTATAGTTTAGTTAGGAACAAAAAACGAAATGATTATGAAAAGGTACTTTTCACACATGGTAACGACACTGCTCGCAGGGGCGTGTCTCGTGGCAGCATCGTGTTCCAAGTCCGACGAGGGGCCGAAGATTCCCGAACCGAACTTCCCCGATGCCGTTTCCCAGTCCGTCGAAGCCGGCGGCACCTATACGCTCAATATCGAACCCAACCAGGATTGGGAAGTAAGCGTCCCGACCGCCACGTACCAGTGGTTCTGGATTCAGGACGGCTCGCAGAAAGTCAGCAGCAAAATCGGCAGCGCCGGCAAGGCTCAAATCGTGATCGGCATCTCCGAACAGGAGGAGTTCGACCAGAACCGCGTCTGCGAAGTGACGCTGAAGATGGGCGGCCAGAGCAAGGTCATCCTCACCCTCACGCGTGGCACGCTGGAGCGCTCGTTGAGCATCCGCACCTGCGTAATCGACGCCAACGGTGATTTCACCTACGACCCCGACAGCGAAACCAGCGGCCTGTCGTACCTCTACCAGGCCGACCCCGCGACGAACGTCAGCCTGCTGTGGCCCGAAGGACGCATGGGCTTCATGATGCCCGTGCTCGTCGAGGGCAACTTCAGCTGGGCCGTCAACAAAATGCCCGCATGGGTTACCTCGCACGTTACGGTCGGCAATGCCGGCGAGCGTGTCGAGCTGCTCCTGATGGGCAACGCTCCCGCCTATCCGCTCGACGGGGCCGACGACAAGCTGGTGTTCATCGACACGGACAACCACGACAAGTCGTTCGAAATCGGCATTACGATTCCTCCCTGCCGCGACATCTTCAAAATCTCGGATTTCGAAGCCGTGAGCCGGTTCAACGCCAGGGCCGAATACTACAACTCCAAGACCAGCAGTTGGGTTCCGGGCAGCGCCATGGGCAGCATCATGGGCATCGACGGTTCGAAAATCTACGTCTTCTCGGAGGTCAAACAGCAGTACGGCGAACCCTACCTGACCGGCGATGCGGAAGATATCGCCTGGATCACCGTGACCGAGGAGCCCTGGGACGAAACCTCCGAAGGCGGCGTCGTGCAGACGCGCAAGGTGCTGGTCGGCGTTTCGGCCAACCCCGGCGACGCCCGCAAAGGCGTCGTGGTGGCCCTGCCCGCATCGGAAGCGGCGAAAATCACCGGCCCCGACGATATAATCGACGCCGCAGAGGTGCGGGAGCAGTACAAACCGTATATCATCACCACCATCGAGCAGGAGGCTACTCCGGGCGCCATCGAGGCCGCGGAGCCCGATTATATGACCGAGGCGGGCGCCGCATTCGTAAAACTGGCTTCGGGCGCATGGCCTGTAACCGACTACCAGGTAACCGACGGTTATCAACTGACCTACACCAAAGCCGATTCGTGGCAGAAGTCCTACCTGACTTTCAACCGGGAATATACGGACTATGCGGTTTACGGTTACGACGGACCCCAGGAACCGCTGGACAAGGACAACTGCTGGATTACGGTGGAGAAATCCTCGAAAGGAGTCGTTATCAGGATGGCTCCCGAGAAATATGCGAAGGAGGCGAAGGAGAGCTTCGTCGTATTCTCCGACGCAGCGGGTTCGTATGCCATGGTCTACTGCATCTATGACCCCGATGCCGACATCGGCGGAGGCGGCGATGACTTCGAAGTGAAGTTCGCTTCGGCGAATGTCAACGGCGCGATACTGGAGGCAATCACGCAGGATAATTACAAACAGATCGCCGCACAGTACGGTTTTGCCGAGAGCGACTTCAAGGAGAACCTCGAAATGAACATCGTCCAGTACGTCCTGATTTACACCGCGGCAAACCCCGCGAACGCCGAACTGGAGGTTACCTCCACCCAGAACATGATGGTCATGCCGTGGGGACTCGAATGGCTCGACTACGAACCCCTGTCCGAAACGCGGCTGCTGATTTCCATGACCCGGCCCGGCGCGGAAGACCCCGCTACCGGCATGGTGCAATTCCTCAAGGGAGAAGGTTTCCGGTGCATCATCCACTGCAAACCCACTTTCTAATCACTACCCGGAAAACAGGGCCCTTGTTCGCAAGGGCGGGGGCCCTGTTTTTTACGACTATAATTAATTGAGAAACTACAGAGCAGGTTTTTTTAGATATGAAACTATTCAGATTTTTCGTAATCGCATCGATCGCATGCCTTTCGACGGCTTTCCTCGGCGGATGTTCCGACGACGAGGGCGTCGACAACCGTGACCTCGATTACGGATACGTTCAATTCAAGTTATACAAGGAGGCGTCTTACGACGGCACCCGGGCTGTCAAACCCCAGCTCGACTACCTCTCCGAGGCAAGCAAGGTAAAGGTAACGCTTTACTACAACGAACAGACCATCGCCCAGACGCTCACGCTCTCGGCCGCCGACAAGCCCAGCGCCGAATTCGGCCTGCGCAGCGAGAAACTCAAACTGCTGACCGGCAGCTACCAAATCATCACCTTCTCGCTCTACGACGCGAACGACGAGCTGCTTTACAACGGCACCCCGCTCGACAACACCCTCGAGGTCATCTCCGGGGGACTGTCCGTACGTGACCTGACCGTCAATGTCGCGCCGCGCGGCAAAGTGCGTTTCCGCATCACCAAGGACATGTCCGGGTTCCACGAAACCCCCGGCAAGACGCGTGCCGTCGAGCGCGAGTACACGTTCGACGAAATCGCGTTCATGAAACTCACGGTCAAACACCGCATCACCAACGAGCAGACCGTCTTCGACATGCTGCCCACCAAGTTCACCACCCATTTTAAGGACGACACGGAGGAGGGCGCACCCGAAGACAAGGAAGATGGCTACCAGACTTCGACGCTGACCTGCGACACCCTGCTCTCGCTCAAGGCCGGCGACTACACCCTGGCCTCCTTCGAGGCCTACGACAAGAACAAGCTCCTGCTGGAGACCAACAACCGCCCCGCAGGCGAGGGTTTCAGCATCGAGGACAACAAGACGACCAAGACCGACGTGAAGGTCACGCTCTACGAGGCCGACGAATATATCCGCGACTACTACGCGCTCTACCAAATCTGGAAAGCGCTCGACGGCGAGAACTGGTACTACCGGGGCGAAAGCTTCGTCCAGGGCGCCAACTGGGACTTCAACAAGGATCCCGACATGTGGGGCAACCAGCCGGGCGTCGAGCTGCATTCCAACGGCCGCGTGGCCAAAATCGACATCAGCGAATTCGGCTTCCGGGGACACCTGCCCGCGGCCATCGGCCAGTTCACGGAACTCATCGAGCTCGCCCTGGGCACCCACGGCGACACCAACCTGCTCGGCTACGACCCGTCGCTGGCCCCCGACAAGAGCCTCACGGAGCGCAAACGCACCCGCATGGAGCGCAACAAGGCGTTCCTGGAGCTGATCCATACGCCCACGCAGGTGTCCGAACCGATTGCATTCGCACTGGCCGAACACAATATCTCGATTCCGGCCACCTCGCTCTACAAAGAGTACTCCGAAGACGAGATTATCGACCGGAAGACGGGCCTCCAGAAGAACATCCGTCCCTACGACGTCATACACGGCAAACTGGTCAACGGCCTCAAGTCCGTCGACCCTGCCATCGGCAAACTCCAGAAACTCGAGAACCTCAATATCGCCAACGGCGAGCTGGAATCGCTGCCCGACGAAATCGCCGACCTCAAGTCGCTGACCGACCTCGAGATCTACAACTGCCCGAAGATGATTCGTTTCCCGATGGGAGTCGCCGCGATGCCGGAACTCATTTCGCTTAACATCTCCAACAACGCACAGTGGTCGCCCGAAGAGCTTTACAAAGGCCTCGACGCCATCGCCAACGGCCCCTCGAAAGAGAAGCTGCAGATTCTTTACGCTACGAACAACAAGCTCAAAGAGGTACCCGAATCGTTCCGCAACCTGAAGAAAATCGGCCTGCTCGACCTGTCGAAGAACCAAATCGAAACAATCCACCCCTTCGGCAAGGAGGTCGCCCCCGTACAGCTCTACCTGGACAACAACAACCTGACGCACATCCCCGTGGACGAAGACGGTTATTTCTGCGGCACGGACGACACGGAAACGATTTCGGTGACCTACAACAAACTCGCCAAGGTTCCCAACATTTTCTCGGCCAAGAGCAAATTCGCGATGAAGTCGGTCGACTTCTCGTACAACGACATCGACGGTTTCGAGGGCGAGGATACCGACAGCTACAAGGGCATCCGCGTTTCGACCTTCACGCTTTCGGGCAATCCCAAGCTGACCAAATTCCCCACCTGCTTCGCCAAGTCGAATTCGATGATCGGCTACATCGTCCTGCGCGCCTGCAGCATCAGCGAGTTCCCCAAAGGCTGCTTCGACAGCAAGAACTCCGTGGCGCTCATGTCGCTCGACCTGTCGTACAACGCCCTCAAGGAGCTGCCCGAGGACTTCACGGCCGAGAAACTGCCCTACTTCTACGGCATCGACGTGTCGTACAACGCCTTCGACAAGTTCCCGTGGGGGCCGCTCGACTGCAAGGGACTCACGGTATTCTCCATCCGCGGCCAGCGCGACGCCGAGGGCCGGCGCTGCCTGCGCGAGTGGCCTACGGGCATCTACAAGCACACCGGCCTGCGCGGGTTCTACATCGGCTCGAACGACCTGCGCAAGATCGACGACACGATTTCCTACCTGATTTACCAGCTCGACATCAGCGACAACCCCAACATCACGTTCGACGCTTCGGGAATCTGCTACTACTGGAAGCAGGGCGCCTATACACTCATCTACGACAAGACGCAGAACATCCTGAACTGTGACAAAATGCTCGAATAACACTTAAGGAGAAAAGACAATGAAAATCACAAGCTATATAACCGTCCTTCTCTGCACTTTCGCGTGCTTCAGCTGCTCCGACGACAAGACAGTCGGCTTCGGGGTGGACAAAGACGCCGTCCAGATGGGTGCCGAAGGAGGCAAATATACCGTCCGGGTGGCTGCAGGCAACGACTGGATCGCCACGACCGACGAACCCTGGATTACCATTTCGCCGGCCAACGGCCGCGGCTCGGTCGACTGCCAGCTCATCATCGACTCGGCGCTGCTGGCCTCGCCCCGCCGCGGCGTAGTCCGCATCCAGGACCAGAAAACCCGCGACCACAGGGAAATCACCATCGACCAGCAGGGCTTCGACTATGCCATCACGGTCGACAAGCCGGAGGTTTCGGTCGACAATTACGCGGTCTACGGCACGCGCTACTTCGAAGTGAAGGTCAAAACCAACGTCGATTTCGACGTCGAGGTTCCCGAGTCGTCCCAGAGCTGGCTCAAGTTCGACCGGTACACGGTCGAGTTCGACCGCGGCATCCGTCCGCGCGAAATCACCGTGCGCTTCAACTGGGGCATCAACTCGCAGCCCAACGAGCGCATCGCCGACATCAGCTTCAAACCCAAAGAGTCGGTCGAACTGGCCCGGCAGGACAAGCTCCTCGTCACGCAGAAGGCCGCCGAACCGATTGTGGAGAACACCCGCGAAGGCGACTCGGTCGCACTGCTGGCCGTAGCCCGCACGCTTGAACTGTGGAGCTCGTGGGAGGGCACCGGCGAGAAGATGGACAACTGGAGCGGCGTAGAACTCTGGGAAGAGGGCATGAAAGGCTACACGGAGCAGAAGAAAGGCCGTGTGAAATACGCCAGCTTCTTCATGTTCAACACCAAGGAGGAGATTCCGTTCGAAGTGCAGTACCTGACGGCCGCCGACGAGTTGCGCTTCTTCAGCAACGAAAACGGTTTCATGAAGAGCCTCAACACGGGCGAACACATCACCAAGCTCACGCAGCTGCGGCGCCTCACCATCTCGGCATACGGCCTGACGGAACTGCATCCGGACTTCAGGAACCTCGCGAATCTGGAATATCTCGATTTGAGCAGCAACAACTTCCAGACGATTCCGGCCGACCTCAACAAGACGAACTTCCCCAAACTGCGGACGCTGATTCTCAACGCCAACACGCGCCACAACATCTATGACTTGAGCAATACGGTGGAAACCAACTACGGCGGCTTTTCCGACGAGGAGGAGTTCCCGCGCCGGATGATCGAATGGGATCTCGATACGCTGGTGCTCTCGGTGAACTACCTGCGCGGCCCGCTTCCCGCGATGGAGGATTACGAGAAATACACCGAACAGGACATCATCGACGCCGACACGCTGCCCCGGGCACTGATCGGCACCCCGAAAGTCATGCCCCACACCAAGCGTTTCGCCATCAACCTCAACCGCCTGACCGGCGAACTGCCCGCGTGGCTGCTCTACCATCCGGCGCTCGACTGGTGGGCACCTTTCCAGCTGGTGTTCACACAGGAGGGCAAGACTTTGGAGGGCAACATGGCAGGCTTCAGCAACGAGCCCATCAACATGAACTATTACTACGAATTCTACAAGGGATTCAAGAATCCCGATGCAGACGAGGAGGACGAAACTCCCGACAACAAATAAGCAATGAAGATGAAAAGATATTTATACGGCATTCTTGCCCTTGCATTTCTGGCATTTACCGCCTGCACCAACGAGGAATTCCCGACCACGGAGCCTGTCGGGCCGGAACCCCCGGCCGGGCATGCGGAAGGCGAACTGCTCGTCAAATTCGCACCTTACGTAAGCGAAATCCTCGACCGGACGGCAGCGGCGACCCGCAGCGGCGGGCCCGCCACCCGCTCGGGCGTCCTCTCCGTCGACGAGATTCTCGACATCGTCGGCGGCTACGAAATCCAGCGCGTATTCCCGGCCGATCCCCGCAACGAGGAGCGCACCCGCGAATCGCAGCTTCACCTGTGGTACGTCGTCCGCTTCGGCGAGGATTTCACC
This sequence comes from uncultured Alistipes sp., assembly GCF_902388705.1. Taxonomy (GTDB): domain Bacteria; phylum Bacteroidota; class Bacteroidia; order Bacteroidales; family Rikenellaceae; genus Alistipes. The sequence goes on from NZ_CABMQJ010000027.1 coordinate 14,548, forward strand.
GCCGAGCAGGTCGCCGAGAAACTCTCGACCGTGGGCGAAGTCCAGCGCGTGGACTTCAACCGCACCATCCGGCGCGCCTACGACAAAAAAGCCACACCCCTGACGCGCGAGGCGCTCGCGGCCATGCAGCGCACGACCCGCGCCCTCGCCGGCGAGGAGTACCCCTTCAACGACGAACTGCTGCCGATGCAGTGGCACCTGATTAACCGCGGCATGTTCGGCGACAAATCGATTGTCGGCGCCGACGTGCAGTGCGAGCAGGCATGGAAAAACTCGACGGGCGACAAATCGATTATCGTCGCCGTCCTCGACGAGGGCGTGGCGATCGACCACCCCGATCTGAAGGACAACATGTGGGTCAACGAAAACGAAATCTACCGCTCGAACCGGGACAACGACGGCAACGGCTATGCCGGCGACGTCTACGGCTATAACTTCGTCAAGGAATCGGGCATCATCTCGTGGGAGGACATAAACGACGTGGGCCACGGCACGCACGTCGCGGGCGTAATCGCCGCCCGGAACGACAACGGCACGGGCATCAGTTCGATTGCCGGCGGCCGCGGCGACATCCCCGGCGTAAAAATCATGAGCTGCCAGATTTTCTCGGGCAACACCCAGAGCAACATCATGTCGTCGGTACGTGCCATCAAATACGCCGCCGACAACGGCGCCGTGATTTTGCAGTGCAGCTGGGGCTATCCGTCGGGCAGCGCCAATCCCCTCGACTGGGGCGATCCGGGCTTCAAGACCGAAGAGGAGTGGGCCAAGGGTTCGCCGCTGGAAAAGGAGGCGCTCGACTACTTCATCCACAACGCAGGTTCGCCCAACGGCCCCATCGAGGGCGGCCTGGCGATTTTCGCCGGAGGCAACGAATACGCGCCGCAGGCCGGATTCCCGGGAGCCGCCGAGCAGTGCATCTCGGTTTCCGCCACGGCTGCCGACTACACGCCCGCCGTCTACACCAACTACGGCCCCGGCATCACGATCGCGGCCCCGGGCGGCGACCAGTTCTACTACTACGAATACTTCGACGAGAACCACAAGCGCGGCGAAATCGGCGGCACGCTTTCGACGCTCCCCTTTAACGTCAGCGAAACGGGCTACGGCTACATGGAGGGCACCTCGATGGCCTGCCCGCACGTATCGGGCGTAGCGGCGCTCGGCCTTTCGTACGCCGCGCAGCTCCGCCGCCACTTCACGGCCGACGAGTTCAAGGCGCTGCTCTATGAAACGACCACACCCATCGACGACTATATGACAGGGCTGAAAACCTACTACAACACCGCCCTCGACCTCGGTATGAACCAACCCGTGCAGATGACCCTCTCCAACTACCGCAACCAGATGGGCGTAGGACAGGTCAACGCCGCCAAACTGCTCAACGCCGTCGCCGGCAAAGGCATCCAGATGTCGTTCCCGAACCTTTACATCGCACTCGGCAAGGAGGTCAGGGCCATTCCGGCCAACTACTTCCCCGACGGCGAATCGCTGACCTATACGGTCGCCGTCGCCGACACTTCGATCGCCACGGCGACGGTGGAAGGTGCCAAGCTGACGGTCAAGGGGCTGAAGATCGGCACGACCAAGGCGACCGTCACTTCGAGCAAGGGCGAAACGCACGCCTTCAACATCACGGTGCGCAAGGCAACGGGCAACGGCTGGCTCTAAACGGACACGACGATGCGATACGGAGTGACAACGGCACGTGTGCTTCTCTGCTGCGGGGCTTTGTGGACGGCGGTTGCCGCCACACCGCTCCGTGCGCAGCTGCGTATCGTCCCGCGCGCAAAACTCGACAGCCTGGCGCACCCCGCCACGGCCAGGGGAGGCGAAGCGATGCGCTTCGAACGCACGCAGATCGAAACCGGCCGCATCGGCGAGGACGACGCCCCGTCGCGCTACGAATACAAATGGCATAACGACGGCACCGCACCGCTCGTCATCACCCGCACGGTGACGACCTGCGGCTGCGCCGTGGCGACTTTCGACAAACAGCCCGTGCGGGCCGGCGGCCAAAGCACCGTGACGGTCACCTACCACCCCAAAGGGCATCCGGGTAATTTCTACCGGCGGATCTTCGTCTACACGCAGCTCTCCGACAAGGAGCCGACAGCCATCCTCGAACTGACGGGCAGCGTCGAAGCATCGAAACGAACGGACGACGACTATCCCTACGCCATGGGGCCGCTGCGGCTCAAGCAGCAGGCCGTCCGCTTCGACCCGTCGGCAGGCCCGGCCGAGGAGCGCATCGAATGCCTCAATACGGGCGACAAAGCGCTGCACCCGGGCAGCGAAGCGAACCGGCTTCCTGCGGGAATCACGCTTTCGTGCGAACCCGCGACACTCGCCCCGGGCCGGACAGGCGATTTAATCATCCGGTTCGACCCCGCCGCAGCGCCGCAGCGCCTGCCCCGACAGCTGCCGCTGATCATACAGGGGCCCGACGTCCCGCCGAGCCTACGCACCCTGCAAATCCGGTTCGAAGAAACAGAATAAGAAACAGATAAAAACAAGTCATATGAAAAAGATTTTGAGATTCACGCTCCTTTCGCTTATCGCGGCGGCTTTCTGCGCCTGCGACAACGACAAGGCGTATGTAGCTCCGATGGAAGTTTCCCCCAACAACCTGGCGGGCACCTGGCAGCTCGCCCAGTGGAACGGCGCACCGCCCGCCGAGGGAAACTATGTCTACATCGAGTTTATCCGCAAAGACCAGAAGTACGTCATGTACCAGAACTACGACAGTTTCAGCCCCCGCAAACTGACGGGCCGCTTCGCCCTGACGACCGACGAGGAGCTGGGCGCCATCATCTACGGCAACTACGACTACGGCGCCGGCGACTGGCAGCACCGCTATATCGTGACCGACCTCTCGTCGACCTCGATGGTCTGGACGGCCAAGGACGACCTCTCCGACGTATCGCTCTACGTGCGCTGCGACGGCATTCCGGAGAGCATCACCGGAGGCAGCGACAACGGCGAAACGGAAAAATAACGGCCGCAGTCCGCCAGACGGCACACACGAAAGGGGGTACAGTGTACCCCCTTTCGCATTCCTGCCGGCCGCCGCTTTTCATCGCCGCCGTCACCGGCCGGATTCCACTCCGGCTCCTTCTCCGGCTCCTTCTCCGGCTCCTTCTCCGGAACCCGGCTCCCGCTTTCAATCCAAGCCATCCGGCTTTTTGTCCAAGCCCCGGCCCGGTTTTTCAATCCCAGAATACCCGCACTGTAGCCACAACGGCCCACCCGCATTTATCCCGGCACCGCAACCGCAGCCACCGGTCAGCCGCCGGTAACAGCCTGCAAAACGGCCACCGGCCTGCAAACGGCAGCCGCTGCCGCATCCAGCCGTAAAACCTGCCCGCAGCATGTTTCCGGAGGGGGTTTCCCAGACCTCGCAACGCCACGGAGGTTTGTAATGTGCGAAATTTGCAGTATCTTGCGCAAAACTCGGAAACGATGACACAGGAACTGCAATTCATACCTTTCAAATCCCGCAAGGACAAAGGCTGGGCCCAAGCCTGGGCGCTCTACGAAAAATCATTCCCGGACTGCGAACGCTGGCGGGCCGAAGACTACGACCGCGCGTTCGGCGATTCGCATTTCGAAGCCGACGGCATCTGGCGCGGCGGGGAGTTCATCGGCATCCTGTTCAACTGGCATGCCGGCAGCTACCGCTACCTCGAGCACCTGGCCATCTCACCCGCCCTGCGCGGGCAGAACATGGGCTCGCAGGCGCTCGCGGCATTCTGCCAAAAGGTCGGCCGCGTTATCCTGGAGATCGATCCCCCGGTCGACGACATTTCGCGCCGCCGCCGGCATTTCTACGAGCGGCTGGGCTTCGTCGTCAATCCCTACGACTATATCCACCCCTCGTTCCGCAAGCCCTTCACACCCCACAAACTGGTGCTGATGAGCTATCCGTCTGCCATTACATACGAAGAAGCCCGCGGTTTCGCGGACTTCGTTCGGGAGAGGGTGCTCCGCTATTCGGAGCACGAAAACCCGGTATTGCCCAAACTGCCGTAAACGGCCTCTGCCAGGCCATGCACCTGCACGGCCCCTGCCGGGAGGGTATCCGACTTTCAGACAGGGCGACTACAAAATCCCCACCAGGTATTTGGTGACGAAATAACCGCCCACGACCAGCCACACGTACAGCAGGCCTGCCAGCACGAAAGGCTTCGCCCCGGCATGTTTGAACTTGTCGATGCTCGTTTCGGTGCCCAGCGCCGTCATGGCCATCGTCAGCATGAACGTATCGACGTACTCGACAGCCCCGTTGAGGGGAATCTCCCGGACACTCTCCGCCCCGGTCAGGTATTGCAGCAGCGAATTGAGGCAGATAACCCCGATAAATCCGAAAGCGAACCACGGAATGGCGATTTTGCTCTTCTCTTTGCGGCCCCCGGCCGTTTTCCGGCGGCCCGCCAGCACGAACCCCAGGATAACCAGCACGGGCGCGAGCATCATGACGCGAATCATCTTGGTGATGGTGGCCGTCCCGGCGATTCCCAGCGCATCGGTCGGATCCATCGCGTTGCCCGCCCCGGCCACATGGGCCACCTCGTGCAGCGTACTGCCCGTATAGACGGCCACCCCCGTGTCGGTCAGCCCGTCGAGCATTCCCGTGCGGTACATCAGGGGATAGAGGAACATCGAGAGGGTACCGAAAATCACGACCGTCGAGACGGCGATGGCGGTTTTATACCCTTCGCATTTCACGACCGGCTCGGCCCCCAGCACGGCCGCCGCGCCGCAGATGGCGCTGCCCGTGGAGGTCATCAGCGCCGTGTCCCGGTCGATTTTCAGCAGGCGGCCCAGCAGTACGCCGCCCAGGATCGTGACCGTCACAACGACCAAATCGACGGCGACGGCCGGAATGCCGACAGCGGCCACCTCGGAGAGCGTCAGGCGGAATCCGTAGAGGATGATGCCCCAACGCAGCACCTGCTTGGTACAGAATTTAATGCCGGGAACCCACGTTTCGGGAAGTTTGTTGCGCAGGCTGTTGGCATAGAGCATGCCCAGCACGATTCCGACGATCAGCGGACTGAACGACAACCTTTTCACGATGGGAAATCCGGCGATGTAGAATGCCGCGAACGAAAACAGGGCAATCAGAAGAATTCCGTGCAGGGTGTTCGCCCTGTTACCTTTTTCCAACATATCCTTGCATTTTTAAGGGATACTATAACTTTTGTTTGTTTCGCCCGGCAAAGGTCGCATCTTTTCGCGGGATTTGAAACAAGAATTCGTTATCCTGCATAACACAAGGTTATACTAAAAAAACCAAGGAACGGAACACGGCCGGAAACCGGCCCGCCAGAGCCGGGTCAGAAATCGGCCCGGGCGAAGTCCATGAACTGCCGGACAAGCCGGGCGGGTTCGGCTTCGGCATGTATGAACATGAAATCGCGCGTGAGCGCCAGCGAATCGAGGTCGACGATACGCAGCACGCCGCTGCGCAGTTCGTCCACCACGGAGATTACCGAAACGATGGCCACGGCGTCGCTGTTGCGCACGAACGCCTTGATTGCCTCGGTCGAGCCGAGGCGCATCACCACGTTCAGCTGCGGAATGCGGATGCCCGCCCGGCCGAGCGCCGTCTTGATGACTTCGAGCGTCCCCGACCCGCTCTCGCGCAGCACGAGCGGGAGGCGGCGCAGTTCGTCCGGCGTAACCGAATCGATACGCGAACAGGGGCCGCCCGTGCGGGCTATCAGCACCAGTTCGTCCGGGGCCAGGAGCGTGTAATGGAGCCCCTGCCGGCGGCTGACGCTCTCGACCATGCCCAGGTCGATGCCGTGTTCGCCCAGCGCCTGCCCGACCTGATCGCTGTTGCCCGACAGCATCGAAACCCGCACGCCGGGGAAGCGTGTCGTGAAGCGGGCCAGAATCGGCGGCAGCAGGTACTGGGCGATGGTCGTGCTGGCCCCGAGGCGCAGTTCGCCTTCGACGGCACTGGTGCAGAGGCTCATTTCGTACTCCATGCGGCGGTAGTCGTCGGCAAGCCGTTCGGCGCAGCAGAGGAGGGTTTCCCCCGCCGGAGTCAGCTCCAGACGGCTGCCGCGGCGCACGAAAAGCTGCACCTTATAATGGGATTCCAGCTCGCCGATGTGTTTGCTCACGGCGGGCTGCGAAACGAAAAGCTGTTCGGCGGTGCGCGTGAAGCTCAACGTGCGGGCCGCGGTGATAAAGACTTTGAGCCGGAAATCGTCCATAACGTATCTGGATTATCGGTGCGGGGCGCAACCGGGTTCGAAACGGGTTAACGGATATCGCAAAAACAGGACGGAACCGCACCGCACGGACGCCGCAAAGCAACGGCCGGCCGGACATACGGGCAACTGGTTGCGGACAAAAGAGATGCAGGCGGCAGCGCGGTACGGGAAAAACAGGATTTACCCCAGGTGTCCCTCGTCGGCGAACTCCCTGACCGAGCGGATATAGTGGTCGATGGTCTCCTGCATCGTAAGGAACGACTTGCCGCCTGCAGCATTCTTGTGCCCGCCGCCGTTGAAGTATTTGCGGGCGAAGAGGTTGACGTCGACGTCCCCGCGCGAACGCAGGCTCACACGGATGAACTTGCGGTGGGCAAGGAACATGGCCGACATTTTCATCTTCTTGATGGTCAGCGCATAGTTCACGAAGCCCTCGCTGTCGCCCTGCTGGAACTGGAAGCGACGCATCTCGTTCTCCATCAAAGACATATAGGCCACCGTACCGTCCTGGATAATCTCCATCTTGCGGTTGATGGCGTAGCCGAACAGCCGTGCACGGCCCTCGGTATAGGCATTGTAGACGTTGTTGTGGATGTCGGGAATGCGGATGCCCTTTTCGACGAGCACCGCCACGGCACGGAAAAGCTCGGGCGTGAGGAACGAAAAGGCGAAATTGCCCGTGTCGGTCATCATGCCCACATAGAGCGCCTCGGCCATCCGGCATGTGATGGCTTCGGTGCCGAACAGCGCCTCGACGATGGCGTAAACCACATAGCAGGTGCTCGAAGCGTCGGGATGGGAGAACGAGAGGTAGAAATCCTCGTCGGGCGAAAGGTGGTGGTCAATGAGCACCCGGCGGGCCGTGGTGTTGGCCTGAATCGTTTCACTCAAAATTTCGAGCCGCGAGATGGCGTTGAAGTCGAGGCAGAAGAGGATGTCCGCTTCGGCGATGGCCCGGGCCGCACGCCCTTCGGTGTCGTTCTTGAAAATCACGATTTCATCGATTCCCTGCATCCAGTCGAGGAAATAGGGGTATTTGTTCGGAACCACGCACGTCACCGCATGCCCCATCCCGCGAAGCACCTCGGCCCATGCGAGCGACGAGCCCACGGCGTCGCCGTCGGGGTTGGTATGGGTGACGATTACGATCCGCCGGTTCCCGGGAGCAAGCAGCTCCCGCAGGCATTCGATACCTTTTTTCGATAACTCCATTTCGGCCTCTGTTGACTTTGGTGATACGGAGCAAAGATAGCAAAAAAGAGGAAGATAACAAACCGCGGATGCCCATGTATACTGAAATTGCACATTTGCATACTCCGCGAAGCGGGGAGTTTCGTTAAATTTGCATCGACCAAAACTACGACACGCATGAAACGATTCACGCTCCTGCTGCTGGCAGGTATGATCCTGACGGCGACCGCCGCGACGGCCGCGGTCCCCTACGCCAACAACCGCGCCCCGCTGCGCGAAAAACCGCTGGTCAAACTGCCGCTGGGCGCCATACGCGCCGAAGGGTGGCTGCACGACCAGTTGCAGCGCCAGGCCGACGGGCTGACGGGGCACCTCGACTCAATCTATCCCGAGGTGATGGGCCCGCGCAACGGCTGGCTGGGCGGCGACGGCGACGTCTGGGAACGCGGCCCCTACTGGCTCGACGGGCTGCTGCCGCTGGCCTACATCCTCGACGACAGGCAGTTGATAGAAAAGACCCGCCCGTGGGTCGAGTGGGCCATCCGCAGCCAGCGGCCCGACGGCTATTTCGGCCCGGCGGAAGACCGTCCGTTCGAAAGCCCCGCCATACAGCGCGACAACGCCCGCGACTGGTGGCCCAAGATGGTCATGCTCAAGGTGCTGCAGCAATATTACACGGCCACGGGGGACGAACGCGTCATCAAACTGATGACCGGCTATTTCCGCTACCAGCTGCGCGAGCTGCCGAAAACCCCGCTGGGGCACTGGACGTTCTGGGGCGAGCAGCGCGGCGGCGACAACCTGGGCGTGGTATACTGGCTCTACAATATCACGGGCGACGAATTCCTGCTGGAACTGGGCGACCTGATACATCGGCAGACGCTCGACTGGACGGGTATTTTCGCCGGGGGCGAAGTGCTCGCGACGCCGTTTTCGCTCCACTGCGTGAACCTCGCGCAGGGAATCAAGGAGCCGGTGGTCTACTACCAGCGCAGCAACGACCCGGCGCACGTCGGGGCCGTGAAGAAGGGATTCGCCGACATCCGCCGCTACCTCGGCTTCCCGACGGGCCTCTACGGCGGCGACGAGGCGCTGCACGGCGCCGCTCCCACGCAGGGTTCGGAACTCTGCACGGCGGTGGAGATGATGTACTCGCTGGAGGAGATGACCGAAATCACGGGCGACGTACAGTTCGCCGACCACCTGGAGCGCGTGGCGTTCAACGCCCTGCCCACGCAGGCCACGGACGCCTACGACGCCCGCCAGTACTACCAGCAAATCAACCAGGTGATGATTACCGACCACCGCCGCAACTTCCAGGAGAGCCACGACGGCACGGACATCCTCTACGGCCTGCTGACGGGATACGCCTGCTGCACGTCGAACATGCACCAGGGGTGGCCCAAGTTGACGCAGAACCTCTGGTATGCGACCCACGACGGCGGGTTGGCAGCGATGGTCTACGCACCCTGCCGCGTAACGGCCGAGGTGGCCGGCGGCGCGCGCGTGACAATCGCCGAGCGGACGCACTATCCGTTCGACGAGCAAATCCGTTTCGAGGTGACAATCGACAGCCGCAAAATCAAGTCGGCCGCATTCCCGCTCCGCCTGCGCATTCCGGGTTGGTGCGAAGGCGCGACCGTGGCCGTGAACGGCGAAACGGCCGCCTCGCCGGCGAAAGGCTCGGTGGCGGAAATCGAACGCACGTGGCGCACGGGCGACGTGGTGACGCTGCGCCTGCCGATGCGAATCGCGGTCAGCCGCTGGTATGAAGGCGCAGCCGTCGTCGAGCGCGGGCCGCTGGTCTATGCGCTGCGCATCGGCGAGAAATGGTCGAAGGTCGCAAACCCCGGCAAGCAGATATACGGCCCGTGGTACTACGAAGTGCGCCCGACGACACCGTGGAACTACACGCTCTTCGAAGAGGACATTCGCCCCGACCGTATCGCAGAGGCGTTCGAAGTCGAGCGGCGCGACATCGGCGACGCCTATCCGTGGACGCTGGAAAACGCTCCCGTCGAAATCAAAGCCCGGGGGCGCAGGCTCGACGAATGGACGCTCTATCAGGAGAGCGCCGGGCCGCAGCCGTACAGCACCAACGAAACGAACAACCCCGCCGAAGAGATCACGCTGATTCCCTACGGCTGCACGACGCTGCGAATCACCGAATTCCCCGTGACGCGCGATTTGCGCAAGAACTGGTAGCGCTCCGGCAAAGGGCAGGACAGCCCCCCAGAGGAGCGCCGAACGGATCGAACGGAGGGTCGGAAACGGCATTCCCGCCGGCGACGGCATCCCGGCGCAATACGCGCGAGCGGGTGGCGACACCCCGCAACCGCCGGATACGCACCCCGCAGAATGAAAAACGGGAGAGGGCGGCGGACAGGACAAACATAAGAGCCGGAAACGGCATCCCCGCCAAAAAGCGGCGCACGACAGTCGTATTTGGTCGTGCGCCGCTTCATTTCGGGACGGAGGTTGTCCGTCCGGGATTTTTGCGTAGCTTTGTACGCACAAAAACACACGCTATGGCTTGTTGTCTTCAGGTGGAGAACCTCACCAAATCGTTCGGCGAGCAGGTGCTCTTCGAAAATATATCGTTCGCAATCGAGGACGGGCGCCGCATGGCCCTCGTCGCAAAAAACGGCACGGGGAAAACCACGTTGCTGAACATCATCGCGGGGCGTGAAGACCACGATACGGGCAGCGTCGTGCCGCGCCGCGACCTGCGCGTGGCCTACCTCGAGCAAAGCCCCTCCTATCCGGCGGGAATGACCGTGCTCGAAGCCTGCTTCCACTCGGAAAACCCGGCGCTGAAAGCCATTGCGGCGTACGAACGAGCCCTCGAAGAGCCCTCGGGCGAAGGTTTGCAGCAGGCGATGGCGCGCATGGACGCCCTCGAAGCGTGGGACTACGAACAACGGGCGAAGCGCATCCTCTCGCGGCTGAAAATCCGCGATTTCGGACAGCGCATCGAAACCCTTTCGGGCGGGCAGCTCAAGCGTGTGGCGCTGGCCAACGTGCTGATCAGCGAATCGGATTTGCTGATTCTCGACGAGCCGACGAACCACCTCGACACCGACATGACCGAATGGCTGGAGGAGTACCTCACGGCAAGCAGCGCAGGGCTGCTGATGGTGACGCACGACCGCTATTTCCTCGACAGCGTGTGCAGCGACATCCTCGAAATGGAGAACCGGCAAATCTACCACTATACGGGCAACTACTCCTACTACCTCGAAAAAAAGCAGGAGCGCGAAACGGCCGATGCCGCACAGCGGGCGAGCGAGATGAACCTCTACCGCCGCGAGCTGGAGTGGATGCGCCGCCAACCGCAGGCGCGGGCGACCAAGGCCCGGTCGCGCATCGACGCTTTCCGCGAACTCGAGTCGCGGCTGAAAACGACGCACGGCCGCGGCGAAGTGAAACTCGACGTCAAAGCGTCGCGCATCGGCACCAAGATATTCGAGGCCAAAGGGGTCTGCAAGCGCTTCGGGGAGCTGAAGATACTCGACGGATTCGACTACAACTTCACCCGCTACGAGAAACTGGGCATCGTGGGCGACAACGGCTGCGGGAAATCGACGTTCCTCAAGCTGCTGCTGGGAATCGAGAAACCCGACAGCGGGACAATCGACGTGGGGGAAACGGTACGGTTCGGCTATTACAGCCAGCAGGGGCTGGAATTCGACGACTCGATGCGCGTAATCGACGTGGTGAGCGCGATAGCCGAAGAGATCGACCTCGGCGACGGACGGCGGATGAGCGCATCGCAGCTGCTGCTGCACTTCCTCTTCACGCCCGAGACGCAGCACAACTTCGTGGCGCGGTTGAGCGGCGGCGAACGGCGGCGGCTCTACCTGTGCACGGTGCTGATGCGCAACCCCAACTTCCTGGTGCTGGACGAGCCGACGAACGACCTGGACATCGTAACGCTCGGCATCCTCGAAGAGTACCTGCAGGCATTCAGGGGGTGCGTAATCGTGGTGTCGCACGACCGCTATTTCGTGGACAAGGTCGCCGACCACCTGCTGGTATTCTGCGGCGGGGGCGAAATCCGGGATTTCGCGGGAACCTACTCGGAATACGTGGCGTGGAAGCGCGAATACGAAGCGGCGCGCCGCACGCAGGCGGCGCAGGCGAAACCCCGGCCGCAGCCCGCACGCCCACAGGCGCCGGAACAGGCGCCGCGCAAACTTTCGTTCAACGAGAAGCGGGAGCTGGAAGCCCTCGAGGCGGAAATCCCGGCGCTGGAAGCGGAAAAAGCCTCGCTGGAGGCATCGCTCTCGTCGGGAACGCTCGCCGTGGAGGAGCTGACGGCACAGTCGCAGCGGATTGCGGAGCTGATCGGGCTGATCGACGAAAAGACCATGCGCTGGCTCGAGTTGAGCGAGCGGTAGCGACGCGGCACACCGGTGGAAAAGACACGGTGTGCAAGCCCGGAACGGCCGCAACGGCAGACGCAATCGCATGCCCCGGGATACTGAATATCAGGCACAACAAGCACAGGCCGGGTCGGGAAACCGCGGCAAAACGGGGGGGGGCCGGCGACGGACAACACGAAAGACCGGGACGACACGACGGCCGCACACCGCACCGGCAGAAACAGGCCGACCCGCCCGGCAGCGGAACTCCCCGCACACCCGGCGCATCATTGCTCCTGCGCGGCAAACCGCCATTCACAAAAAACCCGCGCCGGGCAGGCGCGGGTGAGAAACCGGGAAACAAGGCTATCTTTTTATATTCAGCAGCGTGGTGTTTTCCAGCACGGTCTGCTGCGCGACGCGCTGGATATACTCGGCCTGTTCGGCGGGGAATCCCATCGTGAAACCGGTCTGGTACGGTTTGCCGTAGAGGGTCGTGAAAATCACGTTGGCCGCGAGGTAGCTGCCCAGCGGCGAGGGGTGGAAGCAATCCTGCGCATAGAGCACGTAATCGGGCCGTTCGGCACGTACCCGCCGCCACGCCATGCCCACCGGAGCGCACCACGCGTCGTTCTCGTAGGTCATCTCGAGGTAGCTGGTCTTCAGCCGCTCCTGCATCTCTTCGTAGTTATTGATGGGCGGATACTCCGGGACGGGGCGCCGGTTGCCGTTCTTATGGCCCCACGTCATGTAGAAGACCACCCGGGCGTCGGGCGAAGCGGCATGCACGAGGCTGTCGAGCGTCCGGGCACAGGGATAGACTTCGCGCGCCACCTGCCGGGTCGGCATCGCGGGCGCGCTGCTCTGCTCCTGCAGGATGACGTAATCCCAGCCGCCTGCGGCGATGGCCGCCAGCAGCTTTTTGTTTTTCAGATGGCCCGAAAGGCGTTCGCCGCCCTTGAGAAAACGCGTGCAGGAGAGTTTCACCTTCTGCGTCGCGGCAATCTGCCGCACGGCGTCCGGCATGTCGTTGTAATAGGTATAGCTGTTGCCGACCCACAGCACCCGCAGCGAGTCGGTGTCCCGCGCCTGCGCGCAAACGGGCAGCAGCAGGAGCAGCAGGAAGCGTAATACGATTTTAATCATAGGTTCGGAAGTTTAAGGTCAGCGTCGTTTTACACCGGCAGGGCCGGGCGGTTACTTTTTCTCCCGCCGGTCGGCGGCATATTTGCGGCACCATGCGGCGATGCCGCATTCGCTGCATTTCGGGGCGCGGGCCACGCAGACGTAGCGGCCGTGCAGAATCAACCAGTGGTGGGCCACCGGCAGCAGGTGCGAGGGGATGTTCTTCTCGAGCGTCAGCTCGGTCTGCAGCGGGGTTTTCGAGTTGGTCGTAAGGCCGATGCGGTTCGAAACGCGGAATACGTGCGTGTCGACCGGCATCACCTCCTTCTGCCACAGCACCGCGCCGAGCACGTTGGCCGTCTTGCGCCCCACGCCGGGCAGGCGCTGCATCTGCTGCAAATCGCTCGGCACCTCGCCGCCGAACTCCTCGCAGAGCATGCGGGCCATGCCCGCCAGGTTGCGGGCCTTGTTGTTCGGATAGGAGATGCTTTTGATGTAGGGATAAATCTCTTCGGCCGTGGCTTTCGCCATCTCGAAAGGCGTGGGAAACGCCTCGAACAGGGCCGGCGTGGTCATGTTGACCCGCTTGTCGGTGCACTGCGCCGAAAGAATCACGGCCACCAGCAGCTGGTAGGGATCCGTGTAGTGCAGCTCGCTCTCGGCAACGGGCATGTGCTCCGAGAACCAGGCGATGATACCGTCGTAACGCTCTTTTGTAGTCATAATCGCTGTTTTTTGCGTCGAAAAAGAAGTTTCTTCACCAGAAAAATGGCCCCGTGCGGATAAAAGACCAGCCGCGGCGTCCGCCGCAAATCGGCCCGCCAGCGCGCGAGGTACTCCCCGACACTGCCCCCTTTCCAGGAGAGCAGCCAGAGCCCCACCACGTGGCGCCGGAGCAGGATCCGGAAGCGGTTGCGCGAGGCCGTGTAGCGCGCGTCGAACCACAGGCTGGTTTCCATGGCCGAATCGCGGCTGGCGATACGCGCCCTGTACGAATCGCCATGGCTCACGCTCCCGACAATACGCCGGTGCACGGCCGTCACCCGGTCGATGAAGCGCACCTGCGAGCGGCAGGCAAACCACAGCCACATCGGCCAGTCGTCGGTCAGCCACTCGGGATGCTCCTCGGGCCGGATTTCGGCGTAATAGGCCGCTATCAGTTCGCGGCGGGCCAGCGCCGTGCAGTTCGGAACCGAGATTCCGAGCAGCATCTGCTCGAAATCGGTATAATGGCGGTCGGGATCGGGCTTGAGCACCCCGTCGGCCTGCCAGTACTGGTCGGCCCCCGTGTAGCACATCCCGCAGCCGGAATCGGCTTCCATCAGATCGACCTGCATCTGCAGTTTGCGGGGCTCCGTCCACCAGTCGTCGCCGTCGCAGTAGGCCACGTATTTCCCGCGGCACGCCTCGAACGTGCGGCGGTAGTTGGCCCGCCAGCCGACGTTCTGCGCAGAGGTCACCAGCCGGATACGGCCGGGGTATTTCGCCGCATAAGCCTCACAGAGCGCCCGTGTGCCGTCCGTACTGCAATCCTCGCCCAACACCAGCTCGACGCCGAACGAAGTCTGCTGCGCGAGCACGCCTTCGATGGCCCGGGCAAGGTAGGCTTCGTGGTTGTAGGTGGTCATGCAGACCGATACGAGGGGGGGGACATTTCCATCGCCGTTATAATTTGGTCAGTTTGGCGAATTTGGCCAGCAGGGTCTTTTCGCCCGCGCCGTCGAAATCCACCACCAGTTTATGGTCGGTGGCGAGGGTTTCGATCCGCCGCACGATGCCGACGCCGAATTTCGGATGTTCGACGCGCTGCCCCACGGTGTAATCGCCGCTCACGGGCATCGCCTCACCGAGGGG
>NZ_CABMQJ010000028.1 GCF_902388705.1 uncultured Alistipes sp.
ACGAAAACGCCAAGGTATTCAGCGACATCGGCTGTTACACGCTGGGATGGCTGGCGCCGTTCCACGCCATCGACACCTGCGTCGACATGGGCGCCTCGATAACGATGGCCAAAGGCGCGGCCGACGCGGGACAGCATCCCGCCGTGGCCGTCATCGGCGACTCGACGTTCACCCACTCGGGCATGACAGGCCTGCTGGACGCCGTGAACGAGGGGACGAACATCACGGTCGTCATCTCGGACAACCTCACCACGGGCATGACCGGCGGACAGAACTCGGCCGGCACGGGACGCCTCGAGCAGATATGCGCCGGCATCGGCGTCGACCCGGCGCACATCCGCGTGGTGGTGCCGCTCCCGAAAAACCGCGAGCAGATGAAGACGATGCTCCGCGAGGAAATCGCCTACGACGGCGTATCGGTCATCATCCCGCGCCGCGAGTGTATCCAGACCGCCAAGCGCCACAATGCAGCCAAACAGAAACAATAGGGCCGCGGGTACCGACGGAGGCAAAAACACGGCCGGCAAAAAATGCGGCAACGTACAACAACCAGCAAACAACGGACACATATGAAAAAGGACATCATACTTTCGGGCGTAGGAGGACAGGGCATCCTCTCCATCGCCACGGTCATCGGCAAAGCGGCCCTCGACGAGGGCCTGCACATCAAGCAGGCCGAAGTCCACGGCATGAGCCAGCGCGGAGGCGACGTGCAGTCGAACCTGCGCATCTCCTCCGACAGAATCGCCTCCGACCTCATTCCGCAGGGCGCCGCCGACATCATCATCTCGCTCGAGCCGATGGAGGCGCTGCGCTACCTGCCGTGGCTCTCGACCGAAGGGTGGGTCATCACCAACACGGCCCCGCTAATCAACATCCCGAACTACCCGGACACGGAGGCGCTCGAGGGCGAACTCGGCGCCCTGCCGCATGTGGTGGCGATAGACGTGGACGCCATTGCCAAAACCGCCGCATCGCCCCGCGCGGCCAACATCGTCCTGCTGGGCGCCGCAGCGCCGTTCCTCGGCATCGACGCCGGGAAACTGGAGGCCGGCATCCGCGCCATCTTCGCCCGCAAGGGCGAGCAGGTCGTGGAAATGAACCTCGCGGCATTCCGCGCAGGTTACGAATATGCACAAAAACAGGCCCGATAATGGAAAAACTCCCAATCGACCGCAGCGTGCTCGACTCCGCACTGGGGCGCATGGACATCGCGGATATCGCACAGGCGACCATCCGCCAGTCGGGCGACATCGCCCGTATCATGGAAACGGAAACGGGGATGGAATTCCTGCACCTCGAAATGGGCGTGCCGGGGCTCCCGCCCGAGCCTGCGGGCATCGAAGCCGAATGCCGGGCCCTGCAGGCGGGCGTGGCGTCGCAGTACCCCAACATGTTCGGCATCCCGGAGCTCAAGGAACAGGCGTCGCGCTTCATCCGCGCATTCCTCGGCGTCGGCGTGGCGCCGCAGGGGTGCATTCCGACCGTCGGCTCGATGCAGGGTAGTTTCACGACGTTCCTGCTCTGCTCGCAGCTCGACCCGCGAAAGGACACAATCCTCTTCATCGACCCCGGATTCCCCGTACAGCGCAGCCAGGTGGGGATCCTCGGCATTGCGGCCGAGTCGTTCGACATCTACGAATACCGCGCCGAAAAACTCGGCCCCAAGCTCGAAAGCTACCTCGCGCAAGGCAACATCGCCGCCATCGTCTACTCCAACCCCAACAACCCGGCGTGGATATGCCTCACCGAGGAGGAGCTCCGCACCATCGGCGGGCTGGCGACAAAGTACGATGCAATCGTCATCGAAGACCTCGCCTACCTCTGCATGGACTTCCGCAAACCGCTGGGGCGGCCTTTCGAAGCACCCTACCAGGCTACCGTGGCACGCTACACGGACAATTACATCCTGCTGATATCCGGCTCGAAGATATTCAGCTACGCCGGACAGCGCATCGCCGTCGCGGCCATCTCCGACAAACTCTACTCGCGGCAGTACCCGGCGCTCAAGGAGCGCTACCGCATGGGACGGCTGGGCGACGCCTACGTGCTGTCGATTCTCTACGCCGCATCGTCGGGCACGAGCCATTCGGCGCAGCACGCCCTCGCGGCGATGTTCCGCGCAGCGGCCGACGGCCGGCTCGACTTCGTGGACGAAGCCTCGGAATACGCCCGCCGGGCCCGTCTGACGAAGGAGATTTTCCTGCGCCACGGCTTCCGCATCGTCTACGACAGGGATCAGGACGAAGCCGTGAGCGACGGATTTTTCTACACGGTCGGCTACGGCAGCCTCTCCAGTTCGGAGTTGTTGTGCGAACTGCTTCTCTACGGCATCTGCGCCATTTCACTCACCTCGACCGGAAGCCGCCAGCCGGGTATCCGCGTATGCGTTTCGCAACTCAACCGCCCCGAACAGTTCGACCTGCTCGAAACCCGATTGACCGCCTTCGGGCAAAACCACCGATAGCCTATGCAATTTACGACAGCCGCCGAAGCAGTAAAGCTCATCCGCCCGCACAGCAGCGTCTACATCCAGGGCAGCACCTCGATTCCCGAGGTGCTCGTCCGGGCCATGACCGACCGTGCCGCCGAGCTCACCGACGTCACACTCTACTCCGGATTCGCCGTCGGGAGGGCCGATGCCCCCTATTGTAAACCCCAATACAAGGAGACGTTCCTCGTCAACAGCCTCTTCGTGGCCAACAACATCCGCCGCTGGCTGGCCGACGGCTACGGACAGACGACCCCGGCATTCCTGGGCGAGATTCCCGGACTTTTCCGCGACGGGACGCTGCCCGTCGACGTGGCGCTGCTCAACCTCTCGCGCCCCAACGCCGAGGGATACTGTTCGTTCGGCGTTTCGGCCGACCTGGCGGTATCAGCCGTCGAGTGCGCCAAAACCGTAATCGCCCAAATCAACACGGCCATGCCCTTTTCGTACGGCGACGCCGTGATTCACCTCTCGCGCTTGGCCGCAGCCGTCGAGGTCGACGACCCGCTGGTCGAAGTGCCGTCCGCAACCCCCACCGAGGTCGAAAGCAGAATCGGCGGCTACATCGCCGAACTGATTCCCGACGGGGCCACGCTCCAGATAGGCGTGGGCGGCATCCCGAACGCCGTGCTGGCCGCGCTTACCGGCCACAAACACCTCGGACTGCATACCGAGGCGATGACCGACGGCGTACTGCCGCTGCTGGAAAGCGGCGTGATAGACAACTCGCTCAAACGCGTGATGCCGGGCGTGACGGTCGCCTCGCTGGCGCTGGGCTCGCGCAGGTTATACGACTACATGGACTACCGCGAAGACCTCGTGATGAAAGACGTGGCGTGGACGAACGACCCGTTCCGCATCCGGGAGAATCCCCGCGTGATGGCAATCAATTCGGCGGTGGAGGTCGACCTCACGGGACAGGTCTGCGCCGACTCGGTCGGCCAGCGCATCATCTCGGGCGTGGGCGGGCAGCACGACTTCATGTACGGCGGCGCCCTGTCCGAGGGCGGAAAGACATTTATCGCCATCCCCTCGATTACCCCGAAAGGCGAATCGAAAATCAAGGCGCTGCTGACGCCCGGCGCAGGTGTCGTGACCACGCGCCACATGGTCCAGCACATCGTGACCGAATACGGCGTGGCGCACCTCCGGGGCCGCAACCTCGCCCAGCGCGCGCGGGCGTTGATCTCCGTGGCCCATCCCACGGTGCGCGAAGAATTGGAAAAGGCCGCCTGCGAACGTTTCGGCTATTCGTTCCTGCGGTTGAAAGCATAACCCGACGGCCCGGCGCGCAAACGCCGGGCCTTTCAATATCCCCTACCATGCACTGGAAATACCTCTTTTTCGATTTGGACGGCACGCTGACCGACCCGATGCAGGGCATCACACGGGCAGTGCAATACGCCCTGCGCCACTTCGGCATCGAGGTCACCGACCTCACGACGCTCTGTCCGTTCATCGGGCCGCCGCTGCGCAACTCGTTCCGCGAGTTCTACGACATGAGCGACGCCGAAGCCGGGGCGGCCGTCGCCAAATACCGCGAATATTACGCCCCGAAGGGCATCTTCGAGAACTCGCTCTACGAGGGCATTCCCGGGCTGCTCGCCGAATTGCGCGGCAGCGGCGCCACACTGGTGATGGCGACCTCGAAACCCACGCACTTCGCGGAGCAAATCGCCCGGCATTTCGGCTTCGCCGACGATTTTGCCCTCATCAGCGGCAGCCTGCCCGACGGCTCGCGCGATGCGAAAGCCGACGTTATCCGCCATGCCCTCGCCACGCTCGGCATCGGCGACGCCCGGCAGGCGGTGATGATCGGCGACCGGCGCTTCGACATCGAGGGTGCAGCCGCCACGGGACTCGACTCCATCGGTGTGCTGTGGGGTTACGGCAGCCGCGAAGAGATGGAAGCGGCAAAACCGACCTGCATCGCAGAAGACATCCCGGCGCTCCGGAAGCTGCTGCTGGAGTAGAGAAAGGCAAGGGCGCAGGCACCCGGCCGATGCCCGTTTGCAGCTGCACCGGCCGGCGGCCGGTGCGACAGACCGGGTGTGCCGGGCACAGCAGACAAACTGGGAACCGGCGCGGCAGACCCAGCAAACCGGAATCAGGCAGCAGACCCGATAGACCGGAACCCGACACGGCAGACCGGTCACAGCAGATAAACCGAGAACCGACGCAACAAACCCAGCAAACCGGAATCAGGCAGCAGACCCGATAGACTGGGAACCGGCGCAGGCGGCGCATCCAGCCAGCCGGGATTTTATCGTTCCCGGGGTCGTCACGCCCGCCATACAAAAACACCTGCCTTTTCGGGCAGGTGTCTGTATTTGCGGGAATGGACGGCTATTTGGCGAACTGCATCTCATCGAGCAGCCACCCGGCGCCCGCATATTTCTCGATTACCCACATCACATAACGGATGTCGACGCAGACCGTCCGGGCCAGTTCGGGATGGAACCAGATGTCGCCCGCCATCGACTCGCGGTTGCCGTCGAACGCCAGTCCGACCAGCTGTCCTTTGCCGTCGAGCACGGGACTTCCCGAATTTCCGCCCGTAATATCGTTGTTCGTCAGGAAGTTGACATAGAGCGTACCTTTCTCGCCCCAGCGTCCCCAGTCCTTCGCCTCGATCAGCCGGCGCATGTGTTTATCGACACGGTATTCGTACTGGTCGGGATTGTATTTCTCCAGATAGCCCGCAATCGTCGAGCGCGAATCGTAATGCACGCCGTCCGAGGGGTTCAGGGGTTCGACATTGCCGTAAGTCAGGCGCATGGTCGAATTGGCGTTGGGATACTGGGCATTCCCCTCCGACGCGCGGAAATCGTAAAGCACATCGGCATAACGGCTCTCGCCCTTGCCCACCTGTGCCCGGACACGTTTTTCGGCTTTGTCCACACCGCCCGTGAAACGCTGCACGCGCACCGACTCGGTAAGCCTCACCAACGGGTCGCAGCGCATCTCCGCAACGGATCGGTTCCGGCTGAAATAAGCGTCGTAGCGCCCGGCGTCGCTGCAGAACGAAGCGTCGAACGCCTCGCGCGCCATCCGGTCGGCATCGCCTCCCGCAGCGTCATACATCGCCTGCAGCTGTTCGCCCCACATTTCGCGCGGCACGTTGGCCGTGAAGTTCACCAGCATGCGCGCCAAAAGGTCGCGGTCGGTCGCCGCATCGTAATTGCGGCGCAGACGCCCGCTTCCGGCCACTACGCTCTGCGCATCCTTCGAGCGGACATCGAGCGTATCGAGCTTCAGCCGGTCGAGTTTGCCCAGGTACGACGACACCCGGTTGGCCACCAGCAGCGCTTCGCTCGGCCCGAGCCACGCTTCGCGGAAATAATTGAGGTCGCGCTCGGCGCTCCGGCGCGCCTCATAGCCGCGTGCGAGGTCGGCGAGCAGGCCGCCGCACTCCGCCCGGCGTTCCGGGTCGGCCTCGATCCACTCCTGCATGCGTTTCTCCTCGGCCTGGCGAATCGACACCACGTCGAAGCGGCGCAGGCACTTGTTCTCCCACTTGGCGTAATCGGCGTAGTTGCTCAATCCGAAATAGGCATCGGAATACTGCATGCGCACCTTCGGGTCGCGCTCCATATGGCGCTTGAGAATTCCCATCCGGTCGTGGCGGTTCGCCACGACAATCGGATTCTTGATTCGCTGCCTCTCGGTCACGGCGAACGACGAAGCATAGCGGTTCGTGCGCCCCGGGAAACCGATGACCATCGAGAAATCGCCGTCGTGCACGCCCCCGGTGGCAATCCGGAGTACGCGGCGGGGCTTCAGCGGCACGTTGTCGGCGGAATACTCCGCCGGACGGCCGTTGCAATCGCCGTAGACGCGGTAAAGCGCGAAGTCACCCTTGTGCTGGGGCCAGCCCCAGTTGTCGTAATCGCCGCCGAAAGCGCCTATCGTCACGGGTGGCGTACCCACCAGGCGCACATCTTTGTAGACGTCGTAGTAGAACATCAGGTACATCCTGCCGCCCCACATCGAGTAGCACGACACCTCGCAGTCGGTCTGCTTGCCGTAACGCTCCTCCAAATCGCTGTAAAGGCGGCGGGTCGCCATCATGCCCCATTTCCCGGCGGCCTTCATCTCCTCCTTGAGCGCATTGGCCTCGTCGGTGACGTCGACCACCCTGCGCACGAACCACACGGTCTTTCCGGCCACGGGAATCTCCTCGTCGCGCGTACGGGCCCAGTAGCCCGCTTCGAGCAGGTTTTGCTCGGGCGTCGACAGGGCGCAGATGTCGCTGTAAGCCACATGGTGGTTGGTAATCATCAGTCCCTGGTCGGAAATCATGCTGCCCGTGCCCATGCCGCCGTCGACGGCGACCACGGCGTCGGCAAGCGCGTCAGCAGCCTCGTTATAAATCTCCTTATCCTTGATTTTCAGGCCCTGGGCCCGCATCCGGGGATAAATATCGCCCAGCTTGTGCATCAGCCACATGCCTTCGTCGGCCGACGCGGGCTGCAGGCACAGCACCGCGAGAACCAGGCAGGCTATCCATTTTCTCATATCTTTCATCGTTCGTAAACGGGAGGATGCCGTCACCGGCATCCTCCCGTTCGGTTATTCGGTTAATTACTCCTGGACCGTCTTTCCCTCGGCCGTGAATTTCAGCCGCGGGTCGGCCTCCTTGAATGTTCCGTCGGCCATGCGGAGCGTCCATTTTTCAGCCTGGAAAACCTCTTTCCAGAGCTTCGCATCGTCCCACATCGACTTCACGTAGTGAATCCGCATGACGGGTGTCATGTCACGCAGCACGAAATCGACCGAAACAATGCCGTCGGTACACGAGAGGAAACTCTTGAAATAGGGGAACGACTGGCGAATCGGCAGTTTCTCGATGCCCGGGAACGCCAGCTCGTACACCGCCTTGGGGAACTGCGCATCGTCGCCCCACTTCTCCAGGTTGGCGATGAATTTGCCCGAAAGCTTTTCGACGTCGCGGAACATGATCTGGGCGAACTCCTCGCGCGACACCTGCCCGGCAATGGCATAGCTCTTGAGCACGGTATGCATCGGAATCACCTTTTCGCCCTCCTTGACCGGGATAACCAGCTCTTCGGCGTCAATCGCCTCTTCGAACATCTTTTCGGTAATGCCGGCGGCGGGATCGACGTAAACCGTCACGTCCACCGGGCAGGCGAACTCCGACGTAAAACCGTATACGCCCTTGATTTTCTGGAGCACCATGCCGAAATAGACCATATCCATGCGGTCATGCAGCCCCTCGACACCCAGTTTCACCACGTCGAGCATCGGAATGTCCGCGCCCGGGGTCGCGTACTTGCGCAGCGTGGGTGCAAAAATCGCAGCCTGAATCTTCAGCGTATCGGTACGGGCGGGGTCGTAAAGCACCTCGACGCCGTGGCGGCGCACGAAAGTCTTGACGCCGTATACGCCCTGCACGGTCTGCATCTTGGCCGAGAAGGCTTTCGACGAGCCGAAGCACTTGATGGTTTGCAGCCCCTCCATTTCGAACGTCTGCAGGTTCTCGACCTTCTCATAGTCGCCCCACTTCTCGTCAATCGTAGGCAGCTCCATCGTAGAGCCCATCCACACGGCGAGGAAGAAGAGCACCACGGCCAGCAGCCCCGGCACCCAGCGCAGCCAACGGCGGCCGTTGACCTGCAGGGCGTCCTTCGTACATGCGCCGATGCAGTTGCCGCAAAGCGTACAGTCGACATGCTTCACTTTCACGTAGTCGTGAATCGGAAGCTGGTAGGGACACTTCTTTTCGCAAAGGCCGCAGTTGTTGCAGGTGCTCACGTCACGCCGGATATACATCAGCGGGAAGGTGCAGCTGCGCATCTTGGCAATCTCAACGATATAGGCCGCAAGGCATGCGCCGCCGATCGTCCAGACCCATGCGTTGGCAACACCCAACGCACCGAGCGCCCAGCCGCCGAGGGCTGCAATAACGAACAGCAGCGTAAATTTGAAAATGTTGCTGATTGCGCCCAGCGGGCAAATGTACTTGCACCAGAACATCTTCACCACGAAGCCGCCCAGAAGCAGCAGCGCGAGGCTCGTGAGCGACATCCAGAGCACGATCTCGCCTTTGAATCCCGTAGCCACGGCATAGAACGGATCGAGTTTCTTGCAGAACAGCTCGCTCGACGAGAGCGTGAAATAGAGAATCGTGAAAAGCAGCACGTATTTCACCACGCGCAGCAGTTTGTCCGCGACGCTGCCCGAGGGAACGTCGACCTGCAGGTGCAGTTTCTTTCCGGCGCGGCCCATCCACTCCCCGACGGTGCCCAGCGGACAGAGGTAACCGCAGAAAAGTTTACTGAAAAGAATCACGCCCACGGCGAGCACGAGGCCCATCATGATTTGGAGCATCGACATCGAGCAGGCCAGCGAGTTGTTCACCAGGTAAGTGCCGAAAGCCTGCAGGCCCCCGAACGGACAGTAGGCCTCGACATCGACGGGTTTGTCGCTGAATTTGGCCCAAAGCACCGTGCCGGCGATGGCGGCCAGTACGCCCCATTGCAGCAGGTGCTTCAGATAGTTAGGTTTGCGTTTCATTTATCGTTTGTGTTGTGTGTGTGTTTTGCGTGTTTGTGCGTGCGGGCAAAGGTCACTCCTTGTCCTTGATACAGCGGACGGGGGCGGCTCCGTGTGCAACCTGGTTACTAACCGTCAGGCGGTTGTTGGAGGCATTGTACGTCAACATGGCGGCCCGGTAGGTAACTTTCTTGATTCCGGTGCCGGCATCGCCTGCGGTATTGTAATCTATCTGCGCGGCCGTCGAGGAGGCAAAATAGGCCATGCCGAACTTGCCGGCACCATCCGGCGCTTTGGATTCGACTGCATTGTAAGCCGGCACGGCGACAGCCGTTGCCGCATTGATATAACCACAGCCGACAATATTCAAACCATCGGCATTAAGTACCGGAATCGGAGCACCGCCTTTGGCAGCATCATAATAGGGAGAAGTGGGATCAGACAAATTGCCCGGAGCGCCGACGCCTGTCAGTTTGAGCCACTCGTCCATCGTGGGAATATGCCATCCTTCGGGACAGATTCCACGGGCCCCCTCGAACTTGTCGTAATTATCCGATGTAAATCCATCGGCCATGCCCAACAGCACGGGATAGCTGTAAAGCAGGCCCGCCGTTTCGACAAGCGACTGGTCGGCGGCTTTCGAGAGGTTGCAGGGATACCATACGCCGTTGCCGTCCGTCGGGTCGCCCGACACCGTCTTGCCCTCGGGTATATAGCGCAGGTTCTCGGCCATCCAGGTGCGCCCGTCCTTGAGCGTCACGATGTTGTATTTCACGCCGCCCCACTCGACGGTCGGGGTTTCGATTTGTCCTTCGCCGTCCGGCAGCAGGTCGTCGCCGTTCTCCCAGCCCGCAATCGGGCCGCTGAATTTCACCTGGATGTCCGCCGGCTGCACGTTGCAGTCCATGCGGCGGTTCTCACCCGATTTAAGGTCGGTCGTACCGAGCGTCTGCGTGCGTTTCTTGCCGTCGGCCGTGGTGACCGTAACCTCCAGCCGCACCCCGTTCTGCGGCACCAGAAGCGCATAGTAGACCTTGTTGGCGGTCGCCGTATTGGCCGTCACGTCGAAGGGTTCGGCATCGGCCTTGGCCGTAAAGTTGCCGGTGGCGGGATCGATGACACCCGTACCGACGGCGCCCTTGACGACGATACTCGTGATGTCGAAGCCCGATTCGTTCGTCACGTCGATGACGATGCGCGAGGTCTTGTGCTTGAAGGTCATCTGCGTGGCCGACAAGGTCGGTTTCACGCCCGACTTCACGGCGGTAATCAGGTCGGAAGCCGTGTAGTTGTCGCCGCTCTGGTCCGCTTTGACCGAG
Source organism: uncultured Alistipes sp. (assembly GCF_902388705.1). GTDB lineage: Bacteria > Bacteroidota > Bacteroidia > Bacteroidales > Rikenellaceae > Alistipes. The sequence goes on from NZ_CABMQJ010000028.1 coordinate 10,327, forward strand.
AACTCCGTGGGAACAGCCGCACCCTCCTGCCAGGGATAGTAGGCGAAGAGCGTCGATGTGGCATTGATATCCTCATACCAGAGCAAACCCTCCGTCGTGAAATCCGCGCCGTCGAAGGTCATCAGCTTGTTGCTCACGAAATCCTTGCCGTCGGCACTCATCGTAATGGTGAGGCCGACCTTGTCGTTCAGTTCGAAATCGGTATCCGTCGCGCGCGTCACGCCTTTGGCCGCAACGCCTTTGGGTGTCAGCGACGGATTGGCAATCGTCGGGGTGATGCGAACCGGGCTGCTGCCGGCATCGGCTCCACCCTCGTCTTTCGAGCAGGCGGTGAAAGCCATCGCCGCAACTGCTGCCATCGTCAAAATTTTTTTCATAGTTCTATCCTTTTGAAGTTAAAAATTATATCCCACGCTTATCGTCGCGGCGATGCGGTTGGGCTGCGCGACGTATTTCAGGCCGAAGCCATGCTCGTAGCGGGCGAACGCATCGACGTAAAACCGCTTGATATTGCACCTCAACCCGAGCGCCGCCCCTATCCGGTCGGCCGTGAGGTATTCGTTTTCGTAATCGTAGTAAGCGGTCAGCTGTCCCGGGTATTCGCCCGGCTGGTCGGGCGTTTCGAGGCGTTTTTCGCGCTCGCCGAAACCGCCCGTGCGGAAATCGGCCCCGAGGGTCACCTCCCAGATGCCCAGCGTGCGAATCACACGTGCATATACCTGCGTGAAGTGCAGCTCCTGTCCCCTGACATAGGGGTACATCAGCGTCGATTCGCGGTTGAGCAGCGAGTAGGCGGCTCCGGCCCGCAAGTCCGTATATCGGTTCCTGAATTCGTATTCGCCCGTCACGTCCAGCCCCTTGCGGCCGAAAATCGGCGTCGAGCCGTGAATCCGGGGAATCGACACGCCGTTGATATTTTCGGTAGTAACGATATTCTCCCGGTTGCGGAGCTCCTGCCAGTCGAAATCGGCGCGCACGAAGTGCCTGCGCTGTCCGCTGCCGAGCGAAAGCGTGGCGTTGGCCGTCACCCGGTGCGTTTCGAACTCATGCCAGATCATGCCGCGCTCGCCCGTTTCGCACTGCCGGTTGCGGTAGGTGACGTCGGCATAGAGCGCTCCGTATTGCAGCTGCACGCCCGCGCCCTGCGTATTTTCCCGGACGGGGAATCCCGAAACCCCGTTGGTGGCAAGGTGCAAATCGCTGCTCTCCCATAGCTGCAGCGCACCGTAGCGCAGGCCCCGGTCGAAGAACGCCTGGTAGGACTCGGGCGAGGAGCCGACCTCCTCGGCCTCGAGTTTCTCGCTGTTGACGCCCACGATGTAAGACACGCCCGCGGCGAAGCGCCCTGTACGGTAGATTACGCCGGGTGAGAATTCGAAATCGAGCCGCGTATTCTTATGGCGCAGGTCTTTGCGCTTGGCGTAGTTCTGCGCTTCGAACTCCACTTTCAGGCCGCCCGTCCAGCGGCTGCCCAGCACGGCCGAAACGCCGCCCGTAAAAGCATAGTCCTCGCGCACCTTGCGGCCCGGGGTGAACTCGAGGATGTCGACGGGATAATATCCCGGTTCGGTGAACATCGAGCCGCACATGTTGCGGCCGTCGAAATAGTCGTAGGCGAAGCTTCCGGCGAACGACACCTTGTCGAAATGGCGAATCGAAGCGGTGCGCGCTCCGGCGTTCCAGCTGTCGTCCGACGCCGAGTGCCCGGCCATGCCGCCGTTTTCCTTGGTGAAATAGGCCTCGGCATAGGAGCGGTTGAGGCTGTCCTGCCGAATCCCCGCGGCGTTCACGCCGCCGTTCCACGGATTGCGGCGGGACACGTAGTCGAAACGCTCCTGCGCCGCGGCGCCCGAAACGGCGAATATCATCAGTATGGTTAAAATCCGTTTCATAGGCTATTTACGCAAAGACGGGGTTTCACGTTCGTAAAAATCGTTCGACGAGTTATTGGTATCTTCGTAAATCTCGAACCCGGCGGCCGCCGTGGCCTCTTCGTCCAGTCTGCGGTGCACGGTATGGCACTGGGAGGTACCCGAGAAGCCGACATAACCGGCATCCACGTCGGTGTGCAGGCGTTTGTTCCGGACTGCCGAACTGGTATTGCAGACATCGACGCCGTCGATAATCCACGACCACGGAACTTTCGAATAGACGATGCTGGCCAGGCTTATCGTCGACTGCAGGTCGTCGGCCAGGTAAGCCTCCAAATCGACTTCGGCGGGGGCCCGGAACAGGATCACGGCGGGCGAGAAGTCCGAAATCACGTAAGTGTTGGCTCCGGTCTCGCCGCTCTTGCCCGTCTTCTTGAGCACCTTCATGTAGTGCGACGGGGCAATGCGGTCGCCCGGCACGGGCGTGGGGTTCGTCTTGTTCCCGGGATAGAGCGCCTGATCGTAGAGGACGAAGAATCCATCCTGGTTGAGGTTCACCGACTGGGAGTAGGTCTGCGTATGGTCTACGCCGTGGAAAGCCACCACGGCATCCTCGCCCGGTTCCAGCGGGAAATCGGTACCCGATCCCGGAAACGCCCAGATGCAATCGGGCACGGAAGCATAGTCGCGGAACACGATGTTGCCCGAGGGATCGATGCTCGTCCAGGGGTTGTTCGCATTTGAGTTGTAGGAAGCCGCCATGCCCAGGCACAGTCCGTCGAGGTAATAGGTATCGAACGAGTTGTTGTGCAGGACGATGTACTTGTCCTTTTTATAGACGCCCGTCGAGGGCGGGTCTTCGGGACAGCCGCCCGAATAAACCTCCTTGACGAGGATGCTGCCCGGCTTGGCGTATTTCAGCTCGACTTCCACCCCGGCATCCGCGCGGGCGAGGTCGATCTGCTCGACGGCGCCGTTGAAAATCATCTCCGGAGCGGCCTTGTCGAGTACCGAAAGGCGGTAATGGCCCGCGGCGACACAGAACCCTGCCCGGCCCTGCGCATCGGTCAGGCCGGTGTAGACGTTGCTCGTATTGCGGTCGGTGAGTTTGACCGTAACGCCCTCGCGCAGGTACTGGGCGTAGTCGGCGGGATAAACGAGGCTGACGTCCAGCGTGCGCAGCGCACCGTCGTAGGGATTCTTCTCGAACGACGTGCAGGCCGCGGCCAGCAAACATGACAATATGCAAAATAACTTTTTCATCGTTTTCAGAATTTAAGACGCAGCGTGAGGCCGTAATAGAAGTCGGGCGTAAAGACCGCCTTGACGCCCGTGGCATACGAAGCGACGAAAGGCCGCGAATTGGTGAAGTTGTTGGCGTAGAACGAAATGGACACATGGTCGCCGATCTCTTTCGTAATGCTCAAATTGGCCGAGAAGTACGGGTCGTATCCGTCGCTGTTGTAGGAGTAGGCGTTGCCGGAGCGCAGCAGCAGGGAGGCGAAGGCCGGGTCGTTGCGTTCGGCGTCGGTAAACGGATGGCGGTTGCCCTCCAAATCGAGGTACGCGACGGGCCAGATGGCCGTGTAGCTGTCGCCGTCGTAGATGTTGCCGCCCGTGGGATTGCGGTCCTCGTCCACGTTGAACGCATAGCTGCGCCCCTTGTACTCCGAAAGGTTCTGGGAGCGTTTCACCAATGTGGCCTCGAGCCGGAGGGTGATAATCATACGAATCGAGGGCAGGTGGGTCGTAGCCGTGAGGTTGGCATCCAGCGCATGGGTCTTGCGGCCGTTGTAGGTCACCACCGAGCTGCCGCCGTTGTCCGGATAGATACCCACGTAAGGAAAGAACTCGCCGCCCGTGAGGGTGCCCGGATAGTAGCTGGCCTCGCCCTCATTGACGTATTTCGTATAGCCGTAGGCGCCGTCCAGCCGCAGCTGCGTGCGAATGGGGTTGATCTGCGGAAAGTCCACGACGAATTCAAGGCCCATGCGATCGACGGGCGAGCCGTTGTCCTGGTAGGTGTTCTTGACGAAAGTGCGTTTGGTCGTGGCGTCCATGGCAATCCATCCGGCAGAGGGATCGTCCTGGTTGCGGACGAAGATTTCGCCCGTCTGGTTGTCCACGCGGAACGCCGGATTGGCGGGCATGGTGAAATTCGAGCCGTCGGGCAGCTTCGAGGGCACGCTCATCAGGTTATAGGAGAACGGCTCGTAGGCCGAACTCAACTCGTAAGGATATTTCGTGCGGTTGAAATAGCCGACCAGCGAAACGGAAGTTCCCCCGATGCGCAAATCGACGCCGACCTCGGCGTTGCGGTTGCGCTGCCAGCGCAGGCGGTCGTTGTAGAGTATTTCGTAGGGCTGCGTATGGTAGACGTAGATACTCCGGTCGGTGCTGTACGTGGTGGCGAATACGCGCGTATCGCGGTACTCGGGCAGCGGATAAAGCACGTTGAACGAAGGCAGTTTCTCGGTAATGCCCCAGCCGCCGCGCAGGGTCAGGCGGTCGTTGATGCGCAATTTCAGGTTCAGGCGCGGCGAAAGACTCGAGGTATTCTCGTACTGCGTGTTCTTGATAAACGTCTTTTCGGCGCGCAGGCCCGCCATCAGCTGCAGCGAAGCCGATCCCAGCGGCACGGTCAGCGTCTCCTCGACATAGGCCGCGAGGTTGTGCATGTAGGGAATATCGGTATAGGGGCGGGGGCGGTAACCGTTAGGCGCAAGGGGGGGGGCTGCATAGTACTCGCCCTCGCCGACGTTGCCGTTGGCGCGCCACGAGGCGCCGATTTTGGCATTGCTGTGGACGTCGCCCCAGCTGCGCACCCAGGTCGCTTTCAGGTTGGCGGCATAGTCGAGCTGCTTGGAGTCGATGTAGCGCGTGGAATAGTAGGTCTGCGGAAGCATCTCGGCCACGAAATATCCCTCCTGCGTGGCATGGACGGCCGGAGAACTCGCAGCGCTCGAATTATAGGTGTGCTTGCGGGCGAGGTTGTCGGCATAGTTGAGCGAAGCGTCGAAATCCACACACGTAATCCACGGCCTGTTGAGCAGCCACTTGAGCGACATGTTGGCCCGCAGGGCGTTGTCGCGCACCTTTTCCCACTCACCCCGCTGGGCATCGGGATCGTTCTCGGTATTCATGCCGCCGATATTGGCCGAAGCGCCGAAATTGAAACGGAGCACCTTGGCGAAGGTGTTCTGGTAATTGAGCGAAATGCCCGTACGCGAATAGGAGGTATAGGGCGAAGTGGGGTTCTTCGTGGCCCGGGTGTACTCGACGTTGCTGTTCAGCACGCCGCGGTCGCGCCCCAGGTCGAAACCCTTGGCGGCGGAAATCTGCTTCGTGCGCGGATTGGTCGAGAGCACGACCGTGTAGGGCGTCTTGCCCTTGCGGGTCGAAATCTTCACCACGCCCGACGAGATGTCGCCGTATTCGGCCGAAGGCACGCCCGTCACCACCTCGACCGACTCGATATTGGTCGACGAGAGGTTACGCGTGCTGGCGCCCGTGGGATCGCCCAGCGAAGCGTTGGTCGAAAGGCGTACACCGTCGACCTCGACCGCCGTACCGAACGCGGCGTTTCCGGCCGCCGACCCGCCGCTGCGCAGCGAGAAGACGTTGTCTTCCATCAGGTTCGGGTTCACCGTCTTGCCGCCCGGCAGCAGCGCCGAGATATCCGACGCATTCACCATCTGCAGGTGGTCGATGGCATTGCCGCCGATCGTGCGCGACGTGGCCATGGCGTTGGGAGCCTCCTTGGCCGTCACCACGACGCTCTCCAGCTTCAGGTTGTCCTCGGGAGCGTAGAGCCGTATGCGGCCCATGTCCGCACGCACGTCGACTTCGGTTTCCGTCGTCACGAATCCCAGGCTCGATACGACGAAACGGGTCTTGCCGGCAGGAACGTCTTTCACCGTGAAATTGCCGTCACCGTCGGCCACGGCCCACAACCCGGCCTGCGGCAGCTCGACGACAGCCTGTCCGATCGGTTTGTCGGTGTCCTCGATGAGCACCCGACCCGATACATTGTGACGCTGTGCCGACACGACGGCCGGTACAATCGTGCATAAAAATAGTAGTAAAAGTTTCCTCATATGATTGACCTAACGCAACAAATATAGAAAAAAAGCGTACTTATTGTTACACTTCGGGCATTTTTTTCATGTCTTATCCGATTTTCCTGCGGACAAAAATAGTGTATCCGTCCATCCGAAACAATCGCCATTAATAGGGATTTGCTGCTAAAACCCCACCTGTATCAGGTATTTGCCCCGTTCCATATATATAGGCCGAGAAGATTAATTTATAAATTTTAGTACTTTGCAATACAAAGTACGGATTTTTTACTTATATTTGCCGTTGCAACCGGAGAATTTATTGGTGTTTAGTAATTTTTTATTGATTTTCGATAAAAATAAATTGTTTCGCAAAAATATTTTACTACCTTTGCCCCTGACCTCATTCTCTCCGATTACAAATCGTAACTACGCAACCGCACAAACCGCTTTACAACGGCAGACAGAATATGATAAAGCTGGAAAACATCAACAAAACCTATAACAACGGCTCGCCCCTGCACGTGCTGAAAGGAATCGACCTCTCGGTCGAAAAGGGGGAACTGGTTTCGATCATGGGTGCATCCGGGTCGGGTAAATCCACCCTGCTGAACATCCTCGGCATCCTCGACGATTACGACAGCGGCAGCTACTACCTGGCCGGGCGCCTGATTAAAGACCTCTCGGAAACGCAGGCCGCCGCCGCGCGCAACAACATGATCGGTTACATTTTCCAGTCTTTCAACCTGATCAACTACAAAAACGCCGTCGAGAACGTCGCCCTGCCGCTCTACTACCAGGGCGTCGCCCGCCGCAAACGCAACGCCCTCGCCCTCGAATACCTCGACATGCTGGGGCTGAAAGAGTGGGCCGAACACATGCCCAACGAGATGTCGGGCGGCCAGAAGCAGCGCGTGGCCATCGCCCGGGCGCTTATCAACAAACCCCAGATTATCCTTGCCGACGAACCCACGGGCGCACTGGACAGCGTCACCTCGCAGGAGGTGATGAACCTGCTGCGCAGCGTCAACGTCGACATGGGCATGACCATTATCTGCGTCACGCACGAGCAGTCGATTGCCGACCAGACGGACAAAATCATCCGCCTGACGGACGGCGTTATCAGCAGTATCACCGAAACCGGACTCGGAAAGCGATGAGGGAGCTGCTGCTGGAGATATGGACCTCGGTGCGCCGCAACAAACTGCGCACGTTCCTCACGGGATTCTCGGTCGCGTGGGGCATCTTCATGCTCGTCATCCTGCTGGGCTCGGGCAACGGACTCAAGAACGGTGTGCTGTCGAACTTCGGCAACTACGCCACCAACTCAATCACGATTTCCGGTGGCTGGACTTCGAAAGCCTATGCAGGCTACAACAAATGGCGCAGCATCGACCTGAAGAACCGCGACCTCGAAATCCTCGTAAACGAATTCCCCGAGGTGGACGACATCGCCGCCAAAGCATGGTACCGCGGCTCCACGGCCACCTACCTGGACCGTTTCGCCGACATCAGCCTGCGCGGGTCGCTTCCCAAAATCGAGCAAATCGAAGGAGTCGACATCGTCAAGGGCCGCTTCATCAACCAGGCCGACATCAGCAACTACCGTAAGGTAATCGTCATCGACGAGGCGCTGGAAAGAATCCTTTTCCGCGGCGACGACCCGCTGGGCAAGCCCGTCAAAATCCACAATAACATCTACCGCGTAGCCGGCGTCTACAAAGGCGACGCACAGCAGCGTAATTCGATGGGATATATCCCCCTTACGACCGGACAGCTGATTTTCAAGGCCAACGACCCGGTCGTGGACAACGCCATCATCACCGTCAGCGGCCTCAATACCGATGCGCAGATGGAGGCATTCGAGGCGCGCATACGCAAGCGCCTGGCGGCCGAGCACCACTACGACCCCGAAGACCAGAGCGCCCTGTGGATACGCAACACGATGGAACAGTACAAGAGCATGATGATTGTCTTCGGCGGCATCAACCTCTTCGTCTGGATCATCGGACTGGGAACCCTGCTGGCGGGCATCGTCGGCGTGAGCAACATCATGCTGGTGACCGTCACGGAGCGCACCTCCGAATTCGGCATCCGCAAGGCACTCGGCGCCAAACCCGCGTCGATCATCCGCCTGATTCTGACCGAATCGGTCATGATTACCGCGGCATTCGGCTACATCGGCATGGTGCTGGGCGTGGCGGCCATGGAAATCGTGAACTACATGATCAACAGTACGCCCGCCGCCCCGGGACAGGGTCCCTCGATTTTCCTCAACCCGACACTCGACCTGGGTGTCGCCGTCAGCGCCACGGTCGTGCTGGTCGTTGCGGGCCTGATCGCAGGATACGTCCCCGCCTACCGCGCCGCACAGTTGAAAACGATCGACGCCCTGCGTTATAACAAATAGGAGGAGCCATGAGATTTTTCGATACAGACCGCTGGAACGAAATCTGGCAGACAATTTCGCGGAACCGCAAGCGCAGCATCATGACGGCGCTGGGCGTATTCTGGGGTATCTTCATGCTCACCGTGCTGCTGGGCGCCGGCATGGGCCTGGGGCGCCTGTTCCGCGCACAGCTGGGCGGCATGTCCACCAATACGGTGCTGCTGCAAAGCAGCCGTACGTCGATTCCCTACAAGGGAATGCCCACGGGCCGCTGGTGGCGGATGGACAACGACGACGTGGAGGCCGTCAGCAAACTGGACGAGGTGGAGTACACCTCGGGCATTATCTGGGGCAACGAACTCAACTGCAGCTACAAAGAGCGCAAGGGCGACTACCAGATGATGGGATATACGCCCGACTACCAGAAAATCAACCCCCAGAAGATTCTCTACGGGCGCTTTATCAACAACGTGGATATGGCCCAGAAACGCAAGGTCTGCGTCATCGGCACCCAGGTGCAGAAAGACCTCTTCCCGGGGGAACCCGACCCCACGGGCAAGGTCATCAAGGTCGGAAGCAGCTACTTCACGATTATCGGCGTCATGCGCCGCGAATCGTCGGCCATGTCGTTCAGCGACGTCGAGCGTACGATCGTCGCGCCGATTTCGCTGGCGCAACAGATGTTCGGCTACGGTCGCACCATACACCTGCTGGCCCTGGCCGGCGACAAGAACGTCCCGAGCAAACAGGTCGAAAAAGCGGCCCGCGACGCCGTTTTCGCCCGCCACATGATTTCGCCCGACGACGAGAAAGCCGCATGGACGATGTCCACCGGGGAGATGTTCGACAAGGTGATGAGCCTGTTCTGGGGCATCGGGCTGCTGACCTGGATCGTAGGCCTGGGCACGCTGCTGGCCGGTATCGTCGGCGTGAGCAACATCATGCTGGTGCTGGTCAAGGAGCGCACGCAGGAAATCGGCATCCGCCGCGCGCTGGGAGCCCCGCCCACGGCCATTATCTCGCAAATCCTTTCCGAGAGTTTCATCCTGACGTTCATCGCCGGGGTAATCGGGCTTACGGCCGCCGTCGGCGTGCTGTCGGTCGTGGACTCAATCTACTACCAGGCGGTCACCGTGGCGCAGGAGGGGCTCGAAATATCGTGGCAGATATCTTTCGGCACGGGCATGCTGGCCCTGTTCATCCTGGTTGCCGGCAGCCTGCTGGCGGGCGTCATTCCCGCCACCCGCGCCCTGAAAATCAAGGCGGTGGATGCAATACGCGAAGAATAATAATTAAATAAACAGATTACGGCTATGAAAAAAATTCTGAAAATCTTCCTGGGAGTGCTCTTTGCAGCGCTGCTTCTCGGGACTTTCTGGTTCCTGTGGCAGAAAACCCGCCCGGTAAAGGTGGTCTACACAATTGTCCAGCCCAAGCTGGACACGCTCAAGCAGTATGTGGTCGCCACGGGTAAAGTCGAGCCCCGCGACGAGGTGCTCATCAAACCCCAGATTTCGGGTATCGTTTCCGACGTCTACAAGGAGGCCGGGCAAATGGTTCGCAAGGGCGAAGTAATCGCCACGGTGAAAGTCGTTCCCGAGATGGGACAGCTGTCGAGCGCCGAGTCGCGCGTATCCGTAGCCGAAATCTCGCTGACGCAGACCCGCCGCGAGTTCGACCGCACGGAGGCCCTGCACAAAAAGGGAGTCGTCTCGGACGAGGAGTTCGAGCAGAGCCGCACAACGCTCCAGAAAGCCGAAGAGGAGCTGCAGAACGCCAAGGAGAACCTGGAAATCGTCAAGAACGGCATCACCAGCCGATACAAGGAGTTGAGCAACACGCAGATACGTTCGACAATCGACGGTATGATACTCGACGTGCCGGTCAAGGTCGGAAACTCGGTCATCCAGTCCAACACGTTCAACGACGGTACGACCATCGCCACGGTGGCCGACATGTCGAACATGCTCTTCCGGGGCAACGTCGACGAAACGGACGTGGGCAAGCTCCACGAGAGCATGCCCGTGAAGCTGACCATCGGCGCATTGCAGAACGTCGAGCTCGACGCCGTGCTGGAGTACGTGTCGCCAAAGGCGACGGAGGAGAACGGCGTCATCATGTTCGAGGTCAAGGCCGCCGTGAAGATTCCCGAGAAGGTCTTCGTCCGCGCCGGGTACAGCGCCAACGCGAGCATCGTAATCCAAAGCCGCGAAGGCGTGCTCACGCTGCCCGAGAGCACCGTGGAATTCGAGGGCGACAAGACCAGCGTATATGTCCTGACCAGCGCCGAGGGCGTCGACGAACAGACTTTCGACAAACGCGAAGTCAAAATCGGCCTTTCGGACGGCATCAACATCGAAATCACCGAGGGCGTGACCGCGGAGGACAAAATCCGCAGCGCCAAAGAAGACAAGAAGAAATAATTCCAAATGCATCGCAGCATGAAAACCAGCACCCTATTCGCCGCACTCTGCACGGCTGCCGCAATGCTCTGCGCAGGGCCTGCCGCGGCACAGATCCCGCAGGGGGATGCAGCGGAAGCACAGACGCCTGCGCCCGGCACCCTCTGGTCGCTCGACGACTGTATCGGCTACGCCCAGCGCAACAACATCGACGTACAACAGCGGGCACTGCAGGTCGAGCAGAACGAGGTGGAGCTCTCGACCGCCCGTTACAGCCGCCTGCCCGACCTGAACGCCTCGCTGGGCGGCGACGCCTCGTTCGGACGCGTACTTTCGAGCGACAACACCTATAAGGACAACAACCAGACTTCGGGCTCGCTGAACATTTCAGCCGGAATGCCCATATTCCAGGGGCTGCGCATCAACCGCCAAATCAAGGGCGGCAAACTGGATCTCGCGGCCGCCGTGCAAGACCTCGAACGGGCGCGCGAAGACGTGGCTATCAACGTCATGACGCTCTACCTGCAGGTGCTTTACAGCAAGGAGCTGACCGAAGTAGCCGAACGTCAGCTGGCGTTGAGCACGCAGCAGGTCGATCGCAGCCGCGAACTGGTCGCCGCAGGCAAACAGCCCGAATCGGCGCTCTACGAAAGCGAAGCGCTGCGCGCCAACGACTTCCTGACGCTCACGCAGGCCCGCAACGACCTGCAGCTGTCGCTGCTGAACTTGAGCCAGGCCCTCAACCGCGAGAGCGCCGCAGGATTCGACATCGTACGGCCGGAGTTAGACAGCCTGACGCTCGCGTCGCTGCACGCACTCGGCACGGCGGACGCCGTTTACGCCTATGCGGCCGAACACCGGCCCCACATCAGGGCCGAGCGCCTGCGCCTGGAAAGTTCCGAAAACTCGGTGCTCATCGCCAAGTCGGCGCTCTATCCCTCGATTTCGCTTTCGGGCGGTTACGGAACGGGCGTATACAGCGCGGACGACGACAAGTTGTGGGCCCAGATGCGCCACAACAGCCGCGAATACGTCGGCCTGTCGATGAACATCCCGATTTTCAACCGACGCGCCACGCGCAACAACATCCGCACGGCCCGGCTGTCGGTGCGCAGCCAGCAGCTCGCGCTGACCAACGCCGAACTGTCGCTGCGCAAGGAGATCGAACAGGCGTGGTACAACGCCGACGCCGCCTACGGCAAATACCGCTCGGCCGAAGCGGCCCTCGCCTCGGCAAAGGTGGCGTTTGCCTACGAACAGCAGAAAGCCGACGCGGGACGTTCGACCATTTTCGACTTCAACGACGCGAAAACCCGCATGGAGAAAGCCGAATCGGAACTCGTGCAGTCGAAATATGAATTCGTCTTCCGTTCGAAGATACTCGATTTTTACCGCGGCCAACCGCTGCAGCTCTGATTTCCGGGGTAAACATTTTGTGCAAAGTAAACAAATCGGGGCGGTCGATAACTCGACCGCCCCGATGCTGCCGGAAAAACCAATCCCTCAAGTTTTCCTGCAGCTGCCGGGTCAGGCTTTCAGACTCCGTCCCGGCACAGAAGCCCTTTTGCGTCACTAACAACCCTCCTTCTCCCTGTGTGAAGTAGAGCAATACAAAGATATACAAATATTCCAAAGTTGTATAGCCCGGGGTCGGTTTTGTTCTAATGCCGGACTGAAATGATTTAGTAGAGTGACCGAAAATGTTGCACCCGGGCACAAACAGCCCACAAAACGTTCGGCAAAAAAGCGACTATCTGAAAAATTTGCCCTACTTTTGCAGCAACATTACAATCAGGAAAGATGGAGTGGCTTAAAAGTTTGTTCGTCGAGCATTCGGCTTTGCAGGCCGTCGTGGTGATTTCGCTCATCTCGACGGTCGGGATTGGATTGGGAAGAATCCGGTTCTTCGGCATCTCGCTGGGCGTGGCTTTCATCTTCTTCGCCGGCATCCTGGCCGGGCACTTCGGGCTGTCAATCGACCCGTCGATGCTGATGTACGCCGAAAGTTTCGGCCTGATTATCTTCGTCTACGCACTCGGACTGCAGGTAGGCCCCGGTTTCTTCAACTCCCTGCGGGCCGACGGGCTGCGCCTGATGTCGCCGGCCGTTGCCGTGGTGCTGCTCGGCACCGCCCTGGCCGTAGCCATGAGTTTCGTCCTGAACGTTTCGATGCCCGACATGTCGGGTATCCTGTGCGGCGCCACGACCAACACCCCGGCGCTCGGTGCCGCGCAGCAGGCCCTGCAGCAGATGGGCATCGATTCCAACGGGGCAGCCTTGAGTTGCGCCGTAACCTATCCGCTGGGTGTGGTGGGCGTCATACTGGCCATCGTGTTCATCCGCAAGCTCTTCGTCAAACCCTGCGACATGCCGGAACCCGACGCCGAGCACAAGAAGAACGTATTTATCGCCAGCTACCACCTGACCAACCCGGCCGTCTTCGGCAAGAGCGTCCACGAAATCGCCGCACAGAGCCACCATCATTTCGTCATCTCTCGCGTGTGGCGCGAGGGGCAGGTTTCGATTCCCACCTCGGACAAAAAGTTGCAGAAAGACGACATCATCCTGGTAATCACCACTCCGGGCGATGCCGACGCCCTGCGCCTGATTTTCGGCGAGCAGGAGAAAAAGGACTGGAACACGGAGAACATCGACTGGAACGCCGTCGACAGTCAGCTCATTTCACAGCGCATACTCGTAACGCGGCCCGAAATCAACGGCAAGAAACTCGCCTCGCTGCGCCTGCGCAACAACTACGGCATCAACATCAGCCGCGTATACCGCTCGGGCGTACAGCTGCTGGCGACCCCCGACCTGCGGCTGCAGATGGGCGACCGCCTCACGGTCGTGGGCGAGGCAGCGGCAATCAAAAGCGTGGAAAAGATACTGGGCAACGCCGTGAAGAACCTCGAGGAACCCAACCTCGTGGCGGTTTTCGTGGGGCTGATTCTCGGCCTCACGCTGGGAAGCATCCCCGTGAGCATCCCGGGCATCAGCCTGCCCGTAAAACTCGGCCTTGCGGGCGGCCCGATTATCGTCGGCATCCTGATAGGCACGTTCGGCCCGCGCCTGCACATGATTACATACACCACCTACAGCGCCAACCTGATGCTCCGCGCGCTGGGACTCTCGATGTACCTCGCCTGCCTGGGGCTCGACGCCGGGGCGCACTTCTTCGAAACCGTCATGCGGCCCGAGGGGGCACTGTGGCTGCTGCTGGGATTCCTGCTGACGTTCGTACCCGTGGTGGTGCTGGGCATCTTCGCACTCCGCGTCCTGCGCATCGATTTCGGCTCGGTCGCCGGCATGCTGTGCGGCAGCATGGCCAACCCGATGGCGCTCAACTACGCCAACGACACCATCGAGGGCGACAACCCGTCGGTATCGTACGCCACGGTCTACCCCCTGTGCATGTTCCTGCGGGTGATTATCATTCAGATCATGCTGATGGTTTTCCTGTAACCTCCGCCGGCGGATTGCGCAGGGCCTCGATGTCGGCGCCCGACGGGTTCTGGAACACCCGCAGGTCGAATTCGGGAATGACGGCCAGCACATGGTCGAACACGTCGGACTGTATCCGCTCGTAATCCACCCACACCACCGTATCGGTAAAGAAATACAGCTCCATGGGAAGTCCCGTTTCCGTGGGCTGCAACTGGCGCACCATCAGCGTCATGCCCTGGTTCACGGGCACCTCGTTGCGCAGGTAGCGCTCCAGGTAGGCGCGGAACACGCCGAGGTTGGTCTGGTGCAGGCCGTTGATTTTACGCTCGCCGGGCTTGATGCCGTGCGTGGCATTGTACTGCTCGACGCGCTGCTCGGTCTGGTCGACATACTCGCGAATCAGGTCGATATTGCGGTATTTCTCCAACATCGCAGGCGTGCAGAACCGGACGCTCGTCATGTCGATATTCACCGAGCGTTTCACGCGCCGGCCGCCCGAAAGCTGCATGGCGCGCCAGTTCTGGAACGAGTCGCTCACCAGCAGGTAGGGCGGCAGCGTGACAATCGTATTGTCCCAGTTGCGCACTTTCACGGTCGTGAGCGACACCTCCTCCACCGAGCCGTCGGCGCCGTACTTGGGAACGGAAATCCAGTCCCCCACCTTGAGCATGTCGTTGGCCGAGAGCTGGATGCCCGATACGAATCCGAGGATGCTGTCGCGGAAAATCAGCATGATGATGGCCGCCGAAGCGCCCAGTCCGGCAAGCAGGCTCGCAGGCGACTTGTCAATCAGAATCGAAACGATCAGGATGCAGCAAATCAGCAGCGCAATACCCTGCCCCGTTTGCCGCAGGCCCTTAATCGGCTTGTTCTGCCATGCGGGCCGGGCCGAGGCGATGCGGAACACCGCATACAGCACGGCATTGATAAAACGGAAAACCGTCACGACGATATAGACCTCGACCAGCCGTGTCACGATTGTCCGGGCCTCGGTCTGTTCGTCGAAGACCACCGGCAGTACGATAACCAGCACCACGGCGCTGACGATGTTGCACAGGCGGCTCAAAACCGCAGGGCTGAACAGTTCGTCGTCCCATGTAGCCTTGGTGCGCGCGACGATGCGACGCATGCCGCGCACGAGGACGGCGCGGCACAGGAAATCGAAAAGCGCCACGGCCAGCAGCACCAGGACGAAAGCCACCCAGCGATCCCAGTCGTTATTTTGTGCGGCCGTGATGCCCAGCCATTCGAGCAGTGCATCGGCCCAATGTTTAAGGAGAGTCTGCATACGGCATTCCTATCAATTTTCAGACCTATTCGGGAAATTGGCAACGGGAAACCGCCCGCCGCAAAGCCCTGCAGCACCTGCGCCCTCCGGCTCCGGCAGACAGGCAGACCTGCATGCGGGCACGGGCCGCGCGGAACAAAGCGATTCGCGGATAACGGGCAGCAGGGCGTCGGGCTGCTGCAAAACGCTTCATAGCAATCCCCCGGTTACAAATATAAACAAATAAACGGTTATCCGAAAATCAGTTTCACCTCGCCCTCGAAATTGGGCGTGAAGACGCCTTTGCCCAGATTTTCAAAGATTTCGTCCCGGCTCCAGAAACGCCCGCCGTCCAGTTCGTCGCTCGGAACGACGGCGCCGTCGTAAACCGTGCGGTGGACGTAAACCAACTCCCGTTCCCGCTCCGACCGGAAAACATACGCCGCGATGCGCTCGGGGGCAAAATCGGTGACGCCCAGCTCTTCGCGCACTTCGCGCCGCAGGGCCTCGCCGACCGTTTCGCCGTAGTCGACATGCCCGCCCACGGCCGTGTCCCACCGTCCCGGCTGAATATCTTTCCACGCCGGCCGGCGCTGCAGGTAGAGTTCGCCCCGCGCGTTGAACAGGTGCAGGTGCACCACCGGATGCAACAGCATCCCGCCGCCGTGGCACTCGGCGCGCGTCGCCGACCCCACGACCGTCCCGGCTTCGTCGACCACCGGGAAGAGCTCCGAGCCGTTATCGCACTGCATGGCGGGGATATTTGCGGTTGTAAATCACGGATGCCAGCAGTCCGAGCAGCACGAAGCCCGCACCCGGCAGCGCCGTGTATTCATACCCCAGGCCGTGCGCGACAGGCAGGCCGCCGCAGTAAGCGCCCAGCGCATTGCCGAGGTTGAACGCCACCTGCACGAGCGCGGCGCCCAGCATCTCGCCGCCGTGCGAGTTTTCGAGAATCAACAGCTGCTGGGGCAATGAAACACAGAACAGGCAGCCCGTACAGATCACCATCAGGGCCACGGAGAGGTAACGCAGGTGCGCCCCGAAAAAGACCCCGAGCAGGGAGAGGACGGCCACGGCCAGCGTGAAAAGCACGACCCTCTCGGGTGTGAACCGATCGGAAAAATGGCCTCCGACGATATTGCCCGCGAACATGCCGAACCCGGCCAGCATGATAATCAGCGTCAGGTCGTCGGCCGTAAATCCCGACGTATGCACCATCAGCGGGCTGACGTAGCTGTACCAGCAGAAGATGCCGCCGTTGCCGAGCATCACCGAAGCCAGCACCAGCCACGGCGCAAGGCTGCGCAAGAACCGGAACTGCCCTTTCAGGCCGGTGTCGGGAAGCGGCTCCATGCGGGGCACCCACAGCCGCACGAGCAGCAGGGCCACCACGCCCCACACGGCCACGATGCCGAAGGTCGCGCGCCATGTCAGCGCATTGCTGATGTAGGTGCCGAGCGGCACGCCGAACAGGTTGGCGACGGTCATGCCGACAATCATAATCGAAACGGCCTCGGTGCGCTTGCCCGCATCGGCGACCCGCTCCGCGACAATCGACCCCACGCCGAAAAACGCACCGTGGGGAAGTCCCGAAACGAAACGCATGGCCAGCAGCGCCCAGTAACCCGGCGCCAGGGAGGCGCAAAGGTTTCCGACGGCAATCAGGGCGGTAAGCACCATCAGAATCTGCTTCAGCGGACGGGTGCGGGCGACCAGCACCGTAAGCGGCGCGCCGAAGCAGACGCCGAGCGCATAGGCCGAAATCAGGTGTCCGGCCCGGGGGATGGTGACCCCGAGGCTGCGGGCTATATCGGGCAGGATGCCCATCATCACGAACTCCGACATTCCGAGCGCAAGCGTTCCGAATGCCAGGGCAATCAGGCTTTTTTTCATAGGAAGACCCCGTTAACGATTAACCGGCTGCAAAAATAGCACAAAAGGCGAAAAGTTATTCGCTTTTCGCCTTTCGCATATCACTCTTTCGCCGGCCGGCGGCTGTCTGCCGCAGCGCCCCGCCGTGCGCGGGTTATTCGGAGGCCTCGGGCGGGCGGTTCCCCTCGCGCGGCTGACCGACTTCGTAACCCAGTTCGCGCATCCACTCGACGGTGGCCGCATCGACCTGGTCGTTGCGGTCTATCCAGTTGCGCTGCTCGATCAGGCGCTTTTTATGCTCTTCGATCCGCTGCATAATCGGGAAATCGGGATGGCGCATCTGCGAACGCCGCCCGCGCTCCGAAGGGCGTATCCGGCGGTCGAACACGTCGGCCTGCGCGGGACGCCGCGCCCCTTCCCATTTGAATCCCTTGAGGTACAGCTCCTGCGTGGGCGGAATCTTGTCCATCGGATAGAAAGCGTCCGTGATGTCGTTGCGGTAGACGATTTGCACCACCTGCTTGTCCTCGATGTAGAACGAGCAGTCCCCGCTCTCGATAACGCCCATCATCGTAATCTCGGGCGGCTCGCCGTCCTGCATGTAATAGATGGTCTGGGCGTTGCCGTTGACATCGTTGCGGTAGATCTCGTTGTTGTGGAAGAAGGCCGTCATGGTCTTGCCCGCCACCTGGTTGTAATGCACCGTGTCGAGCTGGCCGACCATCATCGGACTGCCGATAAACTCGGCCCGTACAATCTGCTGGTTCGCGGTGAAGATGTCCATCACGTCGGAGGTGATCTGGTTGCTCTGGTTCCACAACACGGGTTCGATATAGAGGTGAATCGTGGAGTCGGTGCTGATTCCGACAATCGAATCGCAAACCGTCTGGAAGTCGGAGCGGTAAATCCGCACATTGCGGTAGCCTTTCATCAGGCGGTAGACGCTGTCGGCGGGCAGCGCCGGCGAATCGACGGAGTCGGCCGGAATCGCCATCGCCGTCGTGTCGGCCAGCAGCGAATCGACCAGCAGGTTCAGCAGCGAATCCTGTTCGGTCATATTCCGTTCTATCAGCGAGTCCAGCTCCCGCAGCACGGCCGAGTCGACGGGAATGACTTTCCCCTTGCGGGCGGCACGCTCCTGCCGGGCCTTGAGCTTCGCCTCGGCCTTCTTGCGCTTCGCGGCCAGGCGCTCCTCCTCACGCTCCTTCTGCGCCAGCAGTTTGGCCGTATTCTTCTCCTTGCGCCGGGCGGCTATTTCGTCGAGTTTCTCTTTTTTGGCTTTGGCGGCCGCGGCTTTCTGCTCGGCCTTGGCCTTGCGCGCCGCCTCCTTGAGCAGCACCTTGCGCTCGGCGACGGTCAGCGTATCGGCGCCCGCGAGCGAATCGGCGGGGACAACCTGTGCCGACAGCGAGTCGATAGCACCTTCCGGCATGCCGGGATGCGCCGCACCCAGCGAATCGGCTCCGGCGGACGCAGCCGTTCCGGGCCCTGCCACAGCGGATGCCAGCGAG
>NZ_CABMQJ010000029.1 GCF_902388705.1 uncultured Alistipes sp.
CCTCCGCCCCCGGCCACGGCGCGGGCGCGAACGACCCGTAGGCCGAAGTGGTGATGCGGTATTCGCGGCGGGCAGCGAGGTCGTAGCAGTGCACCTCGTCCTTACCCGAGGCAATCGACCCGTAGTAAAGCCGGCCGCCGGCCGCCCGGAGGTTGCTCAACGTGATGTAAGCGCCCTCGGTAACGGGGTGCAGGCCGCTGTCGCCGATACGTCCGAGCCACATGCCCGAATCGTCCGTCACGATGACGTAATAGGCCTGCGTCGCGTCGTCCCACGCCAGGCCGTGAATCTCGGCATGGTCGGGCGTTCCGAACCGCTTCACGACTCCGTCCCGCTCCTCGACGACCGTATAGCGGCCGTCGGGATTGTACTCGACCCACGCCAATGCACCGGGTGCAGGCGTGGGATAGAGCGCATTGCGGCGCCCGGCGAACGTACGGGGCACGCCGTCGTCCAAATCCATATAGCAAAGCTGCGAGTTCACCCGCTGCTCGAAGAGCTTCGACCGGCGGTACTCGGTCCACCACACACGCCCCCCGGCCATCGCGGGACGAGTCGAAACCGCTCCCGTATGGCAGACCACCTCTTCGGCCCCCGTCCGGGTATCGAGCCGCACGAAGCGCGACGAACGGTCGTAGTCGGTCTTGAGCGCCAGCACCGTCGTATCGTCCAGCGGCAGCGGCCACTGGTAGGTCGTATAGTTATCCGCGGGCATCGGCGTGAGCGGTGCGGCGCTGTCCCGCACTTGGGGCAGCGAATTCCAGTGGCGCTCCAGCTCGTCGAACGTTTCGCGGAAGAGCTTGCTGACGTTGGTGTCGTAATATTTCTCGAGCGCGACGCGTGTCGTAGCCAGCACATAGGGGTTGCGCGAGCCGTACCACGCCACCTTGTCCCAGACATTCTCGCCGAAACGGGCGTAGGCATAGGAGCATATCTGGTAACCCAGTTCGTAATGGTCGGGGATGTAGTCGCGGTAAGAGCCGCAGAACCATTTGTCGATGTTGCGCCTGTCGCGGGTGTCCCCGCGATCCCGGCCCACGCGCCCGATGGCGCGGTACCCGATCGAGAACGAGGGCTGCATTCCGCGGCCGAACGACGACATGGCGGTTTCGGACATCACGGCATCGCCCTCCATGGCCCAAATCGGCATGCACAGCAGGCCGATGGTCGAACCCTGCTGGCCCAGCACATAGCTCAAGGCGCGGATAACGCCCCGGTTGAGGTTGTTGTACTGCACGGCATGGCGGTATTCGTGCGCCACGAGCTGCTTGTACCACGGCATCGAATAGCCGTCGATGGCGGGCGAAGTGAGGAACTCCACACGTTTGGGAAGGTACATCACCAGTCCGTTCGACTGGAAATTCTCGGGGTGCATGACGAACGGGATGCGCATCGGCCCGTGGCGGAACCCGTACGAAATGTCGGGCTGCACGGTGCGGATGAAAAAGAGCGTGCGGCGCGCCACCCCCGCCACCGTGTCGGGGTAAATCATCCGCACGTCGGGGGTGCGGATCGTACTCCACTTCAACCCCGCAGGGTCGGAGCCCCACGTGTAATACTGCGCCTCGGCCTTCCGGGCAGCGCCCGCAGCGCAGAGAAACAGGACGATATACAACAGGCGGCGCATCCTACGACCCGGCCTTTTTACAGCGGTAGCCGCTTTTGGTGAGAATTTCCACCACGCGGTCGCGGTGGTCGCCCTGGATGATAATCTCCCCCTGCTTGGCGCTGCCGCCCACGCCGCATTTGGTTTTCAGCAGGCGCGCCAGCTCCTGCAGGTCGGCATCCCGGCCCACGAAACCCCTGACGAGCGTCGCCACCTTGCCCGCACGCTGCTTGCGGTCGAGCCACACGCGCAGCTCCTGCCGCCCCGGGGGCAGCGTTTCGGCCTCGCCGGCCTCGTCGGTCTGATATTGAAAGTCGGGATTGGTCGAGTAGACCATCCCGAGCCTCGCTTTCCAGTCGTTGTCCGCCATATTGTTCGAATAGTAGGAATCGAACGCCCTTTCAGGGCGCCTTATTTTGTGCAAAAGTAATAAAATATTATCTTTGTTGACGTATGGCAAAAAAGTTCAGCGAAAAACTGCGCAAATTAAATCCCTTCACGCGCCCCGCAACGCTCGAAGAGTTACCCAAACCGCTGCCTGCCAACCCCGACCAGCGGCTGGTGAAAGTCTATGTCGAAGGCTACGAGGACGTGGCTTTCTGGCGCGGCATCTTCGACCATTTCCAGAATCCCTACATGCGCTTCGAGATTTCGGTGCCCAACCGCGCCGACCTGCCCAAAGGCAAAAAGGTGCTGATGGGCATGATTCCCCACTCGTCGGAGGAGCTGATACTGTGCGTCGATTCGGACTTCGACTTCCTGTTCGCCGACCGCACGGAGCAGTCGCGCGAGGTGAACAACGCCCGCTACATGTTCCACACCTACGCCTACGCCACCGAGAATTTCCTCTGCTACGCCCCCTCGCTGCACAACATCTGCGTCAAGGCCACCAAAAACGACACGCGCATCTTCGACTTCGTGCGCTTCATGCACGAATACTCCTGCACGATTTACCCGCTGTTCCTGTGGTACGCCTACTCGGCGCAGCTGGCTACGGAGAACGTCTTTCCCCTAATCGACTTCAAGTCGGCCGTACGCATCGGATTCCTCGATTTGGAGAACAACGGCGAAAAAACGCTGGCGTGGCTGCGGCGCAACGTCGACAAACGCGAAGAGCTGCTGCGCCGGCGCAACCCCAAGATGATCGAGCCGCTGCAGGAGTTCGCAGAACAGCTCAAAAGCCGGGGGCTGGCGCCCGAGAACGCCTACCTGTTCATGCACGGCCACACGCTGATGGACAACGTGGTGATGATTCTGCTCAACTCGGTATGCGAGAAACTGCGGCAGATGTCGATTGCCAAAATCACAGCCTCGAAGAAACAGGGCGTGGCGCTCAAGAACGAAATGTCGAACTACACCAATTCGCTGCGTTCGATCCGCGACGTGCTGCTCGACAACGAAAACTACGTCAAATGCCCGCTCTACAAGCGGTTGCAGCGCGACATCGAGAAATACATCGCCCGCTCAATCTGGAACATGAAGCGCAACGGCGAAATCCGCGACGATTCGACCTGGACCGTGCTGCGCAACATGCGCCAGGGCACGGAGGGGCGGTAGCGGACACCGACTCCGTCCATAAAAAAGCGGAACTCCGACGGAGTTCCGCTTTTCGATTGTCTGTCCCGGGTTATTCCATGTCTTCCGGCGCAGGATACGCCTCCCCCGCCGGCGGCACGGATACCCGGTCGGTGGCTTCCAGCTTGAAAATCACGGGACGCAGTCCGTCGTTGCAGCTGACAATCGCCACGCCGGGTTTACGAATCCAGTCCCCGTAGTAAAACAGCCCTTCCCCGGCGCCGTGCGCCAGCGCGAAAACATACTGGTAAATCGCTTTCCACGCCTCGTCGCACAATCCGTCGGGCTTGGCGTAATCGGCATAGAACACCTGTCCGGGGCGCATCATCGGACATGGCTTCAGTCCCTGGACTCCGTATTCGGCAGCCAGCTCGGCATCGAACGTCGTTTTGAGTACGGTAATCTTTACCTTTTTCATCTGGGTTCCTTCCATTTCCCGGGACACCGGATTTTTCCTATTCGCGTCTGCGCACCACGCGCACCGTGGACTGCGTCGCCTGCCGCACGAACACCTGCGGGCCGCGCGCATAGCGGCGCCACAGCTCGTCGGTATAGCCGCGCACGGTCAGCAGCTCCATATTCTCGGCTTTCATCACATCGAAACCCGCTTCGCGCAGCGCCTCGATGGCCTCGTCGATATGCCACGAGTTGTCGACGCACAGGCTCAAATTGACCGCCGAATTGTGAATCAGGTTGGTCTTGATGCGGAAACGCTCCAGCAGCGAGAAAATCGTCGCGAACTTCTCCTCCAGCACGAACGAAAAGTCGCGCGAGCGAATCGTCAGCAGCACCTGGTCTTTCTTGAGAATCAGAATCGGCACTTCGACCGGCGCCGACATGCCGCGAATCACGGTGCCGGGCTTGCGCTTGTCGCCGAAAGGACGCACGTACAGCGGAATGTTCTTGTTCTGCAGCGGCTTGATTGTCTTGGGGTGGATGATTTGCGCGCCGCTGTATGCCAGCTCGATGGTATCGAGGTAGTTGAGCTCCGAAATCTGCACGGCGTCGGGGAAAATCTTGGGGTCGGCGTTCAGCACGCCGTCCACATCCTTCCACACCGACATCGACTCGGCGTCGAGAATGTTGGCCACCACGGCCGCCGAGTAGTCCGACCCTTCGCGGCCGAGCGTCGTGGTCGTACCGTCGGGCGCCCCGCCGATAAAGCCCTGTCCGACGAAAATGTTCTCGACGCACTTGGCCAGCTCGTTTTTCAGCAACGACTCCGATGCCCCGATGTCCACCCCGGCGTCCTTGTGCCGCTGTTCGGTAAGGAAGCAGCGGCGCATGTCAATCCAGCGGTTCGCCACCCCGGCGTAATTGAGGTACTCCGAGATGATGGTGGTCGAAACCAACTCGCCGAAGGCAACAATCGTGTCGTACCACAACTCGGCATCGGCGGGCTTGTAAACCGTTTCGGTCGCCACGCGCTCCAGCTCGTCGAACAGCGCCTCGACCTTCTCGAGTTTCTTCGGGCCGTGCCACAAGTCGCCGACAATCCCCGCGTGGTAGTCGCGCAGCGCGGCCACGTTTTCCAGCGAAAGTTCCTTATCGCCTTTCTGCACCCCTTCGAACACCTTTTCGAGCGCATTGGTCGTCTTGCCCATGGCCGAAACGATGATGAAGAGGTTCTGTTCGTCGTCGATAATCTTGCGCAGGTTGCGCACGCCGTCGGCATTCCGCACCGACGCTCCGCCAAATTTATATACTTTCATACTCTTCTAACCTAATCAACCTATTTCTTAAAAACTAATTCGCAACCGCCCTGTAAGGCACCCCGACATTCTGGAACAGGAATGCATAGACGTCGGTATCCTCGTCGATGCGTTTGGACGTGGGTTTGCCGGCGCCGTGGCCCGCTTTCGACTCGATGCGAATCAGAATCGGCGCGTCGCCCGCCTGGCAGTGCTGCATCGTCGCGGCGAACTTGAACGAATGCGCCGGAACGACGCGGTCGTCGTGGTCGGCCGTCGTGACGAGCGTAGCCGGGTATTTCACGCCCTCGCGGATATTGTGCAGGGGCGAATATTCGTAGATGTAGCGGAACTGCTCCTCGTCCTCGCTCGAACCGTACTCCACGGCCCAGCCCCAGCCGATCGTGAATTTGTGGTAGC
The DNA here is from genome assembly GCF_902388705.1 of uncultured Alistipes sp. Taxonomy (GTDB): domain Bacteria; phylum Bacteroidota; class Bacteroidia; order Bacteroidales; family Rikenellaceae; genus Alistipes. The sequence goes on from NZ_CABMQJ010000029.1 coordinate 5,293, forward strand.
GGAGCATGTCCATCACGCCCACCGCCGGCAGGCAGACGGCATAGAGGTCGGGGCGCTGCACCTCGCAGGCGCCGACCAGCAGGCCGCCGTTCGAACCGCCCGCAATGGCGAGCTTATCCGTCGAGGTGTATTTGTTGGCAATCAGGTACTCGGCCGCCGCGATGAAGTCGTCGAAAACATTCTGTTTGTTCTCCAGCATGCCGGCCCTGTGCCAGGCCTCGCCGTACTCCGAGCCGCCGCGCAGGTTCGCTTCGCAGAAAACGCCGCCCTGCTCGACGAACATGATGGCCGAGGGACGGAAGCCGGGCGTACGGTTGATTTGGAAACCACCGTAGGCATAGAGGTAGCACGGGTTCTTGCCGTCGAGCTTCATATCCTTGCGGTGCGTGACGAACATCGGGACTTTCGTGCCGTCTTTCGACGTGAAGAACACCTGCTCGGTGGTGAACAGCGCAGGGTCGAAATTCAATTCCGGCGCCTTGAACAGCGTCGATTCGCCCGAAGCGACATCGTACCTGTAAATCGTGGCGGGAGCCGTGTATCCGGCCACCGAATAATAGATTTCGGCAGCCTCGTCGTCGCCTTTGAATCCGGCGGCGGTGCAGATGCCCGGCAGCTCGATGTCGCGCACCGGTTTGCCGTCGAAACCGTACTGGACGACCTTGCTCTGCGCATCCTGCAGATAAGAGGCGAAGAGGTATCCCCCGGCGGCGGTCACATTTTCGAGCAGGCTCTTTTCATTCTCCGGAATGACCGCCGTCACGCACGACGGGTCGTTCAAATCGACCTTCATCAGCGCGTTGTTCGCCGCATCCCGGTTGGTTATGTAATAGAGCCGGTCGTCACGGCACTCGACGAGCGAATAATCGGCGTCGAAGCCCGGCAGCAGCGTGCGGAACTTCGGCTCGGAAACCTTTTTATAGAGGATTTCGGTTCCCGACGTACCCTCCGAAGCGGAGATAAAGAGCCATTTGCCGTCCTTGCTGGGCCATGCCGAGAAATAACGCAGCGGATGTTCGGCGTCCATATAAATCAGCTTGTCGGCCGACTGCGGCGTGCCGAGCCGGTGGTAATAGACTTTCTGGAACTGGTTCTGCGACGAGAACACCCCTTTCTTCGGAGCGTCGTAAGCGCTGTAATAGAACCCTTTCGAGTCGGGGGCCCACTCGGCGCCGGAGAACTTCACCCAGTTGATTTTATCGGTCGTAAAGGTGCGGTCGGCGGTGTTCATCACACGAATCTCCACCCAGTCCGAGCCGGATTCGGCCACCGCGCAGGCGCAGTATTTGCCGTCTTTGGAAAAAGCCACGGACGAAAGCGCCACCGTGCCGTCGTCCGAGAGCGTATTGGGATTGAGGAACACCTCGCCTTTCGCGCCGGGGGCCGCTGCACGGTAGAGCACCGACTGGTTCTGCAATCCGTCGTTGTAGAAATAGTACCACGCATCGCCGTGTTTGGCCGGGATGCCCTCCTTGGGATAGTTCCACAACCGGGTCAGCCGCTCGCGGATGGCGTCGCGGAAAGGTATCTGCGACAGATAGTCCTGCGTCACGGCGTTTTCGGCAGCCACCCAGGCGGCCGTGGCCTGCGAATTGTCGTCTTCCAGCCAGCGGTAGGGATCCGCCACCTCCGTGCCGAAATAATTGTCCGTAACGTCGGTGCGCTCCGCCTCGGGATAAGGCATGTGTTTTATCTGCTTCATGTTGCTGCAACTTGCCATCATCGCCGCAGCACCTGCCAGGGCCACGGCCTTACGCGATAATTTCATCATAATACAGGAGTTTGGGTGAACATCGGGGCAAAGTTAGGAAAAAATAAGAAACCGCACACATTTTTACCCCTTTACCGGCCTGCAAAAAGGTTATTTTTCACCCTGCAGGCCGGGAAACCGAAGTTTTTGCGTAACTTTGGCTTGCAAAAACAACCGAAAATCATGTACAGCGAACTCAAAAAGATAATCGAGCAGGCCTGGGAAAACCGGGAACTGCTGAAAGAAGAGCCCGTACGGCAGGCCGTGCGGCAGGTGGTGGAGCTGGTGGACAAAGGGCAGCTGCGCACCGCGGAGCCCGCCGACCCCGCCAAAAACGAATGGCAGGTCAACGAGTGGGTCAAGAAGGCCGTCATCCTCTATTTCCCCATCCAGCCCATGCGCAAGATGCAGGCCGGCGAACTGGAATGGTACGACAAAATGGAGCTCAAGCACGGCTACGAGCAGCTCGGCGTACGCGTCGTGCCGCACGCCGTGGCGCGCTACGGCGCCTACATCGCCCCGGGTGCCATCCTGATGCCGTCGTACGTCAACATCGGCGCCTACGTCGACACGGGCACGATGGTCGACACGTGGGCCACGGTAGGCTCCTGCGCACAAATCGGCAAACACGTCCACCTCTCGGGCGGCGTGGGCATCGGCGGCGTGCTGGAGCCCGTGCAGGCCGCCCCCGTCATCATCGAGGACAACTGCTTCATCGGCTCGCGCTCGATCGTGGTCGAGGGGGCGCACGTCTGCCGCGAGGCGGTGCTCGGCTCGAACACCGTCATCACCGGCTCGACGCACATCATCGACGTCACCGGGCCGGAGCCGGTCACCTACAAGGGTTTCGTGCCGCCGCGCTCGGTGGTCGTCCCGGGCAGCTACCGCAAACAGTTCCCCGCGGGCGAATACAGCATCACCTGCGCGCTGATTATCGGCCAGCGCAAGGAGTCCACCGACAAGAAAACCTCGCTGAACGACGCCCTGCGCGACTTCGGCGTATCGGTATAACCCCGTTCTGCCAACCGCCGCCCCATGAAAAAGGCACTGCTCCTGCTGACTGCCGCGACACTGCTGGCCGGATGCCGTCCGACAGGCTTCCGCTACACCCTCACAGGACATATCGAGGGACTGGACGACTCGGTCGCACTGGTCGAATCCGTCACGAAAGACACGCTCGCCATGCTTCCCGCCGCCGACGGCTCGTTCCGCTACAAGGGGCGCTACGACGAACCGACGGAAGCCGCCCTCGTGCGTAAAAACAAACAAACCGCCGCAGTGTTCTACATCGAGCCGGGCAATATCCGCATCGAAGGCCGCATGAATGCCGAGCAGTCCAGCAACCACGACAACATCGAGTACTATCCCTCCGGCACCCCGGCCAACGATGCTTTCGGGGCGCACCTGCGGTTCGCGAACCGGGCGCTGCACGCCTACAATTTCGAAGACCACGACAAGGCCTACCGCGCCGCGCTGCTCGACAGCCTCGTCGGTTCCCCGGCGCGCAACCTCGCGGCCAATACCGACAACATCTTCGGCGTGGCGATGGTCGACGGCGTTATCCATTACGATGAAAACATTTCGCGGGCCCGGGTCGATTCCATCGTCGGCCTCTTCCCGCTGCACCTGCGCACCTGCCGGCTGATGAAACGCCCCCTCGAACATATCGAGCGCGTGCTCCGGTCGCGGGAACTCGCCCGATACGTGGATTTCACGGCGAACGACGATAGCGGCAACCCGGTCGCATTGAGCCAGGTCATGAAACGCAGCCGCTACCTGCTGCTCGACTTCTGGTTCGCCGACTGCGGGCCCTGCCGCGGGGAGATGCCGCATATCAGGGCTGCCTACGACGCCTATCGCGACAAGGGATTCGAAGTCGTCGGGCTGTCGACGGACAAAGACGCCGGGGCCTGGAAAAAAGCCATCGCCGAAGACGGGATGGCGTGGATTAACCTGACGGACGCCGACAGGCGCGTCTGCGCTCTCTACTCCGTCACCAAATTCCCGACCAACTACCTCATCGACTGTTCGACGGGCAAAGTCGTCGCCCGCGAACTGCGGGGCAAAGCACTCGCTGCAACCCTCGAAGAACTTTTCAGGCAATAACCATGATTTACCACATCGCAGAAACCACCTCGACCAACGACGACGCCAAACGGCCCGAATACCGCCACGGCGACATCGTCTGGGCCGAGCGGCAGACCGCCGGCCGCGGACAGCGCGGACACTCGTGGACAAGTCCCGAGGGCGAAAACCTCACCTTCACACTGGTGCTCGAGCCCCGCTTCCTGCCCGTGGGCGAGCAGTTCCTGCTTTCGGAGGCCGTGACGCTGGCCCTTACGGACACATTCGCCGATTTCGGCGTCGACGCCCGAATCAAGTGGACGAACGACATTTACGTCGGGGACAAAAAACTGGTCGGCATCCTCATCGAGCACAGCTACTCGGGGCAGACCCTGGCGCGGACCATCGCCGGCATCGGCATCAACGTCAACCAGACGGCCTTCGACCCGGCGCTGCCCAACCCCGTGTCGATGGCGCTGGCCACAGGCCGCACGTTCGACCGCCGCGAGGTGCTCGACACGTTCCATGCGCGCTGCATGGAGCGTTATGCGCAGCTCGAACAGGGGGCAAAGGAGGCCCTGCAGGAGGAATACCGGCGTCGTATGTACCGGCTGGGCGAGCTGCACCCGTTCCGCGGCCCCGACGGCACGCTCGTCGAGGCCGCAATCGAGGGCGTGCGCCCCTCGGGCGAACTGCTTCTCCGCCACACCGACGGCACACGGCACGCATACCTGTTCCGCGAAATCGAGTTCGTAATCGCCGGAAAATAACGGGACGGCACCCGTATACCCATGAGTTGCCGAACCGGCCGTTGACAGGATATATTTTCAGTTGAAGTATGAATATATTGATTGTTTGCAATTACTTTTACCCCAACAACTGTATCGCCTCATTCAGGCTCAATGCCTTCGCCAAATATTTTCGGGAAGCGGGGCATTCGGTGAGCGTCGTGACCGAAGGCGACCGCGACCAAACGACAATGTGGCACGGATGCGAAGTCCACTATGTGAAAGACCCGGTGTTAACCCCGTCGCAAATGGATTCCCTCCTGTTTCGCAGAAAGAAATGGACTCCCCGGCGCATCTTGACGGCCTTGCAAGGACGCTTATTGCTCGATTACAAAAGACTATGGCAATTCAGGGCATACAGGAAAGCGCATGAACTCACAAGCAGCCGGCGGTTCGATGTCGTATTAAGTTCATACGGCAACCTCTCCTCGCATCAGGTCGCATACAGATTACACAGGGAAGCACGGTTTTATTGGATTGCCGACATGCGCGACGAGATGTCGAAATGGCCCTGGATGTCATCGATAAACAGACGGCGGCTCCTCTCGTATGAGCGCAAAATCCTGAAAGAGGCGGATCTGGTATTGTCCGTATCGGCCCCCCTCGTCGAAGACTTCAAACAAACCGGCGGGGGAACCGACAAGGTCATCGAAATAACGAACGGGTACGATTATGAAGAGATTCACAGCGTTTCGTTCCAACCCGTCTACACCATGGCATTCACAGGTCATTTTCATAATCTGATTACTCCGGACAAATGGTTCAGGGCCTTCTCCGAGCTCATCGCCGAGGGAGCTGTTCCGGCCGACAGCCGGATACTCGTCATAGGGAACAACATACCGCTGTCCGTTCCCGAAAACATGAAGTCGAACGTATTTCAGCTCCGGCAGGTCAATCACGACGAAGTCATACGGAAAACGCAGGAGGCCGACACGCTGGTCGTCGTGCACCCCAAGGGACGAAAAGGCGTCTACACCGGCAAACTGTTCGACTACCTGGCCACCAACAAACCGATTCTGGCCATCTGCGACCCCGACGACGTTATCGCCTCCCTGCTCGAAGAGACGCATTCCGGCTTCACCGCGGACGAATCGGACAACGAGGATGTCAAGCGGATGCTCCTGCGCTGCTATTCGCTCTGGAAGAACAAGGAGGTGCTGCCCCGCGACTGGGACAAGATACGGCAATATACCCGTAAGAATCAAGTGAAAAAACTGCTCGAATATCTGGCAGGGCAGGAAGCCCTGAAACAGAGTTGACCGGCGGCTTGCGACCCGGAACCTCCGGCCTGCGCCCATGAAAGCCGGACGGCAGCGATTCCGCCCCGGCCCGGCAGCCGGCGACAGCAAGCGCAGGAAGCGTTATGTGCGGTTCGGCCGTATGAGCGAGAGCACGGGGCCGAACAGCTGTACATAGCGGATTCCCGCCCGCAACGAAAGCGGCACGTATAACAACAGACAGACGGCAAAGCCCACCGACACGACGGCAAGATGATGCGTCATACCGGTCAGGGCGACGGTCAGCCGGGCCGCCGCACAGGCTGCAGCCGATGCGAGCAGAATAATCAGCAGCATCCTCCACGGCATCAGCCCCGCCAGAGAAGTCCGCAGCAGGCGGGCGGTGGTCATCATCAGCATGAACAGGCAGCAGAGCGTGCAGGCCGTGGCAATGACCGCAATGGCCCGCAGCGAGGGAAACGCCATGACGCACCACAGGTCGAGCCCTACGATGAGCACAGCCGTGGCAAAATGTGCCCGGGCAAAGGCTTTGCCCTGCCCCAGGGCGAACAGGACAGGGGCGTAAGGCATGATACGCGCCAGGTTGATGACGGTGACAATCCGAAACAGGCCGGCCGCCTCCCGATACCCGTCCCCATAAAGCAGGCAGATAATCTCGGGAGCGAAAACACAGCAGAATACAGATAACGGATAAATGACCGACGAGGATTTGACGACAGCCGCTTTCCACAGTCGGACAAACTGACTGCTGTCGGCCCCGGCCGCCGACATCCTCGAAAATTCCGGCAGCAGCACCCCAGCCACGGCTCCGATAACCATTCCGGCCAGCGGAAGTTCACGGTAACCGTTCGAGAACAGGGCGAAATCCTCGACACCCAGATAGCGGCTCACGAAGAACTGACTCGACGAACTGATTACAAATCCGTACATACCCGAGGCAAACACCGGCATGGAGAAGCGGAACAGCTCTGCGACGGTCAACCGGGTCTTCACCCGGGATACATTCCGAAACGGGATGAACGACAACTTCAGCCCGACCAAACAGGAAACCAACGACGAAAGGACGAAACCGACGACCGCTCCCGACACCCCCGCCCCGAAAACCACGACCGGCAGCACGACACATGCAATCATGAAAAGGCGGCTTACGGTCACATACACGGCCACGAGGTGCGATTTGCCGTACACGATCAGAATATTCTCCACCCCCATGACAGGCATCAGCAGCAGAGGCGCTGCGGCAAACAGCCTCAAGGGCTCCGCCAGCAACGCATTGCCGAGCCATCGGGCTATCGGGGCGGCCTCCCAAAGCAAAAAACATGAGAAAACGGACGCCAGGGCCAGAAACAACACATTCAGTTTGCATACGACATCCCGGCCCTCCTCCGGCGATACGCGGGCCAGGTAATAAGAATATGCTTTGGGCAGTCCCAGCGAAAAGACGACCAGCAACGTATTGTAGACATACAACACCTGGCTGTAAGTGCCATACTCCGAAGTCGTCATGTAACGGCAGAGTATCGCCTGCAAGACCAGCGTCACGCTCAACGACGACAGATTAGCCACGGCCAGCCACAAAGCCTGCAACGTGCGGCTCTTACCGGTTCTTTCGCTCACAGGGAAGGAGTACCTTTTCATTCCTCATGCCATACGCCCCGGCAGCCCTTACAGGCTCCAGTACCCGAGTGATTCAATCCGGCCTTTATACAATCCGCGAATATCGCCCAAGAGGGCCGGCCCGCGGGAAATAGAGCGGAAATAGGCGTCGTCGAACCCGCGGTAAGCATCGTGTGCCACGGCCACGATAATGAGATCGTAGGGCGGCTGCAAAGCCGGCACCAGCCGAATTCCGTACATGTCATAGACTTTATCGGGCCCGGCACAGGGATCGGTCACATCGACGCTTATCCCCTCCCGCTCCAGCAAGCCGACCATATCGGCAACCCGGGAGTTGCGTATGTCGTCGATGTTTTCCTTGTAGGTAACCCCCATCAGCAGGGCCCTCGCCCCGTGCCGGTCGCGTCGCATGGCCGAAAGCAGCGACCGCACCACGTACGCCGCCATGCCGTCGTTCACGGCGCATCCCGAACTCGTGACCGGCATTTCGACACCCAGCTTCGAAGCGGCCGAAACAAGATAAAACGGATCGACAGGGATGCAATGCCCTCCTACCAGTCCCGGCCTGTATTTTACAAAATTCCATTTGGACGAGGCCGCATCGATGACCTCTCCCATATCGATTCCCATACACGAGAACAACCGCTGCAATTCGTTCATCAGGGCGATATTGACACAACGCTGCACGTTCTCGACCATCTTGGCGGCTTCGGCCACCCGGATGCCCGATGCCTTGCAGAGGGTGGCCGACACGGCCTCCGCATACACGCGCGCGATCTGGTTCAGCGCCTCTTCATCGTTCGCCGACACGATTTTGGAGGTGTTCGAAAACGTGTGCTCCGAATCGTTGGGGTTGATGCGCTCGGGCGAATATCCCACCTTGAAGTCCCCGCCGAGCTTCAAACGGGAGCCCTTTTCCAGCAACGGCACGCATTCCTGCTCGGTGCATCCGGGATAGACCGTGGATTCATATACGACGTAATCGCCCCGTTTCAGGTAGCGCGCCACGGTACGTGTCGCCTCGATAAGACAGGTCAAATCGGGCTCCTTGCGCGCATCGACCGGCGTAGGCACCGTGACGATATAAAAAGCGGCTTGGGACAACGCCTCTTCCGAAGAGGTGAAGCGGATGCTCCCGCAGCCGTCGCCGTACATTTTACGCAGTTCTTCAATATGGCCGGCATCCCTATCATACCCCACCACGTCGAAATACCGGGCAAACTTCAGCGCCACAGGCACCCCCACATATCCCAGCCCGATTACGGCCAACGACGCCTCCCGGGCGATCAGCCGATCATATATCATCTTCTTCATAAACACATCCATTGGCCATGCGATAGGTACGCCCCGATTCCCTGCACACGGCCATCCCCGTTTCGTCGAATTCCAACTTGTGCCCCAGGCGGCTCATCCACCCCACCACACGTGCGGGCACACCCTCCACAAGGGCATAATCGGGAACCGGGTGCGTAACGACGGCCCCCGCACCGATAAACGCATATCGGCCGATTTCGACACCGCATACGATGGTGGCATTGGCCCCCACGGTAGCTCCCCGGCGCACGACGGTGGGTTTATACTGGTCCTTGCGCGAAATCTCGCTCCTGGGATTCTTGACGTTGGTAAAAACGCATGAGGGGCCCAAGAAAACATAATCCTCGCAAATCACGCCCGAATAAATCGACACATTGTTCTGCACCTTTACCTGACGGCCCAGCCGCACGTCCGGTGCAATCATGACATTCTGTCCGATGTTGCACGACGGCCCCAGCACGGCCCCGCCCATTATATGCGAGAAATGCCAGATTCTGCAACCCGGGCCTATGACCGCCCCGTCGTCTATGACCGAGGAGGGATGAACGAACGTTTCACTCATGGCATCGTTTTTCGTTATCGGTAAAATAGCGGCATACGGCGTCCGCCACCCGCTCCACCTCCGCGTCGGTCAGTTCGCTGTCCATCGGAAGCGACAGTACCGTCGCCGGCAATGTCCCGGCATGGCGCATCGCGGGGTCGCAGACGCAGGCGTCCCGGTATGCAGGCTGTTCGCACAAGGTCCCGGGATAATAGACCATGGAGGGTATGCCCTCTTTCGCGAGTGCGGCCCGAAGTCCGTCCCGGCACTCCGCGGGCACCCTGACGGTGTACTGGTGGTAGACGTGAGTAGCGTACGCCGCCCCGGCCGGAGTCACGACCGACGGCAGGCCGCCCATGCGCTCCGTGTAACGTGCCGCCACGCTCCGGCGGGCGGCAATCCATGCCCCGAGCCGGGGCAGCTTGACCCGCAGCACAGCGGCCTGCAACGTGTCGAGCCGCGAATTCAGCCCGACGTACCGGCTGTCGTATTTGGTGAACCAACCGTGGCTGCCCAAAGCCCGGATGCGGGCGGCCAGCTCGTCGTCGTCGGTGAATACCGCGCCGCCGTCGCCATAACAGCCCAGCACCTTGGAGGGAAAGAACGAAGTGCACCCGATCTCCCCGACCGTACCCGCATAGCGGCTCGTTCCATCGGGCATGCGGCATACGGCGCCCAGCGACTGAGCGTTGTCCTCGATTATCTTCAGCCCGTGCTCCTTCGCGATGGCCGTGAACGCAGCCATATCGCACGGCAGGCCGAACAGGTGGACGGGAATGATGACCCGGGTACGCCCCGACACCAGGCGGGCGACGCTCGCCGGATCGATGTTGAACGTACGCGGATCGACGTCGGCGAAGACCGGGACGCCCCCCAGCAACAGCACCGTTTCGGCCACGGCAGCGAATGCAAAGGCCGGGACAATCACCTCGTCGCCCCGTTGCAGCCCCACGGCCAGCAGCGACAGCAGGAGCGCATCGGTGCCGTTGCCGCAGGCGATACAATGCCGCACCTCCAGCCATTGGGCCAACTCCTGCTCGAACAGCCCGACCGCAGGGCCCTTGATGAACGCGGATTGTGCGATGACTTCTCCCATCGCACGCTCCACCTCATCGCGAATGCCGAGGTACTGCCTGTGTAAATCCACCATTTTCATCGTTCCGGTTTTTTCGACTCGCCCCTACAAATTCCGCAGCAACGGATGATAATCCCCCGTCAAACCGCTCACCGCCGCCTTGCGTATGTTTTCGAGCGTATGGATGGAACACATTGCATCGTCGACCGAAAAACCTTTGCCGGCAAGTATTCGTTCGTAACTCAACGTATGGAGATCGGTGAACCCGTTTGTAAAGTCGAATTTCTCTCCGTTTACAATAAGGTGTCTGTAAGGGGACATGGGTTTTTCGCCCGACACAGGGCGATGATCGGCGTTAACGCTCAAAAAATACCTGACGCGGGCTCTCTTCAACTGCAGAAACCCGGCGGAACAAGCGGGCGCCGAACGATGCAGCACCACCTTTTCGGCCGGCCCGAATATCCAATGCAGCATGTCGATGAAATGGATGCCGATATTGGCCACCACACCTCCGCTTTTGAGCGAATCGCCTTTCCAGGAAGCGGCGTACCAACTCCCCCTGGGGGTAATATAAGTAAGGTCTATGTCATAAATTGTCGGGGGGGGGTCGTTGTCCACCATCCGTTTCAGCCGCTCTATTTCCGGATGAAGACGCAATTGCAATATAGGGGAAATATGTCTGCCAGCGGCTTGCCGGCAGGCCTCCATCCTGCGCAGCTCATCCGGTGTCAGAGCCAGCGGCTTCTCACAGATTACATCGAGCCCCGCTTCCAAGCCCATGATTGTATGGGTGCAATGGAGGTAATTCGGAGTGCAGACCGTCAGGTACTCCGCATGGCCCGCAGCCATGTGCTTTTTGAAATCGTTCGAATCGGTCGTAAAACGAACTCGGGGAAAATATCCGTCGATCATCCCCACACTGTCAAATACATCGTGTGCCGCCACCAGTTCGCATTTCAGCGAACGCATGGCGTTCAAATGCCTTGGAGCTATGTATCCCGCGACACCTATGATCGCAAATTTCCGTGACTCGGTCGCCTCTCCCCTTGTCATATCCTGTGATGCAATCTCAATTTTGCCGCAAAAATAATACATATTGGTATTTTATGCAAGACATTCCGCCAAACGGATGCAATCAGTACCGGATTCACAATTATTCCTCCGTTCGATCCTCCCGGCGTCGAAAGCGGGGCCGGATGCGAACGCCACTCCCGAAACAGCGGCACATCAACATTTTTGTGCCTGCCCCGTCTTTGCGAATACACAAAAGTGCCGTTCACCACAGATGGTGAACGGCACTTTGCATAATCCGTCCCGGCCAAACGGGATAGCCGCGTCAATCCCCCAGCGTGTTATCTCCGCCGAAATCCCACCTCAAAGGTTATACTATCTGCAGTAACCGTTTCATTACCGGTATAATAGTCCTACCCACACCCAGGAAAAAAATCCCGACAAATAAACCCAATAATAGAATCCGTTTCCTCAAAATCAACCCGATATTAATTTCCCAGCGTCTTGTCATCCGTCGGATCGGCCAGGCCCGGTCTCCCATCCGGCTGCGGCTTCATATCGATCTGCGGATCTTTGATCCCCGGTTGTGGGTCGCCCGGGTAATACAGTTGCAGATTCGAAAAATTTATGAAACTTGGCCCATACATATACTGCAGTTTCTGCCCCAAAGCATTGACTTTGAAAGTCAGGTATTTCTTTAGATTCTGCTCCAGCAAAGCAAACTTTGACGGTGTAATACACTGCATGGATTCCTTATCCATGATAAATGCAAGCTCGATTATCTTACCGTCAGGGGCGACATAAAATGAAATATCAAGCGTATCGTCTATTTTTCGCAGTTGTTCTGATTCTGATTTCGTAAATGTCGAAGTAAAGGCTTTGGCAAGCATACCCGGCGCAGGAGAAGCAGAAACGACTTCATAATTCTCCGGCTCTAACGGTGTGCCATCCTTATAATACAATTGATTCACCTCTCCCATCGTATTTTCTGCATTTTCCAATGCCAACGTGTATTTCCCGCCACTAATTACATTAAAGGTAATACCCTCTGCTGAAACCTGTTGTCCAGGGACATAATAAGTCTGGGAATATACTGCCCCGATCGAACAAAGGGCCAATATCGATAATACAAAATTTTTCATAGTGACATAACGATATTAATTTCCCAGCGTCTTGTCGTCCGTCGGATCGGCCAGGCCCGGTCTCCCGTCCGGCTGCGGCTTCATATCGATCTGCGGATCTTTGATCCCCGGTCGTGGGTCGCCCGGGTAATACAATTGTATTTTCGAGAAGTTTATAAATCTGAAGCCGGACATAAATTGCAATCTCCGTCCCAGCGGATTGACTTCGAAGGTCACATATTTTTTCAAATTCTGCTCCAGCAAAGCGAATTTAGACGGCGGAATACGCTGCATATCTGAAATGGCAGACCAAGTAAATACCAAATCGAGAATGTTTCCATCAGGAGAAATATAAAATGCAACAATCAGCGGCTTTTCTATCTGTCGCAACTCTTCAAATTCAGGCTTTGTAAAGGTCGAAGTCAATGCTTTGGCAAACATACCCGGTGCCGGCCTGGCAGAAACAGAATTGTAGTTTTCTGCTTCCAAAGGTTTACCATCTTTATAATATAACTGCTTAACATCACCCATGGTATTCCCCGCATTTGTCAGAACCATAGTATAATCGCCCACCTTGGTTACATTGTAAGTAATCCCTTCGGCTGATACCTGGGTGCCCGGAATATAATAATTCTGGGAATATAACGCCCCGACCGAACAAAGGGCCAATATCGATAATACAAGACTTTTCATATAACTCTCTTTTTTAAATTAACAATCTTTCATCAACTCCATCAATTCCGTGAAAGTCATCCTACTCTCGGAAAAAGGATATTCATCCGCCGGATACGACGTCCGCAAAATAGTTACAGCATTCATATATAAATTATAAAAATCCGCACTCTGCATATCATTAAAGATATAGCTTTGACCTAATCCTCGAAACACCGGCAGGCCTTGCACAACACCTAATGCAGACGCTACATCCTCATCCAAATTATTGGCTCTTTGCCGATACATATACCACCCCAATTTAGCCTTGATTTCATTATTCATCCTGTAAGATCGGACGGCATCGGGGCTTTTCCCGGAGTGTTGATGCAGGTGAATCAGCTCCTCAATCAGGCTTATATCGAGGTACCCTGCAATTTCGATACGATAATTATTCCCGGTCCATACACCGTCGTCGCCGAATACCGGCTGTACGGCAAGCGCTCCGGCTCCATAAGTCGAGCCACGGACAATCGTCACGTCATCAGACAAGGTGGAAATTAACAATTCCCCCATGCAATCGCTGGCAATAGAATCGAGGAGCCGCATAATATTCTGATCTTCGGTCGCAATATGCTTGTTTTTCGCATACCGTCCGCTACTGTCGTCCGGCCCGGCCGGATTATCTCCTTTATTGCCGGAACCGCCTCCGGACGGTTTGTCGTCGTCCAGCGGATCGGGTTTCGGCATGCCGCCGCCACCGGAATGACTCCATAGTAATTCCCAATTCTCACCGACCCATTGATAGTCGTCCGGGAGAATATCAATCGGCGCTATCGAATCACCCTTAACCGGAGGAGGGGGGGGGAGGGACACCTCTTGTCACTGAATTACTTATCCGCGCCGCCAGCACCCCGTCGAGCAGATTCGCGATCTTCACCGCGTTCTCTTCGACCGTGTGCAGCGTATCCCCGAGGAAGCCGGAATCTTGCAACGCTCCGTCCGCATAGCGGCCCGCACAAACCGGGAAACCGTCGAGGGTCGTATAGAGCGACATGCCCGTGAAGTCCCCTTTCACATCGCTGTTGAGCAGGGCATCGTAATAGGGCCCCGCATGCGCCAGGGCGTGCTCCGGGGTGGGAATGTAAAACCGGATATAACTTTCCAGCGCCTCCGTCTGTCCGTCTTTCACCACGACGAGTTTGTGGTACATCGGCGTAAGGACGGGATTCCCGACGCTGTCGAACACGACCGAGCAATAGGAATACGCTCCCTCGGCAGGGACATCCACGCTGTAAAGCACATCCCCGACCGACGATTCCGCACGGCTCCAGTCGACCGAATAGTTCCCGAGCACCAACAAGTCGGACTCGTCCGCACCGGTGCTCCTTGTGAGTCGGGCAAGCTGCGATTCGACGTAACGCCGGGCCTCATCGACCGTCAGCCGCACCGATTTTTCACGCCCCCGCACGGGCGGTTCCTCCTCCACCGAACAGGAGTGCAGGCACAGCGCCGCGCACGACAGGAAAAGAAGTGTCTTCAGGCAGGATAAATGTTTCATAGGCATTATTTTGAAAAGTGACGCAGCTGAAGGAAGGGACGCTCTAATTTACAAAAGATTTTCGGCAAATCCAAATCGGCGGTTCACGGCGCAAAATCGCTTAAAAAATAACAGAATCCCCTTGCTGTTACGGAAATAACAGTTATATTTGCATCAGAAAAAGCACATTATAAATTTAAAACGATAACCAAATCATGAACGTACCCGCAAATCTGAAATACTCGAACGACCACGAGTGGTGCCGTATCGAGGGCGACACGGCCGTTATCGGCATTACCGACTTTGCCCAGAGCCAGCTCGGCGACATCGTTTTCGTCGACGTGCCGACCGTAGGCGAAACGCTCGCAGCAGGTGAGGTTTTCGGCTCGATCGAAGCCGTGAAAACCGTCAGCGACGCATTCCTGCCCATCGGCGGCGAAATCATCGAGTTCAACGACGCGGTCGACGCCGATCCCGCCATCGTCAACAAGGACGCTTACGGCGAAGGCTGGCTGGTCAAGGTTCGCATGTCGAATCCCGCCGAGTATGACGCGCTGCTCACTGCCGAGCAGTATCAGGAGCTGATAGGCTAACACAAAAAAATAAAATTATGTCAAAAGTTACAGTTGTAGGCGCAGGTGCCGTAGGTGCTACCTGTGCAAATGTAATGGCTTGCCGCGAGGTCGCAAGCGAAGTCGTTTTAATCGACATCAAAGAGGGCCTTTCGGAGGGTAAGATGCTGGACATGTACCAGACTTCCACGCTGATGGATTTCGACACCAAGCTCGTCGGCGCCACCAACGACTATAAGAAGACCGCTAATTCGGACGTGGTCGTCATCACCTCGGGTATTCCCCGCAAGCCGGGTATGACCCGCGAGGAGCTGATCGGCACCAACGCCAACATCATGAAAGGCGTAATCGGGAATGTCATCAAATATTCGCCCCGCGCCATCATCATCGTGGTGGCCAACCCGATGGATACGCTGACCTACCTGGCGCTCAAGGCTTCGGGCCTGCCCAAGAACCGCATCATCGGCATGGGCGGCGCACTCGACTCGTCGCGTTTCAAATGCTACCTGGCCAAGGCTACCGGCGCCAACATCAACAACGTCGACGGCATGGTTATCGGCGGCCACGGCGACACGACGATGATTCCGCTGCTTTCGAAAGCCACGATCAACGGCGTGCCCGTAGCACAGTTCGCATCGAAGAAAAAACTGCAGGAGGCTGTCCAGAACACGATGGTCGGCGGCGCCACGCTGACCAAGCTCATCGGCACCTCGGCATGGTACGCTCCCGGCGCAGCGGCATCGATGATGGTCGAGGCTATCCTCAACGACCAGAAGAAGATGATTCCCTGCTCGTGCTTCCTCGAGGGCGAGTACGGCCAGTCGGACATCTGCATCGGCGTTCCCGCAATCATCGGCCGCAAGGGCATCGAGAAGATCGTGAAAATCGACCTCACCAAAGAGGAGGCCGCACAGTTCGCCGCTTCGGCCGACGCCGTCCGCAAGACGAACAACGTACTGCACGAAATCAAGGCGATTTAATCGCCGCAGGAGAGGGGCTTCCCGCTCCCGACACGACAAGAGCCGTCCCGGAAAATTCCGGGACGGTTTTTTTATTTGCACAACACAATATATTATTGTGTATTACAATGCGGTATTTCAAAAACGATTGGATATTCAGGTAAACCTTCTTTTCCATTAACCTTTAAAATGTTTGTATATGAAAAAACTATTACCTTTACTTTTGTTACCGGCAGCAGGTTTGTGTAATGCCTGCATGCGAAAACCTACATTATTGAAACCGACAAAAAAACAGACCCTGTCAACGATCCATTCAATTATCTTTATACGAAATTCGATCCGGAAACCGGAAATTCGATCCGGGATTGCAAATAATAAAATACCAACATTATGAAAAAATCATCGATATTATTCGCCTTGTGCCTGTTTACCCTGTCGGGTACAGCCCAAATACGCATCTACAAGTCCGACCCGCAAAAAAACATTACGATCTACAAGCAGGTGGATAGTCTTACACTGATTGCCGACTTCGGCCGCCCCATCGAATACGAAACTTTCTATGACGATGAATACCATAATGGGCAAGTTGCAAATTATAAATACATAGATTTCAGTCTTACCTGTGTCGATAACCTCTTTGTAAGTTTCAACATCAGAGGAGTTGGATACTATGTCCAGATTCTGGATAAACACACCGTCCGAATCGGGGATTCCATCGAAGAGTTGATTCGCAAGTTCTCCGCACAGGAGGCATGGTTCAAACAGCGCGGAAAACAAATACTGCTTTTCTCGAAAATGGAGAACTGCGATGCGTTCTACGATCTCCCGTTGGTGTTCGAATACGGCTCCGACGGCAAAATAACATCGATATGGCAGACCAATTAAAAACCCGCCGAAGGAAAGGGTCGATACGGTCGTACTGTTTTTAATACCCCTGTCAGCCCCCCCCCATTAAAAGAATGCAATGCGAAAGTAGCACATGGATAAACAAGCAGCTTTCGCTATTTCAAAAACACGTCCTTCGGGGCGTGTTTTTTTGCAAAATCAACCTATTTATCCTATCTTGCAATAGGATAGTAAAAAAGCCGGACAGTTCTTATGAAAACCGTTGTCTTATCATTCATCTTTATGGTATTCGGCATAATGCAAGGCGCAGCTGAAAATCCGGCAATCGTAAAGGATGCCGTCACCGTCAACAACCTTCAGGTCGGGGAACATTACACACGGGAGCAATTCATACAGACGCTCGGAATACCGACCAAAGTGATGCTTCCTACCGAAGAAAGCGAATACCGGAATGCCTATACTTTTTATTTCGGCGAGGATCGTTTTTACTGGATCGACGGTGAATTTTACGGCTTTGAATTGAAAACCCCGGTATTTGCCGTCAACGGATTAATCCGCGTCGGCGACGACATCGCTGAAGTCAACAAACTCGGAGGTATCCGAAAAAACGAAACAATCGACATGAATCAGTTGTGCAACTGGCGCCCGTCCGACAAAGGACTTTACGAATGGCTGTCGGTAGATTTCTATTATAACAACAAGGTTATCACATATATTTCGGCTTTTATCCAGGACTTATAACGAATCCCGACCACATGAAAAAACTGCTGTCGATTGTCACCTGTCTATTTACCCTGTCGGGCACAGCCCAGATACGCATCTACAAGTCCGACCCGCAAAAAAACATTACGCTCAACAAGCCGATGGACAGTCTTACACTGATTGCCGACTTTGGCCGCCCCCTAAAATATGAAAGTTACTATGATGATGAATATCATGACGGCCAAGTCATAAATTATGATTACGGACAGTTAAGTTTCATCTGCGTCAATAATATATTGGACGGCTTCTCAATCGAAGGTTCCGATTTCACCGTCCAGATTCTGGATAAACACACCGTCCGAATCGGGGATTCCATCGAAGAGTTGATTCGCAAGTTCTCCGCACAGGAGGCAAGGTTCAAACAGCGCGGAAAACAAATACTGCTTTTCTGTAAAATTAAAGGCATGGATTATTTTACAGACTTCCCTTTGGTATTCGAATACGGCTCCGACGGCAAAATAACATCGATATGGCAGACCAATTGAACCCAAACCGCTTCCGGTAAAACGCTCCGGTTTACAGCAATCCGGTACAATGAAAGAAAGCCGTTCGGAAAATCCGAACGGCTTCTTCGCTGAAAGGGACGGTATCAGAAGCTGAACTTCGCCCCTACGAACCAGCTGCGGGGCAGCGAGGGGCCGTAGATATAGCCCGAGTCGCGGTCGGCACCCTTGTCGAAGTCTTTCTGGTAAGCGTTGAAAAGATTCTGCACACCGCCGTAGAGCTGCAGGGTAACCTCCTTGCAGACACGCACGTCGTATGACAGGCGGAGGTTCATGTCGAAGAACGACGGAGTCGACACGGCCACATCCTGCGCAACGCCCGAGCCGGCCATGTGCTGCACGAGCATCGAGCCGGTGCAGGTTCCCGTCAGGTCGGCCGTGAAGTTCGGCAGCGGCGTCAGCGAAGCCGTAAAATAACCGTAGGCGTCGGGGGTGCGGAACATGCGGCGCACGGGCGGCACTGTCACGTCCTCGCTCCAGTATTCGGGTTTCCTGTAGCGGCTCTGCTGGAGCGTCACGCCCGCCTGCAGTTCGAACCAGCGGTTGAAAATCGCACGCCCCTCGACGTTGAATCCGCGCACCGTGGCACCCGAGCCGTTGTAACGCTCCTTGACCTTGCCGCCGTCGGCCGTGTCCTCCACGTCACGCAGGGCGAACACGTCGTCGAGAACCGTATAGAAGCCCTCGACCAGCAGGTTGGTCTGCACCCTGCCGAACGTATGGTAAAGGTCGGCCGAGAGGCTCACGCTGTGCGACCGCTCCTCCTTCAGGTCGTCCGCAAGGCGGATGCGCACCCGCTCGCCGCCGACGATGGCGATGTGCATGTCCTCGTCGAATGCCTGCGGGGCACGGTAGCCCCCGGCATAACTCACGCGCAGGTTCACCGACTCCGAGGGGTTGAAACGCACGTTGGCGCGGGGGCTGAAAATCACATGGTCGACCAGGTTGTGCTTGTCGAGGCGGCCGCCTATGAGCAGCGACCACTTCCTGGTTTTCCATTCGTTCTGCAGGTAACCGCCGACGATATGCACCGTCTGCTCGGTGTCGATGCCGTAACCTATCGAACGGTCGTTCAGGCCGTCATAGCTGTATTCGGTACCGAACGTCAGTTCGGCCGGCATGAACAGCAGTTTGTTGAACGCATGGATATACTGCATGCCGGCCGCGACCGTAATGTCGTGCGTCGTACCGTAGGCGTCTGCGTCCTGCTTGCTGCCGTAATAGCTCTTGCGTGCCGTGTTCTGGAACGAGGCGTAGGTGTTGAACCGGTGGCGGCGGTCGGCGGACGAGATGTCGAACGAGAGGCTTCCGCCGTCGATCGAATGGTCGACCTGCTCGGCGACAAACGCCTCGTGGGGCGGCAGGTCGAGCAGGTCGCCCCCGCGGCGGAATTCGTTGACGTGGTGGTACTGCGCCGTGATGCGCGAATAGGCTCCCGTGCGGAAGAACGACCGCATGCCCACCGACTGGCTGTTGATGACGGGCACCTCGGTGAACCCGTCCCCGTCGTGGTCGTACCCCGAGCGGTGGCGGTTCTGGCCGAACACACAGAGCCCGGCGCGGCCGCTCTCGGTGACCAGCGACGCGTTGAGCATCGTATTGTTGTCATACGAATTGCTGCCGCCGATGGATGTGAGCGTGTGCGACAACTGCGCCGAATTGCGCAGCGGTTCGCGGGTGATGACGTTGATCGTGCCGCCGATGGCCGACGAGCCGTAGAGCGCCGATCCGCCGCCGCGCAGCACTTCGACCCGCTCGATCATATTGGCCGGAATCTGCTCCAGCCCGTAGACGCCCGTCAGGGCCGAA
The DNA here is from genome assembly GCF_902388705.1 of uncultured Alistipes sp. Taxonomy (GTDB): domain Bacteria; phylum Bacteroidota; class Bacteroidia; order Bacteroidales; family Rikenellaceae; genus Alistipes. The sequence goes on from NZ_CABMQJ010000029.1 coordinate 25,454, forward strand.
AAGAGCGGATGCGAATCGACGAGTATCTGCGAATAATGGCCGTCGAGGCCGTTGATGCGCACCTGTGTGAAACCGCAGTTCTGGCAGTCGTCCTCGACGCGCACGCCGGGCTGGAACGACAACCCCTGCGCCAGGCACGAGGCATTCGCCTTTTCGAACAATCCGGCGTCCAGCACGCTCACCAGCGACGGGGCCTCACGGCGCATCCGGGCCGAACGGCTGGCCGAAACGACCACCTCGTCCATCGCGATGCCGCTCTGCACGACTTCGAAATTCAGTTCGACGGTCTGGCCGCGTTTCAGCGTCACTTTCTCCTGCAGCGGAGCGTATCCCAGGGCACGCACTTCGATTGTCAGTTCCCCCTCGGGCATGTTCTTCAGAAAATAGTGGCCCGAAGCGTCGGTCGTGGTGCCGAACGCCGTACCCGCCACGGCGATGGAAGCATAGGGAACATGTTCGTGCGTATCGCAATCGACCACATGGCCGAAAAGATTGGCGTCGGTACTTTTTTTCGGCGCCTCGACACCGAGCGCCACGACACACCGGCACACAACGAGCGCCAGCAAGATATATTTTTTCATTGCTTGTCAGGTAAATGGATAACGGCCGGGATGCACGGCCCGGCAAAAAAATTGAAAAAGACAGGGGATTCCAGGGCTACGCCGCGGGAGGCGCGCGCAGCGAAATGCACGGGACGGCGACAGGGGCCTTGCAGCGCGTGGCTTCGGGCAGCAGGACGGCCAGCATTTCGAAATAGAACCAATGCGCCGACTGCACGATGCCGAGATAGGGGAAGAAATAGAAATCGTCGACGATACACCGCTCGACCACAATCTGGTGTGCACCGTTGTCGGGCACCAGATCGCCGCAGTGCGCGGCGAAGTGGGCGTGGTCTTCGTAATAGATATGCACTTTCTGCCCCGCGTACGCCGCGAGCAGAATCAGCAGCATCAGACCTGCGTAAAATCTTCCGAGTGTTTTGCGTATCATCTTTCTGCGCCAAAGATAACATAAAAAAAAGGCCGTTCAAAACGGCCTTGCAAAAATACCCAGAAATAGGGATGTATGTCGTGTCCTGCTACCCGGCTGCGGGAAGGCGGACGATGCGGCGCCGCCACCCCGCGGGGCGGGCGCCTAAATGCTGATGTCGAGAATCTCGAAATGAATCGTCCCGGCGGGAACCACCACGTCGACCCGGTCGCCTTTCTTGTGGCCCAGCAACGCCTTGGCGATGGGCGTACCGATGGCCAACTTGCCCTCGCGCAGGTTCGCTTCGTGTTCGGCGACGATGGTATAAACCACCTGCTTGCCGGTGTTGTGATTCTTGAGCGTCACTTTGCTCAAAATCTGCACCTTGCTCTTGTCGATTTTCGACTCGTCGATCACCCGTGCGTTGGCAAGCGAATCCTCCAGCTTGGCGATACGCATTTCCAGCAGACCCTGTGCCTCACGGGCGGCGTCATACTCCGCGTTCTCCGAAAGGTCACCCTTGTCGCGCGCTTCGGCGATAGCCGCCGAAATCGCCGGACGCTCGACGGAACGCATGTGGTCGAGTTCGTCCTTGAGTTTCTTGTAACCCTCCGCTGTCAGATAAATAATCTCTTTTGCCATAATTTAAAGCGAGTCCGACGCACTTGTGTTTCATAACACTGCGAAAGATTTTAAACCCTGGAACCCGTCGAACTCACTTTAGGCACCGGTGGCGCCCGCTCCATGTTTAAAATCCTCCTGTATTCCCCTTTTAAGCGGGGAACCCTGCAAAATAAACAACGTAAAAAAATAAGAATCCTGACCGGTAAGGCCAGAACCCTGTTTTCATTGTATACAGCAAAGATAAAAAGTAATTTCCGAATTTCCAAATCTTTTTTCGCCCCGCATGGCACGGAGTATGCCCCTCGCGCGGGATATGTATATCGTACTTCTGATCCATCTGCTCTGGACGCTCGGGACAGTCCCGGTCGTCACACGCCAGCAGCGCGTGCCCGCATCGGCGGCCGCCTGGCTGGCGCTGATCCTGCTGCTGCCCGTCGCCGGCACGCTGCTCTACATACTGGCAGGTTACCGCTGTCAC
>NZ_CABMQJ010000030.1 GCF_902388705.1 uncultured Alistipes sp.
AACACGCAGGCGGCAGGCGTGTGGCTGATTTTCCTCGTTGCCCATAGCTTGGGGGTTTCCCGTATGTTTCGCCGCCCGCCCCTGTGCAGCGATGTTCCGCTCTGCTTCACTTGCTGGCCCGGAAGAAAGGTGGGGACGGCATCTCTTACCTCTCCAAACGCACTTGGCAATAGCTCGCGAAGAACTTGGGCTTGTAGGTCTGCCTTATTATGGGCATGTTTGTCCAGGAGTGCGGGTGCGCTGTGCCCCGATTTGATTTATAGGCGGCTGCCCGACTGTTTTTTCTGCATACTGCTTCCTCTATCGTGTATCCATTCCTGTTATAGACACGGTTTTCTGGCCGGAAGTGCTGAAAGAAATGTGGGCGGGGAATAGGATTTGTCGACAGTTTGGTTATCTTTGTCCCAAACGCTCAATTATGATCGAGATACCCGAAGCCCAGACTGTTGCGCGGCAAGTTGCAGAAACACTGGCCGGTCGTGTGATTACCGATGTGTTCAACGCCACCCATCCCCATAAGTTTACCTGGTATTCGGGTGACCCGGCTGCTTACCGTACTCTGCTCGTCGGGAAAAGGATACTTTCGGCGGAAGGGCACGGCCCCTTTATCGACCTGCTGCTGGATGACGAAACGCACATCGCCCTTTCCGACGGGGTGAATTTGCGTTATTATCCTGCGGGTGCGGATATTCCGCCGAAGTACCAGTTGCTGATTACGTTTGATGACGACAGCTTCCTGGTCTTGACGGTCGCCATGTACGGGGGCATCAACGCTTTCCGGGGAACACTCGACAATGCCTATTATCTCGGGGCGCTAACCAAACCCTCTCCGCTGGAGGAGCGTTTCGATGCTGCCTGTTTTGACCGGTTGGTTGCCGCTGCAAAGCTCAATCTTTCGGCCAAAGCGCTCCTTGCGACCGAACAGCGGATTCCGGGGCTCGGCAACGGTGTCCTGCAGGATATTCTGTTCCGTGCGGGAATTCATCCGAAACGGAAACTCGCTACGTTGGGCGCGCCTGAAATAGATCGGATGTATCGTGCGGTAAGGACGGTGCTGCGGGAGATGGTCGATGCCGGAGGCCGCGATACGGAAAAAGATCTTTTCGGCAGGCCGGGCGGATACCGTGTCCTGCTGTCGAAGAATACCTGCTCCGGGCCGTGCCCCGTATGCGGCGGTGCGATTGTGAAGGAGTCCTATATGGGCGGTGCGGTCTACTACTGCCCGCATTGCCAGCCGTTGAAATAGCCGGACGGTTTCCGGCGGCAGTCGCCCCGGATGGGCGGATGTCGAACCCGATGCGTTGCCGGCCGGAGCGTAGCTGCCTGGTATAAAAAACACCCGGATGCCCCTCCCCTGAACAGGGAGCGCTGCGGAAATTTCTAACCCGATGCGTTGCCGGCCGGAGTGTTGCCGCCGGGCCTAATAAAACAGCCGGACTGGAGAGCCCGGCTGTTTTTTGTTTTGACGCTGCTATTGGTGTGCTGCCGCGTAGGCGTCCGCCTTCTCTTTCATGCGGGCGGCGCGCTTCTCACTGTCGGGATGCGATGAGAACATCTTCTGCACCACCGAGGCTTTTGCACCTTTCGACAACTCGACCAGTTTGGTCAGCGAATTTGCCATGGCATAGGGGCTGAATCCATGTTTTACCGAAAATTCGAATCCGTATTCGTCGGCTTCGAACTCCTGTTTCTGCGAGAACTGGGCCCCAGTAAAGGCCGTCACGACCTCGCCAACCTGCGAGTCGCTCAACTTTGCCAGCGTACTGCCTTCGGCAGCTCCGGCGGCGTTGCGGGCAGCCGACGAGAGGTAGGCGTTTTTCATGGCGTGTTTGACGTCGGCATGTACGACGTGGCCGATTTCGTGGCCGATGATAGCCATCAGTTCGTCGTCGTCCATCAAGTCCATCAGAGCGCTGAATACGCGAATCGAGCCATCGCCGCAGGCGAATGCATTGACGTCCGTAACGTTGTAGACCTTGAAGTTGAGCGGCAGGCCGTTGGCATCGGTAATACCCTCGGTCAGGCGTTTGAGGCGTGCGCCGTATTCGGTCGTTTCATCGGCAATGGGGTTGTTGGCATCCATCCATGCTACCGATTCGCGGCTCAATTCGGCGATATCCTTGTCGGTCAGCGTCACGGCTTTGGCAACGTCTTTCCCGGCCTCGAGCAGTTTGCCCGTGTTGAGTTTCTTGCCGCCGATTTTCAGCTGGGCGGCCGCATCTCCCGGCCACGCGGCGCACAGGAGCAGTGCGGAACATAAAAGCAATAATTTCTTCATTTTCGTATTACTGGTTTGCAATTTCCGGGACAAAGATAATTTTATTCCGTAAAAAGGACGAGTCCGGCGCGAAAAAAAATCGATTTGCCTGCCGCTATTTCTGCCAGCGTTTGAGCATGGGAAAAAATTCCCGCATGCCGGCAATCGCCTCTTCGTAGGTGTAGCTTTTCCCGTTTTCGTCGCGGAACTCCTCGTGGAACCGGGCACAGTGCAGAATCATCTCCTCCATTGTGCATTCCTGTGCGAATGCGCCGTCCTTGTAGCAATAGACACAGTAGTCGGCACTCGGCGTGCCGTCGGCTTCGGTGCCGAAATCAGCCGCTGCCTGCATCGGCATGCCGCAGCTCTGGCAGAATTTCATTTCGTCGGTCATCATCTTCGGGTTTTAGGCCTGCCGGGCCGGGGTGAACCCGGCTTTGAACAGGCATGATTTCGTTTTTTTCAGTTTCGCACCTGCCCTTTGCTGCAAATATACGAAATCCCTGCGGCCAAAAGAGGTATTCGCGTGTACGGCAACCGTTATTGCAGTACGAAGTCGAGGATGGCCCGGGCCGCTGCCTCGGGCTCTTCGAGGAATCCCATGTGTCCCGAGTTTTCGAGCCATACGACTTTTGCCTGCGGATGCTCCGCGATTATCTTTTCAGCCGCTTCGGGCGGGATGTAATTGTCCTTTTTGCCCAGGATGAAAAGCTGAGGCACCGGTGAGCGGCGCAGCATTTCGTTCTGGTCCCTGCGGGCAATCATTCCGTTCAGCAGGGCTACGATTCCCTCGTCTTCGGTGATGAACACCTGTTCGGTCAGGTCTTCGATGTAGTCCCGCATCCGCGTGCGGTTTTGCTCGGCAAAGCCCGCTGCCGGGGCTACGCGGGCGAGCATGTCTTTCTTGCCGGCCTTGACGAGCGCGATTTCCCGGCGGCGGTTTTCCGCTTTCTCCGGGGTGTCGGGGTTCGGGGTCGAACTGAACAGCACCAGTCCGTCGAGCATTTCCGGATGGCGTTCGCAGAATGCCAATGCCACGTATCCGCCCATGGAGTGGCCGACGAGCGTGCATTTTTCGATTCCGAGGGCTTTGAGCGCGTCGGCTATCGTGTCGGCGAGGAAGTCCATCGTGTGGATTTCGCCCGTAACGACCGAAATGCCGTGCCCGGGCAAATCGAGCGTTATGACGCGCACCTCTTTATACAAATACGGAATGAAATCCTCCCAGACGAGCATCGACTCGAGGTAGCCGTGCAGCAGTACGACACATTTCTCGCCGGCCTGCGAGTCGCAGACGTGAAGTGCCGTGGAGCCGGCCATTATGAATTTTTCGATCATGTTTGCCGTGGATTAAGCCTCGTCTTCGTCGTCGAGGTAGTCGAGTACGGATTCGCGCCGGGGCATGAGTTCTTCGTCTTCCTCTTCGTCCTCGATCGAGCTGTAGAGCGAATGGCGCTCCTTGCCGCTTTTGCGTATCGGTTCGAGGCGTTTTGCCTTCCGGAGTTCATCCGCGTCATGTTCGCGAACTCCCTTTTGTGTTTTCATGGGTGGGAAAAGATGGTTGATTTTAGAAGTTGTCGGTTTCGAATGCCCCGCTGAACACGCGCCTTGCGGGGCCCGTGAGCCGGATATTCGTATAGGTCTGCGGCCCGGGGCCCTGCGTGAAGCGTACGCTCAACTCGCCGCCCGGCACCGTAATTCGGTATTTGGTCGTTTTGTGCTGCAAAGCATAATTGGTTATAATCGCCGCGGCCGTGGCTCCCGTGCCGCAGGCCAGCGTTTCGTTTTCCACGCCGCGTTCGTACGTGCGCATGCGGAACGTACCGTCGCCCGTAATTTCGACGAAATTGACGTTCGTACCCTGCGGGAAACGCTCCGTGTCGTAGCGTATCTTCCGCCCGAGGCCCCGTACGTCCGTTCCGGCGACGTCCTGTACCAGTGCCACATAGTGGGGGACACCGGTATTGAGGAACCACCAGCCTTCGCCGGTGCGGATTTCGGATACATTTATCATGCCCAGTTCGACCTCGCCGGTCATGCCTTTCAGGCGTCCCATGCGCGCCGTGTGGCGCCCGTCCGTGGCGTCGAAGTACTTGGTTTCGCCGCCGATGCCAAGGTGCTCGGCGAAAAGCGCGAAACAGCGGGCGCCGTTGCCGCACATTTCGCCCTGCGAGCCGTCGGCGTTGTAGTAGCGCATCGAGCAGTCGAGCTCGGCGCTGCGCCGCAGCGTCATCAGCCCATCGGCGCCGATGCCGAAATGGCGGTCGCACAGGGCGGCGACCAATGCTGCGTCCGCGCGGAACAGCTCCTCGCGGTCGTCGATCAGGATGAAATCATTGCCTGCTCCCTCGTATTTCGCAAATTTTACCTGCACGTTCGATGGCGGTTATATCATCGCAAAAATAATAAAACTTCTAAAAGTTTTACTACTTTTGTAGAAAATATGCGCATTCGCCCGAACCGGCAGATGCCTGTATCCTTTTTACATAGAACCGAAAAAAACAATTCCCATGAAAAGTGTGCTTTTCAAGCATCGTTCGATACGTAAATTCCGTCCCACACCCATTCCCGAAGAGGTGCTGCACGAAATCCTCGAGGCGGCGTCGCGCGCCTCGACGTGCGGCAACATGCAGCTCTACTCGCTCGTGGTCACACGGGATGCCGCGCTGCGCGAAAAACTCGCACCATGCCATTTCAACCAGCCGATGGTGACCGAGGCCCCGTGCGTGGTGACCGTCTGCGCCGACGTGCACCGCTTCTCGATGTGGTGCGAGCAGCGGGACGCCGAGCCCGCATACGACAATTTCGCATGGTTCCTTAATGCCTCGACGGACGCCCTCCTGGCGGCCCAGAACCTCTGTATCGAGGCCGAGATGAACGGGTTGGGCATCTGCTACCTCGGCACCACGATTTATACCGCCGCGCAGATTGCCGATATCCTCGGCCTGCCGAAAGGCGTCATTCCGCTGACGACCGTCGTTATGGGGTACCCCGACGAGTCGCCCGAGCTGACCGACCGCCTGCCGCTCGAGGCCGTGGTGCATTACGAGAAGTATACCGACTATACGGCTGCGGAGATCGACGAGCTGTGGGCCGAGCGCGAGGAGTCGGCGCTGACCAAACGCCTGCTGGAGGAGAACGGCCTGCCGAACCTGGCCCAGGTGTTCACGCAGCGCCGCTACGTACGCAAGGACAACCTGGCCATCTCGGAATCTTATTTCGCCCTTCTGAAAGAGAAAGGCTTCTTCAATAACTGACGCCGGGGGTGCGGGGAGTAAGTCGCATATTCGTTGTCGCCGTGTTGGGCTTGCTGTGCTCCGCATGCAGCGTCACGCGCAAAATTCCCGAGGGCCAGTACCTGCTGCAGAAAGTAAAAATCGAGGCCGACAAATCGACGCCCCGCAAGGAGCGCATTACGGCCGGGGATTTGGAGAAATACGTGCGCCAGACCCCCAACAAGCGTTTCCTGGGTACGAATTTCTACGTGTGGCTCTACGAGCAGGCCAATCCCGACAAGCAGAACTGGTGGAACAACTGGAAGCGCAGGATCGGGCAGGAACCCGTGCTGCTCGACATGAGCCTTACCGACCGGAGCGCCGAGAACCTGAAAATCTACATGGTTTCGAAAGGTTTCCGGGCCTCGCAGGTGGCGTTCGAGGTCGATACCACTTCGCGCCGCAAGCGCGCCAAGGTCACCTACCGCACGCGGCAGGGAGAGCCGTACCGAATCGATTCGATCTCCTATCGGTTCCGGGACAAATTTCTCGAGCCCATCATCCTGGCCGACACGGCCAACACGCTGATACATCGCGGCAGCATGTTCGACATGACGCTGCTCGAACGCGAGCGGGAGCGCATTACCGCCTACCTCAAGGAGCGGGGGTACTATAACTTCACGGTTAACAACATCATCCCTTATGCCGATACGCTGATCGGCAACCGCCGGGTCAACCTGGAGCTGATTTTCGAGCAGCACCTCACGGGATATAACGAGCGCGGCCTGCCGGTCAGGGACAACAATACGGTCTACCGTATCGACCAGATTAACGTCTTCCCGGATTACGATCCCGTTGCGGCGCGCACCGACTCGACTCTTTTTTCGCGCCTCGATACGATTTATTACCGCGGCCTGAACATTATCTACGAAAAACGGCCCAACCTGCGCCCGGCGATACTGCGGCAGGCTGTGCCGCTCTACCCGAACTATGTCTACAATTCGGCGCAGGTGAACCGCGCTTATACCGATCTGATGTCGCTCGGTTATTTCAAGAGCGCCAAAATCGCCTTCGTCGAGCAGCCCCGTGATGTCGACGTCACCAATTACGTTTCTTATATCGGTGCCTCGGCGGACTCGACGCAGACCCGTTATACGAAAGAGGGCTACCTGCAGTGCAATATCCTCTGCACCCCGGCCCTGAAACAGAGTTTCAAGGTCGAACTGGAAGGGAGCACCACCACGAGTTTCTATGGATTGAAAGCGACGCTCGGCTACCAGAACCGCAATATATTCCGGGGGGCCGAGTCGTTCGACGTTTCGTTCACGGCGGGTTATGAGTTCATGAAAGCGCCTGATGCCAAGAAAAAACGCGCCACGGAACTGGGGGTGACGACCGGGCTGACTTTTCCGCGTTTCCTGATGCCGTGGCGCACGCGCCGCTTCCGGTCGGTCAACCAGCCCAAAACCAAGGTGGAGCTTTCGGTCAATTTCCAGGACAGGCCCTACTACCGGCGTACGCTGTCGAGTGCGGGAATCACCTACATGTGGGCCAACAACCGTTACTCGTCGTTCTCGCTGCGGCCCGTGGACATCAATGTGGTCGACGTGAAACGGGATCCCAACGGCAATTCGTTCTTCGACAACATGAAGAACAAATACTTGATAAACAGCTTTAAAACGCAGTTCATCGGCGGCATGGCTTTCGGCTATTCGTATAACAACCAGCTCAAGAACCTGGGCGGCAATGCCACCAACATCCGGTTTAATTTCGAAACGGCCGGCAACCTGATTGACGGAATCGAGCACCTGTTCTACTCCAAACCGGCGAACAAGGATGCCTATACGATTTTCGGCCTCGAATATTCGCAGTATTTCCGTACCGACTTGAGCATCAGCCGCAAGATTATGCTGGGCGAGGTTACGGCCCTCGTGGGCCGCCTGTACGGGGGCGTGGCGATGGCCTACGGCAACTCGACCTCCGTTCCGTTCGACCGCCAGTTCTATGCCGGCGGCAGCAACGGCATGCGCGGCTGGGCGCCCCGTTCGCTGGGACAGGGTTCGCTGCCCAATCCCCACGACGACTTCCCGATGCAGACGGGCGACGTGAAATTAGAGGCCAACCTCGAACTCCGTTTCCCGATTTGGGGTATGGTGCACGGTGCCACGTTCTTCGATTTGGGTAATATCTGGTATATCCGGCAAAGTTCCGACTACGCCAGGGACGCCGTTTTCTATTTCGATAAATTCTACAAACAGCTGGGATTCAATACCGGACTGGGGATTCGGCTGGATATCAAGTTTGCCGTATTGCGCCTCGACTGGGGTGTGCAGCTCCACAACCCCAACAACCCGGCAGGCGAGCGTTGGATACACAACCTGCGGTGGAAGAACACGGCGCTCAACTTCGGCGTCGGCTATCCGTTCTGATGCGGTGCCCCGTGTGCCGGTGCGATGCCGTTCGCAGCTATAAGAAATCCCCGGGCCTTCGAACCCGGGGATTTTTCAGTGCAGTGCCTTGTATTGCGAGGGCGACATTGCGGTATTGCGCTTGAAGTAGCTGCCGAAGAACGATTGGTTCGGGAAGTTCAGGTAGTAGGCAATCTCCTGTACGCTCATATTCGAATATTTGAGCAGTGTCTTGGCTTCGAGGATTACGTAGTTGTCGATCCACTCCGATACCGACTGTCCGCTGATTCGCTTGATGAGCGTCGTGAGGTATTTGGGCGTGATGCAGAGCTGGTGTGCATAAAATCCTACGCTGCGCTCGGTGCGGAAATGGTCGCCCAGCAGTTGTATGAACTGCTTGAAATACTCTTCGGCGCGGTTGTGAGCTACATTCTGCTCTGCTGGATGATCCGCGAGATAGTGATTCAGGATGTCCCCGACCTTGTAGATAGTCGCGGCAATCAGTCCGCTGATGATGTCGTAGGAGAACTGGGTTTCGGGTCCCCGGGTTTCGCGTTCGACCTGCGCGATGAAACTGCGCAGGGAGAGACTCTCCCCGGGCGAAAGCGTCAGGCACGGATTGGCTGCGAACTGCAGGAAGAGCGGCATCATGTTCTTGAGGTCGATGTTGATTCGGCGCATGAAGTCGGGCGAGATGACGATAACGTCGGCCTTGAAGTATTCGTCCGAGTGAACCTGCAGGATGTTTTTCGGGCCGAAGACGAAAATCGAGTCTTTTTTCAGCCGGTACTCGCGCAGGTTGAGCGACACCTTGGTTTCGCCCTCCGTGCCGACGCCGATAACGCAGGCGTCGATACGGCACGGGAAACGGAAGATTTCCATCTGTGAGCCGCTGCTGGCCGTGATACATTCGCGCATCAGGCCCTGGCGGTTATCGCCGGCCATCTCGATGAGTTCGGCCAGCGTAAACGAGTTGATCGGAGTTTCTGTCTTTTTACTGTTCATTTTATCCCTGTTATTCAGGCGGAATATACTAAAAAAACACGATATACAGTTCTAATCGTTCGATATTCGAACTATATGAACAATTTACTACCCTTTTGGAGTTGCCGCCCCGACGGTGAGAGGGAAAACGAAAAAAGTGCCGTTATTACGGCACTTTTTACATTTATGGGTATGTCGAGTCCGCTCCGAAGCGGCTTATTTCTTTGCTTCGGCTGCCGGGGCATCCGTGATGCCGAGTTCCTTCTTCACCACGGGAGCGAGGTCCGTCAGCGTGGCTTCGTCGAAGTAGGCCAGCGAACCTGCCGAGGTGTCGAATACGGCCAGGTAACCGCCTGCGGCTGCTACCTTGTCGATTGCACCCTTGGCTTTCTCGATGATCGGGGCCAGCAACTCGTTATAGCGCTTCTGCAGATCCTGCTGTGCTATCTGTTCGAAATCGTTGCGGCGTTTGATAAGCTCGTTCAGCTCTTTCTCCTTGAGCTCGCGTACGGCGTCCGCCATCGTGCTGAAATTCTTGTTGAATTCCTGATACTTGGTGTTGTATTCGACGGTCAGGGTTTCCATATTCTCCTGGAGATCCTTGCTGTAAGCCTCGAGGTTGGTCTGCATCTCCTTGGTTTCAGGCATGGCCGAAATGACCTCCTGGGTATTGATACGTCCGAATTTCTGCTGCGCGAAGAGCGAGGTGGCGCTCACCGCCAATACAACCGCAAGGGTTAGTTTGATTGCTTTTTTCATAAAGTATTTAAGTTAATTGTTTGATGATTCTACTTTTTGAGGGTGTCGATTACCTGCTGCGTGCGCTCCACGGCGGGATTCGTATAGAGCAGCGTGGGATTGTTCGCCGAGTCGAGCACGATGTCGGCCCCGGCCTGCTTGGCATAGGCCTCGATGGCGGCGAAGACTTTCTTCTGGATTGGCTCGATGGTTTCGATGCGTTTTTTCATCAGGGTGCCGTCGTTGCCGAAAAGGCTTTCCTGATACTCCTGTGCCTCTTTCTCCTTGGCCAGGATTGCGTTTTCGCGGACCTGGCGCGTGGTGGCCGTGAGCGAAGCTTTCTGGTTCATGTAGTTGTTATAGAGCGCTTCGACCTCGGCGAATTTTGCGTCTACCTGATTCTGGTATTGCTCGGCCAGCTTATCCAGGGTGGAGATTGCCGTATTATAAGCGTCGACGGATTTGAAGATTTTCTCGCTGTTGACGATTATGTAGTTCTGTGCCGATAACGTACCGGCCGTAAGAACGAATGCCGCGATTAATATCAGACGTTTCATAATCCTTGTGTTTTAAGTTAATATTCAGCCGGATTCCCGGAACAATGCTATAAATATAACTATTTTCTTTCAAATTTATTGCCACAGGTGAATTTATTGCCTGATGCACCTGCTTCCCGCATTCTTCGGGAGAGCCCGTTTCAGGCGTATTCCCCGAAGCTTACCGCAATCCGCCGCCGCCGTTTAGAACTGCTGGCCGAGTACGAAGTGGAACTGGCTGCCGCTCTTCTTGGTCGAACCCGCCGGGGCGTCGAAGCCGTAGCCCCAGTCGATGCCGAGCATGCCGACCACGGGCAGGTAGAGGCGGACGCCGAAGCCGGCTGCACGTTTGATTTTGAAGGGCGAGAACTTGCGCCACGATTCGAATGCGTTACCGCCCTCGAGGAAGCCGAGCACGTAAATCTGCGACGACGGTTTCAGGATGACGGGGTAGCGCAGCTCGGCCGTGTATTTGTTGTAGGCGACCGAATAGTCGTTCGTGGGATCGAGGGCACCGTCTTCGTAACCGCGCATCGAGATGATGTCGATACCGTATATATTGTAGCCGGACATACCGTCGCCGCCGACTTCGAAGCGCTCGAAAGGCGAAACCTTATATTTGTTGTAATTGCCGAGGTAACCCATTTCGGCCTTGAGCATCAGCACGAGGTTCGAGTTTTGCGTCAGCGCCTGGAACCATTGTCCTTTCAGCTGCCATTTGTGGAACTCTACCCAGCGGTAGCGTTCCTGGTTGGCTTTGTCCTGGATGGACGAACTGGTGGACGTGGTGGCGAGCCGCTCGAGTTCCTTATAATTTTTGCCGTCCCAGAGCGAGTAGGGGGGCGTGAACTGCACCGAAACGCTGAACTCCGAACCGCGCCGCGGGTAGATGGGCTGGTCGACCGAGTTGCGGGCGAAGACGAGTTTGAGCGAAAGCAGGTTGGCTGCTCCGTTGGTCATGCCGAACGTATTCCAGTTCTTGAGCGAGAAGCGTTCGTAGCTCGCCTCGCCGTAGAGCGTGAAGTAGGGGTCGGGCCAGTTCAGGCGCTTGCCCAGTCCGGCGGCCACGCCGTACGTACGGAAGTACTGCGTACTCTTCTGCCATACGTAGTAGGCGTTGTTCTGCTCGGAGAAGTGGGCCGATATGGTAAACGAGTTGGGTTTTTTGCCGCCGAGCCACGGGTCGGTGAAACTCAAGGCGAAAGCCTTGTAATAGGTACCGTTGGTCTGGGCCGACACCGACAGGCGCTGGTTCTGCCCCATCGGGTAGGGGCGCCAGGCCCCTTTCTTGAAGAAATTCTTGATAGAAAGGTTGTTGAGCGTGATGCCGACCGAACCTACGAATGTACCGGAGCCCCAGCCGCCGGCGATGTTGAACTGGTCGGAAGCCTGCTCCTCGAGCGGCCAGTTGACGTTGACCAGCCTGTCCGAAACGGGTTTGATGTCGGGCATGATTGTCTCGGGGTTGAAATGCCCCATCGAGCCCAGCGTGCGGATGGTCTGCATGAGCAGCGAGCGGTCGTACAGCTCGCCCGGGAAGGTGCGCAGCTCGCGGCGGATTACCTCGTCGTCGACGCGCTGGTTGCCGGTGATGCCGACCTCGTTAATCTGGAACTGCTTACCCTCGAATACCTTGACCTCGATGTCGATCGAGTCCGGGCCGATAATCGTTTCGGCGGGTTCGATTTGCGACATCAGGTAGCCGTTGTTCTGGTAGAGCGACGATACGGACATCGCCTCGGGGTCGGTCTCCTTGCCGATACCCAACCGCTTGTGCATCGATTTCTTGTCGTAGGTGTCGCCTTTGTTCACACCGAACATCTGCTGCAGGTTGTCGGTTTCGTAAACCGAGTTGCCGACCCACGACACGTTGCGGATATAGTATTTGTTGCCTTCGGAGAGGTCGATGTCGATCCCCAGCCGCTTGTCGTTGATCGGGTAGATCGAGTCGCGTACGATTGTGGCGTTACGGTAGCCGCGCGAGTTGTAGAAGTCGATCAGAAGGTCTTTGTCCGTGTCGTAATCGCTCTCGTTGAGTTTCGCGCCGCGGAAGATGTTGATGCTCTTCTGGTGGGTTTTCTTGAATGTCCGGCGCAGGCGCTTGTCCTTGAACTGTTCGTTGCCGGTGAAGTTGATTTTGCCGATTTTGACCTTGTTCTTGCGGTCGACCAGGAACGTGACGTTGACCATCTGCGGGCGCAGCGTGTCGTTGGTGATGCGGACGCCCACATCCGTGTTGCGGAAGCCCTTTTCAGACCAGTAGGCCTTGATGAGTTTCTGGTTTTTGTCGATGATGTAATCCGAGAGCTCGCTGCCGCGTTTTAATTTCAGTTTTTCGAGCAGGTCTTTTTTCTTGCCTTTCGAAATGCCCTCGAAGTCCCAGTTGTTTACGCGGGGACGCTCCTTGAGGAAGACCTCCAGGTCGAGGCTGTCGCCCTCGATTTCGGCGCCGATTTTCACGTCCGAGAAGAAGCGCTGGCTCCACAGGCGCGAAATGGCGTTGGCGATGAAGTTGCTGGGCAGGTAAATCGAATCCCCGGCAATCAGCCCGGCCGACGATTTGAGGATGTCGGGGTTGAGATATTGGACGCCGTTGATGTTGACGTTTCGGATGTAGTAGAGCTTCTGTGCCCCGCTCTGCCGCATGACGGGAGCGTCTTCCGGGAATGCGGGTTTTGCCGAGGCTGCGGTGTCTGCAGGATTCTGCTCCTGGGCGAATATATTCGTGCAGTACAGTGCGAGGACTGCGACTGCCGTAAATAGCTTACCGAAATAGTTCATCTATTTAAATCTAATCTTAACTTCATCTATTTTACCAACCCGAAACGTCGGTCGCGCCGGGCGTATTCCTCCATTGCACGGTCGAACTCCGCTTCCGTGAAATCGGGCCACAGGACCTGCGGAAAGTAGAGTTCGGCGTAGGATGCCTGCCAAAGCAGGAAATTGCTCAACCGGTGCTCGCCGCTCGTGCGGACGATCAAATCCGGATTGGGGTAGGGCGCCGTGTCGAGCGCTGCGCTGATCGTCCCCTCCGTAATCTCCTGCGGAGCCACTTCACCGGCGGCGACCCGTGCCGCGATGTGCTGCACGGCGCGCGTGATTTCACTGCGCGACGAGTAGTTGAGCGCCAGAATCAACGTCAGGGTCTTGCCTCCGGCCGTGCGTTGCTCGGCTTCGGAGAGGTAGCGCTGCACCTTTTCCGAAAAACGCGTGCGGTCGCCGATCATCCGGATTTCTACGCCCTGGCGTATCAGTTCGGGAGTTTCGTTGACCACGCTTTTACAGAAAAGCTCCATCAGCGCATCGACCTCGTGCTCGGGGCGTCCCCAGTTTTCGGTCGAGAACGCATAGAGCGTCAGGTACTTCACGCCCCAGCGCGCAGCTGCACGCAACGATGCCCGTACGGGCTCCACACCCGCGGCATGGCCCTCGTAACGCTCCTTGCCGCGCATCTCGGCCCAGCGGCCGTTGCCGTCCATGATGATGGCGACGTGTTGCGGTATGCGATTCTGCTCGCTCATATTAGGGCACAAATATAGGGAATAAAAATGAAAAATACCTATTTAATGAACAACTTTACACTGATTTCAGATAGGAGCGTCAACTGCGGATGTCTATGCCCCACATCATTTTATTCCGTAACGTGTCGTAAAATGATATATTGTGCGGGACAGCCAAAAAAATCTTCTGTTCAGCGCGTTTAATCGTGAATGCGGCCTCTTGGCCGATGGCGTAAACGCGGCTGTCGAGCGTCACGAACGCATCGGAGCGCCGCGCGTGTACTTGCAATGTGATAGTCGCCGAGTCGGGGATGACCACGGGACGCATGGTGAGGTTGTGCGGCGCCAGGGGCGAGATTACCAGGCAGGCGCAGGTCGGAGCCACGACGGGGCCGCCTGCGCTCAACGAGTAGGCGGTCGAGCCGGTCGGTGTCGAGACGATTACGCCGTCGCCGTGGTAGGTGGCTACCATCTGGCTGTCGACGTAGGTTTCGACCGAAATCATTCCCGCACCGTGGCGCTGCACGGTGAATTCGTTGAGCGCCAGTACGCTGCCGGGCTGGCGGGTGTAGCCGCCCTTGACCTCGAGCATCGAGCGGGGCTCGGTGGTGAGGTGCCCCGCGGCGATTTCTTCGAAAATCAAATCGAGTCCCGCACTGGGGGCGCTGGTCAGGAATCCCAGGTGTCCGGCGTTGATGCCCATTACGGGGATCGGAGCGCCGCAAAGGCGCTGTACCCCTTCGAGCAGGGTGCCGTCGCCGCCGTAGCAGACCATCACCGTGTCGGCGGGTTGTTCGCCGACGTGCTGTCCATATGTTTTTTCAGGCGGAATTGGGATACCCGTGAACTCGCTTACGAGCGGGGCGAACTCTTCGTTGACGGCGTATTCGAACCCGAAAAGACGGAGCGCGTCGAACAACTGGCGGATCTCCGCGGCGGTATGGGCTAACTGCCTGCGGGAAAAAAGTATGATTTTCATCGGCGGAGTTTCGAAAAAATAAGTAACTTTACCACGCCAAGGCGACGCAGGGAGCCGTTCGTGCTCCGCCCGGATCGCCCGGCGCAATTTGGTTCTACATCGTGACGGCATGGTTCGTGCTCCGGTTCGTCCGGCGGCAGCGAAGCCTGCAGTCATACGTGCAAATATACGGATTTTTATGACAAAGTTAAGTGTAAACATCAATAAGATTGCCGTAGTGCGCAATTCGCGCGGCGGGAATCTGCCCGACGTGGTGCAAACGGCCCTCGACATCGAGCGTTTCGGCGCCGACGGCATCACGGTGCATCCGCGTCCCGACGCCCGCCATATCCGTTACGACGACGTGCGGAACCTGAAGCGGGTGCTCGCCACCGAATTCAACATCGAGGGCAATCCGATTCCGGATTTCATCGACCTCGTGCTGGAGGTCGTCCCGACGCAGGTGACCCTCGTGCCCGACGCCCACGACGCCATCACTTCGAACGCCGGATGGGATACCGTCGCCAACCGGGACTTCCTGACCGGGGTTGCGGCGCGCTTTCATGAAAAGGGCATCCGGGTTTCGATTTTCGTCGACCCCGACCCGGCGATGGTCGCGGGAGCCAAAGCCTGCGGCGCCGACCGGGTGGAGCTCTATACCGAGGCCTTTGCCCGCGAGTACCCCGCCGGCCCGGAGGCTGCGCTGGCTCCCTATCTCGCCGCCGCCGAAGAGGCGCGCCGGCAGGGGCTGGGGCTCAATGCAGGGCACGACCTGAACCTGGAAAACCTGCGTTTCTTCGTCAGCCGCATCCCGTGGACGGACGAGGTGTCGATCGGCCATGCGCTGATTTGCGATGCGCTCCGGTACGGATTGGAGAATACCGTACAGTTGTATAAACGCGAACTCAAATTTTAGTTATTAGTTAGATAGAAGCCGACCATGAAAAAAATCATTCTCCTCGCAGCGGCCCTCCTCTGTGCGGCCGCATCGTTCGCCCAGAGCGAATACAATTACCAGCGCCGCAGTTTGTTCGAACAGCTTCCGATACGGGGCAACGACATTGTTTTCCTCGGCAACAGCATCACCGATTACGGCGAATGGCAGGAGTTGTTCAACAACCGCCATATCAAGAACCGCGGTATCAGCGGCGACCGTTCGGGCTGGATGCTCGACCGTCTCGACCCGATTATCGAGGGCCATCCGAAGAAGTTGTTCCTGATGATTGGCACGAACGACCTGGCCGCCGGCATTTCGCCCGGGGAGGTGGCGCGCAATATCGAAAAAATCCTCGACCGCTTCCAGGAAGAGTCGCCCTGGACGAAGATATATGTGCAGAGTATCTTCCCGGTGAACGGCGTGGATACCAAGGCCAAGCCCCGCAACCATTGGAAGAAAGGCGCCGAAATCATCGAAACCAACAAATTGATTGAAGCGCTCTGCGAGGGCCGCAAGAATGTCCTTTACATCGACGTCTATTCGGCGCTGGCCGATGAAAAAGGCATGCTCGACAAACGCTATACGAACGACGGGCTGCACCTGATGGGCGAGGGGTACCTCGTCTGGAAGGGAGTCATCGAAAAATACGTGAAATAGCCGCGTGCCGCTGTCGAATCCCATATTCAGTCAAATCTCGCGTATCGCCGGCGAACAGGGGGTAAAGGCCTTTGTCGTCGGCGGTTACGTGCGCGATTATTACCTGCGGCGCCCCTCGACCGACATCGACGTGGTGGTCGTGGGGAGCGGTATCGAACTGGCCGAGGCGCTGGGGAAGGAACTGCATGCCCGGGTCTCCGTATTCAAGACTTTCGGCACGGCGATGCTCCGCGCCGGAGGAGTCGAGGTCGAATTCGTGGGGGCGCGCCGGGAGTCCTATACGCATGATTCGCGCAAACCGCAGGTCGAGGCCGGAACGCTCGGGGACGACCAGCGCCGGCGCGACTTCACAATCAATGCCATGGCGTGGTCGCTCAACGCCGGTTCGTTCGGCGAGCTGGTCGATCCGTTCGACGGGATGGACGATTTGGAGGAGTGTATCATCCGCACGCCGTGCGATCCCGACATTACCTTTTCCGACGATCCCCTGCGCATGATGCGGGCCGTGCGTTTCGCCGCGCAGCTGGGATTTGAAATCGAAGGGGAAACGTTCGATGCGATATGCCGCAATGCGCAGCGTATCAAGATTGTATCGCGCGAGCGCATCGCCACCGAACTCAACAAGATTGTCCTGTCGCCCGTGCCCTCCATCGGCTTCGAATTGCTGGAGCTGACCGGGCTGCTGAAGTTGATTTTCCCCGAGATGCACAACCTCAAGGGGGTGGAGAAGCGCGGCACGCATGCCCACAAGGACAATTTTATCCATACGCTCAAGGTGCTGGACAATGTGGCCAGACGCAGCGACGACCTGTGGCTGCGCTGGGCCGCCGTGCTGCACGACATCGCCAAGCCCCTGACCAAAGCCTACGACCCCAAAGTCGGCTGGACGTTCCACGGACACGAAGTCGTGGGCTCGAAAATGGTTCCGGCGATTTTCCGTCAGCTGAAACTTCCCCTGAACGAACATATGAAATTCGTGCAGAAGCTGGTTTTCCTGCACCTGCGGCCGATTATCCTCTCGGAGGAGATGGTGACCGACTCGGCCGTGCGCAGGCTGCTGTTCGAAGCCGGGGACGATGTCGAGAAACTGATGACGCTGTGCGAGGCCGACATCACCTCGGGCATCGACGCCAAGGTGAAGCGCTACCTCTCCAACTTCGAGCTGGTGCGCCGCAAGATGAAAGACCTCGAGGAGCGTGACCGCATCCGCAACTTCCAGCCCCCGATTACGGGTGAGATTATCATGCAGACCTACGGCATCGGGCCGTGCCGTGCAATCGGCGATATCAAGGAGGTGATTAAAAATGCCATCCTCGACGGCGAGATCCCCAACGACTACGATGCGGCCTATGCCCTGATGGAGCGTTTGGCGGCGGAGCGGGGACTGATGAAAAAAGAGGCTGCCGGAGCGGGTACGCCGGAAAAGTAGGGGCATTGCCCGCCGGGCGGTGACGTACGTGACGAATGCTTGAAAAGGCGGGGATTAGTCCCTGCCTTTTTTGTTTTGCATCTCCGCCTCCAGCTGTGCCCGCGATTTCGATTTGGTCACGAGCCACACCCCGACGAAAACGCACAGGGCCGCGGCGCCTTTGGTAAACCCGAACGTATCGAGCCCGACGGCGACCGTGAAGAGCACCGCCACGACGGGCTGCACGTAATTGTACATCGAAACGACGGTCGGTCGCAGGTAACGCTGGCCGGTCGGCACCATGAGGTAGGATAGGAATGTCGCCCCGCCGACTACGTAGGTGATTCCTGCCCATGTGCGCGGCGTCATTCCGGCGTAGTCGACTTCGGCCAGCGGCCGGTGGTAAATCACGACGGCGGCGACGGCGGCGAAGAGGAACATCCACTTCATCGTCGTTACGGGTGAATAGCGGATGATTACGTTGCGGAATGCCGTGAGGTAGGTGGCGTAGCAGACGGCGCTGACGATGCACAGCACGTCGCCCGTGACGCTCGATGTGTGGCCGGTGCCGTGCTGGCTGACGAGAATCAGCAGCAGCGCCCCGGCGCATCCGAGCAGTACGCCGCCGGCCTTGAGCCATGTGATCGGTTCGCGCAGGAAGAGCGTCGCCAGCACCATCGTCAGCACGGGGACGATGGTGGCGATGATCGACGTGTCGATGGGCGAAGTGAGCGACAGTCCCCACAGGAAGAGCATCTGGTTCAACTGGATGCCGAATACCGAGGCGAACAGCAGCAGCACGACGTCGCGCGGTGCGACCTTTTCGCGCGGCAGGAACAGCGATACCGTCCAAAACAACAGGCAGGCCCCGAGCATGCGGTAGGCGCTCAATGCGAAAGGACTGATTCCCTGTGTGTTGTATTCGGATCGGAGCACGCTTTTGCAGATCGGTGCGTTGAGGCCCCAAACGATATTGGCGACCCACAGGGCCGCATGTCCTTTCAGTTTTCCTTTGTCCATGTCGCGCGTGGGTTCAGTGCGGCAAATATAGGTAAAATTTGGTGTAAAAATTGCCCCGTGTGACTTTTGTGAGTAAAACACGCTATAATCTCGACCTGGTATTTGCCAACATCTTTTTCGGAGCGAATTTCTCGTTCTACGTATCGCTTACGCGCAACTACCTCGACTTCCAGCAGATATTCATGCTGCAGGTGCTTTCGGCCGCATTTTTCTTTATTCCGTTCGCCCTTTTTTCGAAGCAGTCCTACCGCATTACATGGCGCGATGCGGGCAATATCCTGGTCGTTACGCTGCTGATTGTCTACGGCTGGATGTACATGCTGCTCTGGGGCTCGTCCTATACCTCGCCCATCGACGCTTCGATTATCTCGACCCTGGGCCCGGCCTTTACGCTGATTATGGATCACCTCATGCACCCGCACAAATATATCAAGGCGCGGGTCGTGGGGGTGGTCTGCGCATTGATCGGGGCCGCAATCCTGCTTTTCGACCACGGTTTCGTGCTTACGCACGGCAGCCGTGCCTACGGCAATGCGCTGGTGCTCGTCGCGGTGGTGGCGATTGCCATCAATACGGTGATTATCAAACCCCAGCTCGAACGGCTGGGGACGCTGGTGGTGATGGGGTGGTACTATATCATCGGGCTGGCCGTGACGGCCCCCTTTTTCTGGAAATACATTGCCCACACGCCGTTCCTGCACCTGCCGTTCCAGGCGCAGTTCGAACTGGCCTATATCCTGATTCTGGGCACGGTGCTGCCGATGTACCTGCTCTACCGCGGTACCGAGAAACTCACCTCGGTGCATACGGCCCTCTACCGCTACATCCAGCCCGTCATCGCGGGTATTCTGGCCATTGTCCGCGGGCAGGCCGTTTTCGACACGGCCAATGTCGTGGCGCTGGCTTTTATCTTCACGGGGGTGGTGCTGGTGGTGATCGGCTATAAATATTATGTCCGCCACGGAATGCCTGCCGTGGGGCACGACGGAAAGCTGCGCACCTAATCGGCGAGCAGCCGTGCGCGCCAGGCATCGGGCACGGGGATGCTTTCCTGTTGCGCGAAGTCGAAAGCGACCATCACCGAACGGCTTTCGCTGCGCACCTGGTCGCCGACGAGCAGCTGCTGCAGGAGCGTGAGGCTTTTGTTGCCGATTTTCTCGCAGGTCGTGGTGACGCGCACCTCGTCGTTCAGCCGGATTTGTCCCATGTAGGAGGTGGTGGTCGATACGGTGACGATACGCAGGTCGCCGAGCAGCACTTCGGCTCCGAGCACCTTTTGGTAGTACTCCAGTTTGCCGACGTCGAAGTACATCTGCTGCGACACGTTGTTGACGTGCTGGAACGGATCGATGTCCGAAAAACGTTTCTGTACGGCGGTTTCCAGTATTTTTGCCATTGTTATTCGCGGATGATTTTCACTTCGCCGCCCTCGCCGAAAGCGATGATGGACGACGCTTTTTTCGTGGGCTTGCCCTCGAAGCGGGGGTTGACGACGAAATCGACCCCATCGATAATCTCGCGCGACACTTCGGCGAGGCCGGCGGGCGTCGCCTCGCCCGAGATGTTGGCCGAGGTCGAAACGATCGGGCGGCCCAGTCCCCGGAGTACCCGGCGGCAGAATTCGTGGTCGGGGATGCGCACGCCGAGCGTACCCTCTTCGGGAATCAGGTTCTCTGCAACGCCCGCTGCGCCCGGCAGGATTGCCGTCAGGGGGCTGGTCGCCAGTTCCATGACCTCGAATGCGATGCCCGGCGCCTTGTCGACGTAGCGCACGACCATGTCGGACGAGGCGCACAGCACGAGCATCGATTTCTTGTTTTCGCTCCGTTTGAGTTTGTAGATGCGATCCACGGCTTCGGCATTCGTCGCGTCGCAGCCCAGTCCCCAGACCGTGTCGGTGGGGTAGAGGATGATGCCGCCCTCTTTCAGCACGCGGATGGCCTCGCCGGCCTCCCGCTGCAATTCGGTTTCGTTTTGCATGTTCGTTATTTTACGGGCAGAATCTCGATCCAGTAGTCGTCGGGATCGTTGATGAAGTAGAGCCCCATCGCGTGGTTTTCGTAGCAGATGCAGCCCATGGCGCGGTGGTATTCGCGGACGGCGTCGTAGTCGCCCGCCACGCGCATGCACAGGTGGCTTTCGTTCTCGCCCAGCTCGTAGGCCCCGGTGTGGTCGCGCAGCCACGTCAACTCGAGGCGGAACGGCGTTTGCCCGTCGCCCAGGTAGGCAAGGATGAAACTTCCGTCGGCCGCCTCCTTGCGGCTGATTTCTTTCAGACCCAGCGCCCTGTCGTAGAACTCCAGGCTCCGGCCGAGGTCGGTGACGTTGATGTTGAAATGGTCGAATCTGCTTTTGATTTCCATACTTCACGATTTTTATCCGCACAAAATTACACAAATATCATGAAATACGTATATGCCCGCCATCATATAAATTTTAACTATAATTCTTATTTTTTAATGCTTAATTTTATACCTTTGTGGCACGAATAAAAAAATAATAACGAATAATTCATATGGGAAGAGCTTTTGAGTATCGCAAGGCGCGGAAAATGAAGCGCTGGGGGCACATGGCCCGTACGTTCACCAAAATCGGTAAGGAAATCGAGATTGCCGTGAAAGCCGGCGGCCCCGATCCCTCGGGCAACACCCGCCTGCGCATCCTGATGCAGAATGCCAAGGCCGAGAACATGCCCAAGGAGAACGTCGAAAGGGCCATCAAACGTGCCACCGAGAAAGACGCCGCCGATTACAAGGAGGTCGTTTACGAAGGATACGGCCCCCACGGCATCGCATTCCTGGTGGAAACGGCGACCGACAATACCAACCGTACGGTGGCCAACGTGCGCATGTACTTCAACAAGTGCGGTGGTACGCTGGGCAACAGCGGCAGCGTGGCATTCATGTTCGACCACAAGTGCGTGTTCAAGTTCCACGCGGCGGAGGGTGCCGACATGGAGGAGATGGAACTCGAAATGATCGACCTGGGGGTCGACGAGTTTTATCCCGAAGAGGACGGCGTGACGGCATACGCTCCCTACGAGTCGTTCGGCGCAATCCAGAAATGGCTCGACGACAAGGGCTACGAGATTGTATCTGGAGAGTCGGTATACCTGCCGACCGATACCAAGGAGCTCGATGCCGAAGGCCGCGAATCGGTCGAGAAGCTCGTCGAGAAACTCGAGGAGGACGACGACGTGACCAACGTTTACCATAATATGAAAGAGGTCGACGAGGAGTAATTTTCGTTCCGGCCTTTTTTATCCGGCTTCGGGCGGGGCGGCGCATTTGCGCTGCCCCGCTTTCGTTTGCCCCGCCCCGTGTCTGCCGCGGATTTGTTGGCTTGCGAATTGCAGGAGAGAAGCCGGCGAGCAGAAAAATTTGTCGGACGGATGCTCATAAAGTATGGCTAAATATCGGATAATTGCGACCTTTCGGGATAAAATCTGAAAGCTTATGGCAAAAGTGAGTGTGAAATTAAGAACATCGGCCGTTTCCGGCAACAAGGGAGTTATCTGTTATCAACTGACACACCGCCGCGAGATACGGCGGCTGACTTCGGGGATTCGCCTGCTTCCCGGGCAGTGGGATGCTTCGGCGCAGCGGATTATCGCGTCGGAACCGGACGACGCAGCGGGCCTGCAGCGCCGTATCGAGGGCGACCTGAATTCGCTGCGCCGGATTATCCGCGAACTGGACGCTGCGGGGATGCCCTATACCGTCCGTGATATTGTGTCCCGGTTCCGGCTCCCGTCGAGCAATTTCCCGGTGTTGTCGTTTATTCGGACGCAAATCGGACAACTGGCCGTCGACAACCGTTTCGGGACGGCACGGAACTACCAGCGTGCGCTCAACAGTTTCTCCGCATTCCTGGGGGATGCCGATATTCCGTTTGCAGCCTTTACGGAATCGTTGGTCGGAGAGTACAATGCCTATTTGAAGCGCCGCGGCGTCGTGCGCAACACGATTTCGTTTTATATGCGCATCCTTCGCTCCATTTATAATAAAGCGGTGAAGCTGCACCTGGCCGAACAAACCTTTCCTTTTCAGAACGTATATACCGGAATCGACCGTACATGCAAACGAGCCGTCGGCGAGGAGGTCATCTGCCGCTTGAACCGGCTCGACCTGCGTGATTCCGCAGCGCTTTCGTTCGCCCGCGACCTGTTCATCTTCAGTTACGGTACGCGCGGGATGGCGTTCGTCGACCTGGCTTATCTCCGTAAAACGAATGTCTGCGGCGACATGCTTCGCTATACCCGCCATAAAACGGGACAGCAGTTGAGCGTGCGGCTGGAATCGTGCATAAAGAAAATTGCCGTCCGGTATGCGGACCGCTCGCGCAGCCTGCCCTACCTGTTTCCGATTCTGACCTCCGAGGATCCCGTGCAGGCCTATGCGCAGTATCAGGTCGCTTTGAACTATTATAACCGGTTGCTGAAAAAACTCTCGAAACGCCTGAAACTCGAGCAGGGGCTCTCGTCCTATACGTCGCGGCACAGCTGGGCGACAGCCGCCCGTAACCACAACGTTCCGCTGCCGGTCATCAGCGCCGGAATGGGGCACACTTCGGAACGGACGACGCAGATTTACCTGATGATGTTGGAAAATTCGGTGATAGACCGGGCTAATCATGGAATCGTGGCCTCTTTGGAGCGGTACGTTTCTTTGTAAGAAACCATACACCTTTATCAAGACGTTTAATAACAAATTATTACGGGGATTTTGCGCGGCAGTTTTTAGAAACCTTTTTCCGATTTTTTACTGCTTTTTCCGGTGCTGATGCAGATTCTTTTTACAGCAGTATGAAAAATGGCAGGCAAAGGCGCATTTGATGATAATTTTGAATCGGATGATATAACTTATTGTGAATCAATAGGTATTTTCGAGGGGGGGGGTATTTTTTCAATACAATATTTCCCGTTTTGTTTGGTTGCTGTAATAATATTATTTACTTTTGCCGGAGAATCGTATGGTTTCTTACAAAGAAACAGGTACGTCTGAAATCGCTGTGTCTGGAACTGTGGGCTTGTATGTGATTGAGTTTCATCGTTTTAAGATGTGCTCAAAGCCCCGGGGGTGTATGCTGTCTCCAAAAAAAACGGTAAGAAAGTGGAACTGTCGACCAAGAAAACGGAAGAGGCCGTCTGGTTTGCAATGCGGGTCACCTACAAAAGGGAGTTGATTGCAAAGCAGTTGTTGGAGCGACAATCCATCGAAACCTTTATTCCCATGCGGTATGAAACCCGCCGGAGCGGTATGCGGAAAAAACATGAACTCGTCCCTGTCATCCACAACCTGATTTTCGTACACACGGAGCAGTCGAAGATACAGCGGGCCAAAGAACGGATTCCGTTCCTGCAGTACATGACGTGCTCGGGCAGCGGTGAAAAAATCATAGTTCCCGAAGACCAGATGCAGCGTTTTATCGCAGTCGCGGGAACTTACGACGAACAACTGATTTATTTCCGGGACGATGAGGTCAACCTGGCCAAAGGCGTGAAAGTGCGGATTTGCGGCGGCGAATTCGATGGTCAGGAAGGCGTCTTCCTCAAAGTCAAAGGAGCACGTGATAAGCGTGTTGTTATTGCTATCCAAGGGGTTGTAGCCGTGGCGACGGCAAGCGTCCACCCCTCCCAGATAGAGATTATTCCATAAATCTGGCCGCTTTGGCGGTCAGGGAGTATGAAAACTGAACCCTTGCAATCCTTATTGCCGGGCGTATTGCGTACGCGTCCGGATGTTTGTAGCAGCACCGATTGGTTGCTGTCGCTTTGTCGCGTCTATACGTCGCTCTACGATTTGGTAGCGACGAACGACCTCGAAAAAGAGTTCGGACGCAGGGCGGAATACGCCGAAAGGGCGGATGAATTGCTTCACGTCCTTCTTCTGAAAATCACCTCTACCGACGAGCCGGCATTGCGGAGCGCACTGATTTCGGCCACGTATGCCCTGATTTGCGGAACGACGTTCGCAGCAGGTGCGAAACTGGACGACTGCCGCGAACAGACGGTACGGCTATTTTATGATTATGCCGATGCGGACGAACCGCACGGCCTTGTAAGAACAGGCATCTGCCGCTGTATTTCGGATATGTTGTATCCCGAGATACCGGAAGGGGATGCCTGTTTCCGTTTTTTTCGCACCTCCGTCCGGGAATGGGCCGGGGCATTGTCTGCGGTCGGCTGCTGGACCGGTATCCCTTTCGATGTCGCTTTGGAGCGTATCGAGGTGATGAACCGCAATTCGTACATGTTCCTCGACCGTACGTACGACGGAGCGGTCAAACGGGCATTCGAATATTACCGGCAGCGTCTTACCGTCCCCCGGGATCCGGGGAATTTCGACGAATGTTATCTGCAGACGCTGGGACGGCTGTACGACGTCGCCCTGCAGGGGAATGCCTATGCCCCCGATACCGTCCTGGCAGGACGTATAGCCCGGTTTATGGGCGACTACGCCCGGATGCAGCCGGAACGGAACGACGAGTGGCTTTACAGCACCTCCTATGTCGTTCATAACCTCGCCGGGGAGATTGCCGGACAGCTGCAGCAGGGGGGCTTGCAGCATATCCCGGAGGTGTCGGTACAGGCAAATGCGGGGTTTGATATATAACTTGTTATGAGAAAGTTATATCCAATTATATTCGATATTGAAATTATGATAAGGTTGCAGAGGCAATTTGTGACTTGGTGATTGTGCAGACAACTTTAATGCTGGAAAAAATATGTCGGAAGACTGGTAAAATATCAAAATCATGGAATTGTTCGATTATTTAAAATTAATTGCGCCACCGTTCCTTGTTTCATTGATTGCAGTAGGAATTGTCCATCCGTCGATAGTCAAGATAGCCAAAATCAAGGGGATCGTCGATACCCCGAATGCCCGTAAATTACAGAAAGAGCCGGTTCCGGTATTAGGCGGCACGGCGGTTTTTTTCGGAATGTTCATGAGTTTGTCTATCGCCAATGCATTGGCCGCGTGTTCGGGGTTGTATGTCCTGATGAGCGTCATGATGCTGATGCTTTATTTGGGAACGATTGACGATATTCTCGACCTGCGGCCCCGGATTCGGTTTGTCATCCAAATCATTGCTGCTCTGGCATTGGTGTATCTGGGCGGAGGCAATTACAAAATAGAGAGCATGCTCGGACTGTGGGGTATCTGTGTGCTGCCGCAATGGAGCGCTGTATTGCTCACCGTGTTCGCGATTGTCGGGATTGTCAATGCGATTAATCTTATCGACGGGGTCGACGGTCTGTGCTCGGGCTTCGGCGTAATGTCCGGCATCATCTTTTTGGTCGCATTTTTATATGTCGGCGACTATACGATGGTGCTTCTGTGTGCTTCTTTGATCGGAGCCCTTATCCTTTTCTTTTTCCATAATGTTTTCGGGTTAAGAACTAAAATGTTCATCGGTGACGGGGGAACACTCGTTGTAGGCATCATTATCGCAGCCTGCGTCATCCGCCTGATACACGCCGTGTACATACAGCACGACATGGCGCCGGTAAACGAATGGGCGTCGGTTATACCTTTTACGCTCGCGGTGTTATCGGTTCCCGTATTTGATACACTGCGTGTGATGAGCGCCCGTATGCTCAAGAGGAAATCGCCTTTCCATCCGGATAAAACACACCTGCACCACATGTTCATCGAGTTGGGATTTTCGCACGTGCTTACTACGGCGAGTATCCTGATACTGAATTTATTGGTTGTCGTTATCTGGCTGCTGATATATTTCAACGGGGGATCGGCAGATATACAGGCCGTGGCTGTCCTGCTGGCAGGGACTGGCTTTACGTCCGGACTCTATTATACCGTACAATGGTTTCGGCGCCGGAATCCGGACGCTTATGCCCGTATGGTCGACTATATTCATTCGAAACAGCCCCGGCGTGACGGGTGGTTTCTGACAATGCAGAAAATCATAGACAAAATATAATAACCGATGAAAGGCATTGTATTGGCAGGGGGTAGCGGTAGTCGCCTGTATCCTATAACG
>NZ_CABMQJ010000031.1 GCF_902388705.1 uncultured Alistipes sp.
CCCCGACCCTCTGCCGCCATCGCCAGCCGCCGTACTTCGCCGCCCGCCCGGGCACTCCATCCCCACTGCCTGCCACCGCCGCGCTTCGCAGCCGTACAGAACCCCCTGCCGTCCGCCCCGCCACAGCACCTCCCGGCAGTTCAGGCCGACGACATTTTCCGTCCCAATCCTCCCGGCCGCCTCACCCCACCACCCACTTCAACCAGCCACTTCCACCGCCATGAAACGCCACGACCGCCATAAAACGTCTCGATCCGCCACGATCCGCAAAGCCCATCGCGCCCCTTATAAAATAGGTAACGAACTTTTTCGCATCAATCTACTAAAATTTTAGAAGAAATATTTGCATTTCTAAATTTTTAGTAGTAGACTTGCATCAGGAACCTGAAAAAAAGCGCTTTTCAACATGGAGAAAAAATTAACTGAACTCACCCGCGGCGAAGAGGAAATCATGCAAATCCTCTGGAAGCTGGGCGATGCGGTGGTCAACGAAATCATCGCCGAAACGAAAGAGCCCCACCCCAAGTACACGACGGTGGCTACTTTCCTCAAGATACTGGAGAACAAAGGCTTCGTAGGGCACACCTCCGAAGGCAAGAGCCACCGCTACCACCCGCTGGTCGGCCGCGAAGAGTATGCCCGCGGGGTGATGTCTTCGGTGCTCACGTCATACTTCGACGGTTCGCTGGCCCAGATGGTGTCGTTCTTCTCGCGCCACGAGGACATCTCGGTCAAGGAGATGGACGAAATTCTCGAAATCATGCGTAACGCCAAGAAATAGCACACCGACGTCCGCCCGCCCCACAAATCCTGAATCCGATTCCCACGATGAAAACACTGCTCCAATATAGCCTCGAGATGCTCGTTTGCAGCGGCATCCTGCTGGCGGCCTACGCCATCCTGCTCGAAGGACGGGTGAAATTCCGCTGGTGCCGCCTCTACCTGCTGCTGTCGACGGCCGCCGCGGCCCTCATACCGCTGCTCCGCATTCCCGTATGGCCGGGCGAGGTAATCGTGGAGACGCCTGCGGTCACGATGCCCGACCTGCCCGAATGGAACGCCGATATAGTTCCCGAGCAGAGCCCCGCCGTTACGCCCGAACACCTCTGCCTGGCGGTTTACCTGCTGGGGGCCGCGCTGATTATCGGCGTCATGCTGTGGCAGGTATTCGGTATCATGCGCCTGCGGCGCGGTGCAAACACGACCCGCGCCGGCCGTTACAGGCTCGTCCGCACGCCGAAGGAAATCGCCTCGTTCTCGTTCTTCGGAACAATCTACGTCTGGGACAAAACCCCGGACGAGGAGATGAAAGCCGTCATCGCCCACGAATCGAGCCATATCGCCCACCGCCACTCCGTCGAGCGCATCCTGATGGAGGTGCTCAAGGCGGCCCTGTGGTGGAACCCGTTCGTGTGGATTGCCGCGCGGCGGCTGACCGAAGCCGAAGAATTCGAAGCCGACAGCGACGTGCTGGGCAGCGGCTACGACCGGGCGGTTTACATGCAAACCATCTTCAAGCAGCTTTTCGGTTATAGTCCGGAAATAGCCAACGGGCTGCGAAACTCCTTAACCAAAAAACGCTTTAAAATGATGACTACGCAGACAAAGAGCAGGCACAACCTGCTGCGACTGGCGGGAACGCTTCCCGCCCTGATAGGACTCCTGTGCGCATTTTCGTTCACCACACGCGCTGCGGTGATCGTCGCCCCGGCACCCGCAACCGCGATGGCCGCCGCACCCGCAACCGATTCCGGAATCGCGGCCGCGGCCGAAACGGAAACGGCCCCTGCCGCCGCACAGGCGGCCAAAGAGAAGGAATGCAAAGTGACCCTGACGGTGCGCGACAACGACAAACAGGCCGTTATGGGTGCCATCGTACAATTGTCCGGCACCCAGAAAGGCGTCGTCACGAACGCCGGGGGCAGCGCCGAAATCACGGTGCCGCAGGGCAGCCGGCTCGAAGTCAGCTACCCCGACTGCGAAACCGCCGTCGTCGAGGTACGCAAGGCGGGGACGATGCATGCAGAGGTGGTGCTGAAACCCGAAGCGGACGGCAAAGCCGCGAACGACGCTGCGGAAGTGAAGATTCGCATCATCACCTATAAGGACGGCGCACCCCTTACCGGGGCCATCGTCCGGGTCGCCGACACGCCCAAAGGCGCAGTCACCGACGCGGCAGGCAGTGCGAAACTCACCGTCCCCAAAGGCTCGACGCTCGAGGTTTCCTATGTCGGTTGCAAGACACAGACCGTCCGGGCAGACGCCCCCGACCAAACCATCCTGCTCCCGATGGATACGGACCCGGCTGCGACGGCCGAACTGTCGAACCAGAAGGCGCTTTACATCGTCGACGGCCTCGAAGTCGACAAGGAGTTTATCAAAACCATCAACCCCAACCGGATTGAGAGCATCTCGGTACTCAAAGACAAAGCCAGCCTGGCGTTGTACGGGGAGAAAGGCCGCGACGGTGTGGTTGTCATCACGCTCAAAGGATTCAAAAAGCCCGAACAGGGCGCAACGAATCCCGAAGCCGCTTCGTCCTCCATCACGATAAAGGACGGCACAATCACCCAAACGACGACCTATCCGGCCGCCGGCAGGCAGGAAACGGACGGCCCGGCCGACCCCGACACACCGTTCCTGATTTCCGAAGTCATGCCCGCATTCCCCGTCGGCGATGCGTCGCCCGAGCAGGAATACGGAGATTTGCAGGCTTTCCGCGCATGGGTGCAGCAGCGGGTGAAATACCCCGCCGAAGCGTTCGAGAAGGGAATCGGCGGACGCGTCGTACTGACGTTCGTCATTGAGAAGGACGGCTCGGTGAGCACCGTCCGGCAGCTCCAGTCCCCCGACGAATCGCTCTGGCAGGAGGCCCGCCGTGTAATCGCCTCCTCGCCCAGGTGGAAACCCGGCGAGCAGCGCGGCGAAAAGGTGCGCGTGAAATACACGCTGCCTGTCGACTTCCAAATCACGAAGTCCGAAACCGCGTCCGAAGCGGGGAACCCCGACGAGGAACCGTTCCTGCGGGTCGAAACGATGCCGCAGTTCGCGGGCGGGGGCCTCGACAAATTCCGCGAATGGGTGCAGATGCACGTGAGATATCCGGCGGAGGCGCTCGAGAAGAATGCCTACGGCATGGTGGTAATTTCGTTCGTCGTTGAAAAGGACGGCTCGGTAAGCACGCTGCGCACGCTCCAATCGCCCGACAAATCCCTTGCCGACGAAGTCAGCCGCGTAATCCGCTCCGCGCCCAAATGGACACCCGGCGCACAGCGCGGACAGGCCGTGCGCGTAAGGTTCACCCTGCCCGTGAGCTTCGCCGTGTCGACCAAAGGGGGAACCCTGCGCGAAGATACGTCCGGACAACCGAAAGGCTCCCTCGAAGAGGTCGTGGTCGTCGGTTACGGCACCCAGAAGTAGGCTTTCCAAAGCACGATCGACCATAAGCGGCAAACGGCGTCCACCCCGAGTTCAGTGGACGCCGTTTGTTATTCCGTACAGCCGGGCTATTCCAGCCCCAGCAGCGCCATAATCCGCTGCGCCAGTTCCGTATTGTCCATCACGCCGTGAATGCGTCCGGCGCCCGCCCCGTAGAGATAAACCGGAAGATAGGTCGCCGTGTGGCTTTTCGAACCGAACACATAGCGGATGCCGCTCTCGGGACGGGTGAAATCGGCATCGCCGCTCGGAATGGCGAGGCCGCCCGTTTCATGGTCGGCGGTCACCACGACCAGCGTACCGGGCGTGCGGTCGGCGAAATCCATCGCAGCGGCCACGGCCTGCTCGAAATCGCGCATCTCATCGAGCAGCTTCTGCCAGTCGTTGCCATGCGCCGCACCGTCAATGAGCGAACCCTCGACCATCAGCACGAAACCCCTTCCGACCGAATCCGCATTATGCGAAAGTATCTCCAGCGCCTTGTTCGTGGCGCAGCGCAGGTAATCCGGACGCCGCACCGTCTGCGGGATATTTTCATCCGTCACAGCGC
Organism: uncultured Alistipes sp.; assembly: GCF_902388705.1. GTDB lineage: Bacteria > Bacteroidota > Bacteroidia > Bacteroidales > Rikenellaceae > Alistipes. The sequence goes on from NZ_CABMQJ010000031.1 coordinate 3,989, forward strand.
ACAACAGCCGCCCCGCACGCACCGGCTCCGCCTCTTCGAGCGAACCGGCAACCGCATATCCGCGGCGGCTGAAAGCATCGCGGTAGGAACCGCCCTCGGGCGACTCCCTCTCGAGCCGCCTGCCGGCGCCAATGAGCACGTCGATACCGCTCGCCAGCATATCGCGGGTGATGGCCTTCTCGTCGCCCCGGCTCGGGACATGGGCGTAAAACGCCGCCGGGGTAGCGTGCTGGAGATAACATTTCACGGCAATCCCCGTAGGCCTCCCATCGGCTACGGCCCTCTCGATGACCGACCGCACACGCTCTCCCCCGGCATCCAGGCCCAGCGTACTGTTATTGGTCTTCGCCCCCGTAGCCAACGCCGTACCCGCCGCCGCGGAGTCCGTGACGCGGTTGTTGGCCGAATAGGTCGAAATCAGCGCCACGCCCTGCGAGCGGTCGAAAGCCGTCGGGGCGTATCCGCCCTCGATGGCAAGCATCGAAACGTGCGCGAGGCCCATGCCGTCGCCAATCATATAAATCACATTGCGGACGCTGTCTGCGGGCTCCGCGGCCGCTGCTCGGCCTGCCGCCAGCAAGCACAACGCAAGAAACAAGTATGCTTTCTTCATATCCGGTTACAAATATAATAGTAATCTGCCAACTTTTTACTACATTTACACCACTTTAATACCCTTGCAACATGGATGTAAAGATAGCCCCCGACTGGAAAGAGCTGCTCGCTCCCGAATTCGAAAAGCCCTATTTCGCCCTCCTCACGCAGTTCGTGCGGCAGGAATACGCCACGCACCGCATTTTCCCACGCGGCAGCAACATTTTCCGGGCGTTCGACAAATGTCCGTTCGACAAACTGAAAGTCGTCATCATCGGGCAGGATCCCTACCACGGCCCCGGGCAGGCCAACGGGCTCTGCTTCTCGGTGGGCGACGGCGTGCCGTTCCCGCCCTCGCTGCAGAATATCTTCAAGGAGGTGGCCGACGACACAGGTACTCCCCCTCCCGCGACGGGCAACCTCGACCGCTGGGCCGAGCAGGGCGTGCTGCTGCTCAACGCCGTGCTGACCGTGCGCGCCCACGAAGCGGCCTCGCACGCGGGACGCGGCTGGGAAACGTTCACCGACGCCGTCGTGCGCACCATCGCCCAGCACAAGCAGGGTATCGTCTACATGCTCTGGGGCAGCTACGCACAAAAGAAAGGTGCCATCGCCGACCCGCAGCGCAACTGCATCCTCAAGGCCGTGCACCCCTCGCCGCTCTCCGTCTACCGGGGATTCTTCGGCTGCCGCCACTTCTCGCGCGCCAACGAATACCTGCAAAGCATCGGCAAGGAGCCCATCGTCTGGTAGCCCGGAAAACCGGCCCGCACACCGGCAGGGCGAAACGCACCGCCGGACCATCCGGCGAAAAACCGGATGGTCCGCACACCGGAAGACCCGCCCGTACGCCGACAGGGGGGGGGCGACGGTAAGGCGCGAATATCCCGACGGCACCGCGTGCCACGGCAACCGTGAAAGTCCCCCGAAACAAGCCGTGACCCGCACCCGTACAAAAGCCCAGCCCGCCGGAACAACGGCAACAGGCCACGTCCGCTGAAAAAACGGCAACAGGCCCCGGCATCGTTCCGCCACAGCGCAAACAAAAGCTATGACAACACAGATACACCCCGACTCCGCCCGGGCATGGCTGCTCGCGGCACGTCCCAAGACGCTGACGGGAGCGGCCGTTCCCGTGATGCTGGGCTGCGCCCTCGCAGCATCGGAGGGCCGGTTCGCCCTGCTCCCCGCACTGCTCTGCCTGGCGTTCGCCCTGCTGATGCAAATCGACGCCAACCTGATAAACGACCTCTGGGACTACCTGAAAGGCTCCGACGGCCAAGACCGCCTCGGCCCCGAGCGCGCCTGCGCACAAGGATGGATAAGCCCCGGAGCCATGCGGCGCGGAATCGCCGTCACGACAGCAACCGCCTGCCTCGCGGGCTGCGGCCTGCTTTTCTACGGCGGCTGGTGGCTCGTGGCCGTCGGTGCCGCCTGCGTCCTCTTCGCCTTCCTCTACACCGCGGGCCCCTACCCGCTGGCCTACCACGGCTGGGGCGATTTGCTCGTACTGCTGTTTTTCGGGTTCGTCCCCGTCGGCTGCACCTACTACATCCTCTCGGGCGGCTGGACATGGCAGGCGGCCGTCGTTTCCGCGGCCTGCGGCCTTACGATCGACACGCTGCTGATGGTCAACAACTACCGCGACCGCGAGCAGGACGCCCGCAGCGGCAAACGGACACTCGTCGTCCGGCTGGGCGGACGCGCGGGCGCAACGCTCTACCTGCTGCTGGGATTCGCAGCCGCCGCCTGCTGCCTGGCACTGCTCGCCGACGGCCGCATCTGGGCGGCGTTCCTGCCGCTGCTCTACCTCCCGTTCCACATCCGGACATGGCGGCACATGGTACGCATCGGCCGGGGACGCGAACTGAACGCCATTCTGGGCGCGACATCGCGCAACATCCTGCTGTTCGGGCTCCTGCTCGCGGCCGGGCTCCTGCTTCCCTTTTAGTGTATTCCGGGGAGGGGCAACACCGCAAACCCGCCCGCTTGCCGCATACGACGTGGCTGCACCCGCCGCACACACCCGCTCCGCCCTCCACCGCATGCCCCTGCGACATGCATGCATCCCGGCCCGCACACAAGCCGCACATCCCACCGAACCGCCCGAATCCGGCACTGGTACAAAAAAAAGCCGTCCTTTCGGACGGCCTTTCAAACAGATGCCGGGTGAATTATCCTAAATAAGACTTCAGCAGTTTCGAGCGCGACGAGTGGCGCAGGCGGCGAATCGCCTTCTCCTTGATTTGGCGCACACGCTCGCGCGTGAGGTCGAACTTCTCGCCGATCTCCTCGAGGGTCATCTCCGAGGTACCGATGCCGAAGAAGTACTTGATGATGTCGCGCTCGCGCTCCGTGAGCGTTTCCAGCGCGCGATCCACCTCGGTCGACAGCGACTCGTTGATCAGTCCGCGGTCGGCGTTGGGCGAATCGGGGTTCACCAGCACGTCCAGCAGCGAGTTGTCTTCGCCGTCGGCGAACGGCGCGTCCACCGAAACGTGGCGACCGGCGACACGCAGCGTGTCGGTCACCTTCTCCTTCGGGAGCTCCAGCTCGGTAGCCAGCTCCTCGGGCGAGGGCGTGCGCTCGTGCTCCTGCTCGAAACGGGCGAAAGCCTTGTTGATTTTGTTGAGCGACCCCACCTGGTTGAGCGGCAGGCGCACGATACGCGACTGCTCGGCCAGCGCCTGGAGAATCGACTGGCGAATCCACCACACGGCATACGAGATGAACTTGAAACCGCGGGTTTCGTCGAACTTCTCGGCGGCCTTAATCAGGCCGAGGTTTCCCTCGTTGATCAGGTCGGGGAGGCTCAACCCCTGATTCTGGTATTGTTTGGCTACGGAAACCACGAAACGCAGGTTGGCTTTGGTAAGTTTCTCCAGTGCTTCCTGGTCCCCTTTCTTGATTCGTTGGGCGAGTTCCACCTCCTCCTCGACCGTGATGAGCTCCTCCTTGCCGATTTCCTGCAAGTACTTGTCCAGCGAAGCGCTCTCGCGGTTGGTGATGGACTTTGTAATTTTTAACTGACGCATAATTCTTATTAACCTCCTAAAATTAACTTCCTGTACAAAAACCCGCCCGGGGCACGGCTACTCCACAAGCGTGTAGCTTGCGGCGCGGCCGTTGGGATAGATGCCGTCTATCGAACGCACCTTGTCCGTCATCCGCTCCATATCGGTTACCGAATAGACCGGACGATCGTTGATGTGGGTAATTACAAATCCCTGTTTCACACGGGCACGGGCCAGAATTCCGTCGGCCTTGATGCCGACCACCTGCACGCCGCCCTTGATGTCCAGTTCGCGGCAGAGTTTGGTGCCCGCATCTGCGAACTTACCTCCGAGAACCTCGACCATATCGACGTCTTCTTTGGTAACCAATTCCGTTTTACCAGCTTTATTACGCAAAGTAACGTCAATTTGTTTCACCTTGCCGTCCCTTTTTACCGATAAAGTAATCTTATCGTTGGGCCGGCGGCGTCCGATCTGCTCGGCAAGCGTCGCATTGTCGTTGATTTTCACCCCGTCGATGTCCAGGATGATGTCGCCCTTGCGGATGCCGGCCTCCGAAGCCGAACCGCCCTCGATGACCTTGTCGACATAGGCTCCGCCCAACTCCTTGACACCGGTTTCCTCGCCCATGCGGTCGATGAAGTCCTGATCGACGATGGCATACTGGACGCCCAGCAGCGCACGCTGCACGACGCCGTACTCCTTGAGGTCTACGACCACCTTGCGCACGATCGATTCCGGAATGGCGAACGAATAGCCTACGTAGCTGCCCGTCTGCGACTTGATCAGCGTGTTGATGCCCACCAGCTCGCCGTGCGTGTTGACCAGCGCACCTCCCGAGTTGCCGGGATTCACCGCGGCGTCGGTCTGGATGAAGGCCTCGATGCGGAAATCGTTGGGAATCACGCCCAGGTTACGCGCCTTGGCGCTCACGATGCCCGCCGTGATGGTCGACTGCAGGTCGAACGGCGAACCGATTGCCAGCACCCACTCGCCCAGCCGCAGCGCGTCCGACGAACCGAAGGGCACGGTCGGCAGGTTCGAAGCCTCGACTTTCAGCAGCGCGAGGTCCGTAGCGGAATCCTTGCCGATGAGCTTGGCGTCGAATGTGCGGCCGTCGTTGAGTTTGACCTTGAGTTTCGAGGCGCCGTCCACCACGTGGTTGTTGGTCACGATATAGCCGTCGTCCGAGATGATGACGCCCGAGCCGCCTGCCCGCTGCTCACGGTAGCGCGGGCCCTCGTCGTATCCCTGCTGGGGAATGCCGAAAAACTCCAGGAACGGGTCGTAGCCCCTGCGGCGCGGCATTTCGACCTGCTGCACGGCTTCGATGTTGACCACGGCCTTCACCGCATTTTCGGCGGCGTATGTCAGGTCGGGGTACTGCTCTGCCTGATACGATGTAAACTGGGTGCCCAATGCGGGCGTGCGCTCCACTTCGCGCTCGATATATTCCACCGAGCCTTCGCGGCTGCCGGCTACCGTCCATGCCGTCACTCCGCCTGCGGCGGCCGACACGGCTACTGCTCCTAAAATTAAAAATGCCTTTTTCATAATTCAATCACAAGTGTTTAAGTTTAATTAATCAGAGGCAACTTCAGTCCATAGGCTAATCGTAATTTTTTAAATTCGTAGGACAAACGAACAAAAACGTCCGGTTAGTATGCGTATTCACACAAAAATCGAGACATCAGCGACTGACATCCCGATCTTTTGCGGTCGGATGTGTTACAGTCCGAACTCTTTGCGGATGCAATCCACGGCGTCGAGCTTCTCCCAGCCGAAGTATTCGATTTCGCGCTCCACTTCGCGGCCGTTCTCCCACACCCGCTCTTTCTGCGTGTAGGGACGGTTGCCGAAATGTCCGTAGGAAGCCGTGGCCTCGAAAATCGGGTTCTTCAGGCCGAAGCGCTTGACGATCGCCGCAGGGCGCAAATCGAAAAGTTTGCCGATACGGCGCGCAATCTCCCCGTCGGTCATGCCGGCCAGCGCCGCGGGACGGGGCGAACGGTAGGTGTCGACGTAAACCGAAAGCGGCTGCGCGATGCCGATGGCGTACGACAGCTCCACGAGCACCTCGTCCGCAACACCGGCGGCCACGAGGTTCTTGGCGATATGCCGTGCGGCGTAGGCCGCCGAGCGGTCGACTTTCGACGAGTCCTTGCCCGAGAATGCGCCGCCGCCGTGAGCGCCGCGGCCGCCGTAGGTGTCGACGATAATTTTGCGGCCCGTGAGGCCCGTGTCCCCGTGGGGGCCGCCAATCACGAACTTGCCCGTGGGGTTCACGTGCAGGATGTAGTCGTCGCCGATCAGCTCGGCGAGCTTGTCCCCGGCACGCTCCAGGCGCGCCTTGACGCGCGGAATGAGAATCGTGCGCACGTCCTCGCGAATCGTGGCCTGCATACGCTCCTCGGCCTGCTTCTCCGTGAGGCCGTCGCCGGGAAGGATGAATTCGTCGTGCTGCGTCGACACCACGATGGTGTGCACGCGCAGCGGACGGTTCGTCTGCTCGTCGTACTCGACGGTCACCTGCGATTTGGAGTCGGGACGCAGGTATTTCATCACCTCGCCCTCGCGGCGGATGACGGCCAGCTCCTTGAGGATGACGTGCGAGAGAATCAGCGTCGCGGGCATCATCTCGCGGGTTTCGTTGCAGGCGTAGCCGAACATGATGCCCTGATCGCCGGCGCCCTGCTCCGCCTCATCGGCGCGCACCACGCCCTGATTGATGTCGGGCGACTGCTCGTGGATGGCCGACAGGATGCCGCACGAATTGCAGTCGAACTGGTACTCGCTGCGGGTATAGCCGATACGGTTGATGACGCGGCGCGCCACACCCTGCACGTCGACGTAAGCCTCCGAGCGCACCTCGCCCGCCACGACCACCAGGCCGGTGGTGCAGAGCGTTTCGCAGGCCACCTTCGAGTTGGCGTCGTGACGCAGGAACTCGTCGAGGATGGCGTCTGAAATCTGGTCTGAAACTTTATCGGGGTGTCCTTCGGACACCGATTCCGATGTAAACAAAAAGCCCATGTTATACATTTAATTGTGGTAGATATTCCGTCCGCCGCTCCCAAGCCCGGCTTGTCGCGGTCGCCGCCTTCGGCGTCGTTTGCAAATCTGCCCCCACCCTAAACCCCTCCCTCGGGAGGGGCTTGGGCGATGCCGCACAAAATGCTGGCAACCGTTCGGGACGGATACATCTGCCCGGTTAATAAAAAATAAAACGTATAAAATGGGAAAAATTGGCTGTTGGAATAAAAAATAAGCTGTTTTAGCGATTTTTTATTGTGGTTTGCAATCAGTCAAATCTTTCCACATTTCCCCGCCCCGAGGCGGGAGGACAAAGGTACGAAGTAATTTCACAATATGCAAGAAAATTGCTACCTTTACCCCGAACAACCGCAATACATGCAATGAAACGACTTCTCATCGCTGCGTTCGCGCTGCTGGCCGCCGTCGGATTTTCGTCCTGCGAAAACGACGACGACCGCCTTTACGACACCCTCGCGGGCCGGGTCTGGGCCGGCGATCTGGGATTCTACCAGGACGACCGCTACCCGTTAGACAGTTACGTCTATTTCGGGGCGGACGGTTTCGGCACCGACAAGCTGCATTTCGCCGACACGGGGCAGTACCTCGACACGCTCAATATCCAGTGGGATGCCTACGGCGACGACACGATTTACATTGGCTACGGACGTGCGGATTACCCGCGCGAGTTGCGCCGCGTGCATATCCGCCGCGGCGAGCTGCGGGCCGAGCTCTACATCGACGGCGAATACTACGGCCGCATCACGCTCTACATGCAGTAGCGGGATACATATATATAAATAACGCTCCCCGGGCTCCCATCGAGTCCGGGGATTTCGTTATCCGGCGGCAGTATGCGGCAGTTTTCAGGCGGCAGTCGTTTTCCGACGCCCGACACCCGACGTTCCGCCCTCCGCACATCGGCGGTTCACAGCGCCTGCGCGTCCGCGTCGTGCAGCGCCTCGCGCAGTGCGTCGATTTCGCGCCGCATACGCAGGAAGACACGGACTCCCAGCGGCACCCCGACCGCCAGTCCCGTCCAGAACCCGTACAGGACATAGGGGGTCGTGAATCGACCGACGTAAATCCCGAACGCGACCAAAAAGGGCACCCCCAATGCAATGCCGATAACCACCCCCGCGAGAAAACAACTCCGGAACCGCACCACGGCGGCACAGGCCTCCCGCACGGACTGCTTCACGGGGTCGATGCGCGCCAGCCTGACAATCAGGAACACCTGCCGTCCCAGCATGGCCATGACGAAGAGCCCCAGCAACACCTGTACCGCCACGTCGGAACCGGCATTCCCGTCCGAACGCAATATGCCGGAGAAAAGCAGCGGAAGCATCGCCAGCAGAAACAGCTGCATGCGGAGCATGCGCGCCAGCCGCTGCTTGGCCGAGGTGATTTTTCCGGCCGCGACTCGGGCCGTCAGCCGATCTATCTTCACATCCGCACAATCCAGGCGTCCGTCCAGCTCGTGCCATTTGGTTTTCAGCTCATCGAGTTCCATATCCTAATCGTTTTAATGGGTTGCCTGCTCGCGCAGTTTCAGTTTGATGCGGTGGAGCTTCGAGGCCACGTTGTTGCGCGTCAGGCCTGTAATCTCCGCAATCTCGTCGTAGGGCACTTCGTCGAGCCACAGCATCACGACCGCTTTCTCGAGCGTATCCAGGCGGTTGATCAGCGCATAGAGCTCCCGCAGCAGATCGTTGCGCTCCGGGTCGTCGCCCTCCGTGGCGGCACAGTCGGCCAGCGGCACGCTGCCCGCACGGCGGCGGTTGCGGCGGTAAAAGGAGATACAGGTGTTCAGCCCGACGCGGTATACCCACGACGAGGCTTTGGCCCGGCCCTCGAAGCCGTCGAATCCCCGCCACAGGTTAATCAGCACCTCCTGGTAGAGGTCGTCGAAATCGTCGCTGTCCCCGGCATAGAGGTAGCATACCTTGCCGATGATGCGGCGGTGTTCCCGGACGAAAACTTCAAATTCGTACTGCCGGGCTCGCTGTGCGGTCATATCCTTCGCTGTGGGCATTTCCGAAACTGTTTTTATCCATTAGACGCAATCCGCGCGGAAAAGTTGCGCCCGGAAGCAAAAAAATTATGGAAGCGGGCAAGCGGGAGGGCAAGCGGGGGGGGGCGGAGAGGGCAGAGGAAGAGACGGACGGAGAGGCGTAGAGTGCAGAGCGGACGGGCTGTGAGCGGGAAGTGTACCGGGTCGTATCCGGTTACAGCAGACAGCACCTGTTACACTTGTAACATTGTTAGAGGGAGTGCCTGCCCTTGTAACAATCTAACAGACGTACCGCATGCGATGAACCCGGCCCCGGACACCCTGGTACCCAGTCCCACAGCCACCCGACAAATCTGCCGTCCGGCACCCCGGCCCCCTGCCGTCCAGTCGCCGCACCCCGCTATCCGGCAACCTATCGTCCCGTCACCTCACCCCTTGCGTCCTGCCATCCGGCAATCCCCGACCGCCCCGCCATCCCGCTCCCTTGCGCCCTGCCTTCGACGAATCCCGTCACCTCGCTCCCTTGCGCAAAAACGCCCCGGTGCAAATGCACCGGGGCAATTGTCCATTCGTGCCGCACGGAAAAGACGGTGCCGGGCGGCAGGAACCGCATCCGTTACTTTCCGAGCAGCTTCTTCACCTCGGCCGCCACGGTAGCCCCGTTGTAGCCGAACTTTTCGTCGAGCACGGAGTAGGGCGCCGACCAGCCGAAGTGGTCGAGGCCGTGAATCATGCCGTTCTCGCCCACCAGGCCCATGAGGTTCACCGGAAGTCCCGACGTCAGGCCGTAGCGCACCACGCCTGCGGGCAGCACGCTCTGCCGGTACGACTCGGGCTGGTCGCGGAACAGGCCCTCGCTGGGGACGCTCACCACGCGCACCGGAATACCCTCCGACGCCAGCAGCCCGGCGCCCTCGACCAGCGTCGCGACCTCCGAACCGGTGGCAATCATCACCACGGCGGGTTTGGGGGCGTCCAGCACCACATAGCCGCCCTTGGCAAGCTGTGCGGCCTCCTCACGGCGGCTCGAACCGAGCGCCGGCAGCGTCTTGATGTTCTGGCGCGAGAGCACGAGCGCCACGGGGCGGTGCTCCTCGACGGCCAGTTTCCACGCCATGACGGTCTCCTCGCCGTCGGCCGGACGCAGCACGACCATCGAACGCTCGTCGTGGTGATTCTTCAACTGCTCCATCAGGCGAATCTGCGCCTCGTGCTCCACGGGCTGGTGCGTAGGTCCGTCCTCGCCAACGCGGAACGAGTCGTGTGTCCAGATATAAATCACGTGCAGGCGCATCAGCGCCGAAAGGCGCACGGCGGGTTTCATATAGTCCGAGAAGACGAAGAACGTGCCGCAGGCCGGAATCACGCCGCCGTGCAGCGCCATGCCGTTGGCCACGCAGGCCATTGTCAGCTCCGAAACGCCCGCCTGGAAGAATTTACCGCTGAAGTCGCCCTTCGTAAAGGCTTTGGTCTTCTTGAGGAAGCCATCGGTCTTGTCCGAATTCGAAAGGTCGGCCGAGGCCACGATCATGTTCTCGATTTTCTCGGCGAACACGCCCAGCATCGTGGCCGATGCGGCGCGCGTGGCCACGTCGGCTTTCATCTCGACAGCCTTGTAGTCGATTTCGGGAAGCTTACCCGAGAGGAACATGTCGAGCTTGTGCGCCAGATCCTTATGCTCCGCACGCCACGACTTCTCGACCTCCGCCTGACGTGCGGCCCAGTCGCGCAGTTGTGCGCGGCGCTCGGCAAACGCCTCGCGGCTCTCTTCGAACACCGCGAACGGATTTGCGGCGTCGCCCCCGAGGTTTTCGACCGTGGCGGCGAAGTCGGCGCCGGCAGCCGAGAGCGGCTGTCCGTGGGTCGAAACCTTGTCCTCGAAGCTCTCGCCGGCGGGGCCTTTGGCACCCTTGCCCATGACGGTGCGGCCGATGATGAGCGTCGGGCGCTCCGTTTCGGAGTTGGCCGCCACGAGCGCCTCGCGAATTTCATTGATGTTCTGGCCGTCGACCGAAAGCACGTTCCAGCCCCACGCCTCGTATTTCATCGCCACGTTCTCGGTCATCACCTCGTCGACCTTGGTCGAAAGCTGGATGTTGTTCGAGTCGTAGTACATGATGAAATTCGACAGGCCCAGGTGGCCGGCGATGCGTCCCACGCCCTGCGAAATCTCCTCCTCGACGGCGCCGTCCGAGATGTAGGCGTAGGTCTTGTGCGCCATCCACTCGCCGAAACGCGCCGCCATGAAACGCTCCGCGATAGCGGCGCCCAGCGCCATGGCGTGCCCCTGCCCGAGCGGGCCCGAGGTATTCTCCACGCCCCGCATCACATCCACTTCGGGATGGCCCGGCGTAACGCTGCCCCACTGGCGCAGCGACTGCAAATCTTCGGTCGTATAGTACCCGGCCAGCGACAGCGTCGAATAGAGCATCGGCGACATGTGGCCCGGGTCGAGGAAGAAACGGTCGCGGTAGGGATAGGCCATGTTGTCGGGGTCGTAGCGCAGGAACTCCGTGTAGAGCACCGTCATGAAGTCGGCGCCACCCATGGCGCCCCCGGGATGGCCCGATTTGGCTTTTTCGACCATGGCGGCCGACAGAATACGGATATTGTCGGCTACACGCGTAAGTTTGGAATTGGTAGATGACATGTGTTAGAATGTTTTATCGGTTTATTTATCGGTTATCGTTTTTGCTCGAGCGCAGCTGCGGAAGCACCCCGCCGAGGCCCCGGCTGCCCTATTCGCAACCGGAACACACGGCAAAGATAATAAAAAGACACTAACCAACTTGTTTTAGTTCCAATAAATTTGCTTTTTCTATCTTTTCCTTTGCATAAGGCAACTTTACGGTAAACTTCCGCGTATCCGTCGAGGGGATGTCGAACATGGTGTCCATCATGATCGCCTCGCAAATCGAACGCAGGCCGCGGGCGCCGAGTTTGAACTCGACGGCCTTGTCCACGATGTAGTCCAGCACCGCGTCGTCGAACGCCAGTTTGACGCCGTCCAGCTCGAACAGGCGCTTGTACTGCTTGACGATGGCATTCTTCGGCTCGGTAAGAATCGAGCGCAGCGCCTGGCGCGAAAGGGGCTGCATATAGGTCAGCACCGGCAGGCGGCCCACCAGCTCGGGAATCAGTCCGAACGACTTCAAATCCTGCGGCGTGATGTACTGCATCAGATTGCTGCGGTCGATGCGGTCGGCCATAAGCCGCCCGTAGCCCATGGCGCGGGTATTCAGGCGCTGGGCGATTTTCTTCTCCACGCCGTCGAACGCCCCGCCGCAGATGAACAGGATGTTGCGCGTATCGACCTGGATGAACTTCTGCTCGGGGTGCTTGCGCCCGCCCTGCGGCGGCACGTTGACCACCGTGCCCTCCAGTATCTTGAGCAGCGCCTGCTGCACGCCTTCGCCCGAAACGTCGCGCGTGATGGAGGGGTTGTCGCCCTTGCGGGCGATCTTGTCGATTTCGTCGATAAAGACGATGCCCCGCTCGGCCTGCGCCAGGTCGTAGTCGGCCACCTGCAACAGCCGCGAAAGGATGCTTTCGACATCCTCGCCCACGTAGCCCGCCTCGGTCAGCACCGTGGCGTCTACAATCGTGAAGGGCACTTTCAGCAGCTTGGCAATCGTGCGGGCCATCAGCGTTTTGCCCGTACCCGTGGGGCCCACGAGCACGATATTCGACTTGTCGATTTCCACCTCGTCGTCCTTGGGAGCGTAGAGCAGCCGCTTGTAATGGTTGTAGACAGCCACCGACATGTAGCGCTTGGCGTCGTCCTGCCCGATGACGTATTGGTCGAGGAACTCCTTGATTTGCGCCGGTTTGAGCAGCTCCTCCATCTTGAGCGGAGCCGCCGGGGAGCGCCGCTGCTCGGTCGCCACGTCGTTCTCGACGATAATCCGGTAGCCGTTCTCGATACACTTGTTGCAGATGTTCGCGCCGTCCGCGCCCTGGAACATGATTTCCACGTCGCTGCGCTTGGCACCGCAGAACGAGCAGCAGTCGCCGCCCGTTCCGCCCCGATGGTTGTTGTTCTTGTTCTGCGCCATTACTTCTCCCGTTTAGAAAGCACCTCGTCGATCAGTCCGTAGTCTTTGGCTTCGCGCGCCGAGAGCCAGTAGTCGCGGTCGGCGTCCTTCTCGATTTTCTTGACCGGAACGCCCGAGTGGGCCGAGAGTATCTCGTACAACTCGCGCTTGGTCTTCATCATCTCGCGGGCCGTGATTTCGATGTCCGAGGCCTGCCCCTGCGCACCGCCCAGCGGCTGGTGAATCATCACCCGCGAATGGGGCAGCGCCGAGCGCTTGCCTTTGGCGCCGGCCGTGAGCAGCACGGCGCCCATCGAAGCCGCCAGTCCGGTGCAGATGGTCGCCACGTCGGAGCTGACCAGCTGCATGGTGTCGTAGATGCCCAGTCCGGCCGAAACCGAACCGCCGGGCGAATTGACATAAATCTGGATGTCCTTCTCCGGGTCGACCGACTCGAGGAAGAGCAACTGTGCCTGGATGATATTGGCCGCGTCGTCGTAAATCGGCGCGCCGAGGAAAATAATGCGGTCCATCATCAGGCGCGAAAAGACATCCATCGTAGCGATGTTCAGCTGGCGCTCCTCGATGATCGTCGGCGACACGTAGGCCGCGCTGACCGACTGGAAGTCGTGCAGTTTCAGCGAACTGATTCCGCAATGCTTCCGTGCGTATTTTTCAAATTCTGACATAACGAATGTGAGTCCGGCGAATTGAGGTTTTACATACGATGCCGGGATTTTTCATACATGGAATTCGCCGGACTCGCATTACGGCGTTCGATGCCGCATTCCATATTTAAAATCCCCCTCGGTTGCCCTTTGCCCGGGGGAGGTCTGCCGCCTCCCCGGCCGGCCGCATGGCCGCGGGCGAACTTTTTCCAAACAAAAGGACTTTGCAAACATCACGCCTGCAAAGTCCAAAGATACGCTTTTTTCGGAAATTCTTAAAGCGCCTGGGCCATTTTAGCGAAATCGTCGGCAGATACGGCTTTTTCCGTCACCTTGATTTTCGATTTCACGTCTTCCACGACCTTCACCTCATAGAGCTTCTCGTAAATCTTCTGTCCCTGCTCCTTGTCCGCGAGAATCTTCTCGGCGTAGCCAGCGAGCATCTCCTCGGGGGCCGACGGCATGCCGTACTGCGCGAACTGGGACGCGGCCAGCGCCTTGGCCTCGGCCAAAGCCTCCTCCTTGCTCACGGAGATATTGTCCTGCTTGATGAAGTGCTTCTGGAGGTAGTTCCACGTGAACATTTTGAGGAACTGGTCGAAGTCCTTATCAATGTCCTCCATCGTGAACTTGCCCTCGTTAATCGTGTAGAGCCAGCGCTTGAGGAACTTTTCGGGCATCTTCAGGCCCGCTTTCTTCACGAGGTAGTCGCGCAACTGGAGCGTGAAGAGGTAATCGCTCTCGCGGGAGAGCTCCTGTCCGATGCGGCCGTCGACGAACTTGTCCAGTCCGGCCTCGTCCTTGACCTCACCGCCGGGGAACGCCGTCTTGAAGAACTCCTCGTTCAGCTCGGGCTCGGCGAACTTGCGGATTTTGGTGATTTCGAGCGAGAATTCGGGGTTGATGCCTTCCAGCTCGTTCTCCTTGACCTGCAGCACGGCGGCGCGCTGCGACGGGTTTTTGTAGAGTTCGTTGATGTTGACCTGGGTTTTGAAGCCGACTTTCTTGCCGATGAACGGTTTGCGCTCCTCCTCCGACATCGAAATCAGCCCCACGTATGCGTCCGCTACGTTCATCTCGCCGTTGTCGAGCACGACCGACAGCGCCTCGTCCGAGGTCACCTTGTCGGCGTCGACCAGGCGGCCGTACTGGCGCAGGTAGTTGGCGCGGTAGTCGTCGTGCATCTTCTTGTCGACCTTGATCCGGTTGTAGGTCAGCTTATCCTTGTCCGAAAGTTCGAGCTTCACTTCGGGAGCCTCGCCGATTTCGAATATGAACTCGAATTGCGTGCCGTTCTCGAAATCGAAGTCGCCCTGCTCCTCCGAAGGAATCACGTCGCCCAGGTAGTCGATGTTCTCTTTCTGGAGATACTCGAACACGGCGTTCGACGCCGTGCGGTACGACTGTTCGGCCAGCACGCCCTTGCCGTACATCTTCTTGACCAGACCCATGGGCACCATGCCGGGACGGAAGCCGGGAATGTTGGCTTTGCGCTTGTATTCGCGCAGCTCCTTCTCGACGGCCTGTCCGTAATCCTCCGCGCCCACCGTTACCTTGAGCAGCGAGTTGTTCTCTTCGCGTTGTTCTCTTACGATCTTCATAATGAATGGTTTCTATTTATTGTTGTCTTATTTGCGAAATCGGGTTGCAAAGATAGCGATTTTCACGGAGAAACCAACATTTTTACTAAAATATATGTATCCCGGCCTACTCTGCCGCCATATCGCGCAGGACGACGAACGTATATCCGTCCAATTGCGCACGGTAAGCTTCGATGTGCGCCGCATCGACCGCAGCCTGCGACGGCGCAGCGACGGCCCCCAGCCGCTGCAGGTATGGCGCCGCGAGCGACGGCAGCAACTGCGATACGAAATAGCAGGCGTCGGCAAGCGCCGCATCGGTAAATTCCCGTTCGTAAACGGCCGTATATTTTTCCGCCAGGGCCAGCAGCCGCGCGTTGAAATTCACGTTGACCAGCATACCGCCGCCGCGCGGCGCCTGGCTCAACCCGACGATGTTGTCCGAGAGGGGTTCCGCCTCGCACTCCCCGCCGAGGCCGTCGACCAGCAGCGAAACGTCGCGGAACCAGAATCCCTCCTCCACAGGCATTTCGACCTCGAACGTCACCGTACGCCCCTCGGCGATTTTACGCACCTGCGCCCCTTCGCGCAAGGCGACATATTCGTAAATTTCGTCCCACGAGGCCACCCAGAGCGCATCGCTGCCCTCCCTGCCGTAAAGTCTGCAAACCTCTTCCAGCATCTCCGCGTAGCTCTCGTCGCCGCGGTGAATCGTCAGCCCCACCCAGTAAGGGTCGTCCGAAGCCGCCTGCGCAGCCAGTTCGGCCAACTTCTGCGCAGGCACCGAATTGTTGTTGCCGCCGTAGGTCTGTCCCGCGCGCAGGTCACCGCACCGATGCAGGTGAATGCGGGTCTGCCAGGCCAGGGAGTTGCGCGTAAAGCTTACCAGGCCGGATTGCCTCGCCGCCTCGACATAAGCCCTGTTACCATCGGGAAGCCCCATCACTTTCATCCGCAGCCCGAGTTTCTCGTAGACTTTATCGTAATCGTCGTGCAGCCCCTGTGCGATGCGTGCAGGATCGGTCTTGCCGTAAACCCGCTCGTCGACATTGTGGAAAAGCATCGACACCCCGAAATCGGAGAGCAGCCGCAGCTCCTCCCACGAGATATACTGGCTGTTCGAGCCCGTTTCGGAAAGTTCCTTGATAAAGGTGGCATTTTTTTCATTTCCCCACGTAGGCCAGATAGAGCAGCTGAACCCGAAACGACGGTCGTTGCCGCAGCCGTCGGTCATCGCCAGCGGCCGGTCGGGAACACGGCCCGAGGTGGGAACGCCGCCCAAATGACAGAACTCCCTGTCGTCAAGCCACTTGGCATTGATTAAATTCCAGAAACGGGAAAAAGCCGTGACGTAGGAGTCGTCGCAGGTGAATGTAAAGGCGAAATGCTTGTCGTATTTGAGGGGCGCGAAGCGCAGCGAAACATCGTCGGCCGAAACGCCGTCCGGAAGCACGAAGCGCAGCCGGATGGTCTTTTCATCCCCGGAAGCCCGGGTCAGCCCCGGTGTATGGGGGGGGGAATTGCAGCCCTCGATGCCGCACAGTCGATGCTACCCGAAAAACCGACGGCATAGGTTCCCTGCCGGGGATAATCCGTTTTCCGGCCGAAGCGGACGTCCAGCCGGGCGCCGAAAGGAGCCATGACGCCGATCTCTTTCGTCCACGGCAGCGAGGCGATCCGCTCGGTCTGCGTGCGGCCGTCGGCCCCGACGTAGGCGGCCTGCAGGGTAAACAGCGAAGTCAAATCCTTTCCGCCGTCGAAACGATAGATTACCGGCACGGTGCCATCCACCGTTTTGGGTTGCTTGGGAATCTTGATACAGGCGGTAAAGGCGACCGCCCCGCACAGTAACAGCAGGCACAGTCCGGGAAACATTTTCTTCATCACAGACGCAAGGTTTGCGCAAAGATAGGCAAAAAATTCGTCATATGGCGGGGTTTTTCGTATCTTTGCATCCGATGTTCAAAAAGAGAAAATGAAAAAGTTCGCAAGCGTTCTGTTATCCGGGCTGCTGCTCGCCTCGTGCGGCGGAAACCAGGCCCGGGCCAAACGCCCCGAGGCTCCCGTCGAGCCGAAAGAATACACGTACAGCGTCCGTGCGGTGCATCCGCACCTCCAGACCAGCTACACGCAGGGACTGCAATACGCCGGCGGCCGGCTGTGGGAGGGTACGGGCCAGCACGGGCAGTCGGTCGTGCAGACCATCGATCTGGAAACGGGCCGCGCGGAGCTCTTCGCACGCCTGCCGCACGAGGAGTTCGGCGAGGGCATCACGCTGCTCGGCGACAAACTGTACCAACTGACGTGGCAGTCGAACAAGGCCTACGTCTACGACCTGAAAACAGGGAAGAAAATCAAGGAATTCCGCTACCCGGGCGAGGGCTGGGGCCTTACCACCGACGGCGAGAAGCTCTACATGTCCGACGGCACGCCCAACATCTACACGGTCGACCCCGCAACGTTCAAGCGCGAAAAGCGCACGACGGTGACCTACAAGGGGATGGCGATAAACTTCCTCAACGAGCTGGAGTGGATCGACGGCAAGCTGTGGGCCAACGTCTACACCACCGACCAAATCGTCATCATCGACCCCGCGACGGGCGTCGTGGAGGGGGTCGTCGACCTGGCGGGCATCCTTCCCGAGGAGGAGATCACGCCGGCGACCGACGTGCTGAACGGCATCGCCTACGATGCCGCCGGGAAACGCATTTTCGTGACGGGCAAGAACTGGAGCAAACTCTTCGAAATCGAAATCATAGAGAAGTAAAAACACATGGCAAATACGTTATACAAGGCGCTCGAATCGCGCATCCTGCTGCTCGACGGAGGTTTCGGCACCATGGTGCAGCAGTATGGCCTGACCGAGGAGGATTACCGCGGCGAGCTGTTCCGCGACTGGACGGTGCAGCTCAAGGGCTGCAACGATTTGCTGGCCCTGACGCGCCCCGATGCGGTGCGCGAAATCCACGTCAAATACCTGCAGGCGGGCGCCGACATCATCGAAACCGACTCGTTCAACGCCAACGCCGTGTCGCTGGCCGACTACGGGCTGGAGGCATACGCCTACGAGATTTCGCGCGCGGCGGCGGCCGTGGCGCGCAGCACGGCCGATGAGTTCACGGCCCGCAACCCGCTCAAGCCCCGTTTTGTGGCGGGGTCGATGGGGCCCACGAACCGCACGGCCTCGATGTCGGCCGACGTAGCGAACCCCGCCTCGCGCGAGGTGACGTTCGCCTATCTGGCCGAAGCCTACACCGACCAGGCGCGCGGTCTTATGGACGGAGGCGCCGACATTCTGCTCGTCGAAACAATCTTCGACACGCTCAACGCCAAAGCAGCCCTGTACGCCATCGACACGCTGGCCGCGAAGCTCGGGCGCGAAATTCCCGTCATGGTTTCGGGCACGCTGGCCGACGCCAGCGGCCGCACCCTCTCGGGGCAGACCGTCGAAGCGTTCTGCGCTTCGATGTCGCACGCACGGCTCCTGTCGATCGGCTTCAACTGCGCCTACGGAGCCAAGGAGCTGCTGCCCTACCTCGAGCGGCTGGCCGAAACGGCCGAATTCCGCATCTCGGCGCACCCCAACGCCGGGCTTCCCAACGTCATGGGCGGCTACGACGAAACCCCCGAAATGTTCGCCGAAGACGTCGGCGAATACATGCGCCGCGGGCTGGTGAACATCGTCGGCGGCTGCTGCGGCACCACGCCGGCGCACATCTTCGAACTGTCGAAAATCGCGGGAAACTACGCACCGCGCCCCCTCCCGGCTCCGAAGCATATCACCACGTTGAGCGGCCTCGAGCCGCTGCGCATCGTCCCCGAAGCCAATTTCGTGAACATCGGCGAGCGCACCAACGTCGCCGGATCGGCCAAATTCGCACGCCTGATTCGCGAGGGCAATTACGAAGAGGCGCTGTCGGTGGCCCGGGCACAGGTCGACGCCGGGGCGCAAATCGTCGACGTCTGCATGGACGACGGCCTGATCGACGGCGTGCAGGCCATGCGCACGTTCCTCAACCTGATGGCCTCGGAACCCGAAATAGCCCGTGTGCCAACGATGATCGACTCCTCGAAATGGGAAGTGCTCGTCGCCGGACTCGAAGTCACGCAGGGCAAGGCCGTCGTGAACTCCATTTCGCTCAAGGAGGGCGAAGCCGAGTTCCTGCGCCGCGCACGGGAGATTCACCGCTTCGGCGCCGCCGCCGTGGTGATGCTCTTCGACGAACGGGGCCAGGCCGACACCTGCTCCCGCAAAATCGAGGTGGCCGGGCGCGCCTATCACCTGCTCACCGACGCGGGATTCCCCGCCGAAGATATTATTTTCGACCCCAACATCCTGGCCGTGGCGACCGGCATTCCCGAGCACGACGGCTATGCCAAAGCTTTCATCGACGCCACACGCTGGATTAAGGAGAACCTGCCCCACGCCAAGGTTTCGGGCGGCGTGTCGAACCTCTCGTTCGCATTCCGCGGCAACAACGCCGTGCGCGAGGCGATGCACTCGGCATTCCTCTACCACGCCATCCGCGCCGGCATGGACATGGGCATCGTCAACCCGCAGATGGTGCGGGTTTACAGCGAAATCGAACCCGAGCTGCTCGAGCGGGTCGAGGACGTGATTCTCTGCCGCCGGGCCGACGCCGCGGAGCGGCTCACCGAATATGCCCAGCAGGTGCGGACAATCGCCCAAACGCAGCCGCAGGCGCCCGACGCATGGCGCTCGGGAACGCTCGAGGAGCGCATCGGCCACGCCATGCTCAAAGGCGTGGCGGACTACGTCGAGCAGGACGCGCTGGAGGGCTACCAGGCGCTCGGAAACCCGATGGCCGTAATCGACACGCTGCTGATGCCCGCCATGGAGCGCGTCGGCACGCTCTTCGGCGAGGGCAAGATGTTCCTGCCGCAGGTCGTCAAGACCGCCCGTGTGATGAAACGCGCCGTGGCGGCGCTCACGCCCTACATCGAGCAGGGCACGGCCGGCGCGGCGAGCAGCGCGGGCAAGGTGCTCATCGCCACCGTGAAGGGCGACGTGCACGACATCGGCAAGAATATCGTGGCGGTGGTCATGGCCTGCAACGGCTACGAGATAAAAGACCTCGGCGTGATGGTCGAGTCGCAGCGCATCGTCGACGAGGCAGTGGCCTGGGGCGCCGACTGCATCTGTCTGAGCGGACTGATTACCCCGTCGCTCGACGAAATGGCCCACGTCTGCGAGGAGCTGGAACGCCGCTCCCTGCGCATCCCGGTCATTATCGGCGGGGCTACGACCTCCGATCTGCACACCGCCGTGAAAATAGCACCGGTCTACGCGGGCGTGGTGGTTCACTCGCCCAACGCCAGCCGCAACAGCCAGATACTGGCGCAACTGCTGGGCCCGGACGGGGAGCTTTACGCCGACAAAATCCGCGCCGAGCAGCAGGCCCTGCGCAGCGAGTACCAGCGTGCCGAGCGCACCCGCAACCTGGTTCCGCTCGACCAGGCGCGCAAATCCCGCGAAAACGCCGCCGCACACCGGCCCGTCGTACCGGCACACCCGGGGCGCATGGTATTCCCCGATTTCGACGTGGCCGACGCCGAACCCTATATCGACTGGAACTTCTTCTTCCCGGCCTGGGGGCTCAAGGGGCGCTACCCCGAAATCCTCGACCATCCGGAGCGGGGAACCGAGGCCCGCAAGCTCTTCGCCGACGCACAGGCCCTGCTGGCCCGCATCCGCGACGAGCGGCTGCTCACGCTGCAGGCCGCCGTGGGGATTTTCCCGGCACGCTCCGAGGGCGACGACATCCTCGTGACCGACCCCAAGGGCCGCGAACACCGGCTGGCGATGCTCCGCAACCAGACCCGCGGGCAGGAGAACCGCTCGCTGGCGGACTTCATCGCACCCGACGGGGACTGGATCGGCTGCTTCGCCGTCACGGCGGGCATCGGACTGAAGGAACTCGCCGAAAAGTTCCGCGCCGCAGGCGACGACTACAACGCCATCATGGCCAAACTGCTGGCCGACCGCCTGACCGAAGCTTTCGCCGAGGCCGTGCACGTGTTCGTGCGGCGGCAGATGTGGGGCTACGAGCAGGACGAAGCGCCGGCTCCGGCACAGGTCGTCCGCGGCGAATACCGCGGCCGCCGGATGGCTTTCGGCTACCCCGCTTCGCCCGACCATTCGCTCAAACGCGAGGTCTTCGATTTGCTCGCGGCGGAGCTCACCACCGGCATGAAGCTTACCGAAAACTACATGATCGACCCCGGCGAAGCGCTCTGCGGCCTGCTCTTCGCCGACGCCGACTATTTCTGCGTGGGCGCGATCGACACCGAACAACTGCTCGACTACGCCCGGCGCCGCGGCATGGACGCCGGACAAATCCGCAAACTGATACCGCATAATATTTAACCCGCATGAATGTCGTAGACATAATCAACCACGCG
This sequence comes from uncultured Alistipes sp., assembly GCF_902388705.1. Taxonomy (GTDB): domain Bacteria; phylum Bacteroidota; class Bacteroidia; order Bacteroidales; family Rikenellaceae; genus Alistipes. Next base: position 25,349 of record NZ_CABMQJ010000031.1, read on the forward strand.
ATTTCCGAATGCCGCACGCGCTTTGCGTTCGAGCTGCTGCCGCCGCTCAAGGGCGACGGCATGGGCGGCGTATTCGAAGCCATCGACCGCCTGATCGGATTCGACCCGGCCTATATCAACGTCACGTTCCACCGCGAGGGCATCAAACAGACCGTTCGGGCGGACGGGAGCGTCGAGTGGCACGTGGTGCGCCGCCGTCCCGGCACGGTCGGCATTTCGGCCGCCATCCAGAAAAAATACGGCGTCGAAGTCGTCCCGCACCTGATTTGCGGCGGACAGTCGAAGTACGACATCGAGGACGCGCTGATCGACCTCGATTTCCTCGGCCTGCACAACGTGCTGGCGCTGCGCGGCGACAAGTCGCAGAACGAGAAGTTCTTCATGCCCCATCCGCAGGGCCATGCGCACGCCGTCGACCTCGTGCGGCAGATTGCAGCCATGAACCGCGGCCAGTTCGTCGACGGCGAGGTCGAGGAGTGCCACCACTCGAAATTCTCGATCGGCGTGGCAGGCTATCCCGAAACGCACGAGGAGGCCGCCTCGCCCGAGGCCGACATCGCCAGCCTCAAGGCGAAAATCGACGCCGGCGCCGGGTACATCGTCACGCAGCTCTTCTACGACAACGCCCGCTTCTTCGACTACGTGCACCGCTGCCGCGAAGCGGGCATCACGGTTCCCATCATCCCGGGCATCAAACCGCTCTCGACGCTGCGCCACCTGACGCTGCTGCCCCAAACCTTCGGCTGCCACATTCCCGAAGCGCTGGAGAAAGAGGTGCTGCGCCACAAGGACGACCCCAAAGCGATTCGCGAAGCCGGCACCGAATGGGCCATCGCCCAGAGCCGCGAACTGATTGCGGCGGGCATCCCCGTGCTGCACTACTACCCGATGGGCAAGGCCGACAATATCATCAAGATTGCAAAAGCAATATTCTAATCGTATGAATCCCGTAGAATTCCGCCGCCACCTGCATGCGCACCCCGAACTCTCGTTCAAGGAGCGCGACACGGCCGCTTTTATCGCCGCACAGCTCGCGGCACTGGGCATCGAACACCGCCCCGTCGCCGGCACGGGCGTGCTGGCCCGCATCGAGGGCCGCGG
>NZ_CABMQJ010000032.1 GCF_902388705.1 uncultured Alistipes sp.
CGCGAGGCGGAGGAGGCCCGCCGGCAGAAGCAGGCCGAGATGGCTGCCGCCCGCTCCAAACGCATGGAGCAGGAGATGGCGCGGCTGGGCGGTGCGAAACCTGCCGCGAAGCCGCAGGCGGAGGCCAAAGCTTTTGCGGGCTACGACACGGTCGTCCCGGGCGGGAAGAGGGGCGGCTGGGTGAAAACGCTCGTGATTGTGGTCGTTTGCCTCGTGCTGCTGATCGGGTTGCTGTTCCTGATTCCCGCACCCGAGTCGCTGCAATAGCGACGCGGGCCGTGGTGCACTCCATGCTGTCTGTGGGGCCGTAGCCGCGTGCAGTCCATATCCTCCGTGCGGGCCGTAGCCGGCTGTAAAACCGGGCCGGCGAAGGGTGTGCGTGCCGTACCCGTCGTGGAACTACAACGCCGGGCCCCGGGCGGATGCGTTCGTGTATTGCCTGTCGGCACCGCGGAACCAAACCCGGGCGAGCGGGCGGAAGGTTGTCCGCGCCGCACCGCAGAAAATGAAACCGGGCAGGGATTTTCCCTGCCCGGTTTCGTTTTGCCGTAGCCGGCGGATTAGATTTTGTCCAGTTCCACGGTGAAGTGCCGCAGAATCGGCGCCTCGAACGTGATGCGGTAACCCGTGGTAATCTCCGCGCGGCGCTCGTAAATATTGCGGCAGGCGGCGGCGATTACGCGGATGTGGTTGTCGGAGTAGACCCGGCGCGGGATGGCCAGCCGCAGCAGTTCCAGCCGCGGATAACGGTTCTCGTGCGTGTCGGGGTCGCGGTCGGCGAGGATCGAGCCGATTTCCACGCCGCGGATGCCGGCCTCGAGGTAGAGCTCCACGGCCAGCGTCTGGGCGATGAACTGCTCTTTGGGCAGGTTGGGAAGCACCTTTTTCGCATCGACGAAAATGGCGTGCCCGCCTGCGGGGCGCTGGTAGGGAACGCCGTATTCGTCCAGCAGGTCGCCCAGCAGTTTCACCTGGCGGATGCGGGCGTCGAGCTGCTCGAATTCGGTGTTTTCGTCCAGTCCCACGGCCAGTGCGTCCATGTCGCGGCCCGACATGCCTCCGTAGGTCACATAGCCCTCGAACATGATGCTGAAGGTCATGGCCTGCTTGTACAGCGCCTCGGAGCGCATGGCCACGAAACCGCCCATGTTCACCACGCCGTCTTTCTTGGCCGAGATGGTCATGATGTCGGCATAGGTGTAGATTTCGTGCACGATCTCCTTGATTGTCTTGTCGGCGTAACCCGCCTCGCGGGTCTTGATGAAGTAGGCGTTCTCCGCAAAGCGGGCCGAGTCGAGCAGCAGGGGTACCCCGTAGCGGCGGCATACCTGGGCCGTTTCGCGGATGTTGCGCATCGACACGGGCTGCCCGCCCGCCGTGTTGTTGGTGATGGTCAGCACGACGCAGGGAACTTTTTCGCGCGGGTTGTCCTGCAGCAGTTTCTCGAGTTTGCGGATGTCCATCTCGCCCTTGAAGGGCAGTTCTTTCTGCGTGTCGGCCGCGTCGTCTATCGTGCAGTCCACGGCATGACAGTGGCGGAACTCGATATGGCCCTTTGTGGTGTCGAAATGGGAGTTGCCCGGCACGATGTCGCCCGCCTTGAGCAGGGCCGAGAAAATCACGTTTTCGGCGGCGCGCCCTTGGTGCGTGGGCAGGAAGTAGGGCATGCCGAAGATGCTTTCGATTGTCTGTTTGAGCCGGAAATAGGAGGATGCCCCGGCGTAGCTCTCGTCGCCGGTCATCATGGCGGCCCACTGTCGGTCGCTCATCGAACCCGTACCCGAGTCGGTCAGCAGGTCGATCGTGACCTGGTCGCTGCGCAGCTTGAAAAGGTTGTAATTCGCTTCGCGGATCCACTGCTCGCGTTCGGCGCGCGTGGAGGTGCGGATGGCCTCGGTCATCTTGATTTTGTACGGTTCTGCATACGGAAGTGTCATAGGAAAGAGCGTTTTAGGTTATAGATTGTTGTCAATTTCCTCAAAATTACGAATATTTTTTGAGATATTCGTTGTCGGTATTATATTTGTGTAAGGCAGTGTGAGTTTTTTTAATTTTTTTTACGGCATGAAAAAGTATCGCTGCACTGTCTGTGAATACATTTACGACCCGGCGCTGGGCGACCCCGAAAACAATATCGGCCCCGGCACGGCATTCGAAGACCTGCCCGATGGTTGGGTATGCCCGGTTTGCGGAGAGGGCAAATGGGCATTTGAACCGCTCGACGAGCAATAAAAACTGCAAAGGCTATGTTTAACCTCATTGTTTCATTCTTAATTTTACCGATTATGGCAACAGACACTGCAACACAGGCACGCTTCGCACCGAAGGAGTTGCCTTACGCTTACGACGCCCTCGCGCCGCAGGTTTCCGAAGAAACCCTGCGTTTTCACCACGACAAACACTATGTGGGGTACGTGAATAAACTCAACGAACTGATTCTCGATACGCCTTATGCCCAGCAGCCGCTGGAGGACATCATCGTTTCGGCCGACGGGGCGATTTTCAACAATGCGGCGCAGGCATGGAACCACGAGTTCTTCTTCGACGAACTCTCGCCCAAGGCGCAGACCCGTCCTGCGGGGGCCCTTCTGAAGGCTATCGACGAGAGCTTCGGGTCGTTCGAACAGTTGAAAGCCCAGATGGAAAAAGCCGCCGTGGGCCTCTTCGGCTCGGGCTGGGTATGGCTCGCGGAGGACAAGTCGGGCCGCCTGGCCATCGTCAGCGAGCAGAACGCCGGCAATCCGCTGCGTTACGGCATGAAGCCGCTGATGTGCTTCGACGTCTGGGAGCACGCTTACTATATCGACTACCGCAACCGTCGCGCCGATGCCGTCGCCGCCCTTTGGGATCGCATCGACTGGAAAGTCGTCGAGCAGCGTTACGGAAAATAGCAGAGGGCTCCCCTGCATGCAGCGCCGTCCCCGACAACCGGGGACGGCGCTTTTTGTGGCAGGATGTCCGGGCGGAGCCCGTTTTATGACGGCGGGGTGGCGGGGTGACGGACGGCAGCCGGGACTTTCGCCGAACGGCCGCCGTCCCGGGCAGGCGATTCCCGGCATTTGCAGCTTCGCTTACCCGTGGGCCGAAACAGCGGGAACCGGCTTCTGCTGTCGGGAAGGCCGGTAAGCCGCGAGCATGTCAGTTTTTTTCACGTACGGGATGCACCGGCAGTGCTCCGGAGAGGTCGGTGGTCTGCATTTCGGCGCTGTCCGTCAGGTGAAACACCAGGGCACTTGACCCGCTTGCCGGAACTGCCGTCCAGAAACGGGTTTCCCGGCCCATTCCCTCTCCCCGGCCGTTGCCGGAACGCTGTCCGTTCGCCCGGAAAAGAATCGTGTGTTCCGCATCGTGGTGCGACGCCGAGCAATAGAACCGGAAATTCCGGAATTCCGACGTTTCCGACGGGCCCTTCGCCGTGTTCGCCGCATCGAACGATGCGAAAGCTCCCGATGGGGGCACCGTATATCCTACGGGCGAGGGGTCGTAAATCGTCTTGACGACCCGGTAGTCGCGCACCGATGTTTCGAATCCGGTGGCAGCGTTGTTCCACAGGTGCCAATAGCTGCTGCCGCCGAACCAGCCGTAGGAATCGCTGTAAAACACATTCGGAGTTTGTATCGCTACCGAAAGTTTGGTGGCTCCGTTCTCGATGCGGTATATGTTCGCGGGGTACGTGGTTTTGTCGGTGTTGTCCGTATTCAGGGCCGGCATCGGATCCTTGCGCCCGAACTGGAAATAGGGCTGGCTGCCGGGGGATACGGTTTCGTACGCCTGCTGGCGGATGGTGAACGTCTTGCCTTCCGTCTGCGCATCGTGCCCCGTCTGGGTGATGCGCACCTGTACGTTGCGGGCTTGGTAGATATCGATGAGGTCGTTGCTGTACCAACCGATGTTGACGGGCAGGAAGTCGTAGCCGGTACCGTTGGCCGTTTCGACCGTGACGTAATCGTCGAGCCGCTGTCCGGTCACCCAGATATGCCAGCTCCATGCAAGGGTGCTGGCACCGGTGTCGGTATCGGCATAGAGGGCGATTACGCAGTTGCCCTGGCGGATAGTCCCGGCCGCCACGTCGAATGCGATATACGGCACCGCCTCTCCGAGAATCTGTCCCTGTGTCGGGGATATCCGGACATTGGTCACGAGGTTATTTCCGTCCTGCCACAGAATTTCGGCCCTGAATGTGCGGTCGGGCGACACGATGAACGGCGAATTGATTGAGCGCGTGACACAGTCCCAGAACGGCTGATCCCACTCGCTGCCCTGCGATTTGTAGGCGGCCTGATTGTCCGCACCGTCGCGAATCGCATTGCCGTAGATCAGCGGAAAACGGTATGATCCCGCCGCATTGACGACGTAGCAGTTGGCCGTGTTGACCGGCGTTGTGCCGCCTTCGGTGGAGAGGTCGTAATCGGTCACGGCCTCCGCCGTTCGCAGCGACGTATTCGGATCGATTGTTACGTCGCTGGGCTTGTGGGCCACTGCGGCCTCGTATTTTGTCTCTTCCACGCTGCCCTCGGCCTGCTCCGTGAATCCGGTCACCCACTCGGGGCACCGCGACGTCCAGGTGTTTCCGCCGTCGGTCGAGAATTCGGCGGACCATGCCAGCGGCGTTGGGGGAAGTTCTTCGGCCAGCCCGGCCTGGATACGCTCCGCTTTACGGTAGCTCCGTATGCCGTATGCCGCCGTTCCGCCCCGATAGGTCAGTACGATGTCGTCAGCCGGTATTTCCAGGATATCCTCCGTCACGATTTTCGAGGACGAGAGGTTGTAGACGACCGTTTTTCCCATGGGCCATTCCATTCCTCCGATATCGGCTGTCATCGTCAGTGTCTCCTCCTGTCCGGGGAGCGAATATTCGATTACGATTTGCGCATCGTCGGGCAGCGTCTGCGGCGGCAGCATGAAAAGGCCGTTGGCTCCAATCAATTCGTAACCCGGCCGGGCATATCCCGGATGGTCGTTGTCTTCAGGAAGGTTGCCTGTCTCGGGTGCAAGCACGTCGGTGTAGGAGCTGACTGCCGGGTCGAGCGTCCAGGTGACCGCCGGCGTTCCGGAACCGGCGCCTGCCGCATTTACACGGAAAGCCCCCTTGTACCGGACATTCCGGAGTTCGATTGAACGGATATTCCGCAGTTCCATGGCCGTGGCTGTCGTGCTGATGCGGAACTTGATGGCCGTGAGTACGTGTTTGAAGGCGAGCGGAACTCCCGTCGTCTCGTAATCCGCACTCGTGACCTCCGCAATCGACGCAATCATCACGTCCTGCTGCCGCTCGAGGTCGGGTTCGGCCTCGAAGGCGAACGAACCGGCAGGCTCCGACGGCGGAGCGAGGTTGTCGGCCGGGGCGGGAACGCAGGCGATGAAGCCGAGTTTCCGCCCGGCATACCAACGCCAGTAATAATGTTTGGCAGGCTCCCAGCGGCCGTCCGCCTGGCGGATAATCTCCTCGCCGGACATTACATCGAACACTGTGTTTGTCGCCGTTCCGTCCGTGTAGCTGTAGGCCCACATCCTGAACGATGCGGGAAAATCGGCTGTTTCGATCTGCGCACCGCGGGTGCAGGCCTGCGGAATGCCCGCGTCGCCGCCGGCGCCGATACCGTCGATTGTCGAAACGTGCAGGCAGAACGGCTGTTCGCCGCCATGCAGCTCCGCCGTGAATCCGCAGTCTTCCTGCGGGGAAACGCCGGTCGCGCGCGTGGCTCTTCCCTGTGCCGGGGCCAGGCCGCCCCAGCTCACCGCGAAGCCGAGCGCGTCGTCGCCCGGCGCCGCGGGGTCGGTTTCCGGCGCCTCTTTCGTACAGGCCGCAGCGAATGCTCCCGCCGCAAACAACACGGCGATACGGAACCCGATTCGTGTCATCTTTTTCATATCGTTCGTTTTCAACAGTCGGTTTTTACCGCTCGTCCGGGCGGTATGCCCGGCCTGCGGCAGGGTCGGGAGCGCCCTGTGCGACCGGGAGGGAGAGTCAACCCCGCCCGGCCAATGGGGGCGTCCGCATGGGGCGGACGCCCGGGTGCCGCTTTTGGCAGCGGTTACAATTTGGGTGTTTGGGGTGTCGGAATCCAATCGTCGACGGTCACCGTGAACCAGATGTAGTCGCCGAGGATATCGTCGCCGCCTTTGTCGGGATTCTCGGGGTCGTGCTTGCCCACGCCCTCGTCGGTGAAATTCAGTGTATAGACATAGTGGCGGCCCGGCTCCCAAACTTTTGTGCAACCATCCTGGCTGACAATACCTACGGCGGCATAACCGTATTCGTCATCGGTTTTGATGTCGTCATTGGCCGGGAAGATAAGCGTCCAGTTCTTATCGGAGTCGGCATCGAGGTCGGGAGTTTCGACTTTTCGCCAGACCTTCATTTTCAAAGCCAGGTAAGCGCCCTCCGTACTGCCGGTTTCGTTCCATGCAAGCAGGTGCGAGTCAAAATAGGTGCCGACGAAACTCTGGGGAATCAGCAGCATATTGCCGCCCTCGCCCAGCAGTTCGTAGGTCGTGCCCTCCGTACCCTCTGCCACCGGTTCCAATATGACCGGATTGGTCAGGACATGCTTGTAACGCTGCAGGTTTACGTTATTGCCGGCTCCGTCATTATAAGTGAGGTTCGAGCCCGTCGGCCTCACGATTTCCCAATGATTGCTTGGAATAAGTTGGGGATTCGAAGTATCGCTCGTCACATTGCCGTCCGTGGTAAAGGAGTTGTCTTTACGGAACGAGAAGTTGCCTTTCGACGGTATGTTGCGCAGTTCGATCTCCTTGATTTCGATTCTCAACTGGTCGCCGCTTTTCTTTTTGGCCTTGAACGAAACCTGCGAGAGAATGTGACGGAAATTCAACGTAACGGGCTGCCCTTTGTGAGTGGAGGCTGCCGCCTTGGTTCTGGCGATTACGATATCCGTCTGCGTGGCATGCGCTGTGGCAGGTACGAATCCGCGGATTTCCTGGCCGTTTTTCAAACCGCTTCCGTTGTCATTCCATTGCGGCTGCGATACATACTGGCCCGGCATCTCGTTGTCGTCCTTGTCGTAGGCCGTGGCTCTGCCGCCGCTGCCGTCGGCCGGAAGCGTTGCGGGATACCAGGCGGCAAAGGTCAGTTCGTAACTGGGCCACGAGTATTTTTCGGGCAGGTAGAATCCCGGGCCGTTATCATCCTTGCCATCCGCGTAGTATGTCGCTATCTGGCGGTTGAAATAGAAGCTGTTGTTGCCGTAAGCGACGACATAAAAGCCGTTGTCTTGCAGCCCGGCGATTGTCGTTACCGTGCCGCGCGTAGCTTTGGGGACTACGGGCGAGAACGAAATGAGATCCGTCCCCTCCGAATTGGGGTTGAAGCTCGTGGTTTCTACCTGCGAGCAGGCCGTCACAGCCGCTGCGGCCAGAACGGTCATTAGTGTCTTTTTCAACATAATGAAGAATTTGATAAGTGGTTTTGTATGTATGTTTTGCATCGAATGTTTGTGCAGGGTTACATGTCGATATCGATGTTCACTTCGCCCCAGTCGTCCACCGTGGGATCCATGCCGCTGCCCCCGGCCGCCGGATCGAATTCGAGGCCGTCGAGGCGGATCGAAACGTGCCGCGGATCGGCGGCTTCGTGGATTTGGGGTGTCACCGGATCGTCCGTGTCGCCGTAGACCCGGTACTGCTGCGTACCGCGTGTCAGTACGCCGTAGATTACGATTTTATGGGGAATCGCAGGCACGGGGCAGTGGCCGAATGTGAGGAATTCGGCCCGCACCGTCGTCGCGTCGCTTTTCCGGACATCGAAAGGCACGATACAGGCGGCGCCAGACAAACAGTCCGTGGCCGGCTGCATCTCGCCTGCCATGCCGGAGAGCGTGCCGGAGAGCTGGGCCACGTGCTCGAGATTCTTCACGTTTACGATTTCGACCGTATAGCGGCAAACCTTCTCGTTCGGATAGAGCGTTATGGTCTTGTTGTCCTGCCGACGGACTGTCACCTCGCGCAGGCATGCGCCGTATACCATGTCGGGCGGCAGCTGCACGGCCTGCTCCTCCGTGCCTTCGGCCCGGGGTACATTGTCGCCGCTGCGGCCCATGGAGGCCAGCAGCGAACCGGGCACGCAGCTCACCGTGAATCCGTCCAGTCGCTTCGTATTGACGAAACGTATCATTTCCGTGTCGCCGTTCAGGCAGAGTACATCGTAGCAGCCCTCGCCCAGCGATACCGCACCGCCCGCTTTGCCGGAGAGGTGGTACTGCACCGGTTCGCCGCCCTGTTTGGGGAAGAACCATACGTACATGCTTTCCGGGTTCGCATCGGGAGCTTCGCGCCAGTCGAAAACGATGCGCAGGGCACCGGAGTGGGGGTGGTTATAGCACAACTCCTTGTGTTCGCAGGCTGTCAGCAGCAGCGACAGGATACCCAGGCAGATTGCGGTTATGCGTATTTTACGATTCGTTTTCATCGCCGTCCTCCTTTCTTTGCATTCCGGTTTTCCGCGCCCAGGAGCCATACGAGCGACACTTCGGCCTTTGTGGGGCCGAACCAGCGGCGCTGTTTGGTGGCCTGCCAGACGTAACAGTCTTCCAGGGCGGTGTATTCCCAATATTCGCCGCCGAGGTAACCCACGCCGAGGGTGAAATCCACATTGAGCCTGCGGGCGACGGGCAGCGAATAGCCGTATTCGATGCCGGCGCCCCAGTTGGCTTTGTCCCAGAGCGAGCCGCCGGGTTTCCCGCCCATGTAGCCGCGTCCGCCCGTTTCGAAGTCATAGGTCACGATTTGTCCGTAGAGGCCGAGGTGATGCCCCTGCAACGGTTTTTCCTGCGCCTTCTTGCCGAACCATTTGCGGATGTTCAACTCCCCGCCGTAGGTGCGCCAGTACCAGTGCCTGCGGTCGGTTTTCCACCATGCGTACATCCAATTGCCGCCGACCGACCAGTTGCGGCCCGCGTAAAACTCGATTCCGATATTCGGAACGGCGAGTGCATCGTAAAGCAGGTTGGTTTTGAGGGCCATGTAGAGGGGTTTCCGCCGGCCGGGCGTTTGCCCTGCCGGAGCTGGCACGGGCACGGGAGCGAGGGCCGATTCCCGCATCGTAAGTTTCGCAACCGGGATTTCGGCCGCGATGGGCTGCCGCCTGGCGGGAGTTATTTCGTACCACAGGTACAATTGCGAGGCGCGAAGTTCCGGGAAGAGTTTCCGGTACATGTAACGGTACGGTTCGCCGTCCTTGAAACGCATAAGACGGGCGATGTTGCCGTCGGAGGTTTTCTCCCCGTCGTGACACCGTTCGGCGATGTCGTGCAGCAACTCCAGCGCGGCGTCCCGGTCGGGTACGTTCGGGTCGTTCTCGACCAGGCGGAGCAAACCGATCCAGTTACGGCCGAGGAACGTGAATGAGAGCAGTGAATCGGGTATTCCGCCGGCATGCGACAAATGGTCGAGAAGCGCTTTTGCCCGCTTTTCCGAAAGACGCCTGTTGAGGGCAACGGAGCCTTCGGGCGAAGCGCCGCCCACCACTTCGATGCGGCGGAGGCGACCGTTCGGGCCTGCATCTCCCGGCTGCAGGCTTTCTTCAATGCGTTTCAGGCTTTCCCGGTTCCCGTACAGATCGGGTTCGAGGACGGAATGGCCCTGGCGGAAATAGATTCGTACCGAATCGCATTCGGGTTGGGCCGCAGCACAGAAACCATGCAATAAAAACAGTAGGATAATGAATTTCTTCATAGGCCGTATGTTTATATCGGAATCCGTCTTTGGGTGTCCGGCTGACAGTTATGCGACCTGCTGCCGAACGGTAATAATTCCCCCCCCCTCACGGCTCTGAAGGGAGTCACTCTGTTTTGGTTTAGTAAATAAAAAAGAAAGTGTGGAGCCGTTTTTGCTTATCGAGTGGATGGTTGTGGAAAGACCAATAACAACAATAAACGATAACGCCCCACACCTGAATAGATAAGATAGAAGGACATGTCATGTCCTGCCTGCAGCTATCTATACAAGAAAATGAGTGCTGTTCGTCGTCCCGTCGTTATTGAAAAACTTCCACATTTTCCACTCAGGACAGTGCGAAAACACTTTCTATTATATATGCCGGATGTCCGGTATGACAAAATTAGAAAATAATTTTCACATTGAACAACACTCATGAGAAAAAAAATTTCGATTACAAATTTCCGGAAAACTATTTTTTTCTGCAAGAATAAATGTTATTGAATTGCAATTTTATCTTTTCAAATTGGGATATTCTCGGATAATTCGAACCGTTACGTTTGGGAAAGGGCATGCGGGCAATCTTTTCATGGCGGAACGGTGCGAATCCGCGGCACGGCGTGAATGCAGTTTGTGTGTAGACAGACGGCTCCGTGAATTTAGTACTTTTGTAGCCAAAATTCATCATTTTGTGTATTTTTTCGTCCATGAGGTAACTTTTCAGCGCGAAAGGGCGTATCTTCGCGGTGCAAAAAGTTGTTCGGAAAAATGCTGGAGAGGGTTCAATATGCGTTGTTCGTGCTGCTCTTCGTACTGGCGGGAAGCCTGGACGGAGCCCGGCCGCAGGGCAGCGCATACGCTATGCAGCCCGACCTGATAGGGCAGTCTGTGCTCCACGCACCTGTTCCCGCCCACAATTACTTCACCGCAGCGGCCATCTCCTGCGACGCTTCGATCGAGGCGTCCGGCCAGTCCTCGGTGCAAAAAGCCATTGTCCGGCACCGCGGCGATGTCCGCTCGGCCGCTTCCGTTGACATGGCGTTCCGCTCCCCGGCCCGTTCCGGCAGCCGTATTCTCCATCCCCGGCCGGTCGACTACTATGTCTTTTCGCTGGGACGTATCCTGATTTAGCCTTTCCCGGCAGCCTGTGACCCGTCTCCGGCCGTGGCGTCGTGCCCTCCGGTGCGGTGTCGGTGTTTTTTCGTATCCCGTATAAATTCGTAAAACGATAAGTTATGTATTTCACCCTATTGGTGGTCGTTATCCTGACGGCCATCGCGTTGGTAGCAGTCGCGCTGGGCATTGCCCGCGGCATATCGCCGCGCTCCTACAACCCGCAGAAAGGCGAGGCGTACGAGTGCGGTATCCCGACGCGCGGCCGGTCGTGGATGCAGTTCAAGGTGGGCTACTACCTCTTTGCAATCCTGTTCCTGATGTTCGACGTCGAAACCGTGTTCCTCTTTTCGTGGGCGGTGGTCGTGCAGGAGCTGGGCGTCTACGGACTGGTGAGTATCCTCTTCTTTTTGGTCGTACTGGTTTTGGGCCTTGCTTACGCATGGCGGAAAGGAGCGTTGGAATGGAAATAAGGAAGCCGAAGATAAAGTCGATGGAATACGAAGATTTCAATGACAACGAATACCTCGAGCAGATGGCCGCCGGGCTGCGCGAGAACGGTACGAACGTGATTGTGGGATGCCTGGACGAGCTGATCGAGTGGGGGCGCAGCAACAGCCTCTGGCCGCTGACCTTCGCTACGAGCTGCTGCGGCATCGAGTTCATGGCCGTGGGCGCCGCGCGCTACGACTTTGCCCGGTTCGGGTTCGAAGTGGCCCGCGCCTCCCCGCGCCAGGCCGACTTCATCATGGTCGCCGGCACGATTACCCACAAGATGGCCCCTGTCCTGAAGCGCCTCTACGACCAGATGGCCGACCCGAAGTACGTAATCGCCGTGGGCGGTTGCGCCATCAGCGGCGGCCCGTTCCGCAAGTCGTACCACGTGCTGGACGGCGTGGACAAAATCCTGCCCGTCGACGTCTATATCCCCGGTTGCCCGCCGCGGCCCGAGGCGATGCTCTACGGGCTGATGCAGTTGCAGCGCAAAGTGAAATTGCAGCGTTTCTTCGGCGGCGTCAACAAGCAGATAAGCCGGGAGGAGTACGAGGAGCTGCTGCGGCGCGATTTGACGGCGGAGAAGAACGATTTGAATGTGGAAGGAGGAGAAAAGCAATGAATATCGATGAAAAAATAGCGGCGTGGGAGCCGGCGGCCGTCTGGTCGGAGGCGGGCGACGGGATGTTCACCGTGCCGGTCGACGGGTTTCACGACCTGGCGGCGCGCCTCAAAGCGGAGGGATTCGATTTCCTGCGCAGCCTGACCGGCATGGACTGGGGCGACGAGGGCTTCGGCGCGGTTTACCACCTCGAAGCTACCGCGACGGGCGAGAACGTCGTCCTGCGGGTGCTCACCCCGAGCCGCGAGAAATGCGGCCTGCCCTCGGTCTGCGACCTGTGGAAAGCCGCCGAGCTGAACGAGCGCGAGGTGTTCGACTATTTCGGTGTCGGGTTCCTGAACCATCCCGACATGCGGCGCCTGTTCCTGCGCGACGACTGGGTGGGATTTCCCCTGCGCAAGGACTACGATCCAGCGCTCAATCCGCTGCGCATGACCAACGAAGTGTCGAAAGACAGCGCCCCGAGTTTCGAGCTGACGGCCGACGGCAGTTTCATCCGCAAGCGCAACGTGCTCTTCGAGGAGGACGAGTACGTCATCAATATCGGGCCCCAGCACCCGGCCACGCACGGCGTGCTGCGTTTCCGTGTGTCGCTCGAGGGCGAAATCATCCGCAAACTCGACGTACACTGCGGCTATATCCACCGCGGCATCGAGAAGATGTGCGAGAGCCTGACCTATCCCCAGACGCTGGCGCTCACCGACCGCCTCGATTACCTCGGGGCGTCGCAGAACCGCCATGCGCTCTGCATGTGCATCGAAAAGGGGCTGGGCGTCGAGGTGTCCGAGCGCGTGCAGTACATCCGCACGATTATGGACGAGCTGCAGCGTATCGATTCGCACCTGCTGTTCTTCGCCTGCCTTTGTATGGACATGGGCGCCCTGACGGCTTTCTTCTACGGTTTCCGCGACCGTGAGAGGGTGCTCGACATCCTGGAGCAAACCACCGGGGGCCGCCTGATTCAGACCTACAACACGATTGGCGGCGTGCAGGCCGACATCCACCCCGATTTCGTGCGGCGGGTCAAGGAGTTCATCGCCTGCATGCGCCCGCTACTGCGCGAGTACCACGAGATATTCACCGGTAACGTCATCGCACAGGAGCGGCTGAAAGGGACGGGCGTGCTGACCCGCGAGGATGCCATTTCGTTCGGCGCCACGGGGGGCACGGGCCGCGCTTCGGGCTGGGCCTGCGACGTGCGCAAGCGCCATCCCTACGCCGTGTACGGCAAGGTCGATTTCGAGCAGGTGCTTTTCACCGAGGGCGACTGCTTCGCACGTTACCTGGTGCGCCTGCGCGAAATCGAGCAGAGCATGCGCATCATCGAACAGCTGATTGACAATATCCCCCAGGGCGAATACCAGCTGAAAATGAAACCCGTAATCCGCATTCCCGAAGGCAGCTACTACGCCGCCGTCGAGGGCAGCCGCGGCGAGTTCGGCGTGTTCATCGAAAGCCGCGGCGACAAGTCGCCCTACCGCATGAAATTCCGCTCGACGGGCCTGCCGCTGGTGTCGTGCCTCGAAACCATTGCGCGGGGGACGAAAATCGCCGATTTGATTGCCATCGGCGGTACGCTGGACTACGTCGTGCCCGATATAGACAGGTAGATAACGAACAACAATAGGATATGTTTGATTTTAGTATAGTTACGGGCTGGATTCACGGGCTGCTCACTTCGTTCATGCCCCTGGGGCTGGCGGTATTCCTGGAGTGCGTGGTCGTCGGCGTCTGCCTGCTGCTGATGTATGCGGTGATCGCCATCCTGATGATTTTCATGGAGCGCAAGGTCTGCGCAGCGTTCCAGTGCCGCCTGGGACCGGTGCGCGTGGGCCCGTGGGGCACGCTGCAGGTTATCTGCGACGTGTTCAAGATGCTCACCAAGGAGATTATCACCATCCGCCGTTCGGACAGGTTCCTCTACAACCTCGCACCTTATATCGTCATCCTGGCGTCGGTGCTGGCTTTCGCCTGCCTGCCCGTGAATAAGGGGCTCGAGGTGCTGGATTTCAACGTGGGCGTCTTCTTCCTGATGGCCGCCTCGTCGATCGGCGTGGTCGGCATCCTGCTGGCCGGGTGGAGCTCCAACAACAAGTATTCGCTCATCGGCGCCATGCGAAGCGGTGCGCAGATGATTTCGTATGAGCTTTCCATCGGCCTGTCGATCCTGACGATCGTGGTGCTGACCGATACGATGCAGTTCTCCGAGATTGTGGCGCGGCAGGCCGACGGCTGGTTTATCTTCAAGGGCCACGTCCCGGCGCTCATCGCTTTCGTGATTTACCTCATCGCGGGCAACGCCGAGGTCAACCGCGGCCCGTTCGACCTGCCGGAAGCCGAGTCGGAGCTCACGGCCGGTTACCACACCGAATATTCGGGCATGCATTTCGGCCTGTTCTACGTCGCCGAATTCGTCAACCTGTTCGTCGTCGCGGGCGTCGCCGCCACCATTTTCCTCGGGGGATGGATGCCGCTGCATATCGCGGGGTGGGAAGGGTTCAACGCCGTGATGGATTTCATTCCCGGCTTCGTCTGGTTCTTCGGCAAGGCGTTCTTCGTGGTGTGGCTGCTGATGTGGATCAAGTGGACGTTCCCGCGCCTGCGCATCGACCAAATCCTGACCCTCGAATGGAAATACCTGGTGCCGATCGGGCTGGCGAACCTGCTGCTGATGGTGGTGGTTGTCGTATTCAAATTGCATTTTTAGCCATGAGAAGTTATATCAAAGGACTTTTCCGGGGAGTGGGCTCCCTGCTGACGGGCCTCAAGGTGACGGGCCGCGAGTTCTTCACAAAAAAAGTCACCGAGCAATATCCCGAGAACCGGGCTGCGCTCAAGATGTACGACCGCTTCTGCGGCGAGCTGATTATGCCCCACGACGCCGAAGGGAAGAACAAATGCATCGCCTGCGGGCTTTGCCAGTCGGCCTGCCCCAATGAAACCATCCGCATCACGACCGAAACGGTCACCGATCCCGAAACGGGCAAGACCAAACGCCGGCTGGTGCGCTACGAGTACGACCTCGGGTCGTGCATGTTCTGCCGTCTGTGCGTCAACGCCTGCCCGACGGGTGCCATCCGTTTTTCGACGAACTTCGAACATGCGGTCTACACCCGCGAAAAGCTGGTCAAAACCCTGAACAAGCAATAAGCCATGGAGATAACTCTCGAATTAATCGTCTTTACGGTGCTGGCGCTCTTCACCGCCGTGAGCGCCGTGCTGGCCGTGACCACCCGGCGCATCCTGCGCGCGGCGACCTACCTGCTGTTCGTGCTGTTCGGCACGGCGGGCATCTATTTCCAGCTCAACTACTCGTTCCTGGGCGCCGTGCAGCTGCTGATTTACGCCGGCGGCATTACGGTGCTGTACGTCTTTTCGATTCTGCTGACTTCGAGCCAGGGCGACAAGTCGGAGGATTTGCGGGGATACAAGCTTTTCGTCGGGCTGGCGGCGACGCTCTTGAGCCTCGGGGTGTGCCTTTACGTGACGCTCGGGCACGACTTCCGCCCCTCGCACTTCGTCCACGGCGAACTGCATGTTCAGACAATCGGCCACGCGCTGATGAGCAGCGAAAAATACGGATACGTCCTGCCGTTCGAGGTCATCAGCATCCTGCTGCTGGCCTGCATCGTCGGCGGCATCCTCATCGCACGCAAACGCTAAAAAAAACAGGGCTATGATACACATGGAATATTACCTCGTCCTCTCCACGATCATGATGTTCGTGGGAATCTACGGGTTCGTCACGCGCCGCAACCTGCTGGCGATGCTCATCTCCGTCGAACTGATTCTCAATTCGGTGGACATCAACTTCGTCGTATTCAACCGCTTCCTCTTCCCGGAGCAGCTGGAGGGGTTTTTCTTCACGCTCTTCGCCATCGGCATCAGCGCGGCGGAAACGGCCGTCGCCATCGCCATCATCATCAACATTTACCGCAATATCCGCAAAATCGAGGTCAAGAGCCTGCGGGAGATGAAGTGGTAACCGAATCCGAAAAACGACTGTTATGGAATATACGATTCTTATCCCCCTGCTTCCGCTGCTCGCGTTCCTCTTCCTGGGGCTGGCGGGCATGAAGCTCAAACCCGTCGCGGCGGGCGTCATTGGCACGGCTGCGGTGGCCGTGGCGGCGCTGTTGAGCTATTACACGGCGTTCGAGTATTTCTCCGCCGGGCGGGATGCGGCGGGCGTGTTCCCGACGCTGGTGCCGTGGAACGCCGTCTGGCTGCCTATGAGCGAAACGCTGCACATCGATATGGGCATCCTGCTGGACCCGATTTCGGTGATGATGCTCGTGGTGATTTCGACCGTGTCGCTGATGGTGCACGTCTACTCGCTGGGCTACATGAAGGGCGAGCGGGGTTTTCAGCGCTACTACGCGTTCCTGTCGCTGTTCACGATGAGCATGACGGGCCTGGTCGTGGCGACCAATATCTTCCAGATGTACCTGTTCTGGGAACTGGTAGGCGTCAGCTCCTACCTGCTGATCGGCTTCTACTACACGAAGAAGGAGGCCGTCGCGGCGTCGAAAAAGGCCTTTATCGTCACGCGATTCGCCGATCTGGGCTTCCTCATCGGCATCCTTTTCTACGGCTATTATGCCGGGACGTTCTCCTTCACGCCCGGGGCGCAACTGCTGGCGGCGGCCGGGGCGATGATTCCGCTGGCGCTGGGGCTGATGTTCATCGGCGGCGCGGGCAAAAGCGCCATGTTCCCGCTGCACATCTGGCTGCCCGATGCCATGGAGGGCCCTACGCCGGTGTCGGCGCTGATTCATGCCGCGACGATGGTCGTGGCGGGTGTCTACCTCGTGGCGCGCATGTTCCCGCTCTTTATCGGCTATGCACCCGAGGTGCTGCACTGGACGGCCTATATCGGCGCTTTCACGGCCTTGTATGCCGCCGTCGTGGCCTGCGTGCAGAGCGATATCAAGCGTGTGCTGGCGTTCAGCACCATTTCGCAAATCGGCTTCATGATTGTGGCGCTGGGCGTCTGCACCTCGGCCGACCCGCATGCGGGCGGACTGGGGTACATGGCCTCGATGTTCCACCTCTTCACGCACGCCATGTTCAAGGCCCTGCTGTTCCTCGGCGCCGGATGCATCATCCACGCCGTCCACTCCAACGAGATGTCGGCCATGGGCGGCCTGCGCAGGTATATGCCCGTGACGCACGTGACGTTCCTCGTCGCCTGCCTCGCCATCGCGGGAGTCTGGCCTTTGAGCGGCTTCTTCTCGAAGGACGAAATCCTGACCGCCTGCTTCGCGTTCAGCCCCGTGATGGGGTGGGTGATGACCGGGATTGCCGGCCTGACGGCATTCTACATGTTCCGCCTCTATTACAACATTTTCTGGGGGCGCGAGAATCGCGAACTGCATGCCGCGCACACGCCGCACGAGGCGCCGCTGACGATGACCCTGCCGCTGGTGTTCCTGGCCGCGGTGACCTGTGCGGCGGGTTTTATCCCGTTCGGGAATTTCGTGAGCAGCGACGGCCTGCCCTATGCAATCCATATCGACCGGGGCGTGGCGGGCGTGAGCCTCTGCGTGGCGGCCACGGCCATTGCGCTGGCTACGTGGATGTACCTGCGTGAGCGGCAGCCCGTGGCCGATGCCCTGGCCGTGCGTTTCAGGGGGCTGCATAAAGCGGCCTATCACCGCTTCTATATCGACGAGATCTACCGGTTCATTACCCACCGGGTGATTTTCGCCTGCATCTCGGCCCCGATCGCATGGTTCGACCGCCACGTGGTCGACGGATTGATGAACCTCCTGGCGCGGGCGACGAACGGCGCCGCATATCTGATTCGCGACATGCAGAGCGGCAGCGTGCAGCGTTACTGTATCTGGTTCCTGGGCGGCGCGCTGGGCTTTACGATTGTCTTACTGTTAATCTGCTAAACCGAAGCTGTTATGTATATGTTATCCTTGTTTCCCGCCGTTCCGGTGCTCATGATGCTGGGGCTCTGGCTCTCGAAGTCCACGCGGCAGATACATGCCGTGATGGTGGCGGGTTCTACGCTGCTGCTGGCGCTGGCGGTGGTGCTGGTGTTCCGGTACCTCGGCCTGCGGGAGGCGGGCGAGACGGCCGCCATGCTCTTTACCGGGAGCCATGTGTGGTATGCGCCGCTCCATATCCATTATGCCGTGGGTGTCGACGGAATCTCGGTGGCCATGCTGCTGCTGTCGGCCGTCATCGTTTTCACGGGCACGTTCGCCTCGTGGCGGATGCAGACGCAGGTAAAGGAGTATTTCCTCTGGTTCTGCCTGTTGAGCGTGGGCGTTTTCGGATTTTTCGTTTCAATCGACCTCTTCACGATGTTCATGTTCTACGAGGTGGCGCTGATTCCGATGTACCTGCTCATCGGCGTGTGGGGCAGCGGCCGCAAGGAGTATGCGGCGATGAAGCTGACGCTGATGCTCATGGGCGGCTCGGCGCTGCTGCTGACAGGCATCCTGGGAATCTACTACGGGGCCGGGGCCACGACGATGAACATCCAGGAGATTGCGCAGCTGCACAATATTCCCGTGGCACAGCAGTACGTCTGGTTCCCGCTGGTGTTCGTCGGCTTCGGCGTGCTGGGAGCCCTGTTCCCGTTCCATACGTGGAGCCCCGACGGCCATGCCTCGGCGCCGACGGCCGTGTCGATGCTCCATGCCGGCGTGCTGATGAAGCTGGGCGGGTACGGCTGTTTCCGCGTGGCGATGTACCTGCTGCCCGAAGCGGCGCAGGAGTTGAGCTGGATATTCATCATCCTGACGACGGTTTCGGTGGTCTACGGCGCTTTTGCGGCCTGCGTGCAGACCGACCTCAAATATATCAACGCCTACTCGTCGGTGTCGCACTGCGGGCTGGTGCTCTTCGCCATTCTGATGATGAATTCGACGGCCGGGACGGGCGCCGTGCTCCAGATGTTGAGCCACGGCCTGATGACGGCGCTTTTCTTCGCCCTGATCGGCATGATTTACGGCCGGACGCACACGCGCGACATCCGCGAGTTGAGCGGCCTGATGAAGGTGATGCCTTTCCTGGCGGTGGGCTATGTCATTGCGGGCCTTGCGAACCTCGGACTGCCGGGATTGAGCGGTTTCGTGGCCGAGATGACCATCTTCAACGGTGCGTTCATGAACAACGACACGTTCCACCGCGTGGTGACGATCATCGCCTGCACGTCGATCGTCATCACGGCGGTCTACATCCTGCGCGTGGTCGGAAAGATACTCTACGGCACCTGTGAGAACGGGCAGCACCTCAAACTCGCCGACGCCACGTGGGACGAGCGCCTGTCGGTCGTCTGCCTCATCGCCGCCATCGCCGGCATGGGGCTCGCGCCGCTGTGGGTGAGCGACATGATACGGGGCAGCGTCACGGAGATTATTACCCACATAATGAATTAAGCGATTATGGATTACAGCAATATATTCGTCTATATGCAGGCCGAGGTGACGCTCGTCGCGGTAATCGTCCTGCTGTTCCTCTATGACCTGGTGGCAGGGGAGCGGGGCCGCCGCTGGTTTTCGCCCGTGGCCTGCGGGCTGCTCGTGGTGCAGGTGCTGGCCAACATCGTGCCCGGTACGGCGGGCGAGGTGTTCGGCGGCATGTTCCGGTATGTGCCGATGCACACCGTCGTCAAAAGCGTGCTGACCGTCGGCACGCTCATTGTCTGCCTGCAGGCAGACACATGGCTGCGCCGCGAGGATACCGCCCACAAGCAGGGCGAGTTCTACATCCTGACGCTCTCGACGCTGCTGGGTATGTATTTCATGATAGGCGCGGGAAACTTCCTGCTCTTCTTCCTCGGCATGGAGCTGGCGTCGGTGCCGATGGCCTGCCTGGTGGCGTTCGACAAGTACAAGCGCTACTTGGCCGAGGCGGGTGCGAAATACATCCTCTGCGCCTTGTTCGCCAGCGGTGTGATGCTCTACGGCATCTCGTTCCTCTACGGGACGACCGGGACGCTCTATTTCGACGATATGGCGGCCCGCATTACCGGCTCGCCGCTGCAAATCATGGCGATGGTGTTCTTCTTCGCCGGGCTCGGGTTCAAAATCTCGCTCGTGCCGTTCCACCTCTGGACGGCCGATACCTACCAGGGGGCGCCGACGACCGTGACCTCCTACCTCTCGGTGGTGTCGAAAGGTTCGGCGGCGTTCGTGCTGATGACCGTGCTGGTGAAAGTCTTCGGCCCGATGGTCGAACAGTGGCAGACGCTGCTCTGTGCCGTGACGGTGCTCTCCATCACGGTCGCCAACCTGTTCGCCATCCGCCAGAAGGACCTGAAGCGCTTCCTCGCCTTTTCGTCCATCTCGCAGGCCGGGTACATCATGCTGGCCGTAATCGGGGGCAGCGCCATCGGCATGACCTCGCTGGTGTTCTACGTGCTGGTCTACATGGCGGCGAACCTCGCGGTGTTCGGAGTTATCTCGGTTGTCGAACAGCACAGCGGCGGCAAGGTCGGCATCGGGGACTACAACGGCTTCTACCGAACCAACCCCAAGCTGGCGCTGGCGATGACCCTCGCGCTCTTCTCGCTGGCGGGCATTCCGCCTTTCGCCGGGTTCTTCTCGAAGTTTTTCGTCTTCGCGGCGGCTTTCCAGGGCGGGTTCCGCCTGCTGGTGTTCATCGCCCTGGTCAATACGGTGATTTCGCTCTATTACTACCTGCTGGTAATCAAGGCGATGTATATTACGCCCAACGATACGCCGATTGCACCGCTGCGCAGCGACGGCTATACGCGCGTCAGTCTTGCGCTCTGCATGGCGGGTGTACTGCTGGCGGGCATTTTCAGCGCGGTTTACGACGGCATCGACGCCTTCGCGTTCGGACTCTGACGCCGGGCGGCGCGGAATCCGGCACCCGGGACACACGAAGGGCGGCAGGGATTGACCCTGCCGCCCTTCGTGTGTCCGGTGGCGTGCCTGCCGTCATTTTTCTTTTTCGAGTTCCAGCAGGTGTTCCTTGACGTCCAACCCGCCCGCATAGCCCGTCAGCGTGCCGCTGCTGCCCACGACGCGATGGCAGGGGACGACCACGGCAATCGGGTTGCGGTTGTTGGCCATGCCCACGGCGCGGCAGGCCGTGGGGCATCCGATCTGTACGGCGATTTGTTTGTAGGTGCGGGTCTGCCCGTAGGGGATTGTCCGCAGGGCCGTCCATACGGTTTGCTGGAACGGGGTGCCGGCGGGCGAGAGCGGCAGCGTGAAGTCGCGGCGCGCGCCTGCGAAATACTCTTCCAGCTCGCGCACCGTCTGTCGCAGCAGGGGCGTGGCGGTTTCGACGGTGCAGATTTCGGGTACGCTCCTGCCGGAGGGTACGCTTTGGTGCTCCCGTGCGAAAAAGATGCGTGTCACGGCGTCGGGCGATGCCGTGATGCCCAGCCGGCCGACCGGCGTTTCGAGGTAGAGTAACCGTTCCATATGTTTGTCGGTTTAAAGGTGTCCGAGCGTGTATTCGATCATCTTCTGCCGTACGTTGGCCGTGTCGTTGGGCTGCATCGAATGGTTCTGGTCGGGGTAGACCATCATGTCGTACTGCTTGCCGCAGCGGTTCAGGGCGCGCGTCATTTCAACGGTATTCTGGAAGTGGACGTTGTCGTCGGCCGTGCCGTGAATCAGCAGCAGCTGCGTCCGCCGGTCGTCGAGCATCCGTGCGAAGTTGATGGGTGAATTGTCGTCGTAACCCGCGGCGTTGTACTGCGGCAGGTTGTTGTAGATTTCGGTGTAAATCGAGTCGTAGTAGCGCCATGAGGTGACGGGTGCCACGGCGATTGCCATCTTGAAAATCCCGTGGCCTTTCAGCGCGCAGCTCAAGGCCATGAAGCCGCCGTACGACCATCCGTAGATGCCGATGCGCGCCGGGTCGGCGTAGGGCTGTGCGGCGAGGTAGCGGGCGAACGAGAGCTGGTCCTCGACCTCCAGCGCCCCCAGGCGGCCGTAGGTGATCTTTTTGAACTTCTCGCCCCGGAATCCTGTGCCGCGGCCGTCGGTGCAGGCCACGATGTAGCCCTTGTCGGCCAGCGCGTCCTCCCAGTCGAGCGACCAGCGGTCGCGCACCGACTGCGAGCCGGGGCCCGAATACTGCGTCAGCAGCACGGGGTAGCGCTGCGAGGGGTCGAATCCGCGCGGTTTGATGAGGTAGGCGTTCAGCGTGTCGCCCCGTTCGGTCACGAATGTGAAGAACTCCTTGACGGGGCGCTGTGTCGCGGCCAGCTGCTCGCGCAGCGCGCGGCTTTCGAAGAGCGTGCGCACCGGATTGCCCTCGCCGTCGCAGATTTCTACCCGGTTGGGCGTCGCGGCGTTGGAGAAGGTGGCGATGTAGTATTTCATTCCGGTGCTCGGGGCGATGGTGTAGAACCCTTCCTCGTTGGTCAGCCGGCGTTTGTCCTTGCCGTCGAGCCGTACGCTGTACAGGTTGCGGCGCAGCGGCGAGGTTTCGGTCGAGAGGTACCATACCCGTTTGCCGTCGGTGCCGATTAGGTCGGTGACCTCCCACGGCCCTTTGGTCACCTGGGCGAGGAACCCTTTGCGGATGCTGTACAGGTAGAGGTGCATGTAACCCGTGTGGCTCTCCTGCCGCACGAGGAAACGATCGCTGTCGACGAACGTTACGGTCTTGTCGTCCACCCGCTCGACATACTGCTGCGAGCGTTCGTCGTAAATCGTACGCTGGGCGCCGTGCGGCTCGCAAAGGATTACCTCGAAGGTGTTCTGCCGGCGGTTGAGGCGGAAAAAGTAAAGCCGTCCGTCGGGCGTCCAGCCGATGCGGGGAATGTACTGGTCGGTTTCGCCGCCCGTGTCGATGCGCTCTTTGGCGCCCGTCTGAAGGTCGCAAACCCACACCTCGACCGTCGAGTTGCGCTCGCCGGCTTTGGGGTATTTGAACGAGTAGGCCTCGTTGTAGAGCTTGCCGTCGAAGCGCATCATCTCCATCAGCGGAACTTCCGTTTCGTCGAAGCGCAGGTAGGCGATGCGGCGGCTGTCGGGCGAGAAAGCGTAGGCTTTCGTAAAGCCGAACTCCTCCTCGTAGACCCAGTCGGTGGTGCCGTTGATGATTGCATTCCAGGCACCGTCGTCGGTGATGCGCCGCGTCTGCCCGGCCGCGGTGTCGTAGACGTAGAGGTCGTTGCGGTCGGAGTAGGCTATGAGTTTGCCGTCGGGCGAGAACGAGGCGTCGCGCGGGGCTTCGGCCTCCCGGAGCACGGGTGTCAGGCTGCCGCCCCGGGCCAGGTAATAGCTGGTGGTGTAGGAGTGGCGGTAGATCGGTTTGGCGCCCGAAGCAATCAGGATTTGCCGTTCGTCGGGCGAAAACGTGTAATCCGTTATGACGAGGTTGGCCGTCGGCGAGGGGAGCATGCTCTGGCCCCGTCCGGCCGCGGCGTAACCGTAACGGACGATGTTGTTGCCCTCGAGCGTCGTGTAATGTTCGCCGTCGGCCATCGAGCGGATGCCGCGCACGCCCTCGTTCATCGAGCGCAGGCGCGCGATTTCAGCGTATTCGCCCCGCGCCTGTGCCGTACCCGCGCAGAGGAGGGCGGCGGCAAGGAGTGAAAAAAGTCGTGTTTTCACGTCAAAAGGTCGGTTTTAAATGTCTTCGACGTCGAAATCGTAGCCGAGGCGTTTGCCCGTCACGAACTTCGAGTTGTCCATCTTGGTGTTGAACTGGTCGACCGTGACGCGCTTGTTGTCTTCGTAGGGCGGCATCAGCAGGTCGAAGTTCAGTGCGAAATAAATCGCCGGTTCGAGGATTGCAATCAGCGCCTCCCGGTCGAGTTCGGCTTTGCCGAAGTTCATGGCCCGCATCGAGGTCTGCTGCTTGCCTTCGACGAAGTAGCGGCGCTCGCGGTTGATGAAGATGCGCCCGACGAGGTATCCCTCGTCGGCGTTGCGGTTGAACTTGAACGAGTCGGAGAGGAAGTTGTAGATATTTATCAGTCCGCAGTAGGAGTTCTCCCGGTCGGCCTGCACGTAGGGATTCTGCCAAATCAGGTGGTTGGAGTCGAACTCGAAGACATCGGTGTGCATCTGGAAGATGAGGATGTCGTTGGCCACCTGCAGCTGGGCCTCGAATTTGCCGCGGTCGCGGTATTCGAGCCTCACGCGGCGGTCGAGTTTGCCGTCGAGTTCGTCGTCCATCTCCGAGGCCATTTCGAGCAGCGTCTCCTTCAGTTCGTTGAATGCCGAGAACGTGTTGTCGAAGACCCGTTGTTTGAGGGTGGACTTGCGGATGATGGTGTCCAGGATTTTGCTCCTTAACGGTGTCGTTTCCATGCTATGCGGTTTTATTTGATGCGTATTTGCCGTCCCTTTTCGAGCACGCTGCCCGGCTTGAGGCGGTTGAGTTTCTCGACCGAGCGGGTGCGGATGGCGTAGGACTGGCCTACGGCGTAGGCGGTTTCCCCCTCGCGGCAGATGTGGGTGTGGGCGTTGCCGTCCCAGCGCTTCTTCTTGCGCTCGATGTAAATCACCTCGCCGGTCATCGGCTGCGCGGTCTTGCCTTTCAGGTCGTTGAACTTGCGCAGGTTGCGCGGCGAGAGGCGGAATTTCTGCCCGATATTCTCGAACGTGTCGCCCTCTTTGGCCAGCACGTAGTGCACGCCGTTGGTTTCATAGACGTTGTACCCGTTGTGGGCGTTGATTGTCACGCGGTAGTTGTCCGGGTCGACGGCCGACGACGAGGTCGCCACCCGGTCGACGCTGCTCTGGTCTGCGAACCACCCCTCCGGGTCGGTTATCCTGCGGCCCGAGCGCGAGGCGTAGAGCCGTTCGCCGTCGGGCTGGTCGAGCAGGAAGAGCTGGTTCTCCTCGATGATGCGCACCAGGCGCTGCGCATAGTCGGGGGCCGTGGCGTAACCTGCGGCTTTCAGTCCCCGGGCCCAGCTTTTGTAGTCGGAGGAGGAGTAGGCGAACAGCGAGTCGTAGCGGGGCTGCGAGTCGAGGAATTCGGCATGGTCGTGGTACGACGCCTCGACCGAGGGGTAGCTGCGGAAACATTCGCCTTTGGCGTCGTCGTCATAATAGACTTTGCCGCCCGTCCAGTTGCGTTTGCACTTGATGCCGAAGTGGTTGTTCGACTGCACCGAGAGCCAGCTGTTGCCGCAGTCGGACTCCAGAATGCC
This sequence comes from uncultured Alistipes sp., assembly GCF_902388705.1. GTDB lineage: Bacteria > Bacteroidota > Bacteroidia > Bacteroidales > Rikenellaceae > Alistipes. The sequence goes on from NZ_CABMQJ010000032.1 coordinate 25,020, forward strand.
CTGCGCCATGGTGATGCTGGCCGGGATGCCGTAGCGCTCCATGTGGGCGACGGCGATGGATTTATAACGGTCGATATACTCCTCCCGGGTCAGGCGAACCTGCCCCGTGACACCCGTAGCGGCCGTCAGGAGGATTCCTGCAAGCAGTATTGCTTTTTTGGAAATATTCATTATCTTTGTTTAATCTTTACGGGCAAAGGTATAATTTTCCCGTGAAAATTACAATTAAAATGCACCGCTGAACTATGTTTACCGAAAACGCAAACCGGATATTCGCCCGGGCTATCGACGACTACCACCGTTGGGACGATGTGGACCACCCGATTGAAAATCCGTACGAGCCGGGAACGCTCGACCACCTGCTGTACCACAAGAACTGGATCGACACGGTACAATGGCACCTGGAGGACATTATCCGCGATCCGCAGATCGACCCCGTCGCCGCGCTGGCCATCAAGCGCCGCATCGACAAATCGAACCAGGATCGCACGGACATGGTGGAGTACGTCGATTCCTACCTGCTCGACAAATACAAGGATGTAAAACCGCAGCCCGGCGCGCGGCTCAATACCGAAACCCCGGCGTGGGCCATCGACCGCCTGTCGATTCTGGCGCTGAAGATTTACCACATGGCGTGCGAAACCGAACGCACGGACGTCGACGACGCCCACCGTGCGGCATGCCGCAGGAAGCTCGACGTGCTGCTGACGCAGCGGACGGATCTTTCGGGGGCAATCGAGGAGCTGATAGGCGACATCGAAGCGGGCCGCAAATACATGAAGACCTATAAACAGATGAAAATGTATAATGACCCGGCGTTGAACCCGGTTCTTTATGGTCAGAAAAAATAAGAAACTTCCGCGGCACCTGATCGTATTCCGAACCTCGGCGATGGGTGACGTGGCGATGCTTCCGCATGCGCTGCGCGCCTTGAAAGCGGCTTATCCCGATTTGCAGGTGACGGTTGCGACACGACCGGTATTTCGAGCCTTTTTTACGGGGCTCGATGTCGGTTTTGTGGATGTCGATACGCGGGGCGCCCACCATTCGCTGCGGGGCATGTGGCGGCTGGCCGCCGAAGCGC
>NZ_CABMQJ010000033.1 GCF_902388705.1 uncultured Alistipes sp.
GGGAACGCAGCACAACGTCGTGCCCGACACCTGCCGTTTCGTGGTCGACGTCCGCACGACGGACGCCTACACGAACGAACAGACGGTCGAACTCCTGCGCGCGGCGCTCCGCTCTCAAGCCGTTCCCCGCTCGACGCGCATCCGCGCCTCGGCGCTCGATGCCGCACATCCGCTGGCACGGGCGGCCGCCGCAGCCGGACGCAAAAGCTATGTATCGCCCACGACCTCGGACATGGCGCTGATGCCGTTTCCCTCGCTCAAAATGGGCCCCGGGCAATCCTCGCGCTCGCACACGGCCGACGAATACGTGCTCCTGTCGGAAATCGAAGAGGGAATCGGCATTTATGAAAATTTTATAAAGCAATTGGCAGCAAGCATCTGACCCGGTTTTCCGGTATGGAAATTTCCACCCCGGGAAGTACCCGGACGGGCCGGCAAATACGGCGGTGCCCCCGGGCCTTCACCGTCCGGAGTAAAGGACAGCGAAAAAACGAAACGAACAAAAAAAGATAAGAGATACCCTATGGCAACGAAACTTTGGGACAAGGGCTTCGAACCCGACAAGATGATCGAAGAATACACCGTGGGCGACGACCGCGAGTTGGATATGCGGCTGGCGAAATACGACGTCCAGGGCTCGCTGGCACACATCGCCATGCTCGAGAAAATCGGACTGCTGACCGCCGCCGAACTGGAAGTGCTGACCGCCGGGCTGCGGGAAATCGCCGACGAAATCGAAGCCGGACGCTTCGAAATCGAACCCGGCACCGAGGATGTCCACTCGCAGGTCGAACTGATGCTCACGCGCCGCCTGGGCGAGGCCGGCAAGAAAATCCATTCGGGACGCTCGCGCAACGACCAGGTGCTGGTCGACCTCAAACTCTTCCTGCGCGACGAACTGCGGCAGACCGCCGAAGCCGTAAAGGCCCTTTTCGACCGCCTGCAAAGCTTGAGCGAGCAGTACAAAGGGGTGCTGATGCCGGGGTACACCCACCTGCAAATCGCCATGCCCTCGTCGTTCGGGCTGTGGTTCGGCGCCTATGCCGAAACCCTGGTGGACGACATGCGGCTCGTCGCGGCAGCGTGGCACATCGCCAACCAGAATCCGCTGGGATCGGCCGCAGGGTACGGCTCGTCGTTCCCGCTCGACCGTGAGATGACCACGCGCCTGATGGGCTTCGAAGCGCTGCACTACAATGTCGTGGCGGCGCAGATGAGCCGCGGCAAGAGCGAGCGCGCCGCCGCCAACGCCATTGCCGCCGTAGCGGCGACGGTGGGACGCATGGCGATGGACGTCTGCCTCTTCATGAGCCAGAATTTCGGCTTCGTATCGCTGCCCGACAACCTCACCACCGGCTCGAGCATCATGCCCCACAAGAAAAACCCCGACGTTTTCGAAATCATGCGGGGCCGCTGCAACCGCCTGCAGTCGGTGCCCAACGAAATCGCACTGCTCACGGCGAACCTGCCCATAGGCTACCACCGCGACATGCAGCTGCTCAAGGACATCCTTTTCCCGGCGACGACCGAGCTCAAACGCACGCTGACGATGTGCGACTTCATGCTCGCGCACCTGAAAGTCAACACCGGCATCCTCGACGACCGGAAATACGACTACCTCTTCACGGTCGAGGACGTCAACCGCCTCGTGCTGCAGGGCGTACCGTTCCGCGAAGCCTACAGACAAATCGGCATGGCCGTACAGCGCGGCCAATACCGTCCCACACGCGAGGTGCACCACACCCACGCGGGCAGCATCGGCAACCTCTGCTCGGCGGAAATCCGCCAGAAGATGCAGCGGGTGCTGGAGGAGTTCGAATAGCTCTCCCGAAGGGTTGTCCGTGCGGAATATTTTCATAACTTTGTTTGAGTCAAACCAAAAAACGGACAGCATTATGAAACGGATAACCGGTATACTGTGGCTGCTGCTGGGCCTCGCCGCGACGGCCGGCGCCGCCCCGGGGCCGGAGAAAGTAAAAACCGCCGTCGAGAAAGTGACCCTGTTCATCGACGGGGCGCAGGTGACGCGCACCAAACAGCTCGACCTGCCGGCCGGCAGCTCCACCGTCGTCTTCACCGGCCTTTCGCCCTACCTCGACGACAAGAGCCTGCAGGTAAGCGCCAAAGGCAAGTTCACCGTAACGGCCGTCAACCGCCTGTTCAACTATACCGACAGCCTGGAACGTACGGCGAAACAGCAGGCGCTGGAGCAGGAGCTCCTCAAGACGCGGCGACAGCAGAAAAAGCTGAAAGCCTCGCGCGAGGTGCTCGAAGCCGAATACCAACTGCTGAAAACCAACTGCTCGGTAGGCAACCGGAACGTCGCCACCCCGCTGGCGGCCATCAAGGAGCTGAACGAGTACTACACGGCCCGGCTGCAGGAACTCTCGCAGAAAACACTCGCAATGGACGAGCAGGCGGAAACCCTGAACAAAAGCGAACAGCGACTTATGCGGGAACTGGCGCAGCTCGGGGGCAAACGGCCCGACCCGGTGAGCGAAGTGGAGGTGCGCATCGAGGCCCCGGCGGCCTGCAAGGGAGCGTTCACGCTGATTTACTACGTCCGCAACGCCGGCTGGTTCCCCTCCTACGACGTCCGCTCCGGCGGACTCACGGAACCCGTGGAAATCTCCTACAAGGCCAACATCACCCAGCATACCGGGGAAGAGTGGAAAAACGTGGCGCTCACGCTCTCCTCGTCGAATCCCAACACCGGAAATATCGCCCCGCAGCTGCAAACCTACTGGCTCGACTACGGCCTTGCGGCCCCCCGCTACGACCTCAACATAACAGGCAACACCGTCTCGGGAACGGTTTTCGACGAGCAGCGCGAGCCGCTCGCCGGGGCGACCGTCATGATACCCGGCACCACCGTCGGCACCGGCACCGATGTCAACGGCCGCTACTCCATCACCATCCCCAACGGGGCCGGCAGCCTCCAGTACAGTTTCATCGGCTTCGAGACGCAGACCCGGGACATTACAGGCAACGTCATGAACGTAACGCTGCGGGAATCGACCGCGGCGCTGGACGAAGTCGTCGTCACGGGATACGGACGGCAGAAAGCGGCGGCATTTGCCGGCGCCGCGCCCGCACAGGCACAGGCAGAGTACATCGCCGAAGAGAGCGACAGCGAGGTGATGGAGGTGGAGCAGGCGCAGAGCCGCCTGGGCTACGAATTCGAAATCAGGCAGCCCTACACCATTCCCTCCGACGGCAAAACCGTAACGGCTGAAATCGGGCGTTTCCGGATTCCGGCCCACTACACCTACCGGAGCACCCCGAAAATCGACAGGGACGCTTTCCTGACGGCGGAGGCCACCGACTGGGAGAAACTCAACCTGCTGGAGGGCGAAGCCAACGTCTATTTCGAAAACACGTTCGTCGGCAAGAGCATCCTCTCTCCCGGGCAGGCCAGCGATACGCTCCGCTTCTCGCTGGGGCGCGACCGGAGCATCCGCATCGAGCGCACCAAGGAAGGCGACTACGTGTCGCGCAAGTTCATGGGCTCGAACCAAACACAGACCATGGCCTGGAAAATCACCGTCCGCAACACCCACTCCGAACCGGTCGCAGTGACGCTCTGCGATCAGCTGCCCGTGTCGCGCAACAGCACCATCACGGTTACCGAGGAGGAGTTGAGCGGCGGTCAGGTGGATAAAAACAGCGGAATCGTCACCTGGAAACTGAACCTCAAACCCGGAGAGCAGCGCGAACTGCGGCTCCGCTACGGGGTGAAATACCCCAAAGGACGGGGGCTGACGATCGAATAAGCACGGCCGATTTACGGGCAACGAACAGAGGGCGGAAAGTTTCCGCCCTCTGTTCGTTTGCACCTCTTCAGCGGCACCGCGAACCGTCCGGGCCGGATTAAGCCCGGAACGAAAAAGTCCCGCAACCGGCCCTTTGCAGCGCGGACATGCAGCCTGAAAAATACGGCTCGGCCCCGGACAGCAGGTTACAAGCGTACGCCTTTTTACCGTATCGTTTTCGCCTTGGCGGACGACTTTCGGCATGCGGAATTACATTCCGAAACTCCCCGCCTCCACCGTTATTTTATCAACATCACCTGCAACGGCAGCAATCCGGGCACAACAGGCAGCTAATTTTTCGAAAAACAGGTCTTTTTATCCATAAATTATTGTTAAAATACCGTAAAAATTTATTAAATTAGGTCTGGTATAAAAATAATTAGAAAAAATTAGCTATTGATTTGGTTTTCTCAAGAGAATAATCTAATTTTGAATCATAACATAGCATGTTATTTTTGAAACAGATATGAAACACATACGAAACATATACGAAATGGTTTTTACATAGGACTGCAACAACGGACAGCCCGGCGGAATTCAGCCCGGCCCATCCGCAACACAGAAAACAAACAGTTATCAACTGTCAACAACAAATTCGTCGGCAGTTACCTATTTATTATAAAACAAGATTTCAACATGAAAAACGGAATAAACTACCTGTTACTCGTACTCGCAGCCGTTTCGCTATGCATCGCCTGCAGCAGTAAGGACGAAGGAAGCCCGGCGGACAACTTCGACGTACGGTTCGATCTTCCGACATTAATCAACGCAGCCAAAGGCGGAGAGTACACCTTCACCGTGCCCGAGGGGGGGGGGAATTCGCCGTTAACAACTGATTCATTCATACTGGAGTCGGAAACAGGCATATCCTACGTCTGCTCCATCGTTAAAACCTCTTCCCGAAGCTTCACCGTACGCCTGGCCGCCGAATGCGAAACCGGCTATTACAAGGTCTTCATCAAAAGGGACACACGCAAGAAATCGTACGGAAGAACCTACCTGAAAATAGTCGAAGACATCGGCTTCACACCGGATGAAGGCACAACGGTCTACGGTGTCGTTTCGTCTGCCGGCAGCGGCGTGCCGAATGTCGTGGTGTCCGACGGCGCGGAAGTGACCGTAACGGACGAAAGGGGCATCTACCAGCTCAAATCCGCCAAGAAATGGGGATATGTCTTTATCTCCGTTCCGAGCGGTTACGAAGTGCCTTCCGACGGAGTGCTTCCCAAATTCCACGACGACCTGAAAGGCGGCCGCGACGTCGTCGAACGGGTGGATTTCTCGCTCGTAAAGATAAACCAGGACGCTTACAAAATCTTCATGCTCGGCGACATGCACCTCGCCAACCGCACGAGCGACAGCCGACAATTCAGCGAATTCACATCCGACCTGACCGCTTACATGGGCCGCCACAGCGGGGAGCGGATGTACGCCATCACCCTCGGGGACATGACGTGGGACCTGTACTGGTACTCGAACAAATTCTATTTCCCCGAATACCTGAGCGCCATCAACGCACAGGTCAAGGGCCTGCAGATATTCCATACCATGGGCAACCATGACAACGATTACAAAACCACGTCGGATTTCGACGCGGCAACTACGTATGTGAATTACATCGCCCCCACCTATTATTCCTTCAATATCGGCAAAGTCCATTACGTCGTTCTGGACGACATCGACTGCAGCAATTACGACGGGACCGATTCCCGCGATTACGACAAGCGCCTCTCCACGGAACAGTTGAACTGGCTCGCAAAAGATCTGGCGTACGTGGACAAGGCTACGCCGCTGGTCATCACGACCCATGCGCAGATATTCTACCCCTCGGGCGTTTCCGGATTCAAAATCGACCACGACGTGGCGAACACCACCAGCCTTTTCAATATTCTGGACGGCTATAAGGTGCATTTCGTAACGGGACACACCCACATGATTTTCAATGTGACGCCCGACGCCCCGATCGTGGGCGGCCGCGGTTTCCACGAACACAACTCCGGCTCGGTATGCGCTTCCTGGTGGTGGTCGGGGCACCTTACGCCCGGCGTCCATATCAGCATCGACGGAACCCCCGGAGGCTACGCCGTGTGGGACGTATCCGGCACCGATTTCAAATGGACATACAAATCCACCGGCTGGCCGGAGGATTACCAGTTCCGCAGCTACGACCTGAACAACGTGCATTTCTCGATGGCCGACGTTCCGCTGATGCCCTCGTCCGTTCCTGCCTCCGTCAAGAACGCCTACCTGCAATATGTCGACGCCTATCCGGCGAACTCCCGCAACGAGGTGCTGATAAACATCTGGAACTGGAGCTCGGACTGGACACTGAAGGTCACCACGGAAACCGGCAGCGAACTCACGCCCACGCAGGTCGAAGCCTACGATCCGCTCCATATCGCCGCACTCTCCGTCAAGCGGTTCAACAACGATAAACTCACATCAACGCCGTCGTTCATCACCAAGAAATTCACGCATTTCTTCAAAGTGAAGGCGCCCGACGCCGATACCGACCTGGTAATTACCGTCACGGACGAATTCGGAAATACATGGACTGAAAACATGCAGCGCCCGAAAGCGTTCTCGACAGATGCGTATAAACGCCAGTAACATCCTGTAACACATCAACCTTCTACTTTTTACTAACTTACAAACACAGACTTATGAGAGTATTTAGACCATTGGTTCTATCTCTGTTTCTGATGGTGGGAGGGGGTATCTTCACCCTCGCAGCCCAGAATCGGGTGGTATCCGGGAAAGTCCTCGATGCCCAACAACAACCTCTCGTGGGAGTAGCCGTCCTGGTCGACGGTACGACCAAAGGAATCACGACCGCAGAAGACGGCGGCTTCACACTCCGGGTTCCGGCGGGGGCAGTTGTCCTGAATGTATCCAGCCTGGGGTACCTGCCCCAGAAAGTGACGGTTCCCGCAACCAAGGAGAACGTCACCGTCTACCTGCAGGAAGACGCCATCCAACTCGACGAAGCGGTGGTCATCGGCTACGGTACGCAGAAGCGGGTCAACCTCACCGGCGCCGTGGCGACCGTGGGGAGCAAAGACCTCGAAAACCGCGTCGCCCACTCCCTGACCAACATGCTCCAGGGTTCCGTGGCGGGTCTTAACATCACGACCTCTTCGGGTAAACCCGGCAGCTCGCCCGCCATCAACGTGCGCGGCGTGACCTCCATCAACGGTGCCGACCCGCTCGTGCTTATCGACGGCGCCGTCGGCGACCTCAACCGCGTCAACCCGAACGACGTCGAGTCCATCTCGGTCATCAAGGATGCCGCTGCAGCAGCCGTTTACGGTGCGCGCGCGGCATTCGGTGTCATCCTGGTCACCACGAAAACCGGTTCGGCCAAAGACGGCAAGGCGACGGTTCGTTACAGCGGCCGTTTCGGCTGGGAGGAATCGACCACCTCGACCGACTACGAGAACCGCGGTTACTGGTCGGTCTACACGGTCAACAAATTCTGGCAGTCCGACTCCGGCACGAATTACGTGGACTACACCGACCACGACATGCAGCAGCTTCTGGCGCGTGTAAACGACCGCAAAGAGAATCCCGACCGTCCGTGGGTCGTCGAAGAGGTGCGCAACGGCCGCAAGCAGTGGGTCTACTACGGCAACTACGACTGGTGGGACATGCTTTTCCGTGAAAAACGCCCGGTTCAGCAGCACAGCATCTCCATCAGCGGCGGCACGAAAGACATCAAGTACATGGTTTCGGGTGCTTACGACCGCCAGGAAGGTATCCAGCGTGCGATTCCCGACGTATACAACAAATACAACCTGCGCTCGAAAATCGACTTCCGGATCAACAAATGGGCGACCATGTCCAACAACACGTCGTTCTTCAGTTCGAAATACACCTCCCTGGGCGACGGCAGCATCGACAATACCCTGGGTTACCTCTCCAATCACGCGTTGGCCAACTTCCCGATGAAGAACCCCGACGGCTCGTGGCTCTACGGCACCCCGTACCTGAATTACAAAGTGGGTAACGGCCGTCATATCATGCTCAACGAGGGCACGCACCGCAACGTCGACCGTACGAGCGACTTCTCGAACACCACGCGCCTGGTCATCACGCCGGTCAAGACATTGAGCATTACCGGCGACTTCACCTACCGGCTGTACCAGGCCCGCAACACGAGCCGCAGTTCCGCCATGTATTACCGCGAGTATCCCGATGCCGAGCTCGCCGCTTACGCCACCGGCGCCGGCGAAAACCAGCTCGACGAAGCGGTCAACACGCGCAACTACTACTCTGCCAACGCCTTTGCCAACTACGACGAAACGTTCGCCGACGCGCATCACCTCTCGGGTACGTTCGGATTCAACTACGAAACCTGGGCCAGCAAGAATGTTTCGGCCTGGGGCCGCAACCTCTCCTCGGTTGATTTGGACGACCTGGATCTCGTAGGCCAGAACGAGAAGGGCGAAACCCTGACAGGCGTCGGCGGCGGCCAGAACGAATACGCCCTGATGGGCTTCTTCGGCCGTATCAACTACGATTACAAGGGCCGTTACCTGGTCGAAGTCAGCGGTCGTTACGACGGTACTTCGCGTTTCGCCGACGGACACCGCTGGGGCTGGTTCCCCTCCGGTTCGGTCGGATGGCGCATCTCGGAAGAGCCTTTCTTCGAACCGGCCCGCAGCGTCGTGGACAACCTGAAGTTGAGGGCCTCTTTCGGCAGCCTGGGCAACCAGAACGTCTCCTCCTATTACACCTATATGCGGTTGGTATCGATCAAGGATTTCGCAGGCTATACTTTCGGCGAGGGCGGAACGATGGGCAAGTACTCCTCGCTGGGGGCGCCCATAGCCTCCGACCTGACGTGGGAAACGTCCCAGCAATGGAACCTCGGCCTCGATTTGGCCATGTTCAACAACCGGCTGAACCTGACCGGCGACCTCTATATCCGCGATACGAAAGACATGCTCACCGACGGTGTCGCTCTACCGGGCGTCTACGGAGCCGATCCCCCGCAGATGAATGCGGCCGACCTGCGGACGAAGGGATACGAGCTTTCGGTGAACTGGCGTGACCAGTTCCAACTCGCCAACAAGCCGTTCGAATACAGCATCGGATTCAACATCAGCGACTACAAGAGCGTAATCACCAAATACGACAACCGGGAAAAATCGCTTGCCAAAGACTACTACGTAGGCATGGAAATCGGCGAAATCTGGGGCTTCACCACCGACGGGTTCTTCAAGACCACCGAAGAGGCGCAGGCTTATGCCCGGGAGGTGGATTTGAGCTACAGCAACTCCCGCCTGACCGGCGGCTGGCAGGCCGGCGACCTCAAGTTCCTCGACCGCGACGGCAACGGCATCTGGGGAATCGGCAGCAACACCGTCGACGATCCGGGCGACCGCAAGATTCTGGGCAACTCGCTTCCCACGCTCTCCTACGGTATCAACGCCAGCATCCGCTGGTACGGCTTCGACGCTTCGGTCTTCTTCCAGGGAACCGGCAACCATTATTGGTATCCTACCGGACGTTCGATGCCGTTCTGGGGCTGCTACTCCTATCCTTACCTCACGTTCCTGCCCAAAGATTTCCTCGGCAAGGTATGGTCGGAAGACAACCCCGACTCCTATTTCCCGCGGGCCCGCGCCTACTCTTCGACAGGAGGTTATCTGAGCAAGGTAAACGACCACTACCTGCAGAATATCCGTTACCTGCGCCTGAAGAACCTGACTGTCGGCTACACAATCCCCGCCACCCTCACGAAAAAGGCCGGTATCGACCAAATCCGCATCTATTTCTCGGGCGAGAACCTCTGCTACTGGTCGCCGATCAAGAAAAACTCCAAATATGTCGATCCCGAGGCAGCCATCTCCAGAAGCACGGAGCAATACAACCAAGCTTATTATCCGTGGGCCAAGACATTCATGTTCGGTATAGACATCACTTTCTAACATTAAGCTACGATCAAAATGAAGCGATTAACCATATTAGCCATTACACTGTCCGTAGGATTGTCGGCCTGCACGGCACTCGACAAGGCGCCGTTGTCTAAAATATCGCAATACGATTATTTCAAGAACGAAACCGACCTCCAGCTCTTTACCAATCCGTTCTACAACAACCTGCTGGATAAGAATCCCTACGACGACCAGAGCGACCTTATCGTCAACCAGACCCTCTCCGACCTGATACTGGGAGGCAACAAGCGAACTGTCCCCAACTCCGGGGGCGGATGGTCCTGGACCGACCTGCGCCGTATGAATACCCTTTTGAAGTATTCCGACCAATGTGCAAACAAAGATGCCGTTGCCAAGTACAACGCGCTGACGAAATTCTTCCGGGCTTTCTTCTATTTCGAAAAGGTGAAACGGTTCGGCGACGTCCCCTGGTACGACCAGGAACTCGGTTCGACCGATGCCGCGCTCCAGAATCCGCGCGATTCGCGCGAACTGATCATGACCAAGATGATCGAAGACGTCGACGAAGCCATCGCCACCCTCACGCCCAACGTAAGCACCTACCGTGTAAACAGGTGGGCAGCCCTGGCGCTGAAAGCGCAGTTCTGCCTCTACGAAGGCACCTACCGCAAGTACCACGGACTCACCATCGAGGGACACGACTACACGTATTACCTCGACCTGGCAGCCAAAGCAGCCAGGGAGCTGATCGACGACGGCCCGTATAAACTCTACAAGACCGGCAATCCGGAGAAAGACTACCTGACGCTCTTCGCACAGGAAGACGCCAGCCAGGACGAATACATCCTCGCCATCAAGTTCGATTACGGGCTGGGCATCTACCACAACGCCACGGCATTTACGCTGGTACCGACCCAGGGCCGTCCGGGATACACCAAAAAGATGATAAACATGTACCTGATGAAAGACGGTACGGCTTTCACGGATCGCACGGACGGATGGCAGACGCTGTCGTTCAACGACGAAATGAAAGACCGCGACCCGCGCCTGGCCCAGAGCGTCCGCACCCCGGGATATACGCGAATCGGCAAAACCGATGTGCTCGCACCCGATTTCGGGGTCAGCGTCACCGGATACCAGCCCATCAAGTTCGTCCAGGATCCCACGGCTTCCGGCGGCAATGTCGACCGCAACGACCGCTCGACCTGCGACATCCCGGTTTACCGCTATGCGGAGGTGCTCCTGAACTATGCCGAAGCCAAGGCGGAGCTCGGAACGCTGACGCAGGATGACCTCGAAATCTCCGTGAACAAAATCAGAGAGCGGGCGGGCATGCCGGATCTCGACATGGCCAAAGCCAATGCAAATCCCGACCGTTACCTCTCTTCTGCCGAATACGGATATACGAACGTTACCGGCAATAACAAAGGCGTCATCCTCGAAATCCGCAGGGAGCGTGCAGTCGAGCTGATGCAGGAAGGTTTCCGTTTCGACGACCTGGTTCGCTGGAAAGCAGGCTACTGCATCGACCAGGAGCTGCTCGGCATGTATTTCAAGGGGCCCGGTGAGTACGACCTCTCGGGCAACGGCAAAACCGACCTGATTCTCTACGAGAACGGCACCGAAAAGCCGAAAGCCGGCGACGGCGTCCAGGTGTATGAGCTGGGCAAGGAAATTTTCCTTACCGGAGGAACCCGGGGCTACCTGAACTATCACAAGGATATCACGCGCACCAAGTTTAACGAAGAGCGGGATTACCTCTATCCCATTCCCATCAACGAGCGTTCGCTCAACAAGAACCTCACGCAGAATCCGGGATGGAACGACGGACTCAATTTCTAACAGGGAAATTACATAAAACCAAACAATTATGAGATATTTGAAAAATATATGCGCAGCCTCGGTTCTGATAGCGGCCCTGTGTTCTTTCTGGAGTTGCGACAAGGATGAGAATACGCTCTCGGAGGCTGTCTTGGCAAGTGCCGGCACATTGAATTTCGAAGCCGAAGGAGCTGCGGAAAAGCTTATCACCATCTACGCCGACGCCGACTGGGTGACGGAAGTCCCCGACTGGGTGACGGTCACCCCCTCGTCGGGAACCGGCGTAATGGACGTAACGATCTCGGTGTCCGACAACATGCGCGACGGAGCGGAGGACAACCCCCGAAAAGCGCCCGTCGTATTCAAGGGCCGGACACTTGCAAGCCGCGCCGAAGTGCTCATCATCCAGAACGGGGATAAATACCGGGATGTCAAGGAGTACACGGTCGGTGAGCTCGATGCCCTGGCAAACGAAACGGTCGTGTCCGTTCCGAATGTAACCGTAATGGCCGTTACGACCGAAGGGTTCGTCGTAACCGACGAGCAAAAGACCGGTACGATCTATATCCTCAACAAAACAGCGGTGAACATCGGGGACAAGATTTCGATTATGGGAACCAAATCCACCGATACGCAGTCGCTCTCGATCGTGGATTGCGACATCCTGACCGTCGTTTCGACGGGAGGAACGGTAACGTATCCCGAGCCGGAAGATATAACCGACAAAATCGACTCTTTCAAATCCGACTCGAGAGAATTCATCGAGGTAAGCGGCATTTTGAACGGCAGCAACATCTCCGTCGAAGGCGCCAAATTCTCCGTGAACGTCACGGACGCCCCCGCATCGCTGGGGATTGCCGCCCTGAACGGCCACAAGGTGACTGTCAAAGGTTATTTCGCAGGATTGGCCGCACCCGTAATCAAAATCATGGCTACCGAGATCATAGATCGCGGCGCAATTAAGATAATCTACTACTCGGAGGATTTCGAGTGGCTCGATCCGTGGGCAGAGGCTGGCGGCGTCGGCAAGACGGTCGAAACGGACGATCTCGATGCAAAGGCTACGGCGCTCACCTCCTTGAGCATTGCGGTCGAGGGCACACCGGTGACGGCATTCGATGCCATCGAGGCACGCGGTTACAAACTGATTTACGACAAGAACGACAACAAACGCATCTACCTCCAGCGCAACTACCTCAAGTTCGGCAAGACCGGCAACCACGCAGGTATCATCCTGCCCCCGATGACCAAGGTTCCCGACAACACCAACGTGAAACTCTCGTTCGACTGGTGCGGAATGCGACAGGGTTCCGGTAAAATCGACCCCGTCAATCTAATCGTCATCGTCGAGAACGGCGAAAACAAAGCCCAGTTCGACATTCCCGAACTGGGCTGGGAAGACGGCCACAAACTCGAATGGGTTCGCGCCGAAGTAGACCTGACGGGTGTTACGGTCAACAAGGATACGAAAATCACCATTACACAGACGCAGTGGGAGGTTTCGACGGCCAACCGCTGGTTCCTCGACAATATCGAATTGATCAAAGCGGAATAAGCGTCCCCTCGTAAAACGGAGCAGCCGTTAACCATTCGGGTTAACGGCTGCTTTTTTGCGGGAACGCCTGCCCCGGCAGGATTCCGGCCACACACGGGCTTATGCACTTGTCCCGCACCAAAGCACAAAAAAACGAGGCATCGGTTTTGAACCGACGCCTCGCCTGATATTACATTAGCATATGCATTCCATCCGAAAGGGAGGAGCAGCGACGTTCCCCGTGCCGGGGCCGCCGGAGCCCTGTTCTTTCCGCCTCCCGGAGCGGACGTACAATCACGCCGCAGTCCGGCCGGATGCACGCAACAGGCCCTTGTCGTCCGGAAACTATTTGATGCGCTCGTAGTACTCGCGGGTGCGGGTATCCACACGAATCTTGTCGCCCGTGTTGATGAACAGGGGCACGCGAACCGTTGCGCCGGTGTTGACCGTAGCGGGTTTGAGCGAGTTGGTCGAAGCGGTATCGCCCTTGATGCCCGGCTCGGTATAGGTCACCTCCATGTCCACAATCGGGGGAAGTTCGGCCGAAAGCACGGTTTCCTTCTCGGTGTGGAACATCACCTCGACGATCTGGCCGTCGGCCATCAGGTCGTAGTTCGTAATCAGGGCCTTGTCGATATTAATCTCCTCGAACGTTTCGGTGTGCATGAAGTGGGCGCCCAGGTCGTCCTCGTAGGTAAACTGGTAGGGACGGCGCTCCACGCGCACGGGTTCGATTTTCGCTCCTGCCGAGAACGTGTTGTCGAGCACGCGGCCGGATTCGAGGTTCTTGAGTTTGGTACGCACGAAAGCGGGGCCTTTGCCCGGTTTCACATGCTGGAAATCCACGATTTGGAAGGTCTTGCCATCCAATTCGATGCACATACCGATTTTGATGTCAGCTGTAGTTGCCATAAGGTATTGTTTTGAATTGATTTTTTCGCGGTCGCAAAGTTACAAAAAAAATCCGTAAATTCCTATTCGCCCCATTCATAGCACGGTACATCGACGCCGAGCAGCGCCACGGCGCGGTCGGCAACGGTGCCGCACAGCGCCCCGATATCCTGCGGCGCGGCATAAAACGACGGGCTCGCAGGCAGAATCACGGCCCCGGCCTCGGTCAGGGTCGTCATGTTGCGCAGGTGGATGAGCGACAGGGGTGTTTCGCGCACGACGAACACCAGCCGCCGCCGCTCCTTGAGCATCACGTCGGCGGCCCGCTCGATCAGGCTCTGCGCCGTTCCCGCAGCCACCCGTCCCACGGTGCCGACCGTCGAGGGAACGATTACCATGGCGTCGTAGCGCGCCGAACCGCTGGCCGGAGGGGCGAAAAGGTCGTCGTTGGCAAAAGTCCGGATACGCGCATCTTCGGGCAGGACGACCCGTTCGTGCGCCATCACCTCGCGGGCACGGGCGCTGCACACGAGGGCGATTTCCGACACTTCGGGCGCCGCGAGCAGCCGTTCGAGCGTCAGGCGGGCGTACAGGGCACCGCTGGCGGCGGTTATGGCGACGACGACTTTCATGTCAGAATTCGATGGATTTGCATTTGAGCCCCATCTGCCTGATTTTCTCCAGGGTGCGGGGCAGGGCGTAGCGCATGTTGCGAAACGCCTTTTCGCTGTCGTGGAACACCACGATGGCACCCGGCGCGAGGTATTTGGTCACGTTGCGCAGGCATGTGCGGGGCGAAAGGTTGCGGTTGTAGTCACGCGAGATGATGTCCCACATCACCAGCTTGTAACGCTGCCCCAGGAAACGCGCCTGCGCCGGGGTGATACGCGCATAGGGAGGCCGGAACAGCTCGCTGTGAATGAGGTCATTGGCGAAATCCACATCCTCGGTGTAGCGTTCGAGGCTCATCCCCCACCCCTTCTGGTGCGAATAGGTGTGGTTGCCGACCCGGTGTCCCGCGTCGAGGATGCGCCGGTAGAGGTCGGGATACATCTCGACGTTCTTGCCCAGCACGAAAAACGTGGCTTTGGCATCGTACTTGTCCAGCGTGGAGAGTATCCACTCCGTAACGCCGGGCGTGGGCCCGTCGTCGAACGTAAGGAACACGCCGTCCCGGTCGTCTATTTCCCAGATCAGGTCCGGCATCAGGCGCCGGATTATTTTCGGTGGCTTTAAACGCATGGCTTCTTATTCCAGGCAAAAATAGTGAAAATCCGCGCTTTTCCGAAAAATATAACTATATTTGTAGTAGATTCAATTTCAGACCGGTTATGAAAACTATCCTCCGTATAGCCTTGTTTGCCGCCCTCCTCGCAACGATGACGGGCTGCGACGCGTTCAATTCGCTGACCAAATCGCGTTCCCAGACTTCGCTGGGCTCCCCTTACGAACTGATCGTCGTTTGTCCCCAGCAGGAGTGGACGGGCGAGCTGGGCGATACGCTGCGCGCGGTATTCACCGCCCCGATACCCTACCTGAACCAGACCGAACCGCTGTTCGACATACTGCGCGTCAACGAACGGGGTTTCACCGACATGGTCATCAAGCACCGCAACATCCTCAAGGTGGTCAAAGACCCTGCGCTCGCCGAAGCAGGCGTGACCGTGCAGTATAACGTGAAAGCCGAACCGCAAATCGTACTGACCCTTCAGGGGCCCAACGACAAGTCGCTCACGGCATTCCTTTCGGCCAACCGGGAAAACATCGTGCACGTGCTCGAAAAAGCCGAGCGCGACCGCGCCGTCAAATACGCCGAAAAATACAACGAACAGAATATCCGCCAAGCGATAAAGGACACGTTCGGGGTCGACATGACCGTACCGAAAGGCTACGTGCTGGCCACCAACGACAAGGACTTCCTCTGGGCCCGCTACGAATACCCGAGCGCCAGCCAGGGATTCTTCATCTACTCCTATCCGTACAAGGGCAAGGAGTCGCTTTCGCCCGGGGCGCTGCTCGCCGCCCGCAACAAGTTCGCAGCCCGCATCCCCGGCCCGTCGGACGGCTCGTACATGACCACCTCCGACGTGATCGAACCCGACTACCGCATGTTCCGCATGGAGGGACGCCTGTGGTGCGAGATGCGCGGGTTCTGGGACGTGCACGGCGACTTCATGGGCGGCCCGTTCGTCAGCTACACGACCGTCGACACGGCAACCAACCGTGTTTTCACGCTCGACTGCTACATCTACTCCCCGAAAAACCACAAACGCAACTACATGCGCGGCGTCGAGCACCTGCTCTACCTGGTGAAATTCCCGCCGCAGGCGCAGCAGCAATAACGACGCTCCCGCCCGACGGCGGCCCGAGCCCAAGAAGAAACCCGTATGCAGCAAATCCTGACATACTTCTTTCTGGTTGTCTACTCGGTCACGATTCTCGGCATCATCCTGGTCATCATCACCGACAACCGGAACCCGCTGAAGACCCTGCCGTGGATTATCGTGCTGGTGCTGGCACCCGTCGTGGGGCTCGTTTTCTATTTCTTCTTCGGACAGAACCTCTCGAAACAGCGCATCATCTCGCGCCGCACGCGCAAGCGGATTACCATGCAGCTGGAGGAGTCCGAGCACACCGGCGGGCCGGAAATCCCGCCCCGCTACCGGCCGCTCGCCTCGCTGCTGCTCAAGACCCTGCACTCCGCACCGCTCTACGGCAGCCGTATCGAAGTCTATACCGACGGGCAATCGAAGATGGAGGCGCTGATGGCCGAAATCGCCCGCGCCAGGCACCACATCCACATCCAGTACTACATTTTCAGCGACGACGAAACGGGCTGCCGGCTGCGTGACGCGCTCGTGGCAAAGGCCCGCGAGGGAGTCGAGGTGCGCATCCTCTACGACGACGTGGGCAGCAACAGCACAAAAAAAGCCTTTTTCAACGGCATGCGCAGCGAGGGAATCGAAGTATACGCATTCCTGCACGTCAAGTTTCCGCTCTTCACCAGCAAGGTCAACTACCGCAACCACCGCAAAATCGTCGTCATCGACGGCCGCACAGGGTTCATCGGCGGCATGAACATCGCCGACCGCTATGTCCGCGGCACCAAATGGGGCATCTGGCGCGACACCCATTTCCGTATCGAGGGCAGCGGCGCCGCAGGCCTGCAGGCCTCGTTCTTGAGCGACTGGTCGGCGACCACCAAAGAGCATATTTCCGGCGCGGCATACTATCCCCCGGCCGAACGATTCACGGACAACATCCTGCAAATCGCCCCCAGCGGGCCGTTCGGAAAATGGCGGGCACTGCTCCAGGCCGACAGCTACGCCATTGCCCGCGCCCGGCAGCGGGTTTGGATACAAACACCCTACTACCTGCCCTCGGACGTGCTGAACACGGCGTTGCAGGAGGCGGCGCTCGCGGGAATCGACGTATTGCTGATGCTGCCGGCCCGCTCCGATTCGAAAATCGTCGACCTGGCGAGCCACTCGTACCTCGACGACATGATGAAGGCCGGGGTGAAAATCGCCTTCTACACCCCGGGATTCCTGCATTCCAAACTACTGGTTATCGACGATATGCTGTCGGTAATCGGCTCGGCAAACATGGACTTCCGCAGCTTCGAGCACAATTTCGAGGTCAACGCATTCGTCTACGACCGTGAATTCGCAGCCCGCATGGCGGCCGTTTTCGAGGAAGACCTGACGCACTGCCACATGCTCACCGCGGCCGAGTGGTTCAAGCGCCCGCGGGGCCGCCGCGTGGCCGAATCGTTCATGCGGGTATTCTCGCCGCTGCTGTAAGCAGGACTCCGCAGCCGGCCGCGCCCCGGCAGCAAAAACGCCCGGTTCCCCTAAAGCCACGCCGGCCCGAAAACCATCCGGCGCCCTCCCCTGCGCAGGCAAATCGGCCATGCAATCCGGAAAATCCATCCACCGATACCGCCGACACGGCCCGGCGGCCAGCCGGCGAAACGCCCCGAAGCCCACGGGCAAAACGGCCCGGCGGCCACCGGCAAAAAAAAGCAGGTTCGACGAACCTGCTTTTCGCGCGTACTGCAAGGCGGTCGTGCATATCCGCGGACTGCAACTACCTCCTCCCGAATCGTCGGCACTCCGAAACAGATACGGACAGGCCTACGGCCTTGCCGGAACCGTTCGATTCGACCTGCAGAAACAGCCCTCCAAATGGTCGTCAACAAATCCGGCAGCCTGCAAAAAAGCATAACATATCGTCGAACCGAAGAATTTGAAGCCCCGTTTCTTCATGTCTTTGCTCATGGCGTCCGATTCGGGAGATGTGGAGGGAATCTGGCTCAAACTGGTGAAATGGTTGACGACAGGCTTCCGGTCGGGAAAGAACGACAAGGTGTAGTCGTAGAAGCTGCCGAACTCCTCCTGAACAGCCATAAACAGTTTTGCGTTCCGTATCGTGCTGTCGATTTTCAGCCGGTTTCTAACGATTCCCTCGAATTGCATCAACCGCCCGACCTCGTCCGCTGTCATTTGCGCCACTCGCTCCACCTGAAAATGATGAAAGGCTTCCCGGTACCCCTCCCGTTTCCGGAGCACGGTAATCCAGGACAGTCCGGCCTGGGCACTTTCGAGCACCAGAAACTCGAACAGGGTCCGGTCATCGGTAACGGGTTTGCCCCATTCCTCGTCGTGGTATCTGACGTATAATTCGTCCGTTCCGGCCCAGCCGCAACGCGCATTTATCAGGTCTTTCATTTTTTTAATGTCGAGTTTCGAAATTATTCGCAAGCGGCCCGGGAAATCTGCCGGGCGGACGTCATCCCATCCCGGTGTCCCGGAGCGTAACGCCTTTCCCCGTTCGAAGCACCCGGGCCAGGGAGCCCGTTCCCGCCAGCGTCTTACGGTATGCGGCCGATTGCACAGAGATACCGCACCCGCCACCGCACCGACGCAAAGCAACGGATTTTTTCATACGAGGGGTCCGGGTCAAATATCCACAATCCCGTTGCGGATGGCGTACACCACCAGCGAAGCGGTATTCTTGCAGCCCGTTTTTTCGAGGATGTTGGCGCGGTGCTTGTCCACCGTGCGTTTCGAAATAAAGAGTTCGTCGGCAATCTCCTGGTTGGACAGCCCGCGGCATACGGCTACCAGTATTTCGAGCTCGCGGGCCGAAAGCTCCTCGTCGGGCACGTCGTCGCGCGTCCGCATGCGCCCCGTCAGCGACGACAGGAGCTGCGGACTGAAATAACTGCCGCCCGCCATGACCGTATCGACGGCCTCGACCACGTCGCCGATGTCGGAGTCCTTGAGCAGGAATCCCCGGGCACCGGCCTGTACCATGCGCGTGTAGTAACTCTCCTCGCCGAACATCGAAAGGGTGATGATGCGCAAATCGGGACGCCGCGCCAGCGCCCGTTCGGTCGTCTGGGCCCCGTCGATGCCGGGCATGGCGAAATCCATGAAGACCACGTCGGCCTCCAGTCCGGGCAGCATGGCGAGAAACTCCTCGCCGCTGGCCGCCTCGCCCACGACGCGACAACCGGCACAATGCTCCAGCAGCCCCCGCAGTCCGTTGCGGAAGAGCGAATGGTCGTCTACAAGTACTATCCTGCGTTCCATATCATTTCCTGTTGCGGCGGCGTTTCTGCGGCGCCGGCTCCTCCTGCGTATTCACGCGAATCGCGGCGCGCATCCCCTTGCCCCTGGCACTGGAGATGTCGAACGTGCCGCCCAGCGAATTGATGCGCGAAGAGATGTTCGAAAGCCCCATGCCGCAGTCCATCATGGCCTGCGGGTTGAACCCCCGGCCGTTGTCCGTATAGTCGAGCGCCAGTTCGGGACCGTTCTGCGACAGCGACAGGTTAATCGACGTACAGGCGGCGTGTTTGAGCGAATTGTTAATCAGCTCGCAAATCACACGGTAGAGAATCACCTCGATGTCCGTATCGTAACGCTCCGTACGCAGGTTGGTCGTGAAACGAATCTTCACGTCGTGCATCGCAGCACTCTTGTCGATGAAGTTCTGCACGCCCCGCGCCAGGCCGAAATCGTTGAGCACATGGGGCGAGAGGTTGTTCGAAATCTCGCGCAGCGAACGGATTGCCTCGTCGATTACATAGGTCGTATTGTCGATGATTTCCCGCTGTTCGGGACTGCGCTCCTCGCGCGCCAGGGCCGAAAGCGACATCCGCGCCGACGAGAGCAGCGGCCCCAGGCCGTCGTGCAGCTCTTTCGAGAAGCGCGAGCGGGCTTTCTCCTCGGTGCGGAGCACGGCCGTGAGAATCCGCTTGTTGAGCAACTGCCGCTGGCGGTTCAGGCGATCGATGTATTTGAAAAGCTTGTGGGCATACATCACGCCTATCGACAGGCAGATCGAAATCACGATTCCCAGGTAGGCGAACCACCACCGCGGGACATACTGACCGCTGGCCATCAGCAGCTGCACGAACCGCTCGACGGAGAGCAGCGAGAAACCCACGATGAAGAGAATCCACACCGAGTTGTACTTGGTGGCCCGCACCAACTTGAGGGCGTAGGCCGTCGCGACGGTCTGGATAACTATCGCAAGGACGAGCAGGATTTTAATCAGCATAGGCTTTCCGTTTTTTTGGAAGACAACGCCGGGTGCATCGGCAAATTCGTCCGGCCGTGCCGGGGCGCGCCTGTCCGAGCCGGAGTTTGTCTACGGCAAATATAGTATTATTTCAGCACTTTGGCAAGTGCCGCGAGCTGACGGTAGTCCGTCAAATCGACCTGCACCGGCACCACCGAAACATAGCCGTGCGACAGGGCCCATTCGTCGGTATCCTCGGCCTCCGGCTCCCCGTTGACGAACGCCCCGGTAAGCCAGAAATACTCACGGCCGCGGGGGTCTTCGTGGCGGTAGAACTCTTCGCGCCAGAAACCGCGGTTCTGGCGGCAGAGGCGGATGCCGTGCAGCTCGCCGGGTTTGCCCACGGGAACGTTCACATTGAGGCACAGCGGCAGCTCGATATCGTTTTCGAGCACGCTGCGCACTATCTGCTTCCCATACGCCACCGACGCCTCGAAATCGGCGTCTTCGCTGTGGTCGTCCAGCGACAGCCCGACCGAGGGACAACCGTAGAAACTGCCCTCGATGGCCGCACCCATCGTTCCCGAGTAGAGCACGTTGACCGCCGAATTGGAACCGTGGTTGATGCCCGAAATCACCAAGTCGACGCGCTCTTCGCGCAGCAGGTAGTCGAAGGCCATCTTCACGCAGTCGACCGGCGTGCCGGAAAAGGAGTAGACCTCCAGTCCCTCCTCCTTGCGCACGCAGTTCAGGTAAAGGGGATTGTACATCGTGATGGCCTGGCTCATGCCGCTCTGGGTGGTTTCGGGCGCCACGACCACCACCCGGCCGAAACCGCGCGCCACCGCGACGGCGGCGGCCAGCCCTTTCGAATCGTAGCCGTCGTCATTGGTTACGAGTATCAGTCTTTCTTCTTTCATAGTCGGTGTTTTGCCCACAAAGATAGCAATAAATCACGCACCGAAAAGATATTTTTATGCCACACGTGTGCCGAATGAAAAAAACTTCGTATATTTGCACTCCCTTACGGGGCGTATATCAACCTCTTTCATTGGGTGCTGCGCTTTTTGCAGGAGGCCGAAGCAGCGCAAGCCGCAGAAGCCGGAATGCGGGATTACGGGTCAGGGTATCCGTATGGCAGGCGGGCACAGCGGGAATGTTGGATGCGAAACACATTAAATTGTTGCAACAATGAACAAAGACGCAATCATCAAGCTCGTCAACGAGCAGATGTGGGCAAAGACGGATGCAGACATTCCGTCGTTCAAGGCCGGTGACACGATCACCGTATCCTACAAAATCATCGAGGGTAACAAGGAGCGCGTGCAGAGTTTCCGCGGCGTGGTTATCCAGATCAAAGGTTCGGGCAAGACCAAGATGTTCACGATCCGTAAGATTTCGAACGGCGTGGGCGTCGAACGTATCTTCCCGCTCTACTCTCCCCACATCGACAAGATCGAGGTCAACAAGGTCGGCGTCGTACGTCGCGCACGCATCTACTACCTGCGCGACCTGACCGGCAAGAAGGCCCGTATCAAGGAGAAGCGTATGACCAGCGCGGACAAGAAATAATCCGGGCAGTCAGCAAGAAAAACAGGATGTCGGCAACGGCATCCTGTTTTTTTTACGTCCGGGGCCGCAGTTTTCCCGCGCTCCGGGCCTCCTGCCCGCCACAATCAGAATTTCCGCCCGCGCATTCCGTCCCGCCGCGCAAAACCCGCCGCGCCCCGCCGCACACGGCACACACGGCACACACGGCATCCGGCCGCCGTCTTTCCCTTGCCGGCACACGATATCCGAATTTAAGAAACAGGTTACGTGTCCCCGGCACAAAACAAATCCCGGCACCCTCGATGAGTGCCGGGATTTTATGAAATCCGTGCTGCCGATTATTCCTGCACGGGAATGTCCTTGTTGACGTTCTTCGAGCCGATAAGCGCGTAGAAGAGCATGTATGCCAGACCTGCGACAATCACCCAGTAGCTGGAGAGATACCCTGCGAAGTCAGCCACGCCACCCTGAATCAGCGGAAGGATAC
Source organism: uncultured Alistipes sp. (assembly GCF_902388705.1). Lineage (GTDB taxonomy): Bacteria > Bacteroidota > Bacteroidia > Bacteroidales > Rikenellaceae > Alistipes. The sequence continues at coordinate 22,528 of NZ_CABMQJ010000033.1, forward strand.
CGCCGCCGCAAACCATCACCATGAAGATACCCGAACCCATCGAGGTGTATTTGCCGAGGCCTTCGACCGCGAGGTTGAAAATCGTACCCCACATCACCGAGGTGCAGAGGCCGCAGAGCGTAAAGAAAATCACGCCGACGGGCACCTCGACCATGCCGAACCCGGTTCCGGTGAAGACGGGCATCGCGCCCATCACGTCCGTCGGGGCGAAGATACCTACAATCACGAAGACCAGCGCCAGCGAAGCGACGAACGACAGCTGTACCTTGCTCGAAATCTTGCCGCCCAGCACGCCGCCCAGCAGACGGCCGCACATCATCAGGAACCAATAGGTGCCCACCAGCGAACCGGCCGCAGCCGCAGCCATGCCCACGCCGCTCGTCGAAGCGTCGGGCGCCGCCGTGAGGAAGAGGTTCATGAAGTTGGGAATGCCGACCTCGACGCCCACATAGATGAAAATGGCTACCGTACCCAGCAGGAAGTGACGGAACGAAAGGGCGCTGTGCTTGTCCTTGACCTCGGCTTTCTTCTCCTGAATGGCGAACGGCTCGGGGATATTGACCATATAGAGCACGACGAATACCACGGCGAAGATGCCCATGGCAATCCACAATGCGGGAGCCGCGTCGCTGATCGTGGCATTGGCCGCGTTACCCATCAGGTAACCTACCAGCACCGGAACGATCGTCGCGGAAATCGAGTTGAGCGAACCACCGAACTGAATCAGCTGGTTGCCCTTCTTACCGCCGCCGCCGAGCGTGTTGAGCATCGGGTTGACAACGGTATTGAGCATACACATCGAGAAACCCGACACGAATGCGCCGATCAGGTAGATCGGGAAGCTGCCGGCCTCACCCGAGAGATACTGGATACCCACACCGACGAACCCGATTGCCACGGCCGCCAGCGCTGTTTTCTTGTATCCGATGCGCTTGAGCATCAAACCCGCCGGAATACCCATCACCGCATAGGCGATGAAGTTGGCGAAGTTACCCAGCTGCGACATCCAGTTCGCCACGGCGAACTGGTTCTTGACAATCACGCCCAGCGGATTCGAGAGCCCGGTCACGAATGAAATCATTGCGAAGAGCAAGAACATCATGATGATGGGCAGTGTGTAGTTTTTTTTCTGTTCCATACTAATTTATCTGAATTTAGGTTAATGAGTTTCCGTTATCTGTCCCGCTCGGAAATGTAGGTGCAGAGGTTCGCCAGCGCCGTACGGTAGTCCGAGGGCTCGTATTCGGCGAGCATCTCCACGGCCCGCGTGACATAGCTGCGCATCACCTCGGCCGCAAAGGCCAGTCCGCCCTCGTTTTCGACAATCTGCTGCAGGTACTCCACCGACCGCTCGTCGTCGTGGCAGCAGGCCAGCCGCCCGAGCAACTCGGCGCGGCGCTCGGAGCCCGCCATGTCCAGCACGGCCAGCAGCGGCAGGGTGATTTTCCCCTCGCGCAGGTCGTTGTTGGCGGGTTTGCCCGTATGCGCCGTATGCGTGTAATCGAGGATGTCGTCCTGTATCTGGAACGCCATGCCCACCGCTTCGCCGAAACGGCGCATCAGCGCCACTTTCTCCCGCGGAGCGCCTACGGCCATCGCCCCGGCCGACGCGCTGATTCCGATCAGGCAGGCCGTTTTCTTATAAATAATGTCGAGGTACGCCTGCCGCGTCATGGTGCGTTTCTCAGCACAGTCGCTCTGCAGCACTTCGCCCTCGCACAGCGCCGCCATCGAGCCGCAGACATGCGTCACCAAATCGTACTGGCCGCTCGCCAGCCCGATATTCATGTTGCGCGCGAGGATGAAATCGCCGAGTATCACCGCCTTGTGCGACTGCCAGCGGGCATTCGCCGAGGGTTTCCCGCGCCGCGTGTCGGCTTCGTCGATTACGTCGTCATGAATTAGCGACGCCACGTGCACCATCTCCACGAGCATGGCGGCCAGGTGTACCCTGCGGCCGCCGGCCGCGCCCGTAACTGGCGAATTCATGGCGGCCGAAAGCAGCACCAGCAGCGGCCGTATACCCTTGCCGCGCGACGACAGGGCGTAGCGCAGCATATCGGAGAGCAGCTCCCCCTCGGCCGTAAACTGGCGGTCGACAAATTCGTCGAACGCCTCCAGTTCCGCAGTTACGGGTTTGCGGATCATATCGAGTGTTATCATATAACCTTGTTTTGCGGCAACGGACGCAACATCGCCCGGCAGCCAACCTTTCGTCCCGAAGATTTCCCGCACGCCGGGTCGCCGCATATCTTTGGCAAAGATAATGATTTTTCGCAATCGCGCCGCGTGAAGTAAATGTTTTTTCGTACCTTTGGCAATCGGTTAACGACTGGAAATATGGATTCTCCGAAAACAATCATACGCCGGCTGCTGCCGGCAGCGGCGGCCCTTGCACTCTTTTTCGTGGTGAGCGCCGCCTATTTCGCCCCGCAATTCCGGGGCGAGGTGCTGCCCCAGCACGACGTCGTGCAATACGAGGGTATGTCCCGGGACATCACCGAGATGCGCAAAGCCACGGGCGAAGATCCCCAGTGGACGGGCGGCATGTTCGGCGGCATGCCCGCCTACCTGATCAACGTGGCCTACCCGGCGCAAATCGTCAAGAACACCGTGGGCCGGGTGGTGAAAGTCATCGACACCCCTGCGGCGTTCCTCTTCTTCGCCATGACGGCCATGTGGCTGATGCTGCTGATTTTCGGCGTCAACCCGTGGGTGGGCATCGTCGCGGCGCTGGCCTACGGACTTTCGACCTATTTCCTGCTCATTATCGGCGCGGGCCACATCACCAAGATGTGGGCGCTGGTCTACGCCCCGCTGATGATGGGCGGCGCATGGATGACCCTGCGGGGCAACATGTGGGCCGGCGGGGCGCTCACGGCGCTCACGGCCTCGCTCGAAATCGGAGCCAACCACCCCCAGATTACCTACTACTTCCTCGTGGCGATGGCCGCATTCTGGATCAGCGAGGGAATCGCGGCGTTGCGCGGAAAATACCTCAAGGAGTTCTCGAAACGCACGGCGGTGCTCGCCGCGGCGGGCATCCTGGCCGTGGGGTCGAACTTCTCGCCCCTGTGGTATACGGCCGCGCATTCGAAAGAAACCATGCGCGGCGGCTCCGAGCTCGCCTCGACCGCCGAAGCTTCGCAAAACGGACTGGCCCTCGACTACGCCACGGCGTGGAGCTACGGCCGCACCGAAACCTTCAACCTGCTGATTCCCGACTTCATGGGCCGCGAATCGGGCACGACGTTCTCGCCCGACGGCGAAGTCGCCGCCGTGCTGAACGACTACGGCCTGCGGGGCGCAGCGCAGCAGCTTCCCGCCTACTGGGGCACACAGCCCTACACCGGGGGCCCGACCTACCTGGGCGCGGCGGCCCTCTTCCTCGCCGCGCTGGGCATCGCCCTGGCCCGGGGGCGCAACAAATGGTGGATCGTAGCGGTTTCGGTGCTGATGCTCCTGCTGGCATGGGGCCGCAACCTGATGTGGTTCACCGAGCTGGCTTTCGACCTGC
>NZ_CABMQJ010000034.1 GCF_902388705.1 uncultured Alistipes sp.
ATTGTTACCCAGTTCCTTTATGAAATCGGAGTTCTTGGTGCCGTCCGTCGAGCCGTCGTCGACGATGATGATTTCCAGCTCGCGGAGCGTCTGCTCCATAATCGATCGCACGGCCTCCTCGACGTAAGGCTCCGTGTTGTAAACGGGTATTATGACACTGACTCGGGGTTCACTCATGGCGGATCGGGACCCACTCCTGTTTTTCGGGGTCGTAGCGTTTGATGACGCGCGCCGGGTTGCCCACGGCGACGCTGTACGGGGGAATATCCTTGGTGACGACGCTCCCGGCGCCGATCTGGCAGCGTTCGCCGATGGTGACGCCGGCCACGATTACCGAGTTGGCGCCGATGTGCGCCTCGCGGCCGATGGTCACCTCCTTGCGGACGAGCTCCTGCTCGTTCGAGTCGCGCGTGCCGTCGGCATAGCCGTGGTTGAATCCCGAGATGAACACGTGCTGTCCCAGTCCGGCGCGGTCGCCCATGCGCACGGGGCCGATAACGACCGATCCGATACCCACGCGCGCCCCGTCGCCGATTATCACGTCGCCGGCGCCGTTGTTGACGACCGCGTAATCTTCGATCAGCGCGCCACGCCCCACTTCGAAGCGGCGCCACGGGAAAACGTCGAGCCGCGCATGGCGGCGAATCAGCGCACCCCGGCCCTTTTTGTGAACAAAAGGGTTTACCAGCCAGCGCACCCAAAGCCGGGGACGCGGGTGTTTGCGGGGCGATATGAGACCGATAACCATCCGTTTGAGGCGGGGGTTGTTTTTGATTTTACCAATCATAATTACAAAGGTAGCAAACTTTTGCGATATACGGAGGCCTGCCGTGCGAATTCCGTCCGGAGGACTGTCGTTTTTTGTCGGGTCGATAACGAAAAGGGGCTTTTTTGTTTAAAAATTTGGCGGATTTGAATATATCCATTACCTTTGTAATGAAACGTCACTTTTAGCTGAAAATTATCATGAAGAAGATTGCCCTGTGCGCCTGCTTTGCGGCAGTGTCGCTTTTGGCAGGATGTGTGAAGGATATGCCGTCCCCGCAACCCGGGGGCGACGCCGACAAGGTCGTGGGGTTGAATGTTCCTGCTTCGTTCGATTGGAAGACGACCAAATCCGTCGACTGTAATTTCTCCGCGGCCCATCCCTCGCGCGTTTTCGTCGCGACGGAGCGCGATGCCGAACCCTTCGCCTCGTTCGTGGCCGGCGGCGGCGCCGATGCCGTGGCGCTCGATGTGCCTGCCGCCCTGCGGACGCTGTATGTAAGCTATGAAACCGAAACGGGTGTATCGCGGCCCGAGGCCGTATCCGTGGCCAACTCCGCCGCCGTCTATTCGCTCGGAGCGAACGGCAAGCTGTACGACGGCCTCGAAGACGGCGACAAGAACACCACCAAAGGAAATGTGATTCACATGCCGTCGGACGGTTGGGGAACGCTTCTTTTCGAGGATCTCTGGCCCGCGTACGGCGACTACGACTTCAACGATTTGGTCGTCAACTACAAGGCGCAGCTCTACATGCAGAACAAAAACAAGGTTTTTGCCATGCTTATCGGGGTTCGCGTGAAAGCGGTGGGCGGCTCGATACCCTATGATCTCTGCCTGTCGATGAAAGGTGTCAAAGGCGGCGAAATCGATGAGATTACGCCCGTCGACAAGGCGCATGCCGCCGATGCCGATTTGGTGGCGCTCAACTCCGAAAACCGGGTCGGCGAACCTGCCCTCCTGCGCTTCGAGAATATCCGCCGCAATCCCAACCAGCAGCCCGGCGCCGCCTATGTGAACACCGAAGCGGGGTACGAGATGACGGAAGAGCAGCTGGTCAGCGCCTCTTTCCTCGTTTATTTCCGCAATTCGATTGCCATCGAGAACGTGGCTTTCGACATGTTCGATTTCTTTGTGACCCGCAACCGCCAGTCGGACGGCCGCCTCATCGAAATCCATATGGGCGGATTCGAACCCACTCCCGACGCCCTGTCCGATTACAAGGCCCTGAAAGCCGCCTGCACCCATACCGACAAGGCGGACGGTTATTACTATTCGAACGACCGGCTGGTCTGGGCGATTAACGTTCCCCACGACATCCGGCACGCTTACGAAAAGGTGGATTTCCTGAAAGCCTATCCCGACATGGCCCGCTGGGCCGAATCGGGCGGCAAGCTGGCGCAGGACTGGTATATGCACGGTGTCGACGAATACCTCGTCAAAGGCAAATAATATCCGGCAGAAAGGAAGAAAAATGAAGGGCCCGACAAACCGGGCCCTTCATTTTTTGTGTCTGTGCGCCTCTTTTGAGGGGCTTCTTTTGGTGCTGTACCCGCACGATGGTTCCTGTTCTTTTCAGGCAATTCCGGGCGGATGTCCCGGGCGGGGTTTTGCGTCGGCCTGCACGGGTGCTGGCCCTGAGGCGGGCGCCTTGTGCCGGGATTTCATGCCGGTTGCCTTGTGGCGGCCCCCCCCCGGTTATTTTCCCAGCGACTCGTAGAGCGCCAGCAGCTGCCGGGCCGTCTGCTCCCACGAGAACTGTTTCACCCGTTCGAGCCCGTAGGCGACCTGTGCCGCGCGGAATGCCGCGTCGGTTTCGAGCCGCAGCAGGGCGTCGGCGATGGCCGCCGGGTCGGTCGGATCGACGAGGATGGCCCCTTCGCCCGCCACTTCGGGGATGGCCGAGGTGTTCGACGTGACGACGGGCGTGCCGCAGGCCATCGCTTCGAGCTGCGGAATGCCGAAGCTTTCGCGCAGGGAGGTGTAGAGGAATGCCGAGGCGCCGTTGTAGATGGCCGGGAGGTCGCCGTTGGGGATATAGCCCGGCAGGCGGAGCATGTCGCGCAGTTCGGGAGCCCCGATTTCGCGGAGTATCTGCTCCGCGGCCTGCTCCTTGAGGTCGGCCACCAGCAGCGGCAGGGGAGCCGCCGAGCGGCGGACGTATTCGGCGTAGGCGCGCAGCGTCCCGGGCGTGTTTTTCTTGGGATCGGTGTTGCCCAGGAAAAAGAGGTATGCGGGGTCGCGGAGGTATTTGCCGACGGTCGCCGCGACGTCGTCCATCGGGCGGAACCGGTCGTTGTAGCCGTTGTGGATGGCCGTGATGCGGTCGGGGTCGAGGTTGAGGGCGGTGCGGATGCGGTCGCATTCGAATTGCGACACGGTGATGATTTTGCGGCACGCAGGCAGGATGCGCGGCACCACCAGGCGGCGGTAGATGCGTCCCAGCGACTGGTAGAGCGACTTGTTACGCGAGGCCTGTTTTTCGAGGAAGATGATGTCGTGGAGCGTGACGACCAGCGGTGTGTGTCCCCATACGGGCGCGGTGTTGCTGGTGCAGTGCAGCAGGTCGGGCTTTACCCGCGCTACGGCGCGCGGCAGCGCCCACTGTTCCCACAGCGGATAGCTCGGGCAGCGGAGCGTTGTGATATGCATGTTGGGGCTCTCCTCCAGGCAGCGGTCTTCGCCCTCGCCCGTGAAGATGAAGTATTCGTTCACGGTGTCGAGCCGTTGCAGGCAGCGGATGGTTTCGAGCGCCACGAAGTCCATGCCGTGTTTGTTGGGGCGGAAGATGCGCTGTGCCTCGATTGCGATTTTCATGGTCGGGTTCCGGTGTTGTTTCCGGGGGCGTCGCTGCCGGCCCCGGTGTGTTCGGTGTGGATGAATTTGTCTTTGGTGCCCCGCAGGCGGAACAGGTTGGCCAGGGTCAGCAGGAACAGCACGGGCATGCGCCGCAGGGCGCGTCCCAGCCGCTCGTCGGTCTGCTCGTCGGGCAGCGCCAGCGCCAGCGCGAAGAGCAGCAACAGCAGGGCCGCCCACCATTTGAGCGAGGCCGCCGGGTCGAAAACGGTCGTTACGACGGCCCACAGCGGTACGAGCCCCATCACGAGGATGCGCGGCGGCAGGCACCATTGCAGCAGTTTGTCGCAGTAATCGGCATTGCCCGACAAGACGGCGCCCGGAAGCTGCCGTACGGCGGCGCCGAGGGCATAGAACTGCGCTGCAATCCAGCGCCGCCGCTGGTTGTAGTAGGCGCCCTGGCCCTGCACCTTCTCGTCCAGCACGCGCACCTGGTCGAGGTAGTCGATGTAGATGCCCTGCCGGAGCAGCAGCGCTTCCAACTCCTTGTCCTCGCCCGAAGTGGTGCAGCGGGCGATGTTTTCGCGGAACCATTTGTATTCGAAGGCCATGCCCGAGCCGATGAGTGCCGACGAGAGGCCCAGCGCCACGTGTCCGCGGCGGAAGATGGCGTTGTTGATTTCTTCGCTGGCGGCGTCGAGCACGGCGGTGTCTGTGTCGCGGTTTTTGGCCGTGCGGTGGGTCTGTACGGCCTGCATGCCGCTGTCGAAAGCGTCGTTGAGGCGTGCAATGAACTCTTCGCCCGCGAGGTTGTCCGCGTCGAGGATTGCAACCGCGTCGGCGGCTTCGGGGCCGAGCTGCTCGACGGCGAAGTTGAGGGCTTTGGCCTTGGAGCTGTTCTCGAATGCGGCCTCCAGCACGCGGAGCGGCAGTTTGCGCAGTTCGGCGAGCGTTGCGGGCTGCAGCCCGTCGGCGATTACGACCACCTCGTGCAGCCCGGCCGGGTAGTCCTGCCGCAGGGCGGCCTCGGCCGTGCGGACGATCACCGCGTCACTTTTGTAGGCCGGAATCAGCGTTGCGAATTTCCGCTGGCGCCTGGCCGGGGGATAGGCCTCCCTGCGCCGGCGCGTCGAGAAAAGCGCGAAGACGAAAAGGTAGAGTACCGGAATTCCCAGTATGAAAATGAAAATCCAGTCGATTATGTTGATCGCTGTCGTCATGCCGTTTGGTTTTTCAGGGTGAAGAAGTCCGCCGCGCCGCGCCATGCGGCCTTTGCCAGGTCGCGCCGCCCGTGTGCCAGCGCCGAGAGAATCGCCTTGGGCACCGCTATGCAGAGCTGGTAGGCGAGCGACAGCAGCCGCGTGCCGCCCCGCAGGTTGCGGCGGGGGGGGGGGGGGGGGGGGGGGGGGGGGGGGGCGGTTGCGGGTCAGGTAGTAGCTGCGTAAGGGGCTCTGCTGCCCCGTGGTGGCGCTCTCCTTGTGGAATACCGTGCAGCGGGGGTCGTAGGCGATGCGCCATCCCTGTTCGCGGATGCGCACCGACCAGTCGAGTTCTTCGTAATAGAGGAAATAGATTTCGGGCATCGGCCCCGCCTTTTCGAGCACCTCGCGGCGTATCATCATCGCTGCGCCGTGGGCGTAGGGCGTGTCGTGCGGCGTGTCGAACGACCCGTCGTCGGGGGCCTCGAATCCGACCAGCGCGTTGCGCAGGGTGATGCGCGTCAGGGGCGTATAGCCGGCGAACTGGATATGGCGCGGAGGTGCGAAGAACCGGATTTTGGGGCATACGGCGCCGATCTCCGGATTGTCGCGGAGCGTTTCGCAAAGGTAGTGCAGCGTGTCGTCCTCCACTTCGGTGTCGTTGTTCAGCAGCAGCAGCAAATCGCCCGTCGCTGCCGAAAACCCGAGGTTGTTGCCCCCGGCGAACCCGAGGTTGCGCTCGCTGCGCAGGACGTCGATGTCCGGATAGCGTTCGCGCAGCAGGGCCGCCTCGTCGCGTGCGGAGCCGTTGTCCACGACGATGATTTCGAGCGGGGAGGTGACGTGCCGCCGCAGCGAGTCGAGCATTGCGCAGGTGAGGTCGAAGCCGTTGTAGTTGACCGATATGACCGTGATGAGCGGTTTCATGTTATTCGTAGTTTTCCCGCAGCGGGGGCCGCTGGGCCGGCATCGCCTTGTCCAGAATCTCCTTTCGCGTCAGTTCGCGGTCGAAGCGCGGCGCGAGGAAGATGAAGCCCATGCACATGTAAAGGATGGCGCCCGTGGGGATTTGTCCCAGCACCTCGTTGGCGTAAGCCATGACGACGATGCCCGAAATTCCGGCCGTGAGTGCCGCCGTGAATCCCCGCAGCTGGACGTTCCGCAGTTTGAATACGACCAGCCAGGCGCCCCGCGCGAGGATGTAGAGCAGGATGCCGATATGCAGCAGGATGCCCACGACGCCCGTTTCGACCCAGATCATCACGAACCACGAGTCGGTAGGTATCTGCGACAGCGGGGCATCCGGGGCAAAGGTCTTGGCCTTGCCGCCGCCGTGCCCCAGGCCGGCGCCGAAAGGTTTGTCGCGCATCAGTTCACGCAGTTTGGCCTGGTTTTCCAGGCGCACCTGGAACGAGGCGTCCTGCGTGTTGAAAGCGCTGCGCGCACGCCGGACGATGGCGTTCCCCTGTCCGATGGTGGTGAATTTCAGGAATACGAAAGCCGCCAGTACCAGCAGGATGCCGGCGACGATGACCTTGATGTTGCGCGACATCATGATGAATGCCGTGTAGCCGATGAACGGCACGGCCAGGGCGCTGCGCGTTCCGGAAATCAGCATGCCGTAGCAGGCCGCTGCCGCCACGAGCAGCAGGTAGGTTTTAATCCACGGGTTGCGGTAGTAGAGCGCCGAGATGGAGAATACGACCATCGAAAGTCCCATCGAGGCCCCGAAGTTGGCGGCGTCGCTGAAGAACGAGAAATAGCGCACGCCGCTGCGGATGATGTGCGTCGATCGCCCTCCGAGCACGAACAGCCAGTAGTTCTCCGCGGCGTTGAAGCCTATGAATTTCTGGATGCAGGCTTTCGCGACGGCGATCAGCGTCAGTACCGACCATACGATCAGCATGTATTTCAGGTACTTGTACTCGGACATGGTGAGCTGCGTGAGTACCGTGATGAAGAAAAAGTAGAACGCCACCGAGCGTACGGACGAGAACCATCCGGCTACCGAAACCGACTCGGGGTTCACCACTTCGAGGGTGCAGTAGGCCACCCAGATGGCCGCCACGACGGTCAGGCCCGAGCTGGCGCGTTTCCATTCGATTCGGTGCATCATGGCCTGCAGGCTGATAATCAGTATATTGTAGAATATCAGCGCGTCGAGAATCAAGCCGAACGGCAGGTCGTGGGCGTAGCGGGTCAGTGCCATGATGAAATAGTTGACCACGAACAGCCCGAGCATCGACAGCCCCGGGTCGCGCAGCGTGACCCACAGGATGCACAGCGCCGCCGGGATGGCCGAAACGGCCAGTCCCGCCAGTACCCCGTATTTGGTGAAGGTCATCGCGAGCACGGCCACGCCTCCGGCCAGCAGTGCCCAGACGATTAACCGGGGCACGCTGACGGGGGTGGTTATGCTGCCGTAGCGTTCCATATTGCGGTGCGGCGGATTATTTGACGGCGGTGAATCCGAACTGGCTGATCTGGTAGCCCAGCCGGCGCAGGCGGCCGTAAGGAGGCATCAGGCCCGTGAAAGACTGAACCACGTCGCGGCGCGCGCAGTTCAGGCAGAGGGTTACGGGCGTGCGGCCGGCGAGCTTCTCGACTTTTTCGAAGAGCAGTTGGTCGGTGTCTTTCCACGTGCGGTTGGCTGGGGCGATGACGATGTCGAGCGCCGCATGCCGCAACAGCTCCTTGGGTATCGAGCTTTCCGTGAGGGGCGGGTATTCCACCAGCACCACGTCGGCTTCGGCGAAAGGCACCTGGTCCGGTTTGTCCTGTACGAAATCTTCGAGTTTTTCGGCCAGCAGGTACGATTTCTGTTCGATGTCGAAGTCCCTGTTCCACTCGACGACGCGCACTTTCATGTTCGCTTCGCGGAAGAAGTCGGCCAGGTATTCGATTATGAGGCTCTTGCCGTCGCCGTGCTCGGTGCTCAATATGTTGAGGACGTTGGGCCGTGCCGACGGTTCGAAATAGTTGATTGCGGCGTTTCCGATGTAGCGGGCGGCGATCTCGCGGTATTGCTTGGTGAAGCGCCGCTGCCCGAAGCGTCCCTTGCCCGGGAAGGCGCCGATGACCCGGCCGCCCGTGATGCGTTCCGCACGCACCTTGTCGCGCAGCGTGCGGTCGAGCAGCTCCAGCAGGATGAAGAATCCCAGGACGAAAAGCATCGTGGCGAGGAATGCCGCGGCCACGAAGAGTTTGCGCTTGTAGGGCTCCGCCGCAATCGGCAGTACGGGCGCGTTGATGATTTTCAGCGTCGCCGAGGTCATCTGCAGGTTTTTCTGCCGCAGGCGCGCGGCGTTGAGCGCCGAGAGAATCGAGAGGTACGACTGTTCCGAGAAGTTGATTTCGCGGCCCTTGCGCTTGAGGGTCGAGCCCACCGGCGAGAAGTGGACGTATTTCTCGTCGAGTTCGCCCTTGCGCAGTTTCATCACCCCCAGTTCGGCTTTCGATTTTTCGGCAAGCAGCACAGCGGCCAGCCATTCGCCGATGATCGATGTGGTCGACAGACCCTCCTTGGTGTATTGCTGGTTGGCGATATTCGTGGTGATTTGCTGCAGGCTGCGGGTTTCCTCGTCCAGCTTCTGGCGCAGCTGTCCCACGTTGCTGCGGCTGGTCGGGAGGGTTTCCTTGTCGGAAAGGGGGTCGCTGCCGGGCGTCGGCTGGAACGCCTCGGCGGCAGAGAGGCGCGAATAGAGGTTGCCGATGGAGTGGAGTTTCTCGATGAACTGCGTGTTGTTGTGGAACGTCTGCAGCCCTTCGAGCTGCTGTTCGATGGATGTGCGCAGCTTCTCGGCGCTCTCGTAGTTGAGCAGGATTTCTTCGTAGCGCAGCTCGTAGTCGCGCGACAGGGCGGCTATGTGCTTGGTCTGCTCGTCGTAGTTGATGACCTTGTGCTCGACGTTGTAGTCGCGCAGCGAGTCCTCGAGGTTGCGCAGGTTGCGGCCCACGCGGTCGAGCTCCGACTCGAAGTAGGCGATGACGTTGTTCGTTTCGCCGAACCGCAGGTCGCGGTACTGTTTGACGAATTCGTCGTTGAGGATGAGCAGCGTGTTGTAGACGATGTAGGGATCGTCGTTCTCGTAGCTGATTTCGAGCATGTCGCTGCTGGCGACGCGCCGGACCTTGATGCGGCTCAACGCGTCGTAGCTGTAGTAGGGCGGGCTCCAGTGGAAAATGCCGTAGACGTGGTTGTCGTGGTCGGCTTTCTCGTAGTTGCGCAGGTTCTCGAGGGTCTTCTCCTCCGAGGCGGGGTCGACGAGCGCCATGACATCATCCGGCGTGCGGGCTTTCAGGTAGCGCGACGTGCGGGCCGTGAGGTACTTGTTGTCTTTCTCGGTGTCGAGGTGCGTCAGGTCTTGTGCGTAAAGCCGGATCGAAACGTTCTTCAGCGTGCTCTGCGACAGGATGATGTTGATCAGGTTGTCCATCGCGTTGTTGATGACGTTCCAGTCCTGCCGTGTGCCCTCCGTACTGGTGATGTCGTATCCGGAAACGATACCCGTATAGATGGTCGTCGTGGATTTGTAGGTGCGGGGCTGTGCGCCCATCTTGAAGAAAACGGCCAGTGCAACCAGCGTGGGGCAGACAATCAGCCACCACTTGATGCGGTAGAGGAACCGCGCGGTATAAGCTATGTAATTCATAACCAGTCGTTATTTAGCGGGTTTCGCGGATTTGTTGATGATGGGGGTGTGGGTGAGCACCTCGAGCCGCAGCAGGGCGTTGTTGAGGTTGCTGCGCACCTGTTCGTACTCGCGGATGGCCACGTTCTCGATGCTCTTCTGGCGGCTCAGGGCCTGTGCGTCGAGTTTGCCGTTGATGAAATCGGCCTCGGACATGCGGTACTGGGCCTGTGCGGCGATCATGGCCTCGGCGGCGCTCCGCAGAATCGAGAGCTGCTGGACAGCCGAGGTGTACGAGTCGATGATTTTCAGGCGCAGGTCGTCGTACCAGCGGTCCATGTCGTACTGCGTGTTTTCGATGCGCTTCTTCTGCTGCTTGATTTTGTTGCGGCGGTTGAACAGCTCGTCGATGGGAATCGAGAACGAAGCCCCGACGTTCCACCAGCTCTGGTCACGCCCGGTCGTGGTGGTCGTCCAGACCGGGATGCTGCTGTCCTGGTAGTTCTGGTTGTAGATGTCCGACGAACCGTAGTTGTAGTTGGCGTTGAGTTTGAAATAGTGCATCCAGTTGCGGCGCACGGTTTTCAGCTCGCGCTCCTCGATTTCGCGGTTCGATTCGTAATAGCCTACCTGCGGGGCGTGCCGCGCATTCTCCATCAGCGTGTGGAGCGGGGGCAGCTGGAGGTTTATGTAGTCCTCCGGTGCGAGCTGCTGCAGGTCGCTGTACTCGAATTCGGGCGCCGTGGGTTCGGTTTGTGCCGCTGCGGCGGCAGCGATCAGCAGCGCCCAGAGTGTTATGACGACTTTTTTCATCTGTCGTTGTGTTTTATACGTTTTCCTTTTGTATGAACGCCGTGAATGTGCGCAGGATGATTTTCAGGTCGAACCACGGCGACATTTTGCGGGCATACTCGATGTCGAGCTGCTTGCGCTGTTCGGGCGAGAGTTTGCCCGCCTGTCCGCGTTTCTCGACCTGCCAGAGGCCCGTGAGCCCCGAGGGGCACATGAAGCGTTCGATATATTCGTCGCTGGTCAGGCGTTCGGCTTCGTAGAGGGGCAGCGGGCGGTTGCCGACGACCGACATGTCGCCCCGCAGGATGTTGAAAAGCTGCGGCAGCTCGTCGATGCTGTATTTGCGCAGGATGCGTCCCAGCCGCGTGATGCGCGGGTCGTTCTCGATTTTCACGAACGCATTCTCCTGTTCGGTTTCCAGTTGTTGGTGGTGCGCCTCTTCGGGAATTGCGAAATCGTCCGCATAAAGCATTCCGTTTCCAGTGTCGGCCAGCAGTTTGCCGATGTCCGCTTCGTCGAAGGTCATCTTCGCCGAATCGTCCGGTGCGGTTTGGGCGGCGTACTGGTTCAGGTCGCGGAACTCCTTGAGCCGCCGGTCGGCGTCGGTGCGCATCGAACGGAATTTCAGGAAATCGAAGATGCGGTAGTTGCTGCCCACGCGTTTGGACTTGTAGACGACCGGCCCCGGGCTGTCGAACTTGATTGCCGCGGCGACGGCAAGCAGCAGGGGCGAGAGCAGGACGATGGCCGAAAGCGAGGCCAGGATGTCGAACGACCGTTTCCACAGCGGCATCCGGAACAGCCTCACTTCGCTGCTGTCGCCCGTGACGGCTTTGTGCACGAACGTGTAGTCGGTCATGAATTGCAGCGTGCGGAGGAAATCCTCGCGCGAAACGTTTCCCGGCAGGGCGCTGTTGACGCCGGCCCGGAGGTATTCGTGCCGCTGCTGCTGGGTCATCCCGTCCGACGTGATCAGGACGATGCCGCCTCCCGGCAGCCAGGAGCGCAGGAAGCGGATGTCGCGCAGGTCGGCATCCGTGTCGTGTTGCTCGTAGAGGATAAAGGCGTGACCCCCTTTGCCTCCTTTGGCGGGTGCGAGCAGACGCATGGCGGAACCGATGTCCCCCACGATGCTCATCTGTCCTTCGGTCAGTTCCGAAAAACGGGCCGTGTGGTTGCCTTTGCCCCTGATGTAGATGACGGGATATTTCAATCCAAAATCTTTTTAATGCGTATTTTGAGCTCCTGCGGGTTGAACGGTTTGACGATATAGTCTTCCGCCCCCTGTTCCAGCAGGCGGATGCGTTCCGAGGTGCTGTCCTCGCTCGAGAGCATCACGACCGGGATGTCCCTGAACAGTTCGTTGAGTTTGAGGTATTCGAGGAATTCGTCGCCGCGCATTTCGGGCATGCGGATATCCGAGATAATCAAGTCGGGCATGTTTCCCTTGTGCAGCCATTCGATGGCCTGCAGCGGATTCTGCACATAATAACAATCGTAATCCGCATGGAGGTATGCGAAGAGGATTTTGGCAATCTGTTCCTTGTCGTCTACGATCAGTACTTTTTTCTTGTTCATGTTCTGCGGTTCATTGTCGTCGGACTCTCTGCAACGAAGGGGCGGCATCGCTGCACATGGCCGGTGCAGGGTCGGCGACTTCGCACTTCCCGGGGTGTAAGTACCGGAAAATCGTAGTAAATATAAACATTATTCGCAAAGAGTCACTTTCCCGGCTGCAAATATCGGTAAAAAAAATGATAAAATAAACTTTTAAGGCGATTTATGAATCAAAAACGCCCGGTTTTACCGGCCCGTTGCCGCGCCCGTTGTTAATTTTTTTGCGTAAGACTGTATTATTAATCAAAAAAATGGTATTTTTGTGCAATTGTCCGGTCTATATTGCGGGCCGGGCGGTTTTGTTAAACCGAAAAAGCGATGGAGTGTGACAAAAGCGTAGATTCCGACGGCAGCCGTCCCCGGTTACTTGTGGCGGAGGACAACCCGAGCAATTTCAAGCTTGTCGAGGTGCTGTTGCGTCGCGATTACGATTTGTCGCATGCATGGGACGGCAGGGAGGCCGTCGATTTGTTTACGGCGGAAAACCCCGACCTGGTGCTGATGGACATCAGCATGCCCGTGATGGACGGTTACCAAGCGCTCCGGCTCATCCGGGAGATGTCGGCCGGCGTCCCCGTCATCGCACTGACGGCTTATGCATTCGAAACCGACCGACAGCGTATGTTCCAGGCCGGCTTCGACGAATGTCTCGCCAAACCGCTGCGTGCTTCCGAACTCCGGGAGTGCATTGCCTCGCTGCTTTCGCAGAAAAGGAGAACACTATGACCAGAAACATAGCTATAAAATGTGGGGTGCTGCTGCTCATCGGCTGCTGCATCCTGTTCCCGATGTCGCTTCGCGCCCAGGAGAATGCTCCGGAGCGGGAGAGCATCCTGGTTATTTCATCGTACAACCCCGACACGCGCCGCATGTCGAGTTTCATTACCGAATTCGAGCGCAAGGTGGTGGCGTCGGGCGTGCCGTGCGATATTTACGTCGAAACGCTCGAATGCAAGAGCATCAACGACGCGCCGATCTGGATTTCGCAGACCGACAACATGATAACCCGTTACGAAAACCGGGGCGGCCTGCGTGCCATCGTCCTGCTGGGGCAGGAGGCCTGGGCGTCGTTCGTTTCGCTGGGGCGCATTCCCGAGAACGTGATGTGCTTCAGCTGCTTCGTCAGCTCCAACGGCGTTGTGCTGCCGCCGCCCGCCGACAGCACCGGCGCGTGGATGCCCCCTGCCGTCAATTACATGGAGATGGCCGACAGCCTGCGGAACGTGGGCGGCCTGCTCAACAAATACGATGTCCGCCGCAATATCGAACTGATTCGCTCGCTCTATCCCGAAGTCGAAAATATCGCGTTCATTTCGGACAACACCTACGGGGGCATCTCGCTGCAGGCCCTCGTGCGCGAGGAGATGAAGAACTACCCCGACCTGAAACTGGTGCTGGTGGACGGCCGCGACGGCGATGAAGCCGCGCACCAGGCCTATGCCTCGCTTCCGCTCCGCTCGGCGGCGATACTGGGCACGTGGCGCGTAGGCAGCGACGGGGAGTACCTCATGCAGCGTTCGCTCAACGATTTGGTGCAGCTCAACCCGCGCATTCCCGTCTTTTCGATTACGGGTACGGGGATTGGCGACGTGGCCGTGGGCGGCTATATCCCCGACTACGAGAACGGCGCCGCGGCAATCGCCCCGCAGATAAAGGAGTACTACGCTACGGGCAAGATGGATGCGACCCACTTTCATCTCACGGGGAGCGAGTACCGATTCGACTCGCGCAAGCTCAAGGAGTTGAAGATTGCCGAATACGCCCTGCCCAAGGGAAGCATCGTCGAGGATACGGTGGCGGCCAAACTTTCGAAATACTCGCACTACATCGAACAGCTCGTGGCGGGTATCGTGCTGCTGGTGCTGCTGCTGATTTTCGTCGCCTGGCTGTTCCTGCGTACGCGGCGCCTGAAACGCACGCTCGAGGAGCGCGAAGGCCAGCTGGTCGTGGCGCGCGAGAAAGCCGAGGAGTCCGACATGCTCAAGTCGGCGTTCCTGGCCAACATGAGCCACGAAATCCGCACGCCGCTCAACGCCATCGTCGGTTTCTCGTCGCTGATGCAGGGCGAGGAACTCTCGCAGGAGGAGCGCGCCGAATACTGCGCCATCGTGGTCAACAACTCCGAGATGCTGCTCACGCTGCTCAACGACATCCTCGATATTTCGTCGCTCGAGTGCGGCAAAATCAAGTTCAACTACTCGTCGGAGGAGATTGTACAGATTTGCCAGCATATCCTGATGACCACCGCGCATACGCGCCAGGAGGGTGTCGAGGGACGACTCGAGTGCGCCGTTGGCTCCTACATGCTGGTGACCGACGTTCACCGCCTGTCGCAGATTCTGATCAACCTGCTGACCAATGCGAGCAAATTCACCTCCGAGGGCAGCATTACGCTCGGCGTGGAGATCGACGAGGAGCACGGCGAGGTGCTCTTCTCGGTGACCGATACGGGCCCCGGCATTCCGCTCGACAAGCAGGAGATGGTCTTCAACCGCTTCGAGAAACTCGACGGAAACAAGAAGAAAGGCACGGGCCTCGGGCTGGCTATCTGCCGCCAGATCGCCATGATTTTCGGCGGGCGCATCTGGGTCGACCCGACCTATACGGGAGGCGCGCGCTTTATCTTCGCCCATCCCATCGGTATCCGGTTCCCCGGCGATGGAGAGAACCGTGAGGGGGGGGGGATTTGAGCCTTCCGGACATGCAAAGACTCTCCATATAGCCGAGGACGGCAGCCTTCGCAGATAGCCTCCGAAACGGGCGCAGAGCCCTTTTTTGGATGGAATCCGCACCGTTTGAAAAGACCCCTTGCCGGGTCTTTTTTTTGCTGCGGCCTACCGGGAAGCGGGGCTGCGGGAGTTCCGGCCCGCCGGGCATCCGGAACAGCCGGGAAGCAGGGGCGGGAATTTGGCTGTACCGCATCTTACCGTGCCGGGAGGTTCTTTTGCCGGTAGCGGGCTTCCGGGCCGCTCCGTTTCCGGGCCGCGCAGTTACCTCCGTCTGTCCTCTCCTTTTACCGCCCGGGGAACGGATACTGCCGTATCCGGGGCGGTATTGTGGAATTATTCCACACCCGTTGTGGAAATATTCCACAGATTTTTATCTATATTTGGCCCGAATTTGGTCGGTATTTTGCTGTTAATAAATGTTTTAATGGGAATATCGCCGTCTTGGCGCAAGGTTTGAACCCCTTGTCGATGCCCTCAACCATTATTCGTGCTTTATGAAATTTGATAAGTTGAAACCGAATTTGCAGGACCTGAATCTGGACAGCGTGAAGAAAGCGGCTGTCCGGGCTTCGCATGTCCGCCTGAAATTGAGCCGCCGGCAGTGGGTTGCCGTCGCTGTCGTCGCTGTTGCGGTGGCGGTATTGCTTGCCGTGCTGCTGCGTCCGCGTCCGGCTGCCGTGGTACTGCCCGTCGTCGCGGTGGAACCCGTCGTGACCGAAGACGTCAACATCTACGGCGATTACGTGGGCCGCATCCGCGCCCAGCAGTTCGTCGAAATCCGCGCCCGCGTGGAGGGGTATCTCGAAAAGATGCTCTTCGCCGAGGGTACCTATATCAAGAAAGGCCAGACGCTTTTCGTAATCGACCCCCGTGTCTACCGCGCCCGCGTCGATAAGGCCAAGGCGCAGCTGAACAAGGCGCGCGCCCAGGCCCTGAAAGCCAAGCGCGACCTCGACCGCATACGCCCGCTCTATGAACAGAGCGCGGCCAGTCAGCTCGAGCTCGACAATGCCGTCGCTTCGTACGAAAGCGCCGCGGCCGATGTCGCGGTAGGCGAGGCCGACCTGACGCAGGCGCAGATGACGCTGGGCTATACGAGCGTGCAGTCGCCCATCGCGGGGTATATCTCCGAGCGCAACGCCGACATCGGCACGCTGGTCGGGCCGGGCGGCAAATCGCTGCTCGCCACGGTCGTCAAGAGCGATACCGTGCGGGTCGATTTCAGCATGACCGCCCTCGACTACCTGCGCAGCAAGGCCCGCAACGTCAACCTCGGGCACCGCGACTCGACCCGCAAGTGGGATCCCTACATCACCGTCACGCTGGCCGACGGCTCCGAGTATCCCTACCGCGGACTGGTCGATTTCGCCGATCCGCAGGTGGACCCGCAGACGGGTACCTTCTCCGTGCGCGCCGAGATGGCCAACCCCGACCACATCCTGCTGCCGGGGCAGTTCACCAAGGTGCGGCTGCTGCTCGACGTGCGTGAGGACGCCGTCGTGGTTCCCGCGAAAGCCGTCGAAATCGAGAAGGGCGGCGCCTATATTTACGTGGTGCGTCCCGACAGCATCGTCGAGAAGCGTTTCGTGGAAACCGGCCCCGAACTCGGCCGGAACATCGTCGTCGAGCGCGGTCTGGCGCAGGGCGAGGATATCGTCGTCGAGGGATACCACAAACTCCGGCACGGCATGAAAGTCGAACCCGTCGCCCCGCGCCGCGAGCAGGAGAACGAAAAAGAGCAGTAGCCTATGAAAGCGGACTTTTTTATCGACAGGCCCGTCTTTTCGACGGTGCTGTCCATCATCATCGTGATCGTGGGTTTCATCGGCCTGGCGCTGCTGCCCGTCGACCAGTATCCGCAAATCGTGCCTCCCGTGGTGCGGATTTCGGCCTCGTACCCGGGCGCCGATGCGCAGACCGTGACGCAGGCCGTGGCCACGCCCATCGAGCAGGAGCTGAACGGCACCCCCGGCATGATTTACATGGAGTCGTCGAGTTCCAATTCGGGCGGATTCTCCGCCACGGTGACGTTCGACATCTCGACCGACCCCGACCTGGCGGCCGTGGACATCCAGAACCGCCTGAAGAAAGCCGAGGCGCGCCTGCCGGCCGAAGTCGTGCAGAACGGCATCTCGGTCGAGAAGCAGGCGGCCAGCAAGCTGATGACCATCACGCTGCTGTCGTCCGACCCCAAGTTCGACGAGATTTATTTGAGCAACTACGCCACGCTTAACGTGCTGGACATGCTGCGGCGCGTTCCCGGCGTGGGCAGCGTTTCGAACGTGGGCAGCCGTTACTACGCCATGCAGATATGGGTGATGCCCGACAAGCTGGCCGACCTCGGCCTGACGGTCAAGGATTTGCAGACGGCGCTCAAAGACCAGAACCGCGAATCGGCCGCCGGTGTGCTGGGACAGGCCCCCATGAACGGAATCGACGTCACGATTCCCATCACGGCGCAGGGCCGCCTGTCGTCGGTGAGCGAATTCGAGGACATCGTCGTGCGGGCCAACCCCGACGGTTCGATTATCCGCCTCAAGGACGTGGCGCGCATCTCGCTCGAAGCCTCGTCGTACAACACCGAGAGCGGCATCAACGGCGGAAACGCCGCCGTGCTGAACATCAACATGCTCCCCGGCGCCAACGCCATGGAGGTCGCGACTTCGGTCAAGGCCGCCATGGATGAAATTGCCGGCAACTTCCCGGAGGGTATCAGCTACGAGATTCCGTTCGACATGACCACCTATATCTCGGAGTCGATTCACCACGTCTACCGCACGCTTTTCGAGGCGCTACTGCTGGTGATTCTGGTGGTGTTCCTTTCGCTGCAGAGCTGGCGCGCGACGCTTATCCCGATTGTCGCCGTGCCGATTTCGCTGATAGGCACCTTCGGCGTGATGCTCGTTTTCGGCTTCTCGCTGAACATGCTGACGCTGCTGGGACTGATTCTGGCCATCGGCATCGTGGTCGACGACGCCATCGTGGTGGTGGAGAACGTCGACCGCATCATGAACGAGGAGCACCTCTCGCCTTACGAGGCGACGAAAAAGGCGATGGGCAGCTTGAGCGGCGCGCTGATTGCCATGTCGCTGGTGCTGTGCGCCGTGTTCGTGCCGGTGAGCTTCCTTTCGGGCATCACCGGGCAGCTCTACCGCCAGTTCACCATCACCATCGCCGTGTCGGTGATTATCTCGACCGTCGTGGCGCTGACGTTGAGCCCCGTGATGTGTTCGCTCTTCCTGCGCCCGGGGAGCGAGGGAAAGAAAAACCGGTTCTTCCGCCGTATCAACCTCGGCCTGGCGACGGGCAACAAGTTCTACGGGCGCATGATACAGGGGGCGCTGAAACATTCGCGCCGCATGTTCGCGGCCTTCGGCATCGTGCTCATCGGCATCTGGCTGATGAACCGGCTCGTGCCGCAGAGTTTCATGCCGCAGGAGGATCAGGGCTACTTCACCGTGGAGCTGGAGCTGCCCGAGGGGGCGACCATCGAGCGCACGCGCGAGGTGACCGACCGCGCCATGGAGTTTTTGATGAACGACCCCGACGTGGAGTACGTGCTCAACGTTACCGGCTCGAGTCCCCGCGTCGGCACGAACCAGGCGCGAAGCCAGCTGACGGTGATTCTCAAGCCGTGGGGCGAGCGCGACTCGGAGGGGTTGAGCGACGTGATGCAGCGCGTGCGCGCCGAGATGTCGCGCTATCCCGAGAGCAAGGTCTACCTCTCGACGCCCGCCGTGATTCCCGGACTGGGCAACTCGGGCGGTTTCGAAATGGTGCTCGAGGCGCGCGGCAACACGACCTACGAGGATTTGCAGCACGCCGTGGATACGCTGATGCACTACGCTTCGCAGCGGCCCGAGTTCTCGGGGCTCGCGTCGTCGATGCAGGGCGACATTCCGCAGCTTTACTTCGACGTCGACCGCGACAAGGCGCAGCTGCTGGGCGTTTCGATGTCCGACATTTTCTCGACGATGAAAGCCTTTACGGGGTCGATTTACGTCAACGACTTCAACATGTTCAACCGCATTTACCGCGTTTACATCCAGGCCGAGGCCCCTTACCGTGCGCAGCGCGACAACCTGAACCTCTTCTTCGTCCGCGGCGCGGGGGACGTGATGATTCCCATCACCTCGCTCGGTACGACGCACTATACGACGGGAGCCGGCAACATCAAGCGTTTCAACATGTTCAACTCGGCCACCATCTCGGGCGAAGCGGCCCACGGGTACAGCTCGGGACAGGCGATGGACGTCCTGGAAGAGCTCGTGCGCAGGCACCTCCCGGCGTCGGTCGGCGTCGAGTGGAGCGGCCTCTCCTACCAGGAGAAGCACGTGGGCGGACAGACCGGGCTCGTGCTGGCGCTGGCGTTCCTGTTCGTGTTCCTGTTCCTCGCGGCCCAGTACGAAAGCTGGTCGGTGCCTGTGGCGGTCATCCTGTCGCTTCCGGTGGCCGGCATCGGCGCCTACCTCGGCATCTGGATATGCGGCCTGGAGAATAATATCTATTTCCAGATCGGGCTGGTGATGCTCGTGGGACTGGTGGCCAAGAACGCCATCCTGATTGTGGAGTTCGCCAAGGAGGAGGTTGAGAAGGGCCGCGACGTGGTGTCGGCAGCGCTTACGGCGGCCCACCTGCGCTTCCGCCCGATTGTCATGACCTCGCTGGCCTTTATCCTCGGCCTGCTGCCGCTGGTCTTCGCCTCGGGGCCGGGGTCGGCGAGCCGCCAGGGCATCGGCACGGGCGTCTTTTTCGGCATGCTGGTGGCCATTACGGTCGGTATTGTCTTCGTGCCCTTCTTCTTTGTGTGGATTTACCGGATTAAAGCAAAACTGAAACGATGAAACGACTTACGATACTGCTCATGATACTGGCCGCTGCCGCCGGGCTGGGCTCCTGCTCGGCCGTGCGCCACTGCAAGGCACCCGAAATCGACCTCCCGGCGGGGATTGCCGACGGGGCAGCCGCCGATTCGCTGACCATCGCCGACATGGAGTGGTGGCGCTTCTACGGCGATTCGACCCTGTGCCGGATTATCGGGCGTACGCTGGCCAACAACAAGGACATGCTCGCCGCTGCGGCGCGTGTGGAGCGCCTGCGCCAGCTTTACCGCGTGAGCAAGGCCGAACGGCTGCCTTCGCTCTCCGCCAACGCCTATGCCGACCATGAAACCAACGACTATGCCGGGGAGACGTCGACCCGCGATGCCGAATTCGGGGCCAAGGCGACTTTGAGCTGGGAGCTGGATTTGTGGGGCAACCTGCGCTGGGCCAAGCGCCGGGGCGGCGCCGAATACCTCGCGTCGGTCGAGGACAGGCGGGCGATGCAGATGACGCTCGTGGCCGAAGCGGCTTCGGCCTACTTCAACCTCATGGCGCTCGACAACGAACTCTCCATCGTGCGGCGTACGCTCATCACGCGCAGCGAGGGCGCCTACCAGGCGCAGCTGCGCTTCGAGGGGGGCCTCACCTCCGAAACCGTTTACCAGCAGGCGAAAGTCGAGTACGCCGCGACGGCGGCGCTGATTCCCGATTTGGAGAGCCGTATCGAGATTGCCGAGAACGCCATCGCCCTGCTTATGGGCGAGAATCCCGACTGGCGCGTGGTGCGCGGCAGGATGGATACCGAAGCCGAATTCGCCGACAGGCTTCCCGTCGGGCTGCCCTCGGAACTGCTCCGGCGCCGTCCCGACGTGCGGGCTTCGGAGCAGCAGCTCCGTGCGGCGATGGCCTCGGCGGGCATGGCCTATGCCGACCGTTTCCCGCGCCTGACTTTTAACCTGACGGGCGGCTGGGAGAACGACGATTTGGGCGGATTTTTCCGTTCGCCGTTCTCGTATGTCGCCGGGACGCTTGCCTCGCCGGTTTTCGGCTTCGGACGCAAGCGGGCGAAATACCGCGCCGCGCTGGCAGCATACGACGAGGCCCGTCTGGAGTACGAAAAGAAGGTGCTGACGGTCTTCAAGGAGGCCAACGACGCGGTCATAACCTACCGCGGCGTGCGCCAGTCCGCGGCCCTGAAGGTCAACCTGCGCGATGCGGCCCGCAAGTACGTCGAGCTGGCACAGTTGCAGTACCGCGGCGGCAGCATCAATTATATCGACGTGCTGGACGCCCAGCGTCGTTATTTCGATGCCCAAATCGGGGTGAGCAACGCCGTGCGGGACGAGAACCTCGCCTTGGTGGAGCTCTACAAGGCCCTGGGCGGCGGCTGGACGGAGTGATTCGCGCCTGCCGGGTGGTTTGGAATCGGGGTGTACGGCTGCAGGCTGGGCACTCCGATTTTTCGATTCCGGGGATTTTGCGTCACGCGTGCATTCCGCGCCGGTTGCCGTATTCTGCACTGTCCGCTGTATTCTGCGCCGGCTTGTGTATTCCGGGTCGCTTGTGCATGCCGTGCCGCCCGCCGCGTGTTGCGCAGGCGGGTGTGCCCTGTGCTCCGAAGTCCGGCTGTTTGCGCCGCAAGCCGCCTTTTGCCTTGTTCCTGCCTGGAAAACAAGGGTGGAAAAAGACTCGCCCGAGAAACAGAAATCCCTGATAACTAATCTGTTATCAGGGATTTTCCGAGCCGAAACCGGGACTTGAACCCGGGACCTCTTCATTACGAGTGAAACGCTCTACCAACTGAGCTATTTCGGCTTTCCGGGAACATTAAGTTCCCTTTGGGATTGCAAATATCTGAAAAAAATCTTTTTCTCGCAACAATTTTGAAAAAATTCTCGCTTTTCTTGCTATATTCGCGTCAAAACTGCCCCGGCTATGGTTACTTTTCTGGTATGTCTGGCGCTGCTCGTGGGCGCCTACTTTACATACGGACGTTATCTGGAGCGTCTGGTGCGGGTCGATCCTGCGGCTGAAACGCCCTGCCGGCGTTCCTACGACGGCGTGGACTACATTCCGCTGCCGATGTGGAAAACGTTCCTCATCCAACTGCTCAACATCGCCGGGCTCGGGCCGATTTTCGGGGCCGTGCTCGGGGCGGCATACGGCCCCGTGGCATTCCTGTGGATTACCTTCGGCGGCATCTTCATGGGGGCCGCACACGATTTTATCGCCGGCATCATCTCGCTGCGCAGCAACGGTGCGAGCCTGCCCGAAACGGTCGGCACCTACCTCGGGCACGGGGCCAAACAGCTCATGCGCGTTTTCTCGGTCGGTCTGATGGTGCTCGTGGGCGCCGTGTTCCTTTCGCAGCCGGCGGCGCTGATAGCCAACAGGGTAAATTTGCCGGCCCTGTCGGGCGTCGCATTCGGGGATTTTTCGTGGCTGCTGCTCCTGATTCTCGGGATTATCCTGGCTTATTACATCGTGGCGACGCTGCTGCCCGTGGACAAGATTATCGGTAAGATTTACCCCGTTTTCGGCTGTGCGCTGCTCTTTATGGCGCTGGGAATCCTCGTCGTACTGCTTTTCGACGGTAAATATACCATTCCGGAACTCACCTCGCTGCACAACGGCATCGCCGATCCCGGGCGGTTCCCGATTGTCCCGATGCTCTTTACGACCATTGCCTGCGGGGCGATTTCGGGTTTCCACGCCACGCAGTCGCCGCTGATGGCCCGCTGCCTGCGCTCCGAGCGGGAGGCGCGGCCGGTGTTCTACGGCGCCATGATTTCCGAGAGCATCATCGCCCTGATTTGGGCCGCTGTGGCCATGGCGTTCTGGAACGGCACGGAGGGGCTCAATGCCGCAATCGCCGAATACGGCGGGCAGGCGGCCGTGATGGTCGACGTCATCGCCCGCAGTACGCTGGGCGAGGTGCTGGCGGGATTCGTCATTTTCGGGGTCGTGGCCTGCGCCATCACCTCGGGCGATACGGCATTCCGCTCGGCGCGGCTCATCGTCGCCGATTTCATGGGGGTCGGGCAGCGCAGCCTGCGCTGGCGCATCTACATCAGCGTGCCGCTTTTTGCGGTGGGGCTGCTGATTATCTTCTGCCTGCCTTTCCAGGCTATGTGGAGTTATTTCGCATGGATGAACCAGGCCCTGGCGATGGTTACCCTCTGGATGATTACGGCCTACCTGAACAGGCGGGGACGCAACCGCTGGGTGGGACTCGTGCCGGCGCTGATCATGACCTATGTCTGTATGTCCTATATCTTCATATCGCCGCTCATGTGCGGCATGCACGACCGTGCGGCGGCCTACCTGCTGGGCGGGGCGGCGACATTGGCCGTTTTGGCTGTTATGATTTTTAAAATGCGACACGATGCAAAAAGCATATCTTAACCCCACTTCCGACCAGACGTTCGAAGTTGTCGGCGAGGGGGCGTACAACTTCGCCGGCGTATTGGCCCGTACCCGTGAAATGGAGGCTGCGGGCGATGTCGAGGGGGCCTGCAACGAGCGTTTTCAGGCTTTTCAGCGCCTTGCGGCCCTCGTGCCCGAGGACGAGGAAATCAACCTCGAGTGGAATCACCGGAATTCGCGCGCCGCGCTCGAACTGGTGCTGGCGTCGGCCATCGACCACTTCCTGATCAACGATTTCGAGATGTCGGCGGCTCTGCTGGAACTGCTGCTGGAGCTTGACCCCGAGGATCACCTCGAGGGAAGCGAGCTGCTGGCTTTCGACTACCTGGCGATGGACGAGCAGGAGTTGTTCGACGAGGTTATCAACGACGTGTCGGATAAGTATGCCAGCCGCGAAGTGCTGCTGCTCTGGTCGGCGTTCCGCCGCGACGGGAAGCTGCCCGAGGGCGAGCTGCAGCATTTCAAGACCCGTTTTGCCCCCTATTTCGCCGAGTTTACGGCCGGGGAGCATCCCGCCGACGAGGCCTATCTGAAAGATATCGGGAGCGAGCGGCCCTCGCAGCAGGCGCAGGCCCGCGAACTGTGGCTCCAGACCGAAAATCTGTGGGTGCTCTGGCCCGGGTTTATCGGGGCCCTGCGGGAGGCCCGGTGACGGATGAAAGTAAACTGCGCCGATAAAACGAATGCGCCGCTGGTTTCAGCGGCGCATTTTTTATGGCGGGGGCGGGCCTTTATGCCGGTCGGGGTGCTATACGGGTGTCGGATGGTCGCCGGGTGGTGTTTGTGGGAAGGATTGCCGGACAGGTAGCCGGACGTGCAGATGTGTTGCCGGGCAGGTCGTTATAGGGGCATCGGATGGTCGCCGGGTGGTGTTTGTGGGAAGGATTGCCGGACAGGTAGCCGGACGTGCCGATGTGTTGCCGGGCAGGTCGTTATAGGGGCATCGGATGGTTGCCGGATGGTGTTTGTGGGAAGGATTGCCGGACAGGTTGCCGGACGTGCCGATGTGTTGCCGGGCAGGGCGTTATAGGGGCGTCGGATGGTCGCCGCAACGGGTTGTCGGAGGAGCGGAGTGCGTTGGTGGGCAGGACTGCCCGAGAGGCCGTCTGGATGATTGCCGGGCGCGTACCGGGCATGGCTGCCGCTGGTTATTCCCGGCTTTTCAGGGTGTCCGGCTGCTGCCGGACAACAACGGGAGCGACCGGGCCGCCGTTCTCCTGCCGGGCCCTTGGGGCGGTTACCAGACCTTTTCCGCGACAGGCTGCGGCAGGCTCTCCTCCATGTTCTGCCTGCGGTGCCGTTCGAGGTAAATCGAGTAGAGTTTGAAATGCTCTTCGATGGCCCGTTTGTAACCCTGCAGGTCGCCTTTGCGGATATATTCCAGCAGGTGGCGATGGGTGACCAGTTCGCCGCTGCGCTCCAGCTCCAGCTCAATCGGCTCGAACGAGTCGCGGTACTTCTCCTTGACGAAATCCAGTACGGGGTAGATGATGTCCTGGAATTCGGTGATGATGGCGTTGCCCGTAATCTCGTAGAGTTTGGTGTGGAACCGGTGTTCGCTGACAGGAGCGTATTTGTTGTTGCCGATGACCTGGCTCATCTCCACGATTTGCTCCAACTCGGCCACGTGAGCGGGGGTGAGGTTGCGGAAGATGTTGCTGCTGATGCCGATTTCGAGCGCCACGCGGAATTCGAGGATGTTGCGCAGCGTCGATTCGTTCATCAGCAGGGGATTGACGCAGCGCTTCATGCCGCCCAGCAGCGACGGCTCGCCCAGCACCATTCCTTTCTTGGTGCGGGATACGATCATGCCGGTCATTTTGAAGCGGCTCAAAGCTTCGCGCAGCACGGCGCGGCCGACGCCCAGCGACGCCGCGAGGTCGATTTCGTTCGGAATGCTGCTGCCGGGGCGCAGTCCCTGTTCTTTGAAGAAGCGTATCAGGCTCTCTTCGACGTTGTCGACGAGGGTCGTATTGCGCCTGTCTAATTTCAATACCTCCATGGATGCTTTCTTTGATGTAAAGATACGATTTATTTCGTGCAGTACCAATGTATTCAGGCGGTTATTCCGGTTTTGCAATCCGGCGCCGGACAAAAAAAGAGGCCGGCGGCCTCTTTCCTTTCATCGGGTATGTCGGTGCAGGGGCCTACTCTTCTTTTTTGTTCCGCACCAGCTCCTTGAAACAGTGGCGGCAGATGGCCTCGTAGGAATCGGTTTCGCCCAGCACGACCAGCTTCTCGTCCTGGGTGAGGCGGTGGGAGTGGTGCGCGAGGTTGCCGCAGCGGACGCAGATGGCGTGCACCTTGGTGACGTATTCGGCCGTGGCCATCAGCGCCGGCATCGGGCCGAAAGGCTTGCCGGTGTAGTCCATGTCCAGCCCCGCGGCGATGACCCGCACGCCGCTGTCGGCCAGTTCGCGGCACACCTCGACGATGCTCTGATCGAAGAACTGCGCCTCGTCGATTCCCACCACATCGACGTCGGAGGTCATCAGCAGGATGTTGCGGGGCGAGTCGACCGGCGTGGAGCGGATGGCGTTCGAATCGTGCGACACGACCTCCTCCTCCGAGTAGCGCACGTCGATGCGCGGTTTGAAGATTTCGACCCGTTGGTTGGCGAACTTGGCGCGTTTGAGGCGGCGTATCAACTCTTCGGTCTTACCCGAGAACATCGAGCCGCAGATTACTTCGATCCAGCCTTTGCGGCTGGCATTTTCCAAAAACATAAGCTGTAAATATCGTTTCTAAATCTTATTCCGGTTTTTGTTCACCGCCTTGTCGCTGCTGTCTGCTCCGGCGGCTTATGTTTCGTATTTACATTCCCTCTGAATCTCCCTTTGTCAACAGGGATATTTTTTACTTGCAGGGGTAATCGTGTCTCTTTCTTTTTTCTGTTCCCGTTCACCGCTGCGGCGCTGTCGCCTGCCGTGGCGGCGGTGCGGCGGCCGGCGGGCACCTTCGTGTCCGG
>NZ_CABMQJ010000035.1 GCF_902388705.1 uncultured Alistipes sp.
CTTTCAGGGTGTCGTCCTGTGTCATAAGCCTGTCCATGCGTTCCGTTTACGGCAGTTTTGCCAGTTCTTCCTCTATTTTGCGCGGCAGTCCGTCGCAGTGCTTGCAGCACTTCATGTCCACCGAGTACATGCGCGCGATGCAGTAGTTGCGGTGGTCGCAGCCGCTGCGTGTCGCGGCATCGCCTGCGTGGAGCTTGTTGACGAACGCCGGGTCGTTGACCAGCGCCCGGGCCATCTGTACCAGTTCGAATCCCGCGTCCAGCGCCTTGTCGATGCCCTCGCGGCTCACCAGTCCGCCCACGTAGACCAGCGGACATTTCAGCTCGGCGCGGAACTTTTTGGCGTCCTCGAGGAAGTAGCACTCCTCGAACGGGAACTGTTTTATCATCAGCGGCCCGCACCAGCGGATAAAATAGCGCAGCCACAGGGGCGAATAGTAGCTCATGGTGTAAATCGGTATCAGCCCCCGCATCACGGCCATCGGGGCTTTCGACACGAACCCGCCCGAGAGGACGATGCCGTCCACGCCGAAACGCTCGATTTCCCGGGCGATTTCGAGGCTTTCCGGAATTTCGATGCCTCCCTTGAACCCGTCGTACATGTTGTGTTTGACCAACACGGCCGTGCCCGTTTTCGCCGCGCCCTCCATCACTTCGGTGAGGCACATCCGCATGAAGCGCATCCGGTTTTCGAGCGGGCCGCCGTATTCGTCGCGGCGGCGGTTCGTGTAGGGCGAGAGGAACTGCGAGATGAGGTAGCCGTGCCCGGCATGCACCTCCACCGAGTCGAACCCGGCGTCGTGCGCGGTGTGGACGGCGCGGCCGAAGTCCTTCGCGACCTGCGCGATTTCATCCTTGCGCATGCCCCGCACGGGGGTGTAGGCGTACAGGTTGAAGCCTGTCGACGCGCCGATGGGTATCTGTCCCGCGGTCGTGAAGTGGGTCATATTGCCGCAGTGCCCGATTTGGATGCCTGCCGCGGCGCCCTCGCGGTGCACCGCGTCGGTGATGTCGCGCAGCCCCGGCACGATTTCGGGCCGCAGCCACAGTTGTTTGTCGAAAGACAGTCCGCTGCGGCACACCGCCGCATAGGCGAGCGTGGTCATGCCCACGCCGCCGCGCGCCACCGACACGTGGTACGCTTTGAGCTGCTCCGTAGGGCCGAAATGGCGCCCCATCGACTCGAACGCCGCCGAGCGTATCGTGCGGTTGCGCAGCGTTACGGGGCCTAATTTGTAAGGAGTGAAAAGTGAGGACATTTTCCTGTTGTCAATAGATGAACGGTATTATTTTCTTTCGTTTAAGCGTTGTGAATTCCTCCCCGAACTCTTGGGCGTAACGCTTGTAGAGCGATGCGGCGCGGGGGGCGAGGTTGGCGAACGTCCACCAGGCGAACACCGCTCCGGCCCACGACCACGAGGCCACGGCGAATCCCGTCCATTCGAGCAGTTCGCCGAAGTAGTTGGCCGACGATACGTAGCGGAACATTCCGCCGCGCGGAATGTAGTGGCGCGTGTCGCCCGGTTTGCGCAGGTTGCGGATGATGTGGTCGGAGTGGAGGTTGACGGCCATTCCCGCGAGGAACATCACCCCGCCGATATAGATATAGGGTTGTGCGAACCACGCTGCATAGTAGCCTTCGGGTGCCACGTAGAAAATCCATCCTCCCTGCATCAGGGCGTTGAGCGTGTTGAAGCACATGCCCATCAGGACGATGCCCAGCGGCATTTTCGATTTTCCGCGCAGCAGCAGCGGGAAGATGAACGCCCGCTGCAGGTAGTGCGCCTCAAAGAGGAGGAACAGCGCCAGCGGCCCGGCCTCCCACATCCTGTCCGATGCGGCCCACAGCCAGCACATCAGGATGAACACGGGCGACTCCATCAGCACCCAGCCGAGTTTGTTGGGCACCGGAGGCCCGTATTTGGGGTTGAAGAGGTAGCCGTATCCGGCTTCGAAGAAGTGCAGTGCCGCATATACCACGGCGGCCAGCACGGCCATGACGATCAGGAAGATGTTGAATGTTTCTGCCATTTGTCTGCGGGTTGGGTAAAACGGCATAAAGGTAAGAAAATTTTTCAGCCCCGGCAAGTCCGCAATGGGTTCGAAACTGTCCGCTCCGGGGAGCGGCAGACGGCTTCCTTTCGGGGGCGGCCTGTGCACACCCGGAAATCGGGTGGAATGCGGAGGTATGCTCTTTCCCTGCGGTCGGGGTGCTTGGCTCCGGGCACAAAAAGACGGCTCCCCCGAAAGGAAGCCGTCTGCCAGTTACCCGCGCCGCCCGGAAAGTGCGCGTGTCGCGGTTGTGCCTGTCCGAAACCGGGAATCCCGGCTCTCGGATGCGCCGTCTGTTGTCCGTGACCCTCCGAAAGGGCCCTGATCCGGAGCTCGTGGGCCGGAACCCGGACGATGGCGCTGCGGCTGCCCGGGACGTATGCACCGGGCCGTGAAGCCTCTTTGCCGCGAGAAAGTGCCGCCTCGGGGCGCGTGGGTTTGTGGCTGCGGGCGCAGGAACGCCCTTTTCCGGCTTTTTTAGCAGGGTGCCGGAACCCCTGTGTGAACCCCTGCCGGGGCAGGGGCGCCGGGACGGTGACCTGTGGCGCTTCGGCGTTACATCGTGCCAACGGTCGTAAATGGGTGTTTCCGTGTCCGGCCGGTAGCGGTGCCGCCGGGCGGGCTGCTCCGGCCGTGCCCGTGGAGCGCACAGCCGGGGCCCTGTAACCGCCGGGCGTCCCGCAGACCGTTAGTGCGTGAATACCTTGCCTTTCTGGCGCTCCTTGTTCTCGTACTTGATGCGCGAAGTGGTGGGGTATTCGAGCTGCTCGAATTCGGCGATGGCGTTGCGGATGTCGCCCATCAGCATGTCGGCCATGTCGCGCGACATGCCCTGGCGTACCACGATACGCATCACGACCACGTCCTCGATGTTTTTGGGCATCGTGTATGCCGGTACCATCCAGCCGCTCTGCTGCAACTTAGCCTGCAGGTCGAACAGCGTCCACTTGGCCTTCTTGTCGTACTCGGGATCCATCATCCAGATGAACAGCGGGTTGACTACCTCCTTCGAGTAGTTCTTGAAGCACTTCATCGTGCCGATCTGCTTGTGGCAGTACGTGGCGATGTCCATCGAGTTCTGCTGAATCTCCTTGTAGCCTTCGAATCCCAGGCGGATGAAGTTGTAGTACTGGCCCAGAATCTGCGCTGCGGGGCGCGAGAAGTTGAGGCCCACCTGCGTGATGTTCGCGCCGAGGTAGTTTACCGAGAACGACATCTCTTCGGGCAGGTATTTCTTGTCTTTCCATACGACCCATCCCAGGCCCGGGTATACCAGGCCGTATTTGTGGCCCGAGGTGGAAATCGACAGCACCCACTTGAGGCGGAAGTCCCACTTCTTCTCGGGTTTGAGGAACGGCAGGATGAAACCGCCCGACGCCGCGTCGACGTGAATCGGAATCTCATAGCCGGTCTTGGCGTTGTATTCGTCGAGCGCCTTGTCCAGCCCCTCGATGTCGTCGTCGAGGCCTGTCCACGTCACACCGGCAATCGGTACGATGCAGATTGTGTTTTCGTCGCACATGTCCAGGGCCTGCTTGGGGTCGAGCGTGATGTGGTCGAGCGTCAGGGGCACCGTACGCATCTCGATCTGCCACAGCTGGCAGAATTTCTCCCATACGACCTGGAATCCGGCGCTCATCACCAGATTCGGTTTGTCGAACGGTTTGCCTGCGGCCTTGCGGCGGTGGCGCCAGCGGAGCCATGCGGCCACACCGCCCAGCATGCAGGCCTCCGACGAGCCGATGCCCAGCGCTCCGGTTTTCCACTCGGCCTTTTCGGGTGTGTTCCACAGGTTGGCGACGATATTCAGACAGCGGCCACACATTACCGCGACACGCGGATACTCCGTTTCGTCGATGTAGTTGATGTTGATCGCTTCGTTCATCAGACGCGTTGCGTAGTCGTCCATGTAGGTCGTGACGAAAGTTGCCAGGTTAAGGCGCGGCTGCGTCTGCGGGTAGGTTTCGTCCTTGACCAACTGGTAGGCGATTTCAGGCGATGTCTTGCCTTTCGGGATGAATTCCGTGGGTGCGGGATTGCGCATCTCCTCCGAACCGAAAATGTCGGTCAGCGTGTCTTCGTTGGTGTGTCTTTGCTGATTCATGGTGTAAAATTATTATTTGGTTTACGCCATCAAACCTTGCATGAACTGTGCCACGACGGAGGTTGCGCCGTGTAAGAAACCCGCCTGCATCGCTGCTGTGGGGGCAATCCCTCACAGGCTCTGCACGATTCGGGATTCGGCTTTCCCGTATTGCGCGGCCGCGGCTTTCCGTCGTTTAGTTATCCTCTGTTTTATCCTGCCCTTCTGCGCCTGTCATCCTGTTTTATCTGCTTTATGCCGGCAGTGTCGATTTGGACTCCCGTCTCCGCCAGGCTGTCCCGGCAGTATCGCTTTATTTGTTTTGCGCTTGCTGTCCTGTCTTGCGGCGGCGGTATTCCAGCCGTACTCCTGCGTCCGCCAGGCTGCCCCGGCGGCATCGTTTTGTCTGCTGTTGCTTCCGGCCGTATCGCGCCTGCTGCCCGGTATCCGCTCCGTCCTGCATTTGCCGTTGTGTGCCGCCCGGAACCGGATTCTGGAAACGGGTGAAAAAAATGAGTGGAAAAATTTGTTTTTCTCATTGTGTTTTTGCTATATTTGTAATATCAAAATAATATCACTAAAACGAATTGGATATGGAGAACGGAAATTATGTTTACAACGGCTGGAAATGCAACGGTTTCCTGGCTTTGGCGCTGATTCTCGGCGGGCTGGCGCTTGGGATTTACGCAATTGTGGCGGGTGCGCAGCGTATCGACGCCGGACTCGCATGCGGTACGGGGTTGGTCGTATCCGGCTCGGTCTGGTGTCTTTGCATGCTGATTTGCCTGGGCGGCTTCATGCTGCTCGAACCCAACGAGGCCCGCGTGATGGTCTTTTTCGGTAAATATAAAGGTACGTTTTATGAAACGGGCTACTGGTGGGTGAATCCTTTCATGTCGGCCAAGCAGATTTCGATTCGCGCCCGCAACCTGAACGTCGACCCCATCAAGGTCAACGACAAGACCGGCAACCCGATTCTGATCGGACTGGTGCTGGTCTGGAAAATCAAGCGCGACGACATCTACAAGGCGGTTTTCGAAATCGACGCCCCGACCACGGCCGGGCAGACCGGCGTGTCGGCTTCGGCGCGCATGAACATCCTCGAGAATTTCGTGGGAGTGCAGAGCGACGCCGCACTGCGGCAGGTTGCCGGATGCTATGCCTATGACAATGCAGGCGTTAAGGACGATGAGCTGACGCTTCGCTCGAACAGCGAGCAGATTAACGACCAGCTCGAGCATACGCTCAACGAACGCCTCGCAATGGCGGGCATCGAAGTCGTCGAGGCGCGCATCAACTACCTGGCCTATGCGCCCGAAATCGCGGCCGTGATGCTTCGCCGCCAACAGGCCGACGCGATTATCGCGGCCCGCGAAAAGATCGTCGAAGGGGCCGTGTCGATGGTGCACATGGCGTTGGAGCGCCTCGGCAACGAGCATATCGTCGAACTGGACGAGGAGCGCAAGGCCGCAATGGTTTCGAACCTGCTCGTGGTGCTTTGCGCCGACGAAGCCGCGCAGCCCGTGGTGAATGCGGGAACCCTGCATCATTGATTTAACCGCTGATGGCTAAAGAGAATAACAACAAGAGTTTTGTACTGCGTATCGACGCTGCGACGATGGAGGCGCTGGAGCAGTGGGCCGGGGACGAGTTCCGCTCGATCAACGGCCAGCTCCAGTGGATTATCGCCGACGCCCTGCGCCGCAGCGGACGCGTGAAAAAGTCCCGTTCGGCGGCGGGTGCGGCTGCTCCTGCCGGTGGGAAAGAGGCGGCTGCACCGGTTCGTACCCAGTCCGCCGACTCTGAAAAAGAATGATGCCGATGTTGAGTATATGGAATAACCTTTTTGCGCGCCGGCCCGATACCGGCCGGTGGAACCGCTTCCTGCACAGCCGCCAATGGCTCGGCCTGCCCGCCGCAGCCGTCACGGCATTCGTCGTGCTGTTTCCGTTGTGTCGTTTTGCCGAGGGTATCCCGACGCCCGGGGCGCTCCGGAGAGGAGCGGTGTACGCCCTGCTGGTGGCTTTTAGCTGGGCGCTCGGCGTGTGGGCCTCGACCGGCGATGACCCGGAAGAGGAGCCCGAAACGCAGGGACGGGAAGCGCCCGACACGGGCAAGTCCCGCCCGGCATGGCTGGGCTGGGCACTCCTGCTGGCACTCTTCGCTTTGATCTGTGCATCCCAGATTGCGGATATGGTGCGCGGCGAATCCTCCCTGGCACACGGTTTCGGGGGCATCCTGCTCAAGGCGATGGCGGTCGTGGCCGTCTTTATTCCCGTTTGGTCGGAGCAAAAACGAAAATAAACCGGTATGTATGAATAGGAATAAGGCAAGCGACAGGTCGAATCGGGTACATGCGAAAGGAACCCGGAGCGTCCGCAACCCGAAAGGGATGCGGATACGGGCTGCTTTGCGGGCGGCAGCCGGGTTGCTGCTCTTTATACTGCTGCTTCGCTCCGACTGGCTGCCCCTGTGGGTGTACGGGCCGCTGCTGGGTGCAAGCACGCTGCTTATGCTTTGCGACCTGTACTCGGATTACCGGCGCAGGCGTCCCCGACGCCGATGGCGCGATGCGGGGTTGATGCTGTTGTGCCTGTCGCTCGTGTCGGGCGTCTTTGTGCCGGCGGTCATCTTTACGGAGGCTCCGGACGATAAGGCCACGGCTTTTGCGCTGCTCGGGCTGGGTGCCGTGCTGCTTGCCGCTTGTGTTTACTGCCTGTGGCGCTGGCGGCGCCTGCGCTCCGAAGCCGAGCTACAGCTCTGGCAATTGCGCACGCATCGCCGCAAACACGCGGCATCCCGCCGGGTGGAGGCGAATATCGAAATAATGCGGCCATGAACCGGAAATGGATATATGCGCTCGCGGCGATGGCTGCGGTCACGCTGGTGATGTTCCCGGTCAACCTGCTCCTGATTGGCAAATCGCCGTTGTATGCTTTGGTGCGCTCGCTGTTTTTCGGGCTTCCGGCACTGCTGACGGCCTGGACGCCGAAAGAGCGCCGGCCGGCCGGGGAGGGCGGCAAACCCATAAAGCAGTTGTCGCGTGCCGCGAAAATCGTTTGGGGAGTAATCGCCGCCGTGGTGCTGGCGGCCATGTTCGTTCATACGGCCTGCACCGAGGGCATCGGTGCGGGAGTTACGGATGCACTGGGGTTTTTATTGATTATATTGGTTGCTGCCGTGGGATATAGGTGCGGTTATCTAAAGATATGACTTATGAAAAAGATTGTGGTTTTTACCGGCGCGGGAGTGAGCGCCGACAGCGGGCTCGCAACGTTCCGCGACTCCGACGGATTGTGGGCCGATTACCGTATCGAAGATGTCTGCACGCCCGAGGCGCTGGCGCGCAATCGTGCTACCGTCGTTGAGTTTTATAACCTGCGCCGCCGTGAAATGCTCGCTGCGCAGCCCAATGCGGGGCATGCGGCCATTGCGGACTTGGAGCGGGATTTCGATGTCGAGGTGTTGACGCAGAACGTCGACAACCTGCACGAACGCGCCGGGTCGTCGAAGGTGACCCACCTGCACGGCGAGCTGACCCGCCTCCGTTCGTCGCGCAATCCCGACCTGATTGTCCCGCTCGAAGGGTGGGAGCAGAAGCCCGACGCCACGGCACCCGACGGGGCGCTCCTGCGGCCGCATATCGTCTTTTTCGGCGAGGCGGTGCCGATGTTCGAACGTGCCGCCGAAATTGCGCAGACCGCCGACGTTATGGTCGTGGTGGGCACTTCGCTGGCGGTTTATCCCGCCGCATCGCTGGTGCGGTACGTGCGCCCCGACATTCCGATTTATGTCGTCGACCCCGGCAGGCCCGATACGGGCGGCATCCGCAATCCGCTGACCGTCATTCGCAAGCGTGCCGCCGAGGGCATGCCCGAACTGGCCGGATTGCTGCGGGAGCGGTATAAAGAGTGATTTGCAGCGGAAAGGGCGAAGTGTCCGTATCGCAATGTGATAAGAAAGGGAGCCGGTCACCGGCTCCCTTTTATTGTATCCCGTTTTCGCAAACAGCTATTTCAAATCCTTGAAGTAAATATCCAGCAGCTCCTTGGCGGCGATGAACGACGAGATTTTGTCGTCCAGCACGCGCTGTTCGTATCCGGCGATGTGCGCCTCGACCGCCGGGTCGTGGTAGAACGAGTTGCGCAGCACTTCGTTAATCGACTCGTACATCCAGTACTTGTTTTGGCGGTTGCGGTTGTGCCGGAAGAAATCGTTGGCCTGGATATGGTCGAGGAACTCCTCTACGCCTTTCCACACCTCTTCCAACCCGGTTCCGGCCACCGCCGAGCAGGTGAAAACCTTGGGCCGCCATCCCGATTCCGGCACCGGGAACAGGCGCAGCGCCCCCTGGAACTGGGTGCGGGCCAGTTCGGCCTTGTGGATGTTCTCTCCGTCGGCCTTGGTGATGACCATGATGTCGGCCATCTCCATAATGCCGCGCTTGATGCCCTGCAATTCGTCGCCCGCGCCCGAGATTTGCAGCAGCATGAACATGTCGACCATCGAATGCACGGCCGTTTCGGACTGTCCTACGCCTACCGTTTCGATGAAGATTACGTCGAATCCGGCAGCTTCGCACAGCACGATTGTTTCGCGTGTCTTGCGCGCTACGCCGCCGAGCGACCCTGCCGAGGGGGAGGGGCGGATAAAGACGTCGGGGTTGGCGGAAATACTCTCCATGCGGGTCTTGTCGCCGAGAATTGAGCCGCCGCTGCGCTCCGACGAAGGGTCGATGGCCAGCACGGCCAGCTTGTGCCGCAGCGAGGTGACCATGTTTCCGATGGCCTCGATGAAAGTCGACTTCCCGGCCCCCGGCACGCCCGTGATGCCGATGCGCACCGATTTCCCGGCGTGGGGCAGGCAGCGTTCGATGATCTCCTGCGCCTGCGCGTAATGGGCCGGATTGTTCGACTCGATCAGCGTGATGGCCTGCGAGAGGGTGGTGATGTTGCCGGCGAGAATGCCCGCGACATACTCTTCGGTCGTGAGCTTTTTCTTTTTGCGGCGGGTGAAATAGGGACTTACGATGGGTTGGTCGGCGACGCCCTCCGTGACGTTGAGCGCCGTATCGTGGTGCGTATCTGCGTACTCTTTTTCGTAATGGTTTATCTTGGTGAAAGACATAGTTTTATTTGCTTGATTTTTCGATGATTGCGGGTGTCAGCTGCAACGAATTTCCCATCCACAGCGCCCGGTTTTTGGCGTCGACCAGCACCCCGAACGGGACGTACTGCACGCCGAATGCGGTGAAAATCCTGTTCCCGGCGTCCATCGCCACGGAGATGTGCGGCGAGAGGAACGGGGTCAGGAGCGGCGCTATTTTGTCCTCTTTTTCCTGTGTGACGACGACGACGTGGAGTTTGGTTCCAAATTTGTCGGTCAACGCCCGAAGCTGTTTGAGCGAGGTGATGCAGGCCGGGTTCGACGAAAGGAAAAACTCGACGTAGGTCAGCGGCGGGGTAGCCGCGGGCTTCTGCCCCCGGAGCCATGCCGAAACTTTCATCTCGGGCACGCGTTCGCCGAGGGCGATATTTTGTGCCGTGGCCGCCGCAAAGGGAACCGCCAGCGCAAGGAGTGAAATAAGCAGGACTTTCTTCATAAGAGCAGCCTTATTTTTAGCGAAGATAACAATAATTTGCCATATAGACGAAATTTTTTGACGCAGAGTTATGAAAATCGGATTCGACGACATCCCGGCCACATCCGCCGGAACCTATTCCCAACACCTTGCCAGGCTTTTGGCCGAGTATGCCCCCGAGCACGAGTATATCGTTGACGGGAAACGCTATAAGGAGTTCGACCTCTACCACGGATTCCGCCCCGGGCTGCCCCTGCCGGTGCTGCTGCGGCGCATTCCGTGCGTGGTGACGGTGCACAACCTCAATTTTTTGCGCTACCCGCACCTCTATTCGCTGCCCGAGCGGTTGGTGCTGCTGCGCCTTTACCGCCAGGCGCTGCGCTCCGCGAGCCGGCTGATTACGGTTAACCGCGATGCCCGCGAGGAGCTTTCCGAGCGGCTGCATATCGACCCCCGCCGTATCGAGGTGGTCATGCCCCTGGCCGCCCGCGTGCCGCAGGAGCCGCCTGCCGATGCCGATCTGGAGGCCGTGCGCCGCAAATACATGCTGCCCAGGGAGTTTGTCCTCATGCTCGGGACCGTCGAGCCGCGCCACAACCACGAAACTCTCTTCGAGGCGTTTTTCTCGCTCGGGGAGCGGGCCCGCGAAACCGTCCGGACGACGGCCGCGGGACGCCGTGGCGGAAGTGCGTCCGTGCCGGAGGATGCGGACTGGGGTAAGGATGCTTCGGGACCGGGGCCGCAAACCGTGTCCCGGGAAGGTGCGCTGGCAGGCTTCGGGACGGAAGACGCATTCCGGTATGAAAGTGCCTCCGGCGCGGCGGACTGGAATGAAAATCCGGCGGCAGCGAATGCCGCTCCGGGCAGTCGTGCCGCGACTGCAATCGGGAACGGGGAGCGGGACGGGGATATGCCGGCCGGCCGGGATGGCGTTCCGCGCAGAGGCGCATGCGGAGCCGGGAGCCTGAACAGTGCGGCCCCGGCAGGCGGCAATGCGGTGACGCACGGCCATACGCAGGCTCCGGCGGCCGGGCTGTCCGGGCTGGACAGGGTGGGAATCGTGGTGTGCGGGCGCCGCACGACCTACTCGGACTTCCTGCTGGGGTATGCCCGCAGCAGGCACCTCGGGGCGCGTGTCGATTTTATCTATGAACTCACGCCCGACGATTTGCCGGCGCTGTTCCGTCTTGCCCGGGCTTTCGTCTACCTGCCCGATGCCGGAATCGAGGCGTCGATTGTGCCCGTCGTCGAAGCGCTGCGCGCCGGGCTTCCGATGATTTTGAGCGATACGCAGTGCAACCGCGAAGCCGCCGGCGATGCCGCCGTCTATGTGCGTCCCGAGGCGGAGGGGGAGGTCGCCGCGGCATTGGAAAACGTGCTTCTGGACAAGAATTTCCGTCGTGAAATGCAGTCCCGCGAGCGCCGCCGGGCCGAGCTTTTTTCGGAATATGCCGTCGCCCGGAGGCTGATCGACATTTACAGTTCGCTTTGAAGCGCGGGGGGTTCCGAAATGGAGCATAAATCCCGAAAAAAATACCATAAAACACTTGGGTATTTCGAATTTAAAACTCTATCTTTGTGTTCGCAAAATAACAACGCTGAAAAACGACACGAAATATTTACTAACTTAAATTTATTTTTGCTATGAAAGTTTCTCATATCGAGCATCTTGGCGTCGCAGTGAAGAGCCTCGATGAAGCAATCCCCTACTGGGAAAACGTATTGGGCCTGAAGTGCTATGCCATCGAAGAGGTCGCAGACCAGAAAGTCCGCACCGCGTTCTTCATGCTCGGCCAGACCAAGATCGAGCTTTTGGAGCCCACGTCGGAGGAGTCGACGATTGCCAAGTACATCGAAAACCGCGGTGTGGGGATTCACCATATGGCGCTTGCCTGCGAGAATATCGAGGAGCAGCTCGCCGATGCCGAGGCAAAGGGTATCCGCCTTATCGACAAAACCCCGCGCAAGGGCGCCGAAGGCATGACCATCGCTTTCCTGCACCCGAAATCGACCCAGGGCATCCTGACCGAACTCTGCGAGAACAAGAACAAATAGCGTAACAGGAATTCGGGAAATCTCGTTTTCGCCGGAGGCGGAACGCAAGTCCCTTCAGGGGAAGGGATTCAGGGGCGGGCCCGTAAATGCAGCCGCAGGCCGCAGGCGATACCTGCCCGGGAGGTTTCCGATTCGGAAAAATTACAAAACCTACATACTTATGAGTGAAATTCAGAACAAGATCAACCAGCTTATCGAGAACCGCGAAACCGCGCGCCTCGGAGGTGGTCAGAAGCGTATCGACGCCCAGCATGCCAAGGGCAAGTACACGGCCCGCGAGCGCATCCAGATGCTGCTCGACGAAGGCTCCTTCGAGGAGTTCGACATGTTCGTGACGCACCGCTGCTATGATTTCGGCATGGACAAGAGCCATACTTTCGGCGACGGCGTAGTGACCGGTTACGGTACGATTGACGGCCGGCTGGTCTATGTTTTCGCACAGGACTTTACCGTGACGGCCGGTTCGCTTTCGCTGTCGATGTCCGACAAGATATGCAAGGTGATGGACATGGCGCTCCGCAACGGCGCACCCTGCATCGGCGTCAACGACTCGGGCGGCGCCCGAATCCAGGAGGGCGTGAACGCACTGGCCGGTTATGCCAACATCTTCCAGCGCAACGTGATGTCGTCGGGCGTCATTCCGCAGATTTCGGCCATCTTCGGCCCCTGCGCCGGCGGTGCCGTATATTCGCCCGCACTGACCGACTTCATCATCATGAAGAAGGAGACTTCGAACATGTTCCTCACGGGCCCGAAAGTCGTGAAGACCGTAACGGGCGAGGACGTGACGCAGGAGCAGTTGGGCGGCGCCGTGATGCACACCACCAAGTCGGGTGTGGCACAGTTCGCCGTCGACACCGAGGAGGAGGGTATCTCGCTGATTCGCAAACTCCTCTCCTACATGCCGCAGAACAATATGGAGGATGCTCCGCTGGCGGTCTGCACCGATAAAATCACCCGTCTGGAGGATTCGCTCAACGAGATTATCCCCGACAGCGCCAACAAACCCTACGACATGGCCGAGGTCATCAAGGCCATCGTCGACAACGGCGAGTTCCTCGAGTCGGCTGCCGGATACGCCAAGAATATCATCACCTGCTTCGCCCGCTTCAACGGACAGTCGGTCGGCATCATCGCCAACCAGCCCAAGTTCATGGCCGGCGTGCTCGACATCAACGCCAGCCGCAAAGCGGCCCGTTTCGTGCGTTTCTGCGACGCGTTCAACATTCCGATCGTGACCCTCGTGGACGTTCCGGGCTTCCTGCCGGGTACGACCCAGGAGTACGGCGGTGTGATTACGCACGGCGCCAAGCTGCTGTTCGCATACTGCGAGGCCACGGTTCCCAAGATTACCGTTACGCTGCGCAAGGCATACGGCGGTGCCTATATCGTGATGTCGTCGAAGCATATCCGCGGCGATATCAACTATGCTTGGCCGACGGCAGAAATCGCCGTGATGGGCGCCAGCGGCGCCGTCGAAGTGCTCTACGGCAAGGAACTGAAGGAACTGGCCGAGAAGCCCGAGGAGAAGGCTGCGTTCATCGCCGAGAAAGAGAAGGAGTACAACGACAAATTCTCGAATCCCTACAACGCCGCCCGCTACGGTTATATCGACGATGTGATCGAGCCGCGCAACACGCGTTTCCGCATTATCCGCGCCCTGCAGTCGCTGGCTACCAAACGCCTGCAGAACCCGGCGAAGAAGCATTCGAATATTCCGTTGTAGTAGAATCGTATGACTATGAGAATATTATCGGTAATGGACTGGAGTTGGTCCGAAATGCTGTGGGTGGCCCTCATCAGCATCTGCCTGGTGTTCTTCGTACTGGTGCTGCTGGTGTTCATCATGAAGCTCTTCGGCTATGTGTTCACCCGTCGCCAGGCCGTTGTCGCGACAGACAAGCCTGTCGTGCAAGGCCAGATTCACGAAGAGGAGATCGCAGCCATCGCTACCGCCCTGAAGCTCTATCGCAGCGCCCTGCACGACCGCGAGTCGGAGGTGCTGACGATTTTGAGTATCAAGCGCGCCTATTCGCCCTGGAATTCGAAAATTCACGGTTTAACCCAGCTTCCTGACAGAAAATAGAACAGAATAACAATGAAAGATTACTCACTGAAAATCAACGGACAGAATTATAACGTTCAGATCGACGAGGTGAACGATGCCTCGACGGTTGCACACGTAATCGTCAACGGTACGGCTTACGAGGTCGAGATCGACGGCGCCAAGACCACTGCCGCATCGCGCCCCCAGGTGGCACCTGCCCCCAAAGAGGCCAACAGCGCGAAGATTACGCCCGCAACGGCGGCCCCGGCGCCCCGCATCGGCGCCGTCGCCCCCTCATCGGGGTATGTCGTAAAATGCCCGCTGCCCGGTACCGTGCTGTCGGTCAAGGTCAACGTAGGCGATCAGGTGGCAGTCGGCCAGACCCTTCTGGTCCTCGAAGCCATGAAAATGGAGAACAATATCGACGCCGACCGTGCCGGTATCGTAAAGCAGGTATTCGTACAGCAGAGCGCTACGGTTATGGAAG
The DNA here is from genome assembly GCF_902388705.1 of uncultured Alistipes sp. Classification (GTDB taxonomy): domain Bacteria; phylum Bacteroidota; class Bacteroidia; order Bacteroidales; family Rikenellaceae; genus Alistipes. Next base: position 14,305 of record NZ_CABMQJ010000035.1, read on the forward strand.
GTGATAACCTGATCGTTATCGAATAGCCTTATGTTTACACTGCTGACCTCAAACTCCAATTTCGTATGGGACAGCCTGCGCAACTTCGCGGGCTCTACCGGCATTGCCGGCTTCTTCTCCCAGATGGGATGGGGGAGCGTCGCGATGATTTGCGTGGCGTTTTTCCTCCTCTATCTGGCTATCAAGCACAAGTTCGAGCCGCTGCTGCTGTTCACCATCGCTTTCGGCATGCTGCTCACCAACCTGCCCGGCGCGAACCTGTACCACACCGAGCTCTTCGCCGACGGACATGTCCACTGGGACATCTTCGTGTCGAACGCAGGACTGCTCGATTACCTCTACCTGGGTGTGAAACTGGGTATCTATCCCTGTCTGATTTTCGTCGGCGTGGGTGCGATGACCGATTTCGGCCCGCTGATTGCCAACCCGAAGAGTTTTCTGCTCGGCGCTGCGGCGCAGATCGGTATCTTCGCGACGTTCCTCGGCGCTTATGCGCTGGGCTTTACGCCTGCGCAGGCCGGTTCGATCGGTATCATCGGAGGTGCCGACGGCCCGACGGCCATTTACCTCACCTCGATGCTTGCGCCCGAGCTGCTGGGTCCTATCGCCGTTGCCGCCTATTCCTATATGGCGCTCGTGCCGGTAATCCAGCCGCCCATCATGCGTGCGCTGACCAATAAGAAAGAGCGCGGAATCAAGATGCGTACGCTGCGTCCGGTGTCGAAACTGGAGCGTATCCTCTTCCCGCTGATTATCGCCGTGATCATTTCGCTGCTGCTGCCGAGCGCTGCACCGCTGATCGGCTGCCTCATGCTGGGCAACCTGATGAAGGAGTGCGGCGTGGTAGACCGTTTGAGCAAGACGGTGCAGAACGAGCTGATGAACATCGTGGTAATCTTCCTCGGCCTTACGGTCGGTGCTACGGCTACCGCCGAAGCATTCCTGAACTTCCGCACGCTGGGTATCCTCGTGCTGGGCGTCGTCGCTTTCGCGATGGGTACGGCCGGCGGATTGCTGCTGGCCAAGCTGATGAACCTTTTCTGCAAGGAGGAGAACAAAATCAACCCGCTGATCGGCTCGGCAGGCGTTTCGGCCGTTCCGATGGCTGCGCGCGTGTCGCAGACCGAGGGCCAGAAAGAGAACCCTTCGAACTACCTGCTGATGCACGCCATGGGCCCCAACGTGGCCGGTGTGGTCGGTTCGGCGGTCGCTGCGGGTATCCTGCTCTCGTTCCTCGGATAGCAATGAATAAGGGCGGTTCGATGCCGCCTGTGACAAGGGAGGGCTCCGGATTATTCCGGAGCCCTCCCTGTTTCGTCCGGCAATATTGTCCGGAGCTGTTGCCGACCGTGTCTCCGTTTGTTTCCGACCGTGTCTCCGTTTGTTTCTGACCGTGTCTCCGTTTGTTGCCGACCGTGTTTCTGGTTGTTGTCAGCCCCCCCCCGTTGTTGCCGGATATGCCGGGAGTGCCGCCTCGCTTCCGGTTGCGTTCGCGCATATGCCCGCGGAGAAGAGGCGGTTTGCACCTGCATATTTTGTGCTTTTCCCGGCGGTTTATTTGTATTCCCGGATGTATGTGCGTATATTTGTAATACTTGCCCACCCAAAACCCCTTGAAAATGACCAGATCTTTCCTTACCCTTGCAGCGCTGCTCTTGTCGGGAGCGGCTGCGGCGCATCCGGCCTTTCGGCAGGACTCCGTTGCCGTGATACAATCCGATACGACCGTTTCCGACCAAACGGTATACCTGCTCGTGGACGAGCCTCCCGTATTCGGGGGCGGCGACGTGCTGGCTTTCCGGGACTGGGTGCTCCGGCACCTCGAAATCGACGAGGCGTTATTCCGGGAGGGCGGCGATGTACGTATGGTCGTGTCGTTCGTCGTCGGAAAGGACGGCATGCCGGAGGAGGTCGAAGTGATTCGCTCGTCCGACGAACGGCTCTCGGGCGAGGTGCTGCGGGTCATTTCCACGGCGCCGCCGTGGACGCCGGGGCGCGTAAAAGGCGCCGTGGTGCGCACCAAGCAGGTTATGCCCGTCAATATCCGGCTGCAAATGCCGGCCGCCGCCGATTCGCTTGCGGCGGAGCCGCAGGAGGACATTCCCCTGGCGGGGGACGATGCCCTCCTCGTTGCGGAGCGGATGCCGGCATTCCAGGACGGCGGATTGAATAAATTCCGCAACTGGGTCGTGCAGAATGTAAAGTATCCGATGGAGGCCCTCGCAAAAGGAGTCGAAGAACCCATCGTGGTGGCGTTCGTGATTGAAAAAGACGGGACGCTGTCCCGGATCGAGGTGCTCCAGGGGGAAAATGCCGCTTTGATACGTGAGGTGGTCAGGGTGCTTTCCTCATCGCCCCGGTGGACGCCCGGGCAGCAGAAAGGACAACTTGTCCGGGTGCGGTTTACATTTCCGCTGATTTTCAGGCTGGACAAGAGCCGGCCTGCCAAAGTGCCGCGCCAGGACAGCCGTCCCGCTACGCGGCTTCCCTCCCGGAGGCGGTAGGGAGGGCTGCGGTTCGCAGCTGCTCCGGTGCGCGGTCTTCCGGCAGGAGGATCGCGCTCTTTTTCAGCGCGTACCTGTCTTCGGCGCGTTCCGGTTACTGTTTTGCGTATAAATAAGGTATTCTTGTTTTTAATTTGTATTAGTTTTTGCAGAACGAAAACTTTTTCGTACCTTTGCGCACCCGCAATGTGCGGGGAACGGATTACAAACAAGTTTAATTAAACGTAAAACACAGTGGATTCATTAAGCTACAAAACTATCTCGGCGAATGCTTCGACGGTGACCAAGGAATGGGTCGTAATCGATGCTACGAACGAGGTATTGGGACGGCTTGCATCGCAGATCGCGAAGATCCTCCGAGGCAAGAACAAGCCCAGCTACACGCCCCACGTGGACTGCGGTGACTACGTCATCGTCATCAACGCGGAAAAAGTGAAGCTCACGGGCAACAAGATGACCGAAAAGGTCTACACGCGTCACACCGGATATCCCGGCGGCCAGCGTTTCGCCACGCCTGCCGACTATCTGGCAAAGAAACCGACGTTCATCGTCGAAAAAGCAGTCAAGGGTATGCTGCCCCGCACCCGTCTGGGCGCCGCTCTGCTCAAAAACCTGAAGGTTTATGCCGGCGCGGAGCATCCGCACGCTGCGCAGAACCCCAAGACTATTAAGTTAAACGAGATTAAGTAAGAGTTTATGGAAGTTGTAAACACCGTAGGTCGTCGTAAGGCCGCTGTGGCTCGCGTATACGTGAAGCCGGGTAAGGGTCAGATTACAATCAACCGCAAGGCGCTTGAAGTTTACTTCCCGCTCGAAATTCTCCAGTACCAGGTGAAGCAGCCGCTGCTGGCTACCAACACCGTGGAGAATTACGACATCGTCATCAACCTCGATGGCGGTGGTATCACGGGACAGGCTTCGGCCGCTCGTCTGGGCATCGCACGCGCATTGTGCGAGATCGACGCAGAGATGCGTCCGGCACTGAAGAAAGCCGGATTCCTCACGCGTGATCCCCGCGAGGTTGAGCGTAAGAAGCCCGGTCAGCCCGGAGCACGCCGCAAGTTCCAGTTCAGCAAGCGTTAAGCGCGAACGACCGGATTTTCGGCAGGCACGGCGCGGGTTACAAATCGGAAAGACTACCTATATATTATATACGCTGTATTACTTTCGGATTGCCCCGCCGCGGAAAACCCACGGGATCGGCCAGGCCGCTACCCGCCGGGTTGAAGAAAAGAGAATTAAAATTAACAAACACGATTGAATTAAAATGTCACGTACAGATTTTAATACATTATTGGAAGCCGGTGCGCACTTCGGTCACCTGAAGCGCAAATGGAACCCTAAAATGGCTCCTTACATCTTCATGGAGAAGAACGGCATCCACATCATCGATTTGCACAAAACCGTGCTGAAAATCGATGAGGCTGCAGCAGCCATCAAGCAGATCGCCAAGAGCGGTCGCCGCGTGCTGTTCGTTGCCACGAAAAAACAAGCAAAGGATATTGTTGCCGAAAAGGTGGCAGCCGTTGGTATGCCTTACGTCACAGAGCGTTGGGCCGGCGGTATGCTGACAAACTTCCCCACCATACGTAAAGCCGTCAAGAAAATGGCTACCATCGACAAGATGAATAGCGACGGCACGTTCGATAATTTCTCCAAGCGCGAGAAACTCCAGATTTCCCGCCAGCGTGCGAAGCTCGAGAAGAACCTCGGCTCGATCGCCGACCTTACGCGCCTTCCGGCCGCCCTGTTCGTCGTAGACGTACAGAAGGAGTCCAACGCCGTGAAAGAGGCTAAACGCTTGAGCATCCCCGTATTTGCAATGGTAGATACTTGTTGTGATCCGACCGACATTGATTACGTTATACCTGCAAATGACGATGCTACCAAGTCGATTGCCGTCGTGCTCGAAGCCATGTGCTCCGCTATCGCCGAGGGTACCGAGGAGCGTAAGCTCGAGAAGGAGAAAGAAGCCCAGGAGGCTGAAGCGGGCGGCGACGCTGCTCCCCGCAAGGAGGGCAAGCCCCGCATCAAGAAGGCCGTGAAGGCTTCGATCGACGCGGAGGAGGCTGCCGTAGCCGAAGTGGTTGCCGCTGTCGAGGAGCCTGTCGTGGCCACTCCCTTCGAGGAGCCCGCTGCCGAGGTTGCCGAGCAGGCTGCAGTTGCCGAGGAGGTTGCCGAGGCAAAGGCCGAGTAACTCCGCCCTTCCGGGAAATCAATTAATAACAAAAAAGAAAGGAAAACTATTATGGAAATCAAAGCTGCTGATGTAATGAAGCTCCGCAAGATGACCGGTGCCGGTATGATGGACTGCAAAAACGCCCTGATCGAAGCCGAAGGTGACTATGCGCGTGCCCAGGACATTATCCGCGAAAAAGGCAAACTCGTAGTTGCCAAGCGCGCCGACCGCACCGCTACCGAAGGTGTCGTCGTGACGAAGATCGTAGGCCAGAAGGCTTACATCCTCTGCCTGGCCTGCGAAACCGACTTCGTGGCACAGAATGCAGAATATACCGCCTCGGCCAACGAGATGCTGGAGGTTGCCGTGAAGAACGACGCCGCCGACCGCGATGCGCTGATGGCAACGAAGAACGACGCCGGCCATACCGTCGAGGAGATGGTTACCGAGAAGTCGGGACAGACGGGCGAGAAGATCGAACTGGCATACTATGCCCGCATCGAGGCTCCCTACTGCGCTGCTTACGTACACTTCAACAAGAAGCTCGGTACGATTCTCGGCTTCAACAAGGAGGTTCCCGCAGAGGTTGCCCACACCGTTGCCATGCAGGCTACGGCTATGGCTCCCGTGTCGATCTCCGAGGCCGACTGCCCCGCAGAGGTCATCGAGCACGAGCGCAAGATTGCCGTCGAGGCCATGAAGCAGGATCCCAAGAACGCCAACAAACCCGAAGCTATTCTCGAGAAGATCGCCGAGGGCAAGATGCGCAAGTTCTTCGAGGAAAATACGCTCCTGAACCAGCCGGTGGTAGGCGAGAAAGAGTCGATTGCCGAGTTCATCCACAAGGCGGACAAGGACGCTACGGTTATCGCTTACAAGCGTTTCGCTCTGGGCGAATAATTGCAGGGGACATCGTTCCCATATACCGAAAGGCCGAAACTTTGGTTTCGGCCTTTTTTTATCGGTTGCCGTAATTATTCGCCCGGTCGTGCGACTAATGGGATAAAAGGCTGAAAATCATGGATACGGAACAGCGGTTTATCGAACTTATCGGGTGCTACAAGCGCATAATCTATAAGGTATGCTACGTTTATGCGCCCGACCGCGAGCAAATCGACGACTATTTCCAGGAGGTCGTGCTGGCCCTGTGGCGGGGATTCCCCGATTTTCGGGGTGAGTGCAAGACCTCGACGTGGGTGTACCGCATTGCGTTGTATACCTGTATTTCGTTTGTCCGCCGGCGGATGCGGCGCCCGCAAAGCGTGCGTCTTTCGGTCGATCTGGCATGTGACGACGATACGCAGGCCCGGGAGCAGCTCGACGAGCTTTACGCAGTAATCTCCCATCTCGGTCGGCTCGACCGGGCACTGATTCTGCTGTGGCTCGAAGAACGTCCCGTCGGGGAGATAGCCGCCATTACGGGCCTGACGCCCGGCAATGTAGCTGTGAAATTGACCCGTATCCGCGGGAAACTGCGTAAAATGTATAACCGATAAAATCAGGAATTATGGAACTCGAAGAGTTGAAACACAAATGGAAACTCCTTTCGGAGCGGCTCGACAGGGAGCAGGTGATTCGTCGGCAGGATATGGAACGTATGCTGGGAGGGCGGGTCGGCTCGTACCTGCATTACGTACAGTCCATGCTGTTGGCAGAGATTGCGGGGATTCCCGTATTTGTCGCAATCGGCAAATTCCGCGGGGTGCCCGATACGGTTATCGGGTGGGCGGCGGTGGGCTATGTCCTCTTTTTGTTCCCTTCGTTCTTCTCGCTGTATCTGCTGCTGCGGATGTCGCGCTGCGCTGCGGATATTGTGGAACGGGAGCGCCGCATGACCCGCTATGTGGCGTTCGTGCGGGGGTGTTACATTTTCCAGTATGTCGTCGTCATTCTGTTCCTGGCCGGAGTGCTGTTGTGGGCTGCGGGCTACTATACGGCGCACGGAATGTGGTGGACGGTTGCCGCCCTCCTGTCCCTGGCGGCTGTTACCTGCATCGTGGTGGCGCGGTACGAGTGGGAGCGTATCCGTGACGTGCAGCGGCGTATCCGCGAACTGCGGGAGTTCGACGAGGCGTAGTTTGCTGTGATGGGAACGGCCGCACTATAAAGTGCGGCCGTTTTTTACGGTGTGCGGTTTAGGTTGGGTACCCTTTCTGTGGGCAGCCGTTGTTCCTGCCTGCCGTTCGGTTTCCGCTTATTTGATGCCGATCCTCCACAGCACCCGGAGGATAAACCGCCGTACGCCCTGCGGCAGTGCGAGCCAGCAGCGCGATTGCCGCCGCCAGCGGCGGGAGGAGGTCCGGACGATGCGTCCTTGGGGGCGTATTACGGCTGTCATGACCGCGACGATGTCGTCTCCGGCGCACTGCTCCTCCATGCGGTAATTGCCGTCGCCGGCGAGGGTGAAGCGGTGGGTGTCCGATGCGGAAGTTGCCTTTGCGCCGCCTTTGGCCGGAAGCGCTGTATCCGGCGCAGGGCAGGGAGTTTCTCCGGCAGGCAAAACAGTCTTTGTGTCCGGCGCAGGGACGGGAACTTCCCCGACAGGCTGGACTGTCTTTGTGCCCGGTGCAGGGCATGAAACCTCCCGGGCAAGTTCGGTTTCTATGGAGTGTGCAGGCTTTCCGCCTCCGCAGCGTGCGCCTGTTTCGATGCGGACGATGCGGTGCAGGATATGACGCCCTTCGCAGCGGAATAGTACCACATCGCCCGGTTGCAGGGCGGCGATGCCGGCTTCGGCGACAGCCGGGGGCCGAACCCTGCGGGCCTGAATGCCGCTGTCGGTTTCCGGCGTGTTGCCGTCGTTTCCCGGAATGCCGCCGTGTTCGCCGGGGCTGGCGTATTGCGCTATGGGAGTCAGCACCGCAATGTCCCGGTCATTGCGCAGCAGGGGCCGCATGCTGTGCCCTTTCATGCGTATCTGCACGTCGTGGCCCTCGGCGAGCATCGTTTCGACCTGCTCGAAAAACAGACGGTTCGTGAGCAGCATCAGGGTCGGGTGTTTGAGGATTCCTCCCCGAATACCGTGCGGCAGGCCAATTCGGCTGCCGCCGCGTCGGGCAGGCATTCGAGGTGATAGACGGGAACCTGCGCAACCACCCCCGAAACCAGGCGGCAGACGGCGTCTTCCAGCCGTTCGTCGTGTGCGAACGAGGGCGGGCAGGAGGGTAGCAGGGCGCCTATGGCCTCGATCGGCCGCAGGCGGCGAATGCGGTTCTGCGGCGCCTGCGAGAGCCGCACGATGGCGCGGATCGGGTAGGACAGGTTGCGGTAGCACGGGGTTTTGCCGCTCCACGGAGCGCCGCAGGCCACGACTTGCGTACCCGCCTGTGCTTCCGCGTCCGTGTCGTCCGTGGCCGTATACGATGTCTGCCTGTTCGGAGCGTCATCGGCCGCGCCTTTGGCGGCGATTCGCACGATGGGGCTGTCGTCGTTGAGCAGTTCCGCACCGGGAATATGCTCCCGCCACAGCCGTGTGTGGGTGCTTTTTCCCGTGCCCGATTCCCCGAGGAAAAGGACGGCTTCGCCCCGCAGGCAGATGACCGAGGAGTGGATGGCCACGGCCTGCCGCTCTACGGCGGCAAGGTTGAACATCGTCCACAGGCCGAACCGGAACAGCGCCGGGGCATGGTGTACGCCGAAGTCGCTCGTGGCGACGGGCGAATCGTATGCTTTGCGGAAATGTGCCGGGGCGCTGCCGTCGCGTGGCGTCATGGTGAGCAGGTAACCCTCCGTGTCGCGGCCGAAACGGCAGTCCGCATCGGCGTCGGCGAAATCGAAAGCATCGAGTTCGCGGTATCCGGCGCCCTCGCCGACGGGTTGTCCCGCTGTCACTTTCAGGTCGACAGCCGGGGCATTCGCAGCGGGAAATGTCCGAGCCGCCGGAGGCATTGCCGCATCTGCCTCCGCTTTCGCTGTCGCGTTTGCGGCCGTTTTTGCATTCGAGCCTGCTGCGGTATCGGCCGCCTGCGCCGTATTTTGCGGGGCTTTCGTCGCCGCGAACGGGGCCAGCGCCATGCCGAAAGAGCCCGTGGCGAACTCCCGGGGAATGTCGATGCGCAGGCCTGCTATGATGTATTCCATATTTTATTCTCCCAATGTTATAATCCGGTCACAGTATTCGAGCGAGCTTTCGCGGTGGGCGATGACGAGGAGCGTCAGCCCGGCGTTCTGCGCCGCCAGTTCGGCGATCGATCGGTTGATATCCTCCTCCGTGCGGCTGTCGAGCGCCGAGGTGGCCTCGTCGAAGAAAAGTACGTCGGCCTGCCGGTAGAGCGCCCGAGCGATGCCGATGCGCTGGCGCTGTCCGCCCGAGAGGCGGCAGCCGCATTCGCCGACGCGGGTGTCGATGCCCTGCGCCAGTGCGTCGGTGAAATCCCCGAGCCGGGCCGCCCGGAGTGCCTGCGTTACGCGGGCACGGTCGATTTCCGCCTCCGGAACGCCCAGCGCCACGTTGGCCGCGAAACTGCCGTCGGCGATAAAAAGGCTCTGCGACACATATCCGATGCGATTTTGCCATGCCCGGCGGTTGCCGGGGGTGAGGGGTACCCCGTCCACGGTAATTTCCCCGGCAGTCGGTTCGTAGAGGCCCAGCAGCAGGTTGAACAGCGTGGTTTTTCCGGCACCCGACGCGCCCCGGATGCCGACGCGCTCGCCCTTGCGAATCGAGAGCGTGAGGCCGCTGAAAAGCTCGCGTCCGTCGTCCGCAAAGCGGAACGAGAGGCCGCGCACGGCGATTTCCCGCTCGAACGGCAATTGTTCCGGCCTCCCGGACTTTTTCCCCGCCGGCGCGGCGTCCTGCCCGTTGCCGGTGACATATGCCTCCGCTTTGCCCGCCGAGGGGACCGAAACACCCCCTGCGGTCGTTTTGCCGCCGGCCGGGGTTTCCGCGGTTGTTTGCGGCCCGGTTTGGGCATCGCGCAGGATGTCGATTGTGTAGCGGTTGTACTTGATGGAAGTCCAGCCCGACATGATGTTGCGTACGGAGGGCATCAGGCGCAGCGCCGCTACGGCGAATACGCCGAACAGCAGTTGTGCCCGCCCCTCTTCCGCGCCGAGGCTCAACGCCACGAGCAGGGCCATGCCCACGGCCAGTCCGATTTCGGTGAATGTTTGGGGCAGCAGCCCGATTGTCGTTTCGCGCTTGCGCGTGCAGATGACCTGATCCATCGCCCGGTCGAACGAGCGGAGCATCATCGGGAACGCGTCGTTTATTTCGATGTCGGCGTAGCCCCGGAACGTTTCGGCCACCAGCCGCGCCTTTTCGCGCTGGGCCTTGTTTTCCAGCTCCCCGTAACGGTTGATGCGGTTGCGCACGAGTCCGTAGTAGAGCCAAATCGAGGGCAGGAATACCGCCACGGCAAGCAGCGCCGCGACGGGTGCGTACCATGTCAGCGCCCCGAACAGCAGCGCGAGCAGCATCGCCTCGGCCGCAATGGCGGCGGCGGGTTTCAGCACGCCCGCCGTGAAGGCGAGGCAGACGACGTTGACGTTGCGGGCCAGTACCGCCGAGTTCGACGATTTGACGAACGGCAGTCCCCGGTCGTGGTAGGTAATCAGAAGCCGCCGCGAAAGGGTGCGGTACAGGTCGTAGATATAGTTGCGCTCGACGCGTGCGAGCCATAGGTTCACGAGGCATTTGAGGACGATTACGGCCACCACGGCGCCGCAGACGGCGAGTGCGAAACTGCGCGGCGAGGAGAATCCCAGCGCGGCATATGCACGGGCCATCGGGCCGTCGCCCGCGAGGCTCCGGGTGTCCAGTACCAGCGCCAGCACGGGCAGCAGCATGGCCAGCCCGAGGAAGTTCAGCCCTGCACGCAGCAGGAGCGAGCAGGCGACGCGGAATCCCCTGCGGCGGAATGTGCGCGGTATGATTGCGATGAGTGCGTGCATGTTATTCCTCCACTTTTTCGATTGTCCCCAGTTTCACGTACCAGAGGTAGCCTTCGCATTCGGCGTACCCCATCTGCCGCAGCAGGCCGAGGTATTCGCGTACCTGGCGGCGGTAGCGTTCGGGTTCGCGGCTGCCGAACTTGTAGTCGACGACCACGGCCCGCGTGCCGCGTATCATCACCCGGTCGGGACGCCGCGCGGAGCCTGCGCCGGGCACGATGATTTCGTTTTCGTTGCGTATGCGCTGCCATCCGCCGCCGAACCATTCGCGGGCCACGGGGTTGTCGAGGGCGCGGGCGATCATGCCGTGCAGCGCTTCGGCCTCGGCGGGCGACAGCGTGCCGTCGGC
>NZ_CABMQJ010000036.1 GCF_902388705.1 uncultured Alistipes sp.
CCCGAGGCCGAGGCGGCCGTCCGCGCCGCCGTTGCCGACATGCTGGCGCACGGCGCCGACCAGATTGTGCTCGGCTGTACGCATTATCCTTTCCTGCTGCCCGTGCTCGAGCGTGTGGTCGCGGGGCGCGGCGTTACGATCGTCGACCCGTCGCCCGCCGTCGCCCGCCGTGTCGTACAACTGCTGGACAGCTACGGCCTGCACGCCGAACCGCAGCACCGGCCCGAATACACGTTCCGTACATTCGCCGACGAAGCCTACCGCCTCCGCCTGGAAAAGAAAGCCGCCGGGGCGCTGTGACGGCGGCGGATTGTTGGCGAATCCCGATTTTGCACCTCCGAATTCCGAAATGTCGAAAAAAATGCGTAACTTCGCTTGATAAAAATCAAGCGCAACACTGATGGCATCTAAAAATACATCCGCATCTTCCAACGGACGACAGAAAGTCCAGCGTTCCAACAGCGACAGCGCGCGTTGGGTCGCGGGCCTGCTGCTGCTCTTCATCGGGCTGTACGCCGCCTCGGCCGTCCTGTTTTCGTTCTTCAGCTGGTCGGCCGACCAGAGCGGCCTGCTGCTCTCGCCCGAGGAGCGCGCCACGCTGGGCGTCGAGCCGGAGAACCTCTGCGGATGGTCGGGCGCGAAGCTGGGCCGCCTGCTGGTCGACAATTCGTTCGGCCTGTTCGGTATCCTGATTCCGGTGATGATCGTGCTCGTCGGCGTTCGGATTATCCGCCAGCGCCCGCTGCTGTTCAACCACTCGATTCTTTCGCTTTTCCTCATCATGATACTCGGCTCGCTGACGCTGGGATTCGCTTTTACGGACAAATGGAGCCTTTGCTGCTCGACAGGATGGGGCGGTGCTTTCGGCATCGAGACTGCGGCCCTGCTGCGTACGCACATCGGGGTTTTCGGAACGCTGATTCTGCTCGTGGGAGGGTGGATACTGACCGGCGTTTTCATCAACCGCAACTTTATCAACAAGGTCAACGAGGCGGGCAACGCCATGGTCGACAAGAGCGGCCGCATTGTCGAGATTGTCAAACACAAGGTCGTTCATGCACATGCGCAGGAGGCAGAAGCTGCCGAACCTGCTGTAGATACGGCCCCGGCGGCGAATCCGGAGGCCGAAGCGGCGGCCCGGGCGGCGGCGAAACCTCCCGTGAAAGAGACTGCCGAAGTCGTGCGTGCCGTGCGCCGTGCGGAGCGTGCGGCAGACGAGGCGCCCGTCCTGCAGAAACCGGCTGTGCGTGACGTGCACGACGATGATCCGTTCGTCGAACTGGCACCCGACGGTACGCCTGTCGGCCTTGAAATCGCGCGCGAACCGCAGCCCGAAGCGGCGGCGGACGGGGACGGCGAATTTATCGAAGTGGATCTTTCGCGTCCCGAAGGGCGCCTGGTTATCGGCCCGAGCGGGCTGGTCGAGCTGGAGCGTCCGGCCGGAAGTCACGCGGCCGCCCGCACACCCGTCACGGACGGGCCGTTCACCGAAATCGTCGTGGGCGGAGAAGAGGCGGCCGAACCTGCGGAGGGCATACCCTCCGAAATGGTATCCACCGGAAGTGCACCCGCCGAAATTGCGGAAGACGGGCTGCCCATGCACGGCGCCGAGGCTCCCGGGGAGCCGTTCACCGAACTCTCCGCCGGGCAGGAGGGCGTTGTCGTTACGGTCGAGGCCAACGAGGCCCGCATGGTCGACGAGAAGTCGATTCCGACCGAGAGCTACGACCCGCTGAAAGACCTCGTAAACTACCGCAAGCCCCCCGTCACGCTGTTGGAAGACTATGTTTCCGACTCGGAGGTGAGCGACGAAGAGATATTCGAGAACAAGACCAAAATCGAGGATACGCTCAAGAACTTCGGCATTCCCATCCAGCGTATCAAAGCCACGGTCGGCCCCACCGTGACGCTCTACGAAATCGTGCAGGCGCAGGGGGTGAAAATATCGAAAATCCAGGGCCTCGAAAACGACATTGCCCAGAGCCTCAAGGCGCTGGGAATTCGCATCATCGCCCCCATCCCCGGCAAGGGGACCATCGGTATCGAGGTGCCCAACCGCGACAAGCAGGTGGTGTCGATGTACTCCGCCGTGCGCTCGCTGCGTTTCCAGGAGTCGAAAGCCGAACTCCCGGTGGTGATAGGGCGCACGATTCAGAACGAGAATTACGTGTTCGACCTGGCCAAGATGCCCCACCTGCTGGTGGCCGGTGCGACGGGACAGGGTAAGTCCGTGGGACTGAATGCCATCATCACCTCGCTGCTTTACCGCAAGCATCCGGCGCAGCTCAAGTTCGTGATGATTGACCCCAAGATGGTCGAATTCTCGCTTTACGCCAAAATCGAGCGCCACTTCCTGGCCAAGATGGAGTCGGAGGACGATGCGATCATCACCGATCCCAAGAAAGCGGTCTATACGCTCAATTCGCTCTGCACGGAGATGGACGCCCGCCTCGAACTCTGCAAGAACGCCGGGGCCCGCAACATCGCCGAGTACAACGAGAAATTCACGGCGCGGCGGCTCAATCCGACAAAAGGCCACCGCTACCTGCCCTACATCGTGGTCGTGGTCGACGAGTTCGCCGACCTGATTATGACGGCCCGCGAGGTCGAGGGGCCGGTGATGCGCCTCGCGCAGAAAGCCCGCGCCATCGGCATCCACCTGATTATCGCCACGCAGCGCCCCGATGTCAAGGTCATCACGGGCGGTATCAAGGCCAATTTCCCGGCACGTATCGCCTTCCGTGTGATGCAGATGATCGACTCGCGTACGATTATCGACCAGCCGGGCGCCAACCAGCTCATCGGCCGCGGCGACATGCTCTTCTCGAAAGACGGCGAGCTGACCCGTATCCAGTGCGCGTTGGTCGAAACCAAAGAGGTCGAGCGCATCGTGGAATACATATCGAAACAGCAGGGCTATACCGCGGCCTATGCACTGCCCGACTATACGCCCGATACGGGCGATTCGGCGGGCGGTATGGGCAGCGAGGATTCCGCGCCCGTGAAATACGACTCGCTCTTCGCCGAAATCGCCCGCGACGCCGTTTCGGGCGGCAATATCTCGACTTCGATGATTCAGCGCAACTACGAGGTGGGCTTCAACCGCGCCGGGCGCATCATGATGCAGCTCGAACGCGCCGGCATCGTCGGCCGCCAGCAGGGCGCCAAGCCGCGCGACATCCTTTACCACGACCTGCCGTCGCTCGAAGCGAAGCTGCAGGAACTGGGTTTATTCTGATTTTACCGCCATGAAACGATTGCTGCTCGCTATCTTGCTGCTTCCCGGTGTCGGGACGGCTGCTGCCGCGCCCGGGATTTCCGGTGCGGCCGGCGCCGGTTTTACGGGGCGTGCCTTCGCCGACGGGTGCACGGAGGCCGCACCGTCGCCGTTTTTCCCGTCTGCCGAGGCGCCGGATGCCGGAACGACGGCCTTTCCCTGCGCTCCGTCCGACGTGGCGGAGGCCGATGAAATCCTCGGCAAGGTTACCGCCGGATTCCGCGCATTGGGCGCCTACGGCGTGGCGTTCGAGGTTGCGGCGGACGAATACGCCGCCCGCGGGCGGGATGCCGTCGAGGGGGAGGGGTATTACCTCGTACTGGGCGACGCCGAAGTCTACTGCGACGGCACGGTGCGCTACGAAGTGGACAACCGTCGCCGGGAGGTGACCATCGACCAGGTCGACACGGCGAGCCGCAATATCCTCAACAACCCTGTCCGGGCGTTCGATTTCCTCGGCAGCGAATACACCGCGTCGCTGGTCGGCGCACAGCAGGGGAGGGCTGTAATCCTGTTGACGCCGACGTCGGCAAACACCTCCTCGTCGGGTACGATAACCCTGACGGTCGACACCGCCGCCATGCGGCCCCTCTCGCTGTCGTATGACTACGACGGCGAACGGGTATCCGTCGCCGTGCTCGGCATCTCCCCGCTCGCGTCCCCGCTCGAATCCTTTGAGAAGGGGAAATACGACGGGTACGAATTTATCGATTTCCGCTGATTATTTCCGGTTCAGATACCAGTAGAGGCCGCCCACGAAGAGGCCTCCGCCCGCCATGTTCCCGAGTGTGGCGGGCAGGAGGTTCGCGAGCAGCAACTCGGCCGTGGATACGGGTGCGCCGAGCATCATGCCCAGCGGGATGAAGAACATGTTGGCGATGCAGTGCTCGTAGCCGATTACCACGAAGCACATGACCGGGAAAAAGAGCCCCAGCATACGGCCCGGGGCGTCCCCGGCGCTCAATCCGAGCCATACGGCCAGGCACACCAGCCAGTTCGCGCCCACGCCGCGCAGGAACACCGTCAGCCACGGCAGCGAAACTTTCGCCTGCGCGATGCCGCAGGCCGCATCCCGCCACAGTTCCGTCGACAGTACGCCCGGCAGTACGACCAGAAAGTAGCCGAAGAACAGCGCCCCGGCGAAATTTCCCAAATATACCAGCGTCCAGTTGCGCGCCACCTTGCCCCAGCCGTACCGGCGCTCGAGCGCTCCCGGGACGAGCACGGCGTTGTTGCCCGTGAAAAGCTCCGCTCCCGCGAAGACCACCAGAATCAGTCCCAGCGGGAAGACCAGCCCCGACAGCAGGCGCTGCAGCCCGGGCGCTTCGGCCGCACCGGGAAATCCGAATCCGGCCATCAGGGAGAACAGGCCGCCCATGGCGATGTAGGCGCCGGCCAGAAATGCGAGTACGAGGGTTTTGCCTGCCGGGAGTTGCAGCTTGTACGCTGCGGATCTGCCGGCCAGTGCAAGGACTTCTTCGGGGGTGTTTATTCGTGTCATAAGGTGGAATCGAAGCCGCAAAGGTAAAAAAATCCGCCGTACCGGCAAAAAATGCCGCCCACCTGCCGGGAATTTTATTTCAGGCCGTCAGATCGCCGGAAAACGGGCAAAAACGGGGATGTCCCCGAAAAATCTTGCCCGCGTACGCGATATTTCCCGGCTTAAAGTTGTTCAAATCGGAAATAAATCGTATTTTTGTTCGTTAAAAGACCGTAATTTTAAAGAGATAAGATGCTAACTGAAGAAGAAAAGAATGCCGGTTTGGTGGGACGCGTTATTCCTATCAATATCGAAGAGCAGATGAAGTCGGCGTACATCGACTACTCGATGTCGGTCATCGTGTCGCGTGCGCTGCCCGACGTGCGTGACGGACTGAAGCCCGTACACCGCCGTATCCTCTACGATATGAGTGCGGAGCTCAACCTCTACTCCGATAAGCCTACCCGTAAGTCCGCCCGTATCGTCGGCGACGTGCTCGGTAAGTTCCACCCCCACGGCGACTCGTCGGTCTACGACGCCATGGTGCGCCTGGCCCAGGAGTGGTCGATGCGTTATCCGCTGGTCGACGGCCAGGGTAACTTCGGTTCGATGGACGGCGACTCGCCTGCGGCCATGCGTTATACCGAGGCCCGCATGAAGAAGATCACCGACGAGGTGATGGCCGACATCGACAAGGAGACCGTCGACTGGACGCTCAACTTCGACGATACGATTCCCGAACCCACGGTACTGCCCACGAAGATTCCGCTGCTGATCGTCAACGGCGCCAGCGGTATCGCCGTAGGTATGGCGACCAACATGGCCCCGCACAACCTGAGCGAGGTGGTGGACGCCTGCTGCGCCTATATCGACAACCCCGAAATCACGGGCGAGGAGATGCTCCAGTATATCAAGGGCCCCGACTTCCCCACGGGCGGTATCATCTACGGCTACGAGGGTGTCCGCGAGGCGATGCTCACGGGCCGCGGCCGCGTCATGATGCGTGCCAAGACCGAAATCGAGCATACGCCCAGCGGCCGCGAGTGCATCGTCATCACCGAGATTCCCTACATGATAAACAAGGCCGAGATGATTAAGAAGATAGCCGACATGATCAACGAGAAGAAGATCGACGGCATCTCCTACATCAACGACGAGTCCGACCGCGACGGCCTGCGCATTATTATCATCCTCAAACACGACGCCGTAGCGAGCGTCGTGCTCAACACGCTTTACAAGAACTCCCCGCTGCAGACTTCGTTTGCGGTGAACAATATCGCGCTGGTGAACGGCCGCCCCGAAATGCTGCCGATGCGCGATTTGGTGCGGCATTTCGTCAACCACCGCCACGAGGTGGTGGTGCGTCGCGCGCGCTTCGACCTGCGCAAGGCCGAGGAGCGGCTGCACATCGTGCTGGGCCTGCTCATAGCGCAGGACAACATCGACGAAATCGTGCATATCATCCGTTCGTCGCAGACTCCCGACATTGCCAAGCAGGCGATGATGGAGCGCTTCGAGTTGAGCGAGCTGCAGGCTTCGGCCATCATCGAGATGCGCCTGCGCGCCCTGACGGGACTCGAGTACGGCAAGTTGACCGCCGAGCGCGATGAACTGACGAAGACCATCGCCCACCTGAAAGAGGTGCTCGAGAACGTCGACATGCAGATGCAGATCATCAAGGACGAGCTGCTCGAGATAAAGGAGAAATACGGCGACGAGCGCCGCTCGGAAATCGTCTATGCTTCCGAGGAGTTCAATCCCGAGGATTTCTACGCCGACGACGACATGGTCATCACCATCTCGCACATGGGCTATATCAAACGTACGCCGCTGGCCGAATACCGCACGCAGAACCGCGGCGGCGTCGGCGCCAAGGGCAGCGCTACGCGCGACGAAGACTTTATCGAACACATTTACGTCGCCTCGATGCACAACACGATGCTTTTCTTCACTCAGAAAGGCCGCTGCTACTGGCTCAAGGTATACGAAATACCCGAGGGGGCCCGTTCTTCGAAAGGACGCGCCATCCAGAACGTCATCCAGATCGAACCCGACGACAAGGTGCGCGCCTACATCAACGTCAAGCGCCTGAACGACGCCGAGTACGTGAACAGCAACTACATCATCATGTGTACCAAGGACGGCACGATTAAGAAGACCAGACTCGAGGCTTACTCGCGTCCGCGCCAGAACGGTGTGAACGCCATCGTAATCCGCGAGGGCGACCAGCTCATCGAGGCCAAGCTCACCAGCGGCAACGCCGAGGTGATGATTGCGGCGCGCGAGGGCAAGGCCATCCGCTTCAACGAGTCGACGGTGCGTCCCATCGGGCGTGTCGGCGCGGGTGTCCGCGGTATCTCGATCGAAGAGAGCGACGAGGTGATCGGCATGATCTGTGTGGAACCCGATTCGGCACAGGACGTACTGGTATTGAGCGAGAACGGCTACGGCAAGCGTACTGATTTGGACGAATACCGCATCACCAACCGCGGCGGTAAAGGTGTGAAGACTATCAACGTTACGGAGAAAACCGGCAAACTTATCTCCATTCAGGCCGTTACGGACGATAACGACCTGATGATTATCAACCGTTCGGGACTTACCATACGTACGGCTGTGTCGCAGATCCGCCTGGCGGGCCGCGCTACGCAGGGCGTGCGTATCATCAACCTGCGTGACGGCGATGCCATCGCTTCGGTGATGGCCGTACCCGCAGCCGGCGATGAAGAAGAGGAAGTACAGTCCGCGGAGGCTACCGCGAACGGGGACGCAACCCCCGAAGCAGGACAGCCGGCGGAAGAGTAGATGAACTGAAATTAAAACTTTAAAATTCAATGTTGTTATGAAGAAAATCGTTTTGACGGCTCTCGCGGCGCTGCTCGTGGCAATTCCCGCCGTGCAGGCCCAGAAAGTCAACAAGGGCGCGCTTCTCTCCAAGATCGAGAAGAGCGACGCCGACATCGCCGACGCGAAGAAAAGCGCCAAGTCGGCAACGTGGATCAACCGCGGCAAGGCTTTTTACGAAGCGGCCGTGGAGCCTACGAAGAACCTCTTTGCGAATATGGACGCCGCGATGCTGAAACTGGCTGTCGGCGAGCCCTCGTCCACGGGCCAGCAAACGCTCGTCGGCACGGACTACGAAGCATGGGTGTATCCCTATTTCACGGCCTATATCAAGGACGGCAAGGTAGCTACCTGGAAGCAGACCGACTGGGTGCTCAAAGACGCTCCCGCAAAGGCTATCGAGGCCTATGCCAAGGCTTTCGAGATGGATCCCAAATCCGAGTCGAAGGTGAAGGAGGGGCTGAAACAAATCAGCGACTTCT
Organism: uncultured Alistipes sp.; assembly: GCF_902388705.1. Taxonomy (GTDB): domain Bacteria; phylum Bacteroidota; class Bacteroidia; order Bacteroidales; family Rikenellaceae; genus Alistipes. Next base: position 8,084 of record NZ_CABMQJ010000036.1, read on the forward strand.
GCTCGCAGGCCGGCAACACGGGTATCGACACGGGTGAGTACGCCGCTGCTGCCGATGCGTATGCCGAGGCTTTCAAGGCGCAGTCGATTCCCGCTTACGGGACGCCCGACCCGGCGCTGCTCTACTATGCGGGTTACCTGCGTACGGTGGACGGCTCCACGAACCCCGCATCGTTCGCCCTGGGTGCCGATTACCTGACCAAGGCCCTCGACCTGAACTATGTCGACGAGGAGGGTAACATCTACTACTACCTCTTCCACTGCTACTACGGCCAGAAAGATGCCGACAAGGCGAACATCATGAAGGCCAAGGACGCCCTGATTGCCGGTATCGGGAAATTCCCGAAGAACGAGCGTATCCTCGAGGCGCTGGTACAGCTGTACACCTCGCCCGAGGATCAGGTGGGCGACCCCGCCGACCTTATCGCGCTGATCGACGCCGCTATCGAGAACAATCCCGAGAATATCGACCTCTGGTTCGGCCGTGGACGTATCTTCTATGCGCTGAAGAATTACGACGAGAGCATCGATTCGTTCCGCAAAGTCGTGGAGCTGAAGCCCGACCTGTTCGAGGGTAATTATTACCTGGGCGTGTTCTACACGATCAAGGCCGACGAGATGAACAAGGTGATGAACGAGAAGCAGTACAGCAGCCAGGCGGCTTACGATGCCGATCTGAAAGCTGCCAACGAAGTCTATATGCAGGCTATTCCGTGGTTCGAGAAAGCTTATGAGCTGAAATCCGACGATTTCAATACGCTCGACATGCTCAAGCAGCTGTGCTTCCGCCTGCGTGACGAACCGGGCGTTCAGGAGAAGTACGACAAGTACTTCCCGCTTTGGAAAGCTGCCAAAGGCGAATAACGATTGATTCGGCCGATTATACGGCGGGACGGTGGGTGCACCGTCCCGCTTTTTTTTGTGGATTGCGCATGGAGCGTTCCCGCTTCTGTTTTCCTGTTCCCGTCCCTTGCTCTGGGACTTGTCCGGACTCCCGTCCCGACTTGGGCGTTCGTGTCGGTTCTGGTTTTGGTTCTGGTTTTGGTTTTGGTTTTGGTTCTGGTTCTGTCCGGACTCCCGTTCCGACTTTGGCGTTAATGTCGGTTCTGGTTTTGGTTCCAGCTCTGGTTTCTGTCCGGACTTCTGTTCCGACTCCTGCTCCGGCCTTTGTTCTTGCTTCGGCTCCGGTTCTTGCTCCGGCCCCGCCGGGTTACCTGCCCGGCAGGACGAAAGACCAGTGGGTGTGCACGATTTCCCACCGGCCGGAGGGGGATGCTGCGTAAACTTCGGTGCAGTGCATCCTGAATACCTGTCCGTCCCTGCAGGCCTCGTAGTCGTATGTCAAAAGGGCCGTCCCCGGCAATAACCGTACGACGGGTTTTATCATCCTGTAATTGTCGATTTTGACTTTTCCGCGTACTTTGTCGTAATACGCCTCCAACGCTTTTTTACCCTCGAGTTTGTTTTCGAGGGCCGGGTCGAAGTAGACGACCTTGTCGGACGACAGCGCTATGAATCCGTCCGGGTTCCCGTTGTTCCACTGCTCCAGCGCCTGCGTTTCCAGCGCGATAATCGCAGCTCCGATGTCCCCGCTGTCCGGGCGGGGATAGGTGCATTCAGCCATAAATACCAAAATTAAATTTCCCGATTCTGTTTTTGTCGTTTTAAAATTAGCAAATAATCGGGACCCGGCACGGTTGTGCCTTAAAAAACATCGCTTTTTCCGCTCTCCGCTGTCTGTCAGCCCCTGTTTGTTCATCCGCAAGTTGTCCGGTTGCTATCAATCCGTCCGCAATCCGTCCGCAATCCGTCCGCAAGCTGTCCGGCACCATCTGCCTGTCCGCACTGATTTGTCCGTCGCCGGCCCGCCGCCAGTCGCTGTCCGTTTGCCCGCCTGTCCGCCGTCCCGCACGCTGCTTTTCGCCACATCCGTGGCCGGGCACCTGGCATCCGCCGCCGGTTGTCTTCCGCCTGCCGCCCGTCCTTATGGCCGCCTCCTGCGGCTTGCTTTCAGATGGCCGTGTTCCTGTGCCGTCCGTCGTCCATACCTCCCGTGCGTTCCCGCATCGGGCGCTCATTCCGAAAAAATCCAGGATAAAATCGTACATAACAGGCAAAAATCGTAATCCGGGGCGCCCGCTGTTGTTCGGCGGACATTTATCCCGGAGGGCCGTTCTAAATTCGTTATGGAGGAACGGTCGTATCCGCCTGCCGTTCCCGGGACACCAACTAACCTTATTTACTAACCTTAAAATTAGTGTGTGTATGAGTCTATCTACTAACCTTTTTTTCAGGAAAGCGCTATTGCTCGTGACGGCTGTATTTTCCGCGTCATTGCTGTGGGCGCAGGCTTCCGGCATCTCCGGACGCGTGCTCGATGAGCAGGGAGCGCCTGTCATCGGTGCGACGGTCATGGTCAAAGGTACCACGATCGCCACGGCTACCAACGTCGACGGTAGTTTCAACCTGAAGAATGCAAGCCGCAACGTCACGCTGGTCGTGTCGTACGTCGGTTATGAAACGCAGCAGGTTTCGTCGCGGGGCGAAGCCTCCGTAACGATTACCCTCAAGCCCGAGGCAATCGGTGTGGAGAGTGTCGAAATCGTCTCCGTGGGCTATGGCACGCAGAAACGCGAATCGGTCGTGGGTGCTATCTCCACGATTCGGCCCGAGGAACTGCGCGTCCCCGTGCGCTCGTTGAGCCAGACGCTGGCCGGTAACCTGGCGGGCGTGGTCGCACTGCAAACTTCGGGCGAGCCGGGCAAGGACGACGCCCAGTTCTGGATTCGCGGTATCGCTACCTTTACGGGCAGCCCCGATCCGCTGATTCTGGTCGACGGCATCGAGCGCCCGCTCAACGATGTCGACCCGCTCGAAATCGAGTCGTTCAGCGTGCTCAAGGACGCCAGCGCTACGGCCGTGTACGGCGTTCGCGGCGCCAACGGCGTTATCCTCGTCAATACGCGCCGCGGTTTCGAAGGCCCGGCCCGCATCGACCTGCGCTACGAGCAGGGTTTCTCGTTCGCGAGCAAGCGCCTGTCGTTCGTCGACGCCGCCACCCGCTCCGAAATGTTCAACGAGGCGGTGGATGCCGTCGGGGCATCTGCGGCCCTGAAATACGGTACCGACGAGATTACGGCGATGCGTATGCAGAGCGACCCCGAACTCTATCCCGACGTCGACTGGCAGAAACTCCTGATGCGCAAGGTGTCGCTGTCGGAAAAGGTGAGCGCCAACATCTCGGGCGGCGGTAAGTTCGCCCGCTATTTCTCGGCCCTCTCCTTTTATAACCAGGACGGACAGTATGCCGTGCAGCCGGGCCAGTATTCGTGGGTGGACGACCGCATCGGCCGCTACGGCGAGAATGTCAACTACAAACGTTATAACTTCCGTTCCAACGTCGACATGGACATCACCAAAACCACGGTGGTGAACCTGGGCGTGCAGGGCAACGTGACCGAGAACATGGAACCCGTCGAGGGCTCGGCGGCCATCTACCGCGACATTATCAACGCGGCGCCGAATGCTTTCCCCGTCCGCTTCAAGGACGGCGAACTGGCCGGCCGCGACGGCCTGAACAACCCGTATAACATGCTCACCCAGCGCGGTTGGCAGAAGACCACCGGCAATACGCTGCGTGCCAACCTGACCATCAACCAGGATTTTTCGTTCCTCACCCCGGGTCTTTCGGCCAAGGTGAGCTATGCCTACGACGCGGTGAACTACTCGGTGGAGAAGCGCTCGCGCAACATCAATTTCTTCGAGGCTACGGGCCGCGACCAGGACGGCGAGCTGATTCGCACCGAGTGGCAGGCCGACCAGAAGCAGGAGTACCTGAATTACAACCAGTCCGGCAACGGCACCCGTACGCAGTATGTCGAGGCGGCGATTAATTACAGCCGGACGTTCGGCGAAAAACACGAGGTCGGCGGCCTGCTGCTCGGCTTTGCCAAAGACTATCGTGTGCAGGAGGCTACGAACGATTACCTCAAGTCGCTGCCCAACCGTTCGATCGGTCTGGCCGGCCGCCTTACCTATGCTTTCGACAAACGCTACCTGATTGAGGCCAACATCGGTTTCAACGGCTCGGAGAACTTCGCCAAGGGCAAGCGCATGGGCGTCTTCCCCGCAGTCGCCCTCGGTTGGGTGGCCTCCGAGGAGAGCTTCCTGCGCAACAGCCAGGTGCTGACGTGGCTCAAAATCCGCGCATCGGTGGGACAGGTAGGTAACGACCAGATTCCGAGTACCCGCTTCATCTACCTGGCGACGATTAACAACAACGCCGCCGGCTACGGAAACATCGGCGTCAACTTCGACCAGGGAGCCGGAGGTATCGGCGAGGGCCGTATGTCCAACGAGGACGTGACGTGGGAGGTATCGACCAAATACAACCTCGGTATCGAAACCGGATTCTTCAACGAACTGAAAATCAATGCGGACTTCTTCTTCGAACGGCGTGAGAACATCTTCCTCGCACCGCAGTTCTCGGAGATTTCGGGCCTGCCCAAGGACTACACCAACTACGCCAACATGGGCCTGATGGAGAACCGCGGCTTCGAGGTTTCCGCCGAATACGTCAAGCGTTTCAGCAAAGACCTCACCGTTTCCGTGCGCGGAAACTTCACCTTCGCCCGCAACGAGGTGATTGACGACGGCAAGTATTACGCCTATCCGTGGCAGGATCAGCGCGGCGTGCGCTACGGCCTGACCCAGGGTTACCGCGCCATGCACCTCTTCTCGCAGGAGGAGCTGGACAACATGCCCGACTACTATACGCAGTTCGGCCTCGACAAGAAGCAGCTGCGCGCTGGCGACATCCGCTACGAAGATTTGAACGACGACGGCAAAATCACCGAGGCCGACATGACGTGGATCGGCAATCCCAGGATGCCGGAGATCGTCTACGGTTTCGGCGCATCGCTCAACTACAAGGGCTTCGACTTCTCGTTCCTGTTCCAGGGCGGCGCGAACCGTTCGTCCTACTTGAGCGGCGGCTGGTATTTCTACCCGTTCCAGGCAGACCGCGGGCCCAAGTTCATGGGTAACGTGATGACGATGTTCAAGGATCGCTGGACGGAGGATAACCCCAATCCCCGTGCATTCTCGCCCCGCCTGTCGTACGGCGCCGACGCCAACAACTACAAGACTTCGACCTGGTGGCAGCGCGACAGCGGCTACCTGCGCCTGAAGAACGTCGAAATCGGCTATACGCTGCCTTCGGCATGGGCCAATAAACTGCGGTGCAGTTCGCTGCGCGTCTACGCTACGGGCGTGAACCTCTTTACGATCAGCAAGTTTATCTCCGACTTCTGGGATCCCGAAACAGGTGCCGATGCCTATCCCATGCAGCGCCAGGTTTTCGTCGGTGTGAATTTAACTTTCTAACACAGCCTAACGTATGAAAAAGAATATCGTATATTTACTGCTGGCGTCGTTCCTGTTGCTGACCGGTTGCGCCAACTATCTGGACCAGGATCCCGAGGACCTGAACTCGATGGATAAGATTTTCTCTTCGAAAATCGAAACCACCAAGTGGTACAACCGCATTTACAGCGACGATTTCATGGTTCAGGAGATGCATTACAGCAGCCAGCTCCCTTATTTCTGGTGTACCGACGAGTCGGCTTACATCATGGAGTCGTTCGTCCGCAACATTGCCGAGGGTAAGATGAGTCCCGACAACTACTACGGCTATACGGGCTACAACCTCTATTTCTTCGTCCGCTACTACCAGGCCATCCGCCACTGCAACATCTTCCTCGAGAATGTGGATCAGTGCGCCGAGCTGGGCGAGATAGATCGCCGCACGATGAAGGCCGAGGCCCGTTTCATGCGTGCCTACTACCACTACCTGCTGCTGCGCCTCTACGGCCCGATACCCATCGTCGAAACTAGCCGCACGGCCGACCAGATCGCCGCTTCACAGGCGCGCAATACGCTCGCAGAGTGTGTGAGCTGGATTAACGGCGAGATCGACTGGGCCTGCGAAAACGGTATGCCCGCCGCCCGCGACGAGAAATTCACGCTGGGACTTCCCACCATCGGCGCGGCCCGTGCGATTCAGTCGCGCATGGCGCTGATGGTCGCCAGCCCGCTGTTCAACGGCAATACGGCCTACAAGAACTGGACGAACTACGACGGTACGGTGCTTATGCCGCAGACCTACGACAAGGAGCTGTGGAAAACGGCCGCCGATGCCGCCAAGACGGTAATCGACATGCCCGAGTACAAACTGCTCAAACCGGCTGCTGACGCCACTTTCGATGAGATTGTGGATAATTACCGCGCCGTGACGACGACATGGGGCGCCGACAAAAACACCGAGATCATCTGGGGACATCCCAATTCGGTGCAGTGGTACGCCATGTGCGCCCTGCCCGCACGGTGGTACGGTTGGAACGGCCGCTATTCGCTTGCCATCGACATGGTCAACGACTTCTTCATGGCCGACGGAAGCGTGAGCCGCCCGCTCGAGGAGTGGTTCGCATCCAAGAAGTTTTCGAGCGAGGCCGGCGACGGTACGATTGCCAATACGTTCTGGATGTTCGTCGGGCGCGAACCGCGTTTCTACGCGTCGGTGCATTTCCCCAACCAGCGACTTTCCTATGCCTACGAGAACAAGACGGACAGCTATCAGGATGCCGACGGCTACGGCGTGGTCGACTTCTGGTACTCGGGGTTGAGCGGCAACGGCAGCACCCCGGGCGACAAGAACACCTCGGGATTCTCCGTGCGCAAGAACGTTCCGCTGGACTACCGCAGCAACAAGCAGACCAGCGAGGCCACGCGCATGCTGAACGTGCCGTTCCCCATCATCCGGCTGGGTGAAGTTTACCTCAATTATGCCGAGGCGGTGAACGAGTACTACGGTACGTCGAAGCAGGACGAGGCGCTCTATTACCTCAACGAAATCCGCACGCGCGCCGGCATTCCGGCTTACGAGGGCACCTATTCGCAGGAGCAGATGCGCGAGATGATCCGCCACGAGCGCAAGATCGAACTGGCGTGGGAGTGCAACCGCTATTTCGACGTCCGTCGCTGGTTTACGGCCCACGGCCCCAACGGCGAGTTCAACCACGACGCATACGGCCTGGACATGTCGCGCGGAACGAGCGCCACCGACCCGTCGTTCTTCACCCTGATGAAAGTCGCCAACAAGCGCTTCGACATCCAGCACTACTTCCTGCCCATCAAATCCTCGGAAGTCATGCTCAACACGCAGTTGGTGCAGGCGCCTTACTATTAGCAGCAGGGGCCTTACCGACATGTTAAACTTAAAAATGGAAAATCAGCTATGAAACAGTTTTTTAAGATACTGATGTTTGCGGCCCTGGCGCTGCCCTTCAGCGGCTGCGACGTGGAATACGACCCTATCGTCGTCCTGCCGGACGTAGTGCTCGAAGACTCGGGCATGACGACCGTTCCGACCGTTTCCATCTACCAGAACGACGCATATACCGTCACGCTCACCCGTACCGAGGGGTTGAGCAAGGCCGCCGAGTTCGACATCGTCGTCGACCAGACGCTGCTCGACGACTATAACGAATTGAACGGCGCTTCGTTCGGGATGATGCCGGCCTCGGGGTATACGATAAGCGCAGCGTCCGTCGCTTTTCCCGAGAAAGCCAAGACGGCGACCTTTACGATCCAGTTCAAGCCCGAGGCGATTGTGACTGCGGCCGGTTCGCCCCGGCAGGCCGAAAACTATGTGATTCCTTTTGCCTGTGTGCCCAAAACCACGGTCAATTCCGAATCGCAGCGATTGAGCGCCCTCGTGCGTTTCTCGTTCAGCGAACCTACGGTGACCGTCGACGCACCTGTCGCCCCCGAGGAACTGACGTTCATCTCCGGCGTGCCCGTGTCGCGCAGACTGGAGTTGTCGTGCCGTGCCAACTTCACGACCCTGCAGCCTTCCAAACTGGCTTTTGCCGCTACGCAGGAGATGGTCGACGCCTACAACGACGCCAACCAGTCGGATTGCCTGCTGCTGCCTTCCACATGTTACTCGATTGATGCCGGGACGTTCGACGCCGAGGCGCTCTCGCTGGTCTACGGCATTACGCTCGACGCTTCGACGCTCGATCCCGACTATGCGTACCTGCTTCCCCTGAAGATGGCCGGCAGTGACTATACGATTCTGCAGGATAATATCTACTACGTGAAGGTGACCATTCAGGAGATTCAGTTCTCGGTGAGCAATACCGACCGCTACGAAGCCGCAACGCGCCTCTCGCACGGGATTAAGCTCGATGTGGTGCTGAACGGTGCGCTGGCTGACGACGTGCCTGTCGAATTTGCCTACGATGCGTCGAAGATTGCCGCCTATAACGATTCGAAGGGCAAGACCTACGAGGCGCTCGACGCTTCGAAGATTACCGTCACCAACGCCACGATGGCGGCCGGCGCGGTGAAGACCTCTGCGACCGTTACCGTGGATATGACGGGGATCGCTTTCGACGACGGCAAGGAGTACGTGCTGCCTTTCGCACTGGACAAGACCAAACTGCCGCAGGGCAGCGTCATGAAGAGCGACGATGTGGTATACGTCCGGCTGAAGCGCACGCTTTACGGCTCATGGAGCAACCGCAACTCCAGCGACGACCTTCAGAAGACGAGCACCGCGGGCTGGACCAACAGCAACTATATGAAGGCCACGACCAAACCGAGCGATACGAAGGTCGACGGCAAGGCCTATCCCTATGTGAACTGCTATTACAGCTGGTCTACCGGTTACCATTGGTACGTTGCCTGGGACGAAGTTTACAACGGCGACCAGAACAAGCGCGTCGTGCATGCTTTCTCGAAAGTCACCAGCGGTTACAACGAGGGGCAGCAGGTGGCGCAGATCATGGATTACGGAAGCTATTTCGACATGGAAACCGGTACCGTCTTCTTCGATTTCCAGTACTACTGGAATGATGACGACAAGAATCAGGACAAGCGACAGACCATCAAGTGCTACCTTGAGAGTCCGCTTACGGTCGATGAATTTTAGTACTTCGAATCGATAACCCGATGCTGCATATACCGGGCAGGGGAACCTGCCCGGGTATGTGGCAGCCCGGAAAAAATACCGCCTATGAATTACCTGAAATATTGCGCTGTCGTGTTCGCATCGCTGTTCCTGTCGCTGGCCTGCCGGGCCTGCGGGAACGACGACGGGGCGGCCGTGCCCGAACCGGAAGAACCGGAACAGCCCGAAATACCCGGCCAGCCCGGGGAGCCCGAGGTGCTCGTCGTGGAGATTTCGAATCCCGGATTCGAGCAGGAAGTGGATTTTACGGGCGCTGCCGGTGCCTGGGAAAAGACGAACGCATGGCAGACCGATCGTGCCGTATTCACCTATGAGCCGCAGGGCGGCTTCAACGGCTCGGCGGGCATTCGCATCGCCTGCACCGAGGGCGATTATACGACCGACGCCGTGGTGACGCAATCCGTTTCGGGGCTGGTTCCCGGCAAACTCTACGAACTTTCGGCCATGGTGCGCACCTCGGGTGTCACGGGCGGCCGGGGCGGCAATATCTGCCTGTTCGGGCAGGGTGTCTGGACAGGGTCGGAGCCTTTTACCGGAACCAACGGCTGGACACGCCGCAGCGTGCAGTTCATCGCCGAGCAGAGCACGGCCGTCGTCGGCTGCCGGCTGGGATTCTGGGCCGGGGATTCGCGCGGAACCGTCTGGTTCGACGACGTTGCGCTCCGCACGCCCGAGGGAATGTACCACCGCGAGAGCGAGCACCTCGAAATGTACCTCGAAAAGGCGCTGGTACGGGTATCGGACGGTGCGATGGACGGCTGGCTGGCAAAACTGGACAAGGTCTACGACGCCTATACCGAACTGTTCGACTTTTTCGTGCCGTTCGGCGGCCGGAAGATGATTGTCCTTTCGAAAGTGATCGACGCCTGGGCCTATGCGGGGTATCCGATTCAGTGGAACCGCGATTACGTCGCTTCGACGCTCGACGAAGTGGTGCGCTACGACAATGCCGTATTCGGCATCATGCACGAGATGGGGCACAACTTCGCCCCCGGAAACTACGTGACGGGCGCTTACGGCCGCGGCAACGGCGAATGGAACTGGAATGAGGAGCTTTTCGCCAATTTCCGCATGTATTACGCACTCTGCAGGACGGGATATAAAGTCTATCTGAACAACACGGTCTACACCGGGGCGCAGATCAGCGACATGTACCGCAAATCGTACGAAGAAACGCTGGCCCGGGGCGTTGCAGCCGACGGCGACGGGCTGATGTACGTGATGACGCGCATGGCCGATGCCGAAGGGTGGGAGCCTTTCCGCAAGGCTTTCCGGGAGTTGTACGACCTGGCCCCGCAGACGTCGTGCGGTACGACCAAGTGGGAGAAAATCGACTATTTCTTCTCGGTGCTGTCGCGCCATGCCGGCAAAGACCTGATGCAGGAGTACTTTACGCAGTCGGAGATAAACGCCCTGAAAACTTTGCGATAAATGCAATTAAATATATGGTTATGAAAAATTTACGATTCTTTCTTTTAGCTCTGATGTCGGCGGCGATCCTGTGGTCGTGCGGCGGCGACGAAGGCGGCGAACCTGCGCCCGAGCCTCCCGGCCCGGGGGTGGATCCCAATGCCGTGGAGATTACGAACGGCTCGTTCGAGGAGGGGTTGGCGGGCTGGACGCGCGTCGACTTCCACAATGGCGGCAAGGTCGCCGTCGAGGTGGCCGAGGGTGACGGCGTGAACGGCGGACGCTGCATCAAGATACAGCAGTTCCCCGAGAACGGCAAATGCGGCGTGGGCATCAAACAGAAACTCACGGGCCTGGAGCCCGACCAGATGTACCGCGTGTACGCCAAGGTCAAATATTCGGACATCCCGCAGGGCGAGGGCCGCGGTGCCATCTTGTTCGACATGTCGCAGAAGCAGTATTGGGGCGCCTCGAAATTCCTCTACGGCACCAACCTCAAGAACTGGACGTCGCTCTACGCCGACTTCCTTTCGCAGGACGACGGCACGGCCGAAATCGTCTGTGCGCTGGGATTCCGCTACGGCGGCACGACCAACGGCGGTTTCTCGACCGGTACGGTCTATTTCGACAATGTGAGCGTGGTGAAGGTGACCGACGAACTCTTCATGCAGGAGGGCGAGCATGTCCGCCTGTTCATCGAGCCGTCGCAGGTCTATGCCTCCGCGGCGCAGATTACCGAGTGGCTCGCCAACCTCGACAAGATGTACGAGGCTTATGCCGAACTGATGGGGGCGACTCCGCACGAGGGGCGCAAACTGGCGATCCTCTCTTCGCGCGGGCTCGAAAGCGGCTATTGGGCGCTGGCGGGCTATCCGATTCTGTGGAGCAGCAACTATTCGGCCGTGACCTCCACCTTCGAAGAGCTGGCCAAGCACGGCACGTGGAGCTTCGGCCTGATGCACGAGCTGGGGCACGTTTTCAACCTCGGCAACTCGAGCTGGAACTGGAACGACGAGATGTTCGCCAATTTCCGGATGCAGTACGGCCTCGAGCAGAACCAGGGCAAGGTCTGGATGGACGAGCGGGTTTACACCGGGCGCGAGATACTCGATATGTACAAGAAGGATTACGACAATACGGTCTACACGCAGGTCAACGACAACGGCATCCATTACATGCTGGGGCGGTTGGCGGATGCCAACAGCATCGGCTGGGAACCGTTCAAGGCGGCTTTCCGCGAGCTGACGACCAAGGGCGGCGCGCCCTCGGGCAAATACGAGAAGTTCGAATACCTGCTTTCGCTGCTCTCCAAGTACGCGAGCGAGCAGACGGGCCGCGACATCGATGTCAAAACGCAGTATTTCACCGAGATGGAGCTGGCCTCGATACGTAAACAGTTGCAATAACCTCCGCCGCCTTTGTGCGGGCTGCGGGCCCGTACTGCGGTGGAAAAACCGAAACGAACAAAATGAAGAGAGTAGTAATTATACTCGCCGCCATTGCGGCGTGTGTGCTGTGCCTGTGCGCTTTCGGGGCCAAGGTGAAGGTCTTCGCCGACAATTTCGACCGGCCCGACCGCTTTGCCCGCACCTGGACGTGGGACACCGATACGCCCGGTACGGTCGAATACCTGCCCGACGGGGGCGTGAACGGCAGCGGATGCGTGAAGATTTCCAGCCCTGCGAAGACCGCGCTGGCCGTCAAACACAAACTGAAAGGACTTCATCCCGGCAAACTCTACCGCGTGAGCGCCCGGATGAAATGCGACAGTGTACAGGACGGCCGGGGCGCCGTGCTGTACCTCGAGCCCGAGGGACTGGAGCAGTCGTGGAACGCTTCCGAGTTCGCCTACGGCACGAGCGACTGGGCCGAGGTCTACATGGATTTCGTCCCCGACCGCAACGGCGAGGCCGTAATCTGCTGCGGGTTGGGTTTCCCGTGGGGAACCTACAACGGCGGCAAGGCTTCGGGTACGGTGTGGTACGACGAGGTGAAAGTCATGCCGACGCCCGAGGAGGCGATTTATTCCCGCGAGAGCGAGCACATCGTGCTGAAACTCGACCGCGACAAGGTGACCATCTCCGATGCCGAGGTCGATGCATGGCTCGCGATGCTCGACCGCACCTACGAGGCGTACCGCGAACTGATCGGCGAGGTGCCGTTCGACGGGCGCAAAATCATGATTCTCAACACGCCGGGTATCGAGCCGGGCTATTGGGCGCTGGCCGGAAACCCCATCCTGTGGAACAGCCATGTCGCCGTGTCGAAACTACTCGACCGCACGGTGGAATTCGGCGACTGGGGCTTCGGCATCATCCACGAAATCGGCCATGTATTCTCCCAGGGCAATATCAAGGGCTCGGGACGCTGGAACTGGAACGACGAGATTTTCGCCAATTTCCGCATGTCCTATGCGCTCGAAGCGTGCGACGGTACCATGTCGCAGCGCGACATCTGCTACCGCGGCGCCGACGTAATCAACTACTATAAGATTTTCTACGACGAAACCATCGGCGCGGGCATCCCCAAAAACAACGGCGACGCGCTCCACTACACGTTCCTGCGCATCAAGGAGCGTTACGGCTGGGACGTTTACAAAAAGGCGTTCCGGGAGCTGTACGCGCTGGGCGATTCGGGACAGGAGGGGCTCAAGACCCCCTACGACAAATTCCTTTTCTTCCTCTCCCATGTTTCGCGTGCGGCGGGCGAGGACGTGGTGGCGGCGACCTACACGCCCGAAGAGCTGGCGCTGATTGAGGAATCGCTTAAAAGCTGACGCCTGTGAAGACTTTGCGAACAACCTTGCTGGCCGCGATGCTGGCTTTCACCGGGTACGTTGCCGCGCAGCCGGTCTGCACGTTTCGGGTCAAAATCGGCATCGACCGCGAATCGGTCGATTCGCTGGGCGGTATCGAGCGTGTGCATCGGTTGACGGAGGATATGTTCCGGCGCGTCAACCGGGCCTTCAACTACGATGCCCGCTTCAGGGCCGTCTATGAGTTCGTCGTGGATTGGGACGCCTTCTACATTTACGACGGCGTATCGGCCGACGAGGTCCGCAAGCCGCATCCCGACCACGACTACCTCGTGGTGATGGACGGCTACAAATCCGATCCCCGCGAGGTGGGCGGCGGCTGGTACGGCGACGGGATTCAGACCATCTACCATTCGCGTACGCACAACGACCGGTTCAACAGCCCGTTCGAAAAGAATGCCATCGACGGCATCATCCACGAATTCGGCCATGCACGGGGCGTTCCGGACATCTATGCGATGAAAGTCGATGCGGACAAAAACCCCGTCAACGGCGAGGCTTTTCCTGGGGTACGCTGCATCATGAACTATCCCTACGGCGAGGAGCACTGGAGCGACTATGCGGTCAACATGATAGACCTGGCCGGCGACCGTAACATCGACATCGACGATTTGGTGGCGGGCGTGCTGCCCGACCGTATCCGCATCGAGGTGACGGAGGCCGACGGAAGCCCGGTGCGGGGCGCCGCCGTGCGGTTCTATCCCGTGCGCTGGTATACCTATGCCGTGATTCCCGAGCCGCAGGCCGAGGCCGCGACCGACCGCCGCGGACGCTGCACGGTTCCCGTCGCCCGGGTCTTCGAGCCCGAGCAGGAGTTCGGCGTGCGCTACTGCAACTGCCTGGTCGAGGCCGAATACGACGGCGTGAAAGCCTACGGCTGGCTGCCGTTGTACCTGCTGCAGAATACGCGCTTCGCCGGGGAGCGGGAATGTACGCTCGAATTGCGGCTGAAACGCAGCCGCGAGCTGTCCCGGGCGATAAAAATTGATGAATAATCGCTATCTTTAGGCTCTTTAAACCCTAAAAACGGAAACCTTATGATTCGAAGAACCTTACTGACCTGCATGTTCCTGTTGTTTACGGCCGCCGCGTGGAGCCAGCGGTGGGAGATACGTCCCGGCGGACGGGAAATCGTGTGGACGGTCGGCAGCGATATTCCGCATGACGACCACATCGAGATGAGCGGCGAGCGGATGGCGTTCGTGCTTCGCTGGGGCGTCGACTCGAACGGCGCCTTCCGGCAGGAGCGCTCGCTCGTCTTCCCGCTGCTGCGCACCGTGCCCAACAACACCCACGCCAGCCTGATGTACCGCATGGCGACGGACATTCCCTCGCTGCTGGGCGTCAACGGCCTTGCCTTGCAGGCCGAGCGTGTGGAGCAGGTGTCCATCGACGGCGCGCTGACGGTGCGGAGCCTCTGGGGAGTCGGTAAGATGAACGTGGGTTCGGCCCGGGATACGAAACCCGTACCCGTCGTGGAGATGACGCGCACGGTCTTTCCGTCGCGTAGCCTGCCGCTGATGTGCGAACGTTATGTGCTGCGCAACGTCGGCGAAAAGCCGCTGGCGGTTTATATACCCGAATTTTCGCAGGTCGTGACCACCGACCCGGCCAAAGGCGTTACGGGCAGCTACGTGGTGCGGGGCGATATCGCGGGCAGCGGTACCTTTACGCTCGCCCCGGCCGACTCGCTTGCGTTCGACGCCGTGTTCCAGGCTTACCGCAGCGGCGGAGAGCCCCTGCGGCCCGACGTGGCGGCGGAGTACGCCGCCCGGATGGAGTTCGTGCACGGATGCATCGACGCCAACCTCGTGCTCGAAACTCCCGATTCGGTCATCGACACCGAATTCCGTTACGCCAAGCTCCGCGCTGCCGAAAGCATCGTCAAAACCCGCGGCGGCTACATGCACGCTCCCGGCGGCGAGTCCTATTATGCGGCCATCTGGGCCAACGACCAGGCCGAATACGTCAATCCGTTCTTCCCCTTCCTGGGCTATGGGGTGGGCAACGAGTCGGCGCTCAACTCCTTCCGCCACTTTGCCCGCTTCATGAACCCCGGATTCGAGCCGCTGCCCAGCTCGATTATCGCCGAAGGCGACGACATCTGGAACGGCGCCGGCGACCGCGGCGACGCGGCGATGATTGCCTG
>NZ_CABMQJ010000037.1 GCF_902388705.1 uncultured Alistipes sp.
CAGGAACAATGTTAGCCGCTGTCGGTTGTAAGGATTACGACGACGACATCGACAAAATCAATGACCGCATCGACGGGTTGACGACCGGCCAAATTGCCGATGTAGAGTCGCAGCTACAGTCGATGCAAACTGTTATCGACAACCTGAAGGCGGCCAACGAGGCCATCAACAAGGAGATCGAGAATCTCAAGAACGATGCGACGGCTATCGACGCCTTGAAAAAGGCCCAGGAGCAGCTCCAGAAAGATATCGATGCCATCGAGAAAGACATGGTAAACAACGATTTGCTTACCACAACCCTTAAGTCATACGCTACGACCGAGTCCGTTGCCGACGCCATCGCACTGGCGAAAAGCCTGAAGAAGTACACGGACGATGCTTCCATCGACGCTGCCATCAAGGCGGCGCAGGATGCTGCCGTATCAGCTGCCGGCGCGGCCCTCGAAAGTGCGTTCGAAACGAAACTCGACGCTTATTACACCAAGGCCGATCATGCAGTTTATGACAAGGAGATCAAAAAGTACATCAGCGACGCTGTGGCCGAGGGTGGTTTCATCGATACGAAGATCGCCGAATTGGTGAAAAAAGCCGTCAGCGATATGCAGGCTACCATCGCAAGCCTCGCGAAAGACGTCGACGCCCTGATTAACCGCATCCAGTCGCTGGTGAACGTACCGCAGGATTCGAACGGACAGACTGAAATGAACATCTACCAGGTCGGAACTACGGACATCGACAACGCTGCCGCCGTGCTGACTTTCCGTGCGACTCCCGCCGCTGCGGTCAAAGACATCGAAACCCTCTATGCAAGCCATCCGGAGTACTTCTCGATGGTATCCGAGAAAGTCCTGACCCGTGCCGGCGAACCCGAAACGGTCGCTGCTGCCATCACGGGCATCGAAGCCGGTGCCGACGGTAAATTCACCGTTACGATCAGCGCTTCCAAAGACGATATGGCTGACCTGAAAGCCGCAGGCAAATCGCTTGCACTGGCGCTCTCGATTCACAACCAGGTAAATCCGGGTACCGGAGCCGAAGGCGAGGTCGTTTCGGGCGTGACGAACGATGTCCTTTCGAACTTCGCAGTTATCGGATACAATGACACGGCAAAAGCTATCGAAGTGAAACTCTTCGGTGCCGATGACAAGGAGTTCACACCCGAAACCATCCGCAAGCCGTTCAATACTACTGTTGCAAACAGCAAAGTGACGCTGCTCGAGAACACGACGCTCAAGGCTTCGTTAGATGGCAAGAACTACATGTCGCTGGAAGCCATGTCGCAGCTGCTGGGCGTAAACATCACGGCCGGTGCATATACGATCACCCCGGCCTATACGGATGCCGGCGGCAGTCCCGTTACCGGCAGCACGAATATCGGTAAATTCATTATCAAGGTTACCGCACCCAAAACTCCCAGCTGGAACGACCAGCTCGCTACGGTCGAGTTCCGCAAAGCTGCCGAGAGCACCGATGTCAAAGCCAAAGCCGACGTCGCACACAAAATCGTAATGAACGTTGCAGGCAAGGCCTCCGACAAAGAGGTAACGTGCACGACTTCTTACGAGATTTCCAACCAGCTGGGCGGCACGATTACGTTCACCGAAACGAAAGAGATGCCGTGGAGCTACGCGTTGGTATCGAATAACGGCGCCAACACAACGGACAAGACCCCGGCATTTGACGCACCCGTATTCGGCGAAGTGGCTGTTGCCGTTCCCGACGGGATCAAACTGAAGCTGAAAGAGATTATGGCCGGTACGCTTGTGAAGAAAGTAACCGCCACCGATGATAAGGGTAAAACTTCGGATGTCAGCGCTACTGCAGACTTCACGTTCTCTGCGCTTGTTCAGGATTTGGCAAAGGGCATCAACGTTGCCGTCACCAAGGACGGGTATGCATGGAATACGAAATACGATCTCGAGTATACCTATACGGTGAATAATGTAGACTACGTTATCAAGGGTACAATCCACTTCGGCGCAGTTCCCGCCCCTGTAACATATACCTTTACGCAGGATGCGGAATACGCCCCGGAAATTTCGAAGAAACTCGCCTGGGCCGACATTTACAAGGCAATGGCAACGACGGGCTTCGAGGATGCTGTAGAGTTCGTGGAGGCTATCCAGGCCGGAACGACCGCTCCTGACCCGATTGCACCTGTTATCACGCGCTATGCAAAAGCTTCGGATAAAATCGGAACGGATATTACTTCAGAAGGAAACGGTACCGAAATGACGACTTTCACTGCAGAAACTCCCGACAGCCTGAAGTGCGTAATCAAAGCTGCCGATATTGATGCCGTAGGCAACAAGTTCGAGCACAAGGCCGAATGGACTACCTGGTACGGACAGAAGGTTACCCTGACGGTGAATACGACCGTGACGCTCGGCGATTACAAACTGAAACCCAGCGACAAGTATGTTGTGAACGGTATAGCGAAAGCCGAAGGCCAGGTTGATCCGACTACGCATGTTTGGGCGATCGACAAAGTAATCATGAAGGACTACTTCAGCTGCGATCCGGCAAATGCCCTTGCCAAAGTCGAGTACGCACGCAAATCAGCCAATGGAACTCCGAAGGACAGTGTCTATCCGACTTACGACAGCAGCGATGTTAAGCTCGAATGGGGAAGCGCTGTAAATCAGCTTGAGGTGGAGATGACTGCCAAACTGATGTGGAACACGCTTGTGACTCCGCTTGCTACGACCGACTTCAAGGTAGTTGCAACCGACCCGATCAAGACCTTTGCAGCCAAAGCGCTGACAGCAGAATATTCTACCGGAACGGCGACCGAAGTCGACCTGTTGGCTGGTATCACGCTCAAAGACGCTACCGATAAGGCTTGGATCGAACTTAAGAAGGGTGCAAAATTGTATACGCCCGTAACGACGGGTGATGGCGGAGCAGGCCTGCCTGACAACGGTCCGGAGAAAGTATTCGGTGTTACCGGAACCGGTGCTTCGGCAACTGCAACCGGCGGTATCGTATTCGGAACTCCGGTCGTTGAAGACGGTTTGTTCTCCGGTAATATTTCAGTTACGGACGGCGTGCTGACCATTGCACAGAACCAGACCGTACTGCAGGCTCCTGTAACGGTAACTGTTCCGGCAACGTTCACTTATCAGTTCGGCGAGAAGAAAGCTGAAATAACGATTACCATCAACCCGAAAAAATAACAGAACTTCCTTTTCCGCGGAATCCGGCGCCGTCCTTCGGGGCGGTGCCGGGAACCCGGGCAACAAATCCCCAAAGCAGGGGCTGACAATCCCAAAATTTTTGGTTAACAACAACTCCCACTTTCAATAGAAAACCCCTGCTTGCGGCAGACCGAAGAGGCGCGGTCTGCCGCTTTTTTGTGTCCTGCGGTGTGCGCTGCTTTCCGGCGGGTATATCGTTCCGGGCTCTGTGCATTTTCGGGCTTCATGCATCCTGCCGTGGCCTGTTTGCAGGCTGGCGCATCTTGCCGTGCCGGGGCGTTTGCCCCCCCCCTTGGTTCCGGTTTTCGTTGGGGGCGGTTGCACGGTGTGTGCGGTTGCCCTCCGTGCGGCCGGAGGGGGCTGAAAAAAAGCAGCCGGAATTCAAAACTCCGGCTGCCTTTTTATGTTTGTTGCAGGATGCACCGCGTTGGCGGTGTGTGCAGGATATGCCTCTTCGTTGTCGCAGTTTACGGCCGCTTTGCATACGGCCTTCGTACGGCGGTTATTTCACTTTCGCGGCTTTCGCGGCCACGGCCTTGTCCAGTTCGATGATGAAGTCCGAGAGGACGTTCATGTAGTTGATAAAGGCGTCGTACGCCGAGTCGTAGGGATTGAAATAGGAGTGTACGTCGCCGTCCGACAGCCATTTGGTGGCCATGTAATAGAAGTGGTCGGAGGTCTGCATGAAACTCCACACATAATCGAAATCGGGGCTTTTCAGGGCCGCGACCTTCTCTTTCTGGGCGTAGAGTTTCGCGAACGCCTCGTTCTGCAGTTCGTTGCCGAGCCATGCCGTCACGTCGCGCTCCTCGTCGGCCCACGACATCACGTGCGGGCAGTGCAGCACGGCGACGGGCTGGTATTTCCTGGAAGCCTCGGTGACGGTCGCGAACTCCATGTCGTTCTTCTTGGCGAGGATGGCTTTGGGCAGGGCGCGCATGAATTCGAAGATGCCGGTGTCGGCCGTCTGGTGCTCGCCGAACGTTTCGTAGTCCATGAAGAGGTTGATGACCTCGCCCGGGGTTTCGTCCGATGCGAGCCACTTCACGTATTTATCGGCCGTCAGCGGCCACTGGTCCCAGCTGCGGTTCGAGAAGCGGAAGGCGATGTCGTCCGAGAGCTTGTAGTTGCGCAGCAGCAGGCGCAGCTTCTGGTTGATGGCGTTGGCATAGACGTAGTTGGGCGACTTCCAGCCCAGTATGTGTTTGGCGCCCTCGGCCAGCATCGTGCGGAAGCCCATGTCGGCCACCATGGCGCCGATTTCGTCCGAATAGATCAGCTCCGTGTTGCGGAATGCGGTGGGCTTTACGCCGAACTCCTTTTTTATCAGCGCCGTGTGGAGCTTCACCTGCTCGGTGAAATCCTCTTTCGAGGCCAGCGAGGCCAGCGAATGGGAGTAGGTTTCGGCGAGGAACTCCACGCAGCCCGTGGCCGCGAGTTCCTTGAACGACTCGAGCACCTCGGGCGCAAAGGCGCGGAACTGCTCGATGGCGATGCCCGTTATCGAGAACGAGCAGCGGAACTTACCCTTGTTCTCCTTGATGAGCTTCAGCAGCAGGGCATTCATCGGCAGGTAGCACTGCCGGGCGACTTTCTGCATGATCGAGCGGTTCAGGAGGTCGTCCAGATAGTTGTGGTCCTTGCCCATGTTGAAGAAGCGGTACTTCTTCAGTCGCCAGGGCTGGTGTACCTGAAAATATAAGCAGACGGTTTTCATAGGGTTTCTATTTTGTTGTTTTTTCATGCTCTTCGATTACCGCTTCGTATACGGTTTTGATTTTTGCGGCCGCATCGTTCCATTTGAGGTTGGTGACCTCCTCCAGCCCTTTCGAGGCGAACATGCCCGACAGGGCCGGATACTTTATCAGCCCGTAAATGGCGTCGGCCAGTGCATCGACGTCCCAGTAGTCGACTTTCACGGCGTAGTCGAGCACCTCGGCCACGCCGCTCTGCTTGGAGATGATTACCGGAACGTTCGAGCGCATCGCCTCGAGGGGCGAGATGCCGAACGGCTCCGAAACCGACGGCATGACATAAACGTCCGAAAGCTGGAACATCTTGTGCACGTCCTCGCCGCGCAGGAATCCCGTGAAGTGGAAACGGTCGGCGATGCCCAGCCGCGCCACGCGGCGGATGACGTGGTTCATCATGTCGCCCGAGCCGGCCATCACGAACCGTACGCCGGGAACCTTCTTGAGTACTTTGGCGGCGGCTTCCACGAAATAGTCGGGGCCTTTCTGGTAGGTGATGCGTCCGAGGAACGTGACGATTTTGTCTTCGACGCCCCGCTCCGGCATTTTGCACTGGCCTGCGGCGAAGCGTACGGCGTTGTGCACCGTGACGACCTTCCCGGCCGGGACGCCGTAGCGGTTGATGACGATGTTGCGCGTGAGGTTCGACACGGCGATTACGCGGTCTGCGGCGTGCATTCCCGCGCGCTCGATGGCGTAGACCTCCGTGTTGACGTTCTCGCCGCTGCGGTCGTACTCCGTGGCGTGCATGTGCACGACGAGCGGTTTGCCCGAGACGCGTTTGGCGGCGATGCCGGCGTAATAGGTGAGCCAGTCGTGGGCGTGTATCACGTCGAACTGCCCCTCGAGGTCTTTGGCGACCTGCGCGGCCACCACGGCGTAGCGGGCCACTTCCTCCATGAGGTTGGCGCCGTACTTGCCCGAGAAGGTGTAGCGTTGTTTCCATGCGTCGGTCGTCGACCATGTTTTCTGCCCCGATTTGACATAGTGCTCGTGGTACTGCTCGTACTCTTCCGGCGAGATGTAAGGCACCATGTTCGAGTCGATGTGGATGAACGACATCTTCTCGAGAATGTCGTCCGCACCGCTTCCCGTCGAACCGTAGAGAGCTTCCACGTCGCTGGCGTTCACCACATGCGAGAACCGCTGGTCTTCGTCGCCGTAGGCGTGGGGAACCACGAACGTGACGTCGACGTCGTTACGCGCCAAACCGCGGGTCATGCCGTAGCATGCCGTTCCCAGTCCGCCCGCGATATGGGGCGGGAACTCCCAACCGAACATCAATACTCTCATAAGCCTTATATCTTTTTGTTGTTACCTTACTTTTTCGCCGCTTTCTTTGCGGCCGTTTTCGGGGCTGCCTTTTTCGTTGCAGCCGTTACGCTTTTCGCCGGGGCTTTCTTCGCCGGGGCTTCGGCGGCGCTGTCCGGTGAAACGGCCGTTTTTGCCGCTTTTTTCACTGCCGGCTTCTTCGGCCTGGCAGTTGTTCCCGCTCCGATTATCGTGCTTTTTGCCGCTGTCCCTGCGGCGCCTTTGCTTTTCGGGGTGTTCTTTTTTGCGCCTTTTGTCGTGCTGTTTTCCCGATGCTCCTGCTTGCTGCGCTCACGGATCATGCGGTAGATGTCCAGCACGGCCCCCACGCTCCACGCCTGCGAGATTGCCCCGCGCGACGTATAGGGCGGATCGGCGTCGTAAAGTTCGCATACCGAGCCGATGCCGTAGCTCTGGATGTCCTCCTCGAAATTGGCGAGTATCTCTTCTGCCTGCGGCAGGAAAGCGTCGCCGTCGATGTCGAAGCAGGCCTTGACGTAGAACGGCAGCAGCCACGGCCATACCGAGCCGTTTTTGGCTGCGAAGTCGCGCTCGGCGGGCGTTCCCTGCTGGCGCCCCTTGTAAAGCGGGTTTTGGGGCGAGAGCGTCCGCAGCCCTTTCGGGGTGAGCAGGTGCTGGCGCACGGTGCGGAGCACTTCGAACTGCAGCTGCTCGTCGAGCATCTTGAAATCCAGTCCGCAGGCGACTACCATATTCGGGCGGGTCGACTTGTCCGGGCCGTTTTGGCCGACGACGTCGGCCAGGTACCCTTCCGGCAGGCGGAACAATTCGAGGAACGACGCCTGCGTGCGGCCGGGAATCTCCTGCCATGCTTCGACGAATGCCTTGTCGCCGTTTTTGCCGGCCAACTCCAGTGTGTAGCATACCGCGTTGTACCACAGTGCATTTACTTCGACCTGATAGCCGTTGCGCGGGGTGACGGGACAGCCTTCGACCACGGAGTTCATCCAGGTCAGGGGAACATTGTCGGCCGCGGCCCATATCAGGCCGTTGTCGTGCAGGCTTACGCGTCCGCCCACACTCCGACGGTAACTCTCCAGGATGTCTTTCATCGCCGGGCCGTAGCTCTTCCATATCTCTTTGGCGCCCACTTCGCGTTCGAGTTGCTGGAGCGTCCAGAAGAACCAGAGTGGCGCGTCCGCCGCGACTTCCGCCGAGGCGTTGCCGCAGAACATGCCGTCGCGCATGCCGCGCACCATCGTGTCGAGGGCGTCGATGCAGTCCTCCTTGTGTCCCTGCTCGAGCGTGATGCCCGGGAGCGAAATGAAAGTCTGGCGGCCCGAAACCCCGTGCCACGGGTATCCCGACACCACTTCGGTGCGGTCGCCCGGGCGGCGTATCAGGAACTGCCGTGCGGAGTGCTCGAGGCAGCTGATGAAGTCGATTTTGTGCGTGCGGCGCGCGATGGAGGCGGCGAATACCTCTTCGATGGTCTTCGTCGAACCCATTTCGTCGAGCGACGCCGAGAAGATGATGCTTTCGCCTTTCTTCAGTTCCGCTTCGAAATAGCCCGTCGTGAGCAAATCCTCGTAGCCGTCATAGCCGCGAATCAGATCCTGCTGGTATTCGAAATTATAGTACCAGTCCGGCGCGGGCACGAATTCCGTGCCGGGTTTGCTCGTCTGGAGGTACAGCCACGGGAAGGTGCCGTAGAGGCGGCACTTCACGCCGTTGACTGCGGGGTAGGAGTGCCCGTCGGCCTCCATGTTGGCGTGCGTGAGCGCATGCTTGTCGCGGAAGGCGAGGAACGGGCGCAGCCGCAGCCTGGTTTCGGAGTGCGCGTCGATGAGCGTATAGCGAATCATCAGCTGCGTGCGCTTGTGTATCCACAGCATCTCTTTCTTGAGTATCACCCCGCCGACGCGGTAGGTGATCGTAGGGGTCGGCGTATACGCGAAGTCGGTGATGTATTTGTGTCCGCGCGGCTCGTATACCCCCTGGAAGCGGTGCAGGGCCAGGTTGAATGTCTGGTCGTGCTGGACTACGGTTTCGTCGAGCGACGAAAGCAGAACGTAGGTCCGGCCGCTGTCGTCGACGGGCGCCACCATCAGGCCGTGGTAGCGGCGGGTGTTGCAGCAGACGATAGTCGTGCTCATGTAGCCGCCGATCCGGTCAGTGGAGAGCATTTCGCGCTGGAGCGAGTACTCCAGATTGCCCAATTCGCTTTTGTCGAAAGTAAGTGCTGACATATCTAAAAATGCTGTTGGTTCTATAAAGATATTGAATTTTTCAGGAAATTACAAGGGCGTTCCTGTGAATTAATACCTTTTTAAACATTATTTACCCTAAATTTATCAGGCCCATTTTACCAATGCAAAATCCATGCGATGCGGCAGGTGCGGGTTGTACGGGAAGATACGCAGCGCCACGTCGAAAGTTCCGGCTTCGTCGGGTGTGTAATCCAGCGAGTAGGTCGCCCGGCTGCCGTCGGTCGCGGTATGTTTCAGCCCGATTGTGCGCGTCACGTTGACGTTGCGGCCGCCGACGATCTGCTGGGCGATGACCATTTCGACGCCGATGTCTTCGGGCCGCAGGTTGGCCACGTCGACCGTCACTTCGAAATGGTACTTCTCGCCGACGAAAACCGCCTCGTTGTCGATTTTCACGCGCTGCACGTCGATTACACGGATTTTGTCCCATGCCGCCGACACTTTGCGTTTCCAGGCCGCGATTTCGCGGGCCAGTTTGTAGCCGCCCCCGACGATTTCGTGCTTGCGGGCCGCGAGCTTGTTGTAGAATCGCTCTTCGTAATCGCCCAGCATGCGGTTGGTCGTGAAGTTCGACGCGATGTCGGCGACGCACTTCTTGACCGAGGCCACCCACTCGTGCGGTATGCCGTTTTGGTCGCGGTTGTAATATTTCGGTGCGATCTGCTCCTCGATGGTGTTGTAAATGATCTCGGCGTCCAGCTCGTCCTGATAGTGCTGGTCGGCGAAAGTGCGCTCCATGGGCAGCATCCATCCGGCGCCCTCCTTGTAGCCTTCGACCCACCAGCCGTCGAGCACCGAGAATTGCAGCACGCCGTTCATGACGCACTTCTCGCCCGAGGTGCCCGACGCTTCGAGCGGACGGGTCGGGGTGTTGAGCCATACGTCGACGCCCTGTACCATGCGGCGCGCCAGTTCCATGTCGTAATTCTGCAGGAAGAGAATCTTGCCCACGAACTGCGGCATGGCGGCCACCTCGACGATGCGTTTGATCAGATCCTGCCCCGGTTTGTCGTTGGGGTGCGCCTTGCCGGCGAAGATGAACTGTACGGGACGCTCCTTGTTGTTGACGATGGCCGACAAGCGGTCGAGGTTGGTGAAGAGCAGGTATGCGCGCTTGTAGGTCGCGAAGCGGCGTGCGAAACCGATGGTCAGCACGTCGGTTTTGATGCCCTCGACGACCTGTATCATCTGCCGCGGCGAGTCGAGCCGCACCTGGCTGGGGTCGCTGTAACGCTTGCGGATGTGTTTGATGAGCTTCTCCTTGAGGTACATGCGCTCGCTCCACAGCTCCTCGTCCGGAATGTGGTGTACTTTCTGCCATGCCGGGATGTCGTAGGTGTGTCCCTCGAATCCGTCGGCGAAATAGCGGGCGTAGAGGCGGCGCAGGCTCGTGGCGATCCATGTCGGGAAGTGCACGCCGTTGGTGACGTAGCCGATGTGGAGCTCGTTCTTGAAGTACCCCGGCCACATGTTGCCCAGGATTTCTTTCGAAACCTCGCCGTGGAGCCACGACACGCCGTTGACCTCCTGCGAGAGGTTGCAGGCCAATACCGACATCGAGAACTTCTCGTTGGGGTCGTTGGGGTTGGTTTTGCCCAGGTTGATATACTGCTCCCAGGTGATGCCCAGCACGTCGGGGTAGTGCGACATGTACTGGCGGATCATCGACTCGGGGAATGCGTCGTGCCCGGCGGGTACGGGGGTGTGCGTCGTAAAGAGCGACGAGGAGCGGATTACCTCCAGCGCCTCCGAGAAGGAGAGCTTCTTGTGGTTCACCAAATCGCGGATGCGCTCGATGCCGATGAATGCGGCGTGTCCCTCGTTGCAGTGGAATACGTCGTGTTTGATGCCCAGCGCCCGCAGTGCGCGGATACCGCCGATGCCGAGCAGGATTTCCTGCTTGAGGCGGTTCTCCCAGTCGCCGCCGTAGAGGTAGTGGGTGATTTGGCGGTCTTCTTCGAGGTTGGCCTCGACGTCCGCGTCGAGCAAGTAGAGGTCGGTGCGGCCCACCTGGCACTTCCAGACGCGCGCCGAAAGCGTGCGGCCGGGGAATGCAATGGTGATCGTCAGCCAGTTGCCTGCCGCGTCGCGCACGGGTGAAATCGGGAGTTTGTAGAAGTTCTGCGCCTCGTAGGTCGCCTCCTGCGAACCCTGCGCCGAAAGGCGCTGCGTGAAGTAGCCGTAGCGGTACAGCAGGCCCACAGCGGCCATCGGGACGTTCTTGTCCGAAGCCTCCTTGAGGTAGTCGCCCGCGAGGATGCCCAGGCCGCCCGAGTAGATTTTAAGCGACGAGTGCAGGCCGTATTCCATCGAGAAATAGGAAATCGAGGGGACTTTCGAATCGGGCTTTTCATTCATGTAGGCGCGGAACTGTGCGTGTGCTGCGTCGAGCTGGCCGAGGAACGCCGTGTCGTGTTCGAGCTCTTTCATGCGTTCCACGCTCAATTTGTCGAGCAGCGCGATCGGGTTGCGCTCGCATTCGGCCCAGAGTGCCGGGTCGATGCTTTCGAACAGGTCGCGGGTGCCGGGGTTCCAGCACCACCAGAGGTTGCGCGACAGCTCCTCGAGGGCGTGCAGCCGTTTGGGCAGGGTCTTGTCGACCATCATGCGGTTCCAGTTGGGCTGCTCTGCGAAGAGCTGCTGGCGTACGAAGTTGATTTGCTCGGTGCGTGCGCCGCCCTCGTCGAGCACGGCGCGGTTGGTGCGGATTACCGAACTCTCGACAGCCTCGGAATAGGCCTGCTCGTAAGCGGCGAAGAGGTGTTCCCAGAGTGCGGTTTCCGAGATTTCGTAGGCCGACACGCGCGCTTCGTTGACGTGCTTGTCGTCCAGGGCGCTGAAATGCAGCAGCGTTTCGGCGATTTTCTCTTCGACCTCCCTGTCGTTGTAGTCGTCGCGGCGGATAACCTCCACGCCCGCATGTTCGCGCTGCTTGTCGACCCAGAGGCCGAATCCGGCGAGGGTCGTGGTGACGGTCGGCACCGAGAAAGCCACCGACTCGAGCGGGGTATAGCCCCACGGCTCGTAGTAGGAGGGGAATACCGTGATGTCCATGCCCACGAGCAGCTCGTAGTAATCCTTGCCGAAGATGCCGTCGGCCTTGTTGAGGTAGGTCGGCACGAAAATCACTTTCACTTTCGAGTCGTCTGTCGTGAGGATGCTGCCGTTGAGGGCGTTCACGACCGGGTCGCTGTGCTGGTATTCGAGGTAGTGCGTCGCGTATTTGTACTGTCCTCCGTCGATCGGTTTCGACGGGTCGGCCAGGTGCGCCTGCAAATCGACGCGCGGCCCGCGGTTGGCGGCCGGCACGGTGATGTAGGCCAGCACTTCGCGCTTGAGGCGGTCCGAGGCGGCCAGTTTCTTGAGCGATTCGATGAATACGTCGAGCCCCTTGTTGCGGAACTCGTAGCGGCCGCTGGTGCCGACGATGAGCGGCTCGGCGGCGAATTTATGCCCCAGGCACGCCTCTGCCACCGTAATCATCGCCCTGCGGGCCTCGGTGCGCTTGGCGTCGTACTCTTCGCCCGTCCAGACGAAGTCGTTCTCGAAGCCGTTGGGCGTGATGCCGTCCGGCTCGCGTCCCAGCAGGTATTTGCACTCGTTGGCCGTGATGTCGCTCACGGTCAGGAAGGCGTCGTGGTACGTGGCGGCCATCTTCTCGATCGAATGCTTGGCCACGACGTTGAACTGGCGCGCCAGCTCGTCGGCCTTGAATTTGGCCAGGTCGTTGTAGAGCGGCAGGCCGTTGCCGGCGATGCAGCGCCCCATGACCGTGGCGTGCGTCGTGAAGAGCGTGGCCACATAGGGGGCGTGCTTGCGCAGGTAAAGTCCTCCGGCGGCGGTCATCCATTCGTGGAAGTGGGCCGCGATTTTATCGGTCGCGTTGCAGAAGTTGTCGACGTACGAGGCGATGACCATGCCGGCGGCATAGCCGAAGAGCACGGGCTCGATGTAATCCCACTGGCCCGAAATCGAGTCCACGTGGTAGGTTTCCCACAGGCTTTTGAGGATTTCGTCCTTGCGGGGAATCAGCGAGGTGAAGTCCACCAGGATTACCGTCGGCTCGCCTTTGATTTTCCAGCGGCCCACGCGGATGCGGAGCCCCTCGTTGTAGACGCCCTGCCGCCATGCTTTCAGCAGGTTGGGATCCTCCTCGAATTCGGGGTTCGCCCCCTCGTGCTGGAGGTCGGGCCCGATGAGGATATAGTGCTCTGCGAATTTACGGGTTGCGGTCTGTGCCTTGGTCGAGATGACGGTATGGATGCCGCCTATCTTGTTGCACACCTCCCAACTCGCCTCGAAAAGGTAGTCGGGGGTCAGTTTTGCATTACTCATATTTGTGCTGCTTGTTTATGATTTCTTGTCGGATCGGTTGAAAACCGCTGCAAAGGTAATACTTATATTTATATTTGTCAACCTTGCAGGGGTAATTTCTAAAAATATTTAATAATAACTTAACATTTCAGTTTCACTTGGTTGCGTGCCGTGTTATGTTTCGAAAAATGCCTCGATTACGGCATCCGAGGTCAGGAATCTTTCCGGTGGAACGGCCAGCCGCTCCCCTGTGCGGCGAAGCATGCCGGCCCGTAGGAACGGCTCGGCTTCCCGTGCGATGCGTGCCGTGCGTTTCGTCCCGAAACGCGCCCCGGCCTCCCGCATCCCGATTCCTTCGGCCGTGCGCAGCGCCGTCATGACGTATTCGTTGAACCGGTCGCGTTCGGTCAGCACCTCCCGCCCGCCCGGTGCCCCGTCGATGTATTTCTCCACCGAAGAGGCGTTCCAGTGCCGCTCGTTTGCGTCGAACGAATGGGCCGCCGGGCCGATGCCGAGGTACTTCACCCCCTGCCAGTACGAAGCGTTGTGCCGGGCGCGGAATCCGGGCAGCGCGTAGTTCGACACCTCGTAGTGCTCGAATCCGGCTCCGGTGAGCGTGTCGTGCACCAGCAGGAATTCCGCCTCGCTGACCTCCTCGTCCACGGCCCGGAACTGCCCGCGTGCGGCGCGGCGGCCGAAAGTCGTATTCGGTTCGACGGTCAAATGGTATGCCGAAATATGCTGTACGCCGAGCGACAGGGCCGTATCGAGCGACCTTTTCAGCGATTCGCCGCCGAAACCGGGTACGCCGAAGATCAGGTCGACGGTGATGTTGCCGAATCCCGCCCGCTGTGCGGCCCGGACGGCCGCTGCGGCCTGTGCCGCGGTGTGGCGGCGGTTCATCAGCTTCAGGCAGTCGTCGTCGAACGACTGGACGCCGATCGAGAGGCGGTCGATGCCCGCCCCCGGCAGTCCGGCGAGGTAGGATTCCGTCAAATCGTCGGGATTGGCCTCGAGCGTGGTTTCCGCGACTCCGCTGCAGTCGAAAAGCTGCGCCGCATGTTCCAACAGCCCTTTCAGCATTTCGGGCGCCCAGAGCGACGGCGTACCCCCGCCGAAGTAGCGGGTGGTCACCGCTTCCCCTTTCAGGTAGCCGCGCCGCTGTTCCAGTTCGCGGTGCATGGCGGCAGCGACGTCGTCCGTGCGGCGCAGGTCTGCGCTTTTGTAGAAGTCGCAGTAGGCGCATATGCGTTTGCAGAAAGGTATGTGGAAATAGAGTCCTGCCATGGTTTATCCGAGTTTCCGGGCGGTGGCTTCCGCCGAATCGCCGGCGAGCGCCTTTATCGCCTTTACGGTTTTCCGTCCGTACCTGTTGAACGTGAAGATTCCTCCGGCCATGTTATACCACGGGTCGTAGATCAGGGCCCAGCGTATTTCGTCGTTTCGCCAGCTCAATACCAGCAGATCGCAGTCCAGGAAGGGAATGCCCTTCCGGTTTACGGCCTGCAGGTAACGCCGGTTGTCGTATTCGATTCGCCATCCCCTGTCAATCAGCAGCGTGCGTATCCGCTCTTGCAGTCCGTCGTGCTGCCGGGGGAGCGGGATGCTTCTGAACTTCAGTTTGCTGCGCTGGAACATATGGACGACAAGTCCCGCGCCGAACAGCAGGAGCGCGGCCAGCCAATACCGGTTCCGCAATCCGCGGGCGAGTTCACGGACGAAACAGCAGGAGTAGCATGCCCCGCAGACAAACAGCAGGATGGAGAAACAATGGTAGTTTATCCATTCGAGCGAAAACGGTTTCAGGCATATCCGGTCATGTCGTATTTTCATCGGGCGCATTGCTTGAAAGGGATAACGAAATTTTGTGCGGGTCGAATATACCAAAGATAGGAAAAATTCCCGTATCTTCCCTTTCGCCCGCCCCGGTTTTTTCGGAATCCGTGCGCCGGGTTTACTCCGGCTGCCGGATCGGTTGGACGGAGAATACTTCCAGCTCCTTGATTTCGATACGGTTGCCCCGGAAGCGCAACTTCCCGTCGTTGTTTTTGTCCGGGCGGAGCTCCGTAGGAGCAGGAGTACAGCCCGCCGTCGATGAATACCCCGATTGACGTGCGGTCGATGTAGATGTCGGCCGTGAGTTCCTTGCTCGTCGGAGCCTGCGGCGAGTAGAAGCGTCCGCCCGGCGTGTTGGAATTCAGGTCGTATGCGGTAATGCGCTGGCCGAAGCGGTTGGGCCCGGCGTCAATCGCGTGCGACAGTCTGATGGCGGTTCTGATGCGCAGGCACCCGGCGCTGCGGAACTCCTGCATGCTGCGGCGGTATTGCCGGCGGCAGGAGCGAGCAGAGGTGCGGGGTCGTTTTTATCGGGGTTTTCATGCGGGTTCGTGTTTTCTGCCGGTATTTTTTACGCTGTCCGGGCAGGGGCCGTCCCGAAGCGCGGGAACGGCTGTTCCGGACAAAAAGTCCGGCGTTTCCCCAAAGCGGGAAAAAACGGCGCAAAGCGGGCCGCGCGTCTGCGGCGCACCGGCGCGAAACGCGGCAGAATGTTTGCGGAGGGATGTACGGCTGGGTTTTTTATCCGCTTTTCGGGGTGTGATACCTGCTTATAAATGAATTATATACGCTTGTTGGAAAAAATAATGGCTGTTTTTTGCGTTTTTTACTGTTATTTTTTTCACAAGTATAAAAGTTTTTCTACCTTTGTGCGGTTAAAGTCCGGTCATCCGGATTTGAGTTAGGTAAATCAGGATTTGATGTTTTATTAAAAATAACGATTGCTATGAACAAAATGGATTTGAAAAAGTACGGGATCACGGGTGTGACCGAGATCGTGTACAATCCGTCGTACGACGAACTGTTCCGCGAAGAGACCAAGAAGGGCCTGCGCGGTTTCGAGAAAGGTCAGGAGACCGAAATGGGCGCCGTGAACGTAATGACCGGCGTTTATACCGGCCGTTCGCCCAAGGACAAGTTCTTCGTAATGGACGAAACCACCAAGGATACGATCTGGTGGACTTCCGACGAGTATAAGAACGACAACAAGCCCGTAACCAAAGCAGCCTGGAAAGAGCTGAAGAAAATCGCTTCGCAGGAGCTGTCGGGCAAGAAACTCTATGTTGTCGACACGTTCTGCGGCGCCAACGAGAACTCGCGCCTCAAAATCCGCTTCATCATGGAGGTGGCATGGCAGGCTCATTTCGTCAAGAACATGTTCATCCGTCCGACCGACGCCGAACTGGAAACCTACGGCGAGCCCGATTTCGTGGTGCTCAACGCTTCGAAGGCCAAGGTTAAGAATTACAAGAAACTCGGCCTGAACTCGGAAACGGCCGTTGTTTTCAACCTCACCGAGAAGATGCAGGTTATCATCAACACCTGGTACGGCGGCGAGATGAAGAAGGGTATGTTCTCCTACATGAACTACCTGCTTCCGCTGAAGGGCATGGCTTCGATGCACTGCTCTGCCAACACCAACAGCAAGGGTGAGACGGCGATTTTCTTCGGCCTGTCGGGTACCGGCAAGACCACGCTTTCGACCGACCCGAAGCGCGAACTGATCGGCGACGACGAGCACGGCTGGGACGACGACGGCGTATTCAACTTCGAGGGCGGCTGCTACGCCAAGGTTATCAACCTCTCGCAGGAGAACGAGCCCGACATCTGGAACGCGATTCGCCGCAACGC
Organism: uncultured Alistipes sp.; assembly: GCF_902388705.1. Lineage (GTDB taxonomy): Bacteria > Bacteroidota > Bacteroidia > Bacteroidales > Rikenellaceae > Alistipes. The sequence continues at coordinate 16,492 of NZ_CABMQJ010000037.1, forward strand.
GCTGCTGGAGAACGTAACGGTTGACAAGAAAGGCAAAATCGACTTCTCCGACAAGTCGGTGACCGAGAATACCCGCGTGTCGTACCCGATTTTCCACATCGACAACATCGTGAAGCCCGTATCGAAAGCCCCGGCTGCCAAGCAGGTGATTTTCCTCTCGGCCGATGCATTCGGCGTGCTGCCCCCGGTTTCGATCCTGACTCCCGAGCAGACCAAGTACTACTTCCTGTCGGGTTTCACCGCCAAACTGGCAGGTACCGAGCGCGGCATTACCGAGCCCACGCCGACCTTCTCGGCTTGCTTCGGCGCTGCATTCCTCTCGCTGCACCCCACCAAGTACGGTGAGGAGCTGGTGAAGAAGATGCAGAAGGCAGGTGCCAAGGCATACCTCGTGAACACGGGTTGGAACGGCACCGGCAAGCGTATCTCGATTAAGGATACGCGCGGCATCATCGACGCCATCCTCGACGGCTCGATCGACAAGGCGCCGACCAAGACGCTGCCCATCTTCGACTTCAAGATTCCGACGGCGCTGCCCGGTGTGGATCCCAAGATCCTCGATCCGCGCGACACCTACAAGAACGCCAAGGATTGGGACGTTAAGGCCGAAGACCTCGCAAACCGCTTCGTGAAGAACTTCACCAAGTTCACGGGCAACGAGGAGGGTAAGAAGCTCGTAGCAGCCGGCCCGAAAGTAAAGTAATTCTGAATAGGTACAAATAATTGGAGAGGCCCCGCCGTGAATCACGGCGGGGCCTTTTTGTTGTCAGGAGGGGGCGGCGCTTTCCCGCAATCCGTTTTCCGGGGCGGGCGTTGCGGGATTCGTGGGGCTTGCCGGCAGGCGGTTTTTGCGGCCGGACGGTTCGCCGGAAAGCACGGCAGGCCGCCGCAAAAGCCGCCTGCCGGGGCCTGGGCGGACATACGGTTTCATCCGGCACGGAAACCCGTGCCGGTGATTTATTGCGGGAAGTTTCCCGAAAATAACTGTCCGGCGTTATTTGTTGCGCAAGCTGCGCGGGGTGAAGATGCGGTATCCGATCGATACGCCTATTTTGTTGGGATACCATTCCGACGAACCGTTGAACGGGTCGGGGTGCTTCGGCTGCACGGGGCGGTGGGGATACATGTCGATTTCGCCGTCGAAACTGTATCCGTTGTAATGGCTGTCCATCCAGGCCCAGCCGAAGAATGCGTCGAGCAGCCACCGCTCCCCGAACTGGTGTTCGTAGCCCACGCACAGGCCGATCATCATGCCGTAGCCCTTGCAGTAGCGGTTCTCGAATTTCAGTTTCCAGCCCTCGATGTAGGGTTTCGACATGTCGAAAGCCATCATGCCGATGTTGGCACCCAGGTACCATCCGTTGTTATGCTGCTTGAAGTAGCGGCGGTATTCGCCCATGAAGATGGCGAAAAGCATGTGCTTCTGGTTGACGGACTTCCACGGCGATATGACGATGTCGGTCTGCAGGGTCGACTTGGGCGAGATGGCGAATTCGACCGAGGGGTTGACCACGCCGACCAGGGCATAGGGAATATTCAGCTTGACGTATCCCTGCCCCAGGGCTCCCTGTGTGCAGAACAGTGCGGACAGGAGGATTGCCGTGCAGAGTTTGAGTCGGATGTTTTTCATAGGCGGATTGTTACAACGGGCAAATATATGAAAAAATCCGGCCACATTTATGTGTTGGCCGGATTTTAACTCCTGGGTGGACGGAATTATACCGTCATGATTTCCTTTTCTTTCTTGTCGAGGGCCGCATCGAGCAGCTTCGTGAATTTCTCGAGCAATTTCTGCGTCTGTGTCTCGCCGTCTTTCGACTCGTCTTCGGGCATGCCCTCCTTCTGGGCTTTCTTGAATGCTTCGACGGCGTCGCGGCGGGCGTTGCGCAGGCTGATGCGGGCCGTTTCGGCCTCGCCGCGCACCTGTTTGACCAGCTCCTTGCGGCGCTCCTCCGTGAGGGGCGGAATCGTCAGGCGGATTTGCTCGCCGTTGTTCGACGGGGTGAGTCCGATGTTCGAGTCGATGATGGCTTTCTCGATTGCACGCAGCATATTCTTGTCCCACGGCTGAATCAGGATCGTCTTGGCATCGGGAACCGTGACGCTGGCGGCGCCCGATACGGGCACCTGCGAGCCGAAGTAGTCCACCATCACGCCGTTCAGGGCATTGGGCGACGCCTTTCCCGCGCGCACGTTCAAAAGTTCCTCTTCGAGGTGGTCGATAGCCTTCTGCATACGGCCGGAGGCATCGTTGAGAATCGTCTTGGTATCCATATTATTCGAGTATTTTTTCGATGGTTTTGATTAGTTGGTCGAACTCCTCGGGGTCGTACCCCACCGAGGCCGAAACGACTTTGCCGTCGGCGTCGATCAGGAAGTTGCGCGGGATGTAGTTCGAGGCGTAGAGGTCGTAGGTGGTCTGCGAGGGGTCGAGGCCCATCGGGAACGTGTATCCGTTCTTTTCGCGGAACGCCGCCACGTCTTCCCGCTTTTCGCCGCGCGATACGGGCAGGAAGACGAAGTTGCGGCCGGCGAAACGGTCGACGATGTCCTTCTGCACGCGGGCCAGTTCCTGCCGGCAGGGCGGGCACCAGGTGGCCCAGAAGTTCAGCAGCACGACTTTGCCTTTGAGCTCCGCGAGGGAGGTTTTTCCGCCGTCGAACATCTCCACGGTGAAGTCGGGGGCTTTTTCGCCCGCCTTGACCAGCGTGGTCGATTCGGTATCCGCAGCCGCTTTGCCGCTGCGGCTGCCGCACGAGGGCAGCAGCAGGATGGCAGCGACCACGACGATGATCAGCGCCAGCATGATCCACAGCTGTTTGTTGCTCTTTTTGGTTGCCATTGTCTTATTTTTTTACGAGTGTCCCGATGCGCTCCCCGGCAAGCACCTTGCCCAGGTTGCCCGGCGTGTCCATGTCGAAGACGATGATTTGCAATCCGTTCTCGCGGCAGAGCGTGAATGCCGTGAGATCCATGACTTTCAGCCGGCGGTCGAGTACCTCCTCGAACGTGATTTCGTCGAATTTGGTGGCCGCCGGGTCTTTCTCGGGGTCGGCCGTGTAGACGCCGTCCACGCGGGTGCCTTTCAGCATCACGTCGGCCTCGATTTCGATGCCGCGCAGCGCCGATGCCGAGTCGGTCGTGAAGTAGGGGTTCGAGGTGCCGCCGCCGATAATCACCACCTGCCCCGCCTCGAGGTATTCGATGGCACGGGCCTTGGAGTAGTATTCGCCGATGGGCTCCATGCGAATCGAGGTCAGCACCTTGGCTTTCACGCCGTTGTCCTCCAGCGCCGACTGCAATGCCAGCGAGTTGATAATCGTGGCCAGCATGCCCATCTGGTCGCCTTTCACGCGGTCGAAACCTTTTTTCGCGCCCGTGAGGCCGCGGAAGATGTTGCCGCCGCCGATGACGATGCCGATTTGGACGCCCGTTGCGGCTGCCGCCTTGATTTGCTCGGCGTATGACTGGAGTACCTCGGGCGAAAGCCCGTATTTTTGTGAGCCCTGCAGTGATTCGCCGCTCAATTTCAGGAGTATTCGCTTGTATTTCATTGTACGATGGGGTTTACCGTATCGCGAAGATAGAAATTTTTATTGAAAAAAATCGCATGAGTGGCTATCTTTACCGAAAATAGGACGTATGCCGGCCGTGCCCGGATGGATTCGGCATTGCGTCCGGCCTGCACCGGATTTGCATTCTACACAATGTGCGGGCTGTACCCCGACTATGCCCGGATAAATTTGGCATTGCACCCGGTTTGTGCTATCTTTACAGAACACAGGCTGCGCCTTGGCAATGCCCAAATAAATTTGGCATTGCGCTCGGCTTGCACTATCTTTACAGAACATAGGCTGCGCCTTGGCAATGCCCAAATAAATTTGGCATTGCGCTCGGCTTGCACTATCTTTACAGAACATAGGCTGCGCCTTGGCAATGCCCAAATAAATTTGGCATTGCGCTCGGCTTGCACTATCTTTGCGCTGCCATGACGCTGGACGAATACAAACTGCTTCGGAAAATAGACTCTCCCCGGGATCTCAAAAGGCTTTCGGCGGAGGAACTGCGTACCTATTGCGACGAATTGCGCCGCTATATCATCGAGGAGTGCTCGGTCAATCCCGGCCATCTGGCGTCGAGCCTCGGCGCCGTGGAGCTGGCGGCGGCGCTCCACTATGTGTTCGACACGCCCGGCGACAAAATCGTCTGGGACGTGGGGCACCAGACCTATGCCCACAAAATCATCACGGGCCGCCGCGAGGCGTTCCGCACCAAGCGCCAGCTGGGCGGCATCAGCGGTTTCCCGCGCATGGCCGAGAGCGAATACGACGCTTTCGGCGGCGGGCACGCCTCGGTGTCGATTTCTGCGGCGTTCGGCATGGCCAAAGCCGCCGAGCTGCGGGGCGAGAAGCACCGGGTCGTAGCCGTCATCGGCGACGGTTCGATGACCGGCGGCCTTGCCTTCGAGGGACTGAACAACGCCGGGGCCAGCAAGCGCACCAACCTGCTGGTGATTCTCAACGACAACAACATGGCCATCGACCAGGCCACCGGGGCGCTGAAGAACTACCTGCTCAAAATATCCACCTCGGTACATTATAACCGCTTCAAACAGCGGCTGTGGGGTGTCCTTTCGCATACGCCGCGGCTGCTGCGCCTCTGCCAGAAGGCGGGTAACGCCGTCAAGCAGGGACTGCTGAACAAGAGCAACCTTTTTGAAAGCCTCAATTTCCGCTATTTCGGGCCGGTCGACGGCCACAACCTCAAGGAGCTGGTGCGCACGCTGCGCGCGCTGCGCGACATCGAGGGGCCCAAGCTGCTGCATGTCATGACCGTGAAGGGCAAGGGCTTCCTGCCTGCCGAGCACGACCAGCCCACGTGGCACGCCCCGGGGTGTTTCAATCCCGATACGGGCGAGCGGATCGCTTCTGCGGGCAGCGCTTCGCGCTACCAGGACGTTTTCGGCGAAACGCTCGTCGAGCTGGCCGAAAGCGACCGGCGCGTCGTGGGCGTGACGCCCGCCATGCCGACGGGCTGTTCGATGAATATGCTGATGCATGCCATGCCCTCGCGCTGTTTCGACGTGGGCATCGCCGAGGGGCATGCCGTGACCTTTTCGGCCGGACTGGCCGCGGCGGGCATGGTGCCTTTCTGCAATATCTATTCGACGTTCATGCAGCGCGCCTACGACAATGTGATTCACGATGTCGCGATTCAGGATTTGCCCGTGGTGATGTGCCTCGACCGGGGCGGCATCGTGGGCGAAGACGGCGTGACGCACCACGGAGTGTTCGACATGGCGGCTTTCGGCGCCGTGCCGGGGCTTGCAATTGCCGCGCCGATGGACGAGCTGGAGCTGCGCAACATGATGTATACCGGCCTGCAGTGGGGCCATCCCTTCATGATTCGCTATCCGCGCGGCAGCGGTGCGGGCCGGATGTGGCGCGGCGCACGCTTCGAGGCGCTGCCCGTAGGACGGG
>NZ_CABMQJ010000038.1 GCF_902388705.1 uncultured Alistipes sp.
CGCCGCGGCGGCGCGGTGCCGACCGTTTCATCTGGATAGCCGTCATCGCCGCCGCCATCGCCGTGGCCGCCATCGCATTCGGTTACCTGCGCGACAAGGAGGAGGCACAGGACGAACAGTATATCGAACAGCCCGCAAACCCGCAGACCGACGCTGCGGCGGCACAACCCGAACAACCCATTACGGAATAAATGACGGATATCACTACAGTCAAACAGCGCTTCGGCATCATCGGCACTTCGGAACTTTTAGACCGGGCGCTGGAGGTCGCCGTGCGCGTGGCTCCGACCGACCTCACGGTACTCGTCACGGGCGAGAGCGGCGTGGGCAAGGAGTTCTTCCCGCAGGTCATACACGCCTATTCGGCGCGCAAACACAATAAATATATAGCCGTCAACTGCGCGGCAATTCCCGAGGGGACGATCGACTCGGAGCTCTTCGGTCACGAGAAAGGCTCGTTCACCGGGGCGCTCGAAGCCCGCAAGGGCTATTTCGAAGAGGCCGACGGGGGAACGATTTTCCTGGACGAGGTCGCCGAGCTCCCGCATCCGACGCAGGCGCGCCTGCTGCGCGTGCTGCAGACGGGCGAGTTCATCCGCGTCGGCTCGTCGAAGGTGCAGAAAACCGATGTCCGCGTCGTCGCCGCCACGAACATGAACCTGCAGCAGGCGATTGCTTCGGGCCGCTTCCGCGAGGATCTCTATTACCGGTTGAGCACGGTGCCGATCATCGTCCCGGCGCTGCGCGAGCGGCCGCAGGACATTCCGCTGCTGTTCCGCAAATTCGCCGCCGACGTGGCCGTGCAGTACCGCATGCCCGTTGTGACGCTCGACGCCGCGGCGCGCGAAATGCTGATGCGCTATTACTGGCGGGGCAATATCCGCCAGCTTAAAAACGTTGCAGAACAGATATCGGCCATCGAGCAGGCCCGCCTCATTACGCCCGACGTGCTGGCCAGATACCTGCCGCCCCAGGGAGGGGGAGCCCCTGCGCCGATGGGCGGCGTGCAGGCCGACGATACGATGTCTTCCGAGCGCGAACTGCTCTACAAGGTGCTTTTCGACATGCGGGCCGACATCAACGACCTGAAGCGGATGATGTCCGAAATGATGCACAATGTGCAGGCGCCCTGCGGGGAGCCCGTGCACGACATCAAGGCCCTGCTGCCGACCACCGCCCAGAGTTCGGCGCCCGTGTATGCCGGTTCCGTCCCGGTCTTCGCCGAGAGCGAGGAGGTGACCGACGAACCGCCGCGCGAGATGACCAAGGCCGACATGCAGCGCGAGCAGATTGTCCGCGCCCTGCGCCGCAACAACGGCCGCCGCCGCGAAGCCGCCGCCGAGTTGTTTATGTCCGAGCGCACGCTCTACCGCAAAATCAAGGAGCTGGGCATCGAAGAGGAGTAGGGCCGCGGCGCACACCGGAAACGGCGGGCGGCGCCGCCCGGAAAATAGAATTTTTTGTAGCATGAAGATAAAACTCGCAATTGCGGCCCTCTGTGCCGCCCTGCTTACGGGCTGCGGCGTGGCCATCAAATATTCGCTGTCGGGAGCCTCCATCCCGCCCGATGCCAAGACGTTCAGCGTGGCCTATTTCCCCAACAACGCGACGATGGTGGCGCCGATTTTGAGTTCGACGCTCACCGACGCGCTCGTCGACATGTTCACGCGCCGCACGCGCCTGATGCAGGTCGAGGAGGGGGGCGACTTCGCTTTCGAGGGCGAGATTACCAATTATACGTCGGTCACGGCGTCGGTGTCGAGCGACGACTACGCGCTGCTGAACCGCCTGACCATTACGGTCAAGGTGCGCTTCACCAACGCCCTGGACGAAAAGATGTCGTTCAACCGCACCTTTACGGCCTACGAGGACTACGACTCGACGAAGCTGCTGACCGAGGTCGAGGGCGAGCTGATTCCCCAAATCGTCGACAAGCTGGTTACGGACATCTTCCAGGCTTCGGCTTCGAACTGGTAAACGACGGCGGAAATGGCTGACCTGAAACGATATATCGCATCGCCGGGCGGGAAGAAGCCCGCAGTGGAGGAGTTGGATGCATTGATTGCGTGCTATGAATGGTTCGATTTGGCCCGCATCGTGCGCGAGGTGGTGAGCGGCGCGGAAGACCCGCGGCTGGCGGTGACGGCCCCGTGGCGGGCGCAGAGTTCGCTGCGCGCGGCGCAGATCGATGCTGCCGCCGTGCTCCGGCTTTCGTCCGACGACATCATCGACCGCTTCCTGCAGGAGGAAGACCTGCGCATCGTGGCCGCCGGGGACGATCCCGGGGGGGAGGAGGTGCGCACCGAAGCCGAGCTGGACGACGACGACGAGGTGGTGAGCGAGGAACTGGCGGAAATCTATCTCGCGCAGGGGCTTCGTGACAAGGCCATAGCGATTTATCGTAAATTAAGTTTGCTAAATCCCGAAAAAAGTGTTTACTTTGCCACGCTAATTGGCAAATTGGAAAACAATAATTAAAATTCAACGATATGTTATACACGATTTGCATTGCCCTGATACTCGTTGCCAGCGTGCTTGTGATCCTTGCGGTATTGGTGCAGAACCCCAAAAGCGGCATGGCCGCCAATTTCGGCGCGTCGAACCAGGTGATGGGCGTGCGCGAAACTTCGGACTTCCTTGAGAAATTCACATGGACGATGGCCATTGCGATCGTCGTGTTGAGCCTGGCCGCTACGCTGGCTATGGACCGGGGCCGCGTTGCCACGAGCAACAGCGAGATTTCGAAAGACGTCAAGGCGCTTCAGGAACGCGTTATCGACGCCGAGGCACCCGCTACGATGCCGCAGGCCGAGATTCCCGCTGCCGGACAGACCGAGCAGGAGCAGGCCGAATAAGGGCCGGGCGCCTGTGGGCGGGCCGTCCGAAAGGCCGGCGGATAAAATGACCGTGGATTTTTTCCGCGGTCTTTTTTTTGTGCCCGCAGGCGGGTATGGGAAATCCGTTTCGGGGCCGGTTTCGGAGGTGCAGGGGGATAACGGGGCGGGAGGCGTTTGTTGCGGCCTCCTGTTCGGAGGCGGGGTGTGCGGGACGGTGCCTGCGCCTTTGCGACCGATTCTGCTTCTTGCCGGGAGTGGTTAGGGGCAGGGAAAGTCAGTTATGGCTCCGGTTCGGGGGCGGGGTGCGCAGAAAGGTGCCTGTCCGTGTCGCGCCGGGGGGATTTGACGCAAGGGCGGTTTATGGTTGCGGGTCTGTTGCAGTTTCGCGGCGGGATGTGAGGTGCCGGCGCTGTTGTACTTCCGGATGCTTTGCGTGCGGGTTGGTGTTGTGCCGCTGTTTTTGCGCTGGACAGTGCTGCGGGGCGGTGCCGCGGACGGGTTGTCCCGGGCGTGTCAATGACGGCAGCCCTATAACGGCCCGGTGGCAGCGGTACGATTCGCCCGGGGATTTTGGCGCTCCGGTTCCGTACCGCCGTGCCGCGGCATGGGTTGCAGCGCCAGGCTGGGCGGCTGGCTGCCATCTGGCCCGCACCGAGTTGCATGATGTCGTGACGGCCCGAAACGGTCAGCACCCAACAGCGGAAGCCTCCTGCGGGAATGCGATGGTAAAAAATCTTTCGAATGATTCGCGGATTAAGAAATATTTTTATCCTTGTGGCTTTGGAGAATAATTTTTATCTTTGTTGTCTGCGGTGAGAAACCTTTTTTGCTTTCCGTTGCTGATTTTTAAATCATTTTCCCTTATGAAATCCAAACCTTATGTAAAGTTCGCCACCGTGCTGTGTATGCTCGCAGCCGTTGCGTGCGGCGGAGCTCCGCAGCGTTCCGGCGATGTCGCGCTCTACCTCGACGAGTCGCAGCCGCTTGAGAAGCGTGTCGCGGATGCCCTCGCGCGTATGACGCTCGAAGAAAAAGTGGCGCTGCTGCATGCGCAGTCGAAATTCTCCTCGGCAGGCGTTCCGCGCCTGGGCATTCCCGAAGTGTGGTGTACCGACGGCCCTCACGGCATCCGCCCCGAAGTGTTGTGGGACGAATGGGACCAGGCGGGCTGGACGAACGATTCGTGCACGGCCTTTCCGGCGCTGACGTGCCTCGCCGCCACGTGGAATCCCGAAATGTCGGCGCTCTACGGCCGTTCCATCGGCGAGGAGGCCCGCTACCGCGGCAAAGACGTGCTGCTCGGCCCCGGGGTGAACATCTACCGCACGCCGTTGAACGGCCGCAACTTCGAGTACATGGGCGAAGACCCGTATCTCTCGTCGCGCATGGTCGTGCCCTATGTGCAGGGCGTGCAGCAGAACGGCGTGGCGGCCTGCGTGAAGCATTTCGCCGTCAACAACCAGGAGGTGCAGCGGCATAAGGTGGACGTGGTGCTCGACGACCGTGCCCTGAACGAAATCTACCTGCCCGCTTTCAGGGCGGCGGTGCAGCAGGGCGGCGCGTGGGCCATCATGGGCGCCTACAACAAATACAAGGGCGAGCATTGCTGCCACAACCGCTACCTGCTGAACGACATCCTCAAACGCAACTGGGGGTTCGACGGCGTGGTAATCTCGGACTGGGGCGGCGTGCACGACACCCGTGAGGCGATCTTCAACGGGCTGGACATGGAGTTCGGCACGTGGACGGACGGCCTGAACTGGGGTGCGACCAATGCCTACGACAACTATTACCTGGCGCGGCCCTACCTCGAACTGCTGCGCAAGGGCGAGGTCGGCACCGAAGAGCTGGACGACAAGGCGTCCCGCGTGTTGCGCCTGATTTTCCGCACGTCGATGAACAGCCGCAAACCGTTCGGCTCGCTTTGCTCGCCCGAGCACAATGCGGCTGCGCGGCGTATCGCCGGCGAGGGAATGGTGCTGCTCCGCAACGAGGGCGGCGTGCTGCCCGTCGACCTGTCGAAAGTGAAGACCATTGCCGTCGTGGGCGAGAATGCCGTGAAGATGATGACCGTCGGCGGAGGCTCCTCGTCGCTCAAGGTGAAACACGAATGCACGCCCCTGGAAGGCATTCGCGCGGCGGTGGGCGACCGGGCCGGGGTAATTTACGAGCGCGGCTATGTGGGCGACGTGACGGGCGACTACAACGGCGTGGTGACGGGGCAGGATTTGAGTGAAAAGCGTTCCGCCCGGGCCCTGATTGATGATGCCGTCGCTGCGGCGCGCAGGGCCGACGCCGTGATTTTCATCGGCGGGCTGAACAAGAGCGACCACCAGGACAGCGAGGGCGCCGACCGCCTGCAGCTGGGGCTGCCCTACGGACAGGACGAGGTGATCGAAGCCCTTGCCGCGGCCAATTCCAACCTTGCCGTGGTGCTCGTTTCGGGCAACGCCGTGGCGATGCCGTGGGTGGAGCGCGTGCCTGCCGTCCTGCAGGCCTGGTATTCCGGTTCCGAGGCCGGAAATGCATTGGCCGACGTGGTTTTCGGTGCGGTCAATCCCTCGGGCAAACTGCCGTTTACATTCCCGGCGCGGCTGGAGGACTGCGGCGCGCACGCCGCGGGTGAATATCCCGGCGACGGCGAGCGGGTGGTCTACCGCGACGGCATCTTCGTGGGATACCGCTGGGCCGAGAAAGAGAACATAAAGCCCCTCTTCGCATTCGGACACGGGTTGAGTTACACGACGTTCGCGTACGGCGGGGTCGAAAGCGACCGCACGTCGCTCACGGCTTCGGGCAAACTCCGCGTCCGGGTCGACGTGACCAATACGGGCAGCCGCGAGGGGGCCGAAGCGGTGCAGCTTTACATCGGCGATGAGGAGTCGTCGCTGCCGCGTCCGGTCAAAGAGCTCAAGGGCTTCGAAAAGGTACGCCTCGCACCCGGGGAAACCCGCACCGTGACGTTCGACATTACGCCCGACATGCTCGGGTATTACGACGATGCCAAAGGTGCGTGGGTCGTCGAACCCGGCGAGTTCACGGCCTATGTCGGGGCTGCGTCCGACGATATTCGGGGCCGCGTCGTGTTTACGCTCAAATAGCCGGCCCGCGATACGATATGAAAACCCCCGTCCTGTTGCAGGGCGGGGGTTGGTGTTTCCGGGCGGGGCCGGATGAGGTTTGTGTTTGCCGGCAGTTTCGCGTTCCCGGACGGGAGCCTGTCGGGTATTTCCCGCGGCGGCCGTTCGAATCGGTACAGGCGCTGCGGGCGTGTTTGTCCTGTGCGGCAGTCAGGGGCTATTTCGTTCCAATCCAGTACAGGACGTGCCGCCGCAGGGGATCTCCCTCGGGCAGGGCCGGGTGGTTGAAATGCCCGACGCAATCCATGCCGAGTTTCTGCATGACGCGCTGCGAGCGCTGGTTTCCCACCGTGGTGAACGCTATCACCTCGTCGATGCCGAGTTTTCCGGCGAGTGCAAGGCAGCTTCGCGCCGCTTCGGCGGCGTAGCCGTTGCCCCAGGCGTCGGCGCGCAGCCGCCAGCCGATTTCGATTTGGCCGCAGAGGCCGTCGAAAGTCACGCGGTGCAGTCCGGTGTATCCCAGCAGCAGCCCGTCCGAGATGCGCTCGACGGCATACAGGCCGAACGCTTCAGTCTGGAATTCGTCGCGGATGCGTTCGAAGAATGCCAGGGATTGTTCCGGCGTCAGCGGTGCCGGAAAATACTCCATGACGCGGGGATCGGCATTCATCGCCGTAAATGCCCCGAGGTCCGTGTCCCTCCATGCGCGCAGTACGAGGCGTGGTGTCGGTGCGGGAAAGATCATAAGCAATTGGTTGATAGGGTGAATACTGTACTGTCGTCGGGCGGCGGAAGGGTATTTCGCCCTTGCGGGGTGGGTCTTTTCCGTATTGCGGCCGGGGTGCTGCTTTCGCGCCCGTCCTGCCTGACGTAGTGTTTGTCTTTTATTCCGGAACTCTGCGCTTCGGCATTTCAGCGCGGGTTTTACGTTTCCGCCGGGAACAACTGCCTGCGGTTTTTTGTTTTCGGCCGTGTTTTCGGCCTCCGCCGGGAGATTCATGTTCCTGTCCGGGATGTGGGCGTTTGTCGGGAAGAGGTTCTGTCGGCGGGCTTGGCTGTTGTCCGTGCTTTCGGCTGTTGCGGGGCGGGATTCCCGGCCGGGGCGTTTGGCCGTTTATCTGCCGGTTCGTCCGGCAGGGCGGCGTGATTTGCGGACGGCAGCCGGCTTGTCCGCCGGGCGCCGGGGAGGGGCGAATCCGCCGGGCCGTTTACTCCGCCACCTCTTTTTTCGAGCGTTTGCGGGTGTTGATTGTCAGGTAGCGTTGCAGGGTCTGCTGCAGGCGTACGGGGTCGATGTCGCGGCGGAGCTCCCCGCCCTGCGCTATCGAGATGCCGCCCGTTTCCTCCGATACGACCACGATGATGGCGTCCGAGATTTCGCTCATGCCGATTGCCGCGCGGTGGCGTGTGCCGTAGGATTTGGGTACGTCGCTCTGCGTCACGGGCAGGATGCACTTTGCGGCTACGATGCGGTCGCCCTCGATGAGGGCGGCGCCGTCGTGCAGCGGGGCGTTTTTGAAGAAGATATTGCGTATCAGCGGGGTCGAAACCTTGGCGTCGAGCGCGATGCCGCCCTCGGCAATCAGCCGCAAATCGCTCTGCTGGCCGATGACGATCAGCGCCCCGGTTTTCGTTTCCGACATTTCGCGGCAGGCCGTGACTATCGGCACGACGTTGGTCTGCACCGTGTCGTCGCCCGTCGAGAAGATGCGGGTGATGAAGTTGAAGTGCTTCTGCCGCATTCCGATCATCTGCAGGAAGCGCCGCAGTTCGGGCTGGAATACGATGATCAGCGCGATGGCCCCCACCGAAATCAACTGTCCGAGGATGGTCGACAGCAACTCCATGTTGAGCGTCCGCACGACCACCCACAACAGGTAGATGGCGATGATGCCCGAGAGGATATAGGGCGCGTTGGTACCCTTGGTCATGCGGTAAATCCAGTACATGATCATGGCGACCAGGATGATGTCTATGAAATCGACGAATGTGAACGGAACGAAACCCATTGCTGTTGGTTGTGTGTTGCTGTTAGTTTTCCTGCAAATGTATAAAAAAATACGGACTTTCCGCGGGGTTGGCGTCAATATGTCGTCCGAGGGGCAGTCCGGCGGTCGTTCCCGGTGTTTTTGCGGCTGCGGGGGCGGTTGCCGCCGCGGTGCGTTCGGCCGCTTTCTATGCGATTAACCGCTCGCACGGCATCGGTGCGGCCTGCCGGAGGAAGGCAAAGGCGCTGTGGGCGCGTCCCGCGGCGTTCCGGGTGCCGCTTATATTTGCCGCTCCGGATGCCGCCTTCCCATGCCGTTCCCGAGGTGCCGGATAGCGTTTGCGGACGAAGTGCCGGATGTCGTTCCGCAGGTTGTTCCGTATGCCGTTTCCGTGTGTTGATTTCGGATGCCTTTCCCTGATGTTGTTCCGGGGGCAGTTCGCGCAGTTGCATCTGCCCGCAGGCTTTCCCAAAGGCGGATAAACAAAGCCGCCCCGGATTCCGGGGCGGCCTGTGCATGCGGAATGCGAACGATTCCTTATTTCTTGGCCTCCTTTTTATCGGCGGCGTACAACTCGTTGACCTTGGCCAGTACGGCGGGCGTGATGTTGAGCGTCGAATCGGCGTCGATCAGGGCCGTGGCGTTGATAATGAGTTTATATTTCTTGTCGGCGTTGATGTCCTGCACGGCGCGGTGCAGCAAATCCTGTGCGCGGTTGGTGAAGACGTAGTTCTCTTCGTCGAGCGCCTGTGCCTCTTTCTGCGCCGAGTTCTGGTAGGAAGCCACGCGCCGCTCGATGCTCTGCTGCTGTGCCTGGGCATCGTTGGTCGTAATCAGTCCTTTCTGGTATTTCTCCTGCAGCTGCGCTGCTTCGGCCTGCAGGTTCTTTTCTTTCTGGGCCCAGCTCTTCTGTGCCTTCTGGGTCTTTTCCTGCAGTGCTGCGCCTTCGTTCAGGAAAAGGTCGCACTGTGCCAGTACGGCTTCAACCTGCACATAGGCAATGTCGCTCGAGCCGACTTCGCGGGCTGCCTCCCCGGCAACGGCCGTTTCGGTGGTTTTCGTGCCGCAGGCCGTCATGGCGCAAGCCGCAACGAGCGCCGTAAAAAGCATTTTTTTCATGTCGTTTTTTATCGGTTTTAGTTAATTATTCCGCTTTTGAATCACAAAGGTAAAAAAAAATCTTTATTTTTGCCCCACGCCTTGTAAATTTTGATTCCATGTACGAATACATCAGCGGATCGGTGGCCGAAGTGGCTCCCGCATATGCAGTTATCGATGCCGGCGGGGTCGGCTATTACCTCCATATCTCACTCGAAACTTTTTCGGCCATCGAGCATGTCGAAAACGCCCGTTTGTACGTGCACTACGTCGTGCGCGAGGACGCCCAGATTCTCTACGGTTTCGCCACCCGCGTCGAACGCGAATTGTTCCGACACCTGATCAGCGTTTCGGGCGTGGGAGGCAATACGGCCCGCATGATTCTCTCGACCTACTCGCCGCGCGAGTTGCAGGGGATCATCACCTCGGGGAATGCCGTGCTGCTCAAGAACGTCAAGGGGCTGGGGTTGAAAACGGCCCAGAAAATCATTGTCGAGCTGAGCGGCAAACTCACGGGGCTGGTCGAGGGCGAGGCGGCTGCAATATCCTCTGCCAGTGGCGAATCGATAGACGAGGCGCTCGCCGCGCTAATCATGCTGGGATTTGCGAAGGCCGCGGCCGAGAAGGCGCTGCGCGGCATTGTGCGTGAAAATCCCGCCGCCTCGGTCGAGGATTTGGTGCGAATGGCCTTAAAATGCCTGTGAAAAAGCCTTTTTTGTCAACAAAAACGAAAAATACCTCCACCTCAGGTTTGGTTTGGTGGATTATTTGCTATACATTTGCGGCAAATTATTTCCTGTTAAATGTGTAACAAATGGAAGAGGCGCTCCCAATTGGTTTTATTATTATCCTGTTCGGTGTTTTCGCTGCGGCCGTCGTAGTTGCGATTCTGGCCTATGTGCTGAAACAACGGCGTATACAACGGTTGAAAAATCCCCGAAAGGATTATTACCGGTAAGGTTACAGGCGGCTTCGGCCGTCTTTTTTTTGTGCCCGGTATGCTAACCGGGCGTTTTTTTCCGTTTCATGCTTTAAAATCGGATTGTTTTTGTAAATTTGCACGATTATACGACGATGAAAAGACTGTTCGCCCTCATACTCGCGCCCCTCGTGCTGGCTGCCGGATGTTCCGAAGACGAGGATATCCTGCCCGCACAAAAGGATAAGATTGTTTCTTACCTCAAGGGGACGCATACGCCCAACCTCGTGGCCGAGGCCGATGTGGAGGAGGGGAGCAACCAGCCCTATTATACGGTTTCGGGCGATGCGGTCTACCGTTATATCCAGGATCTCTACAACCCCGACCGCGTGAACTGGACGGAGGTGACGGGCGCATCGACGGTCACCATTACCTTCCGGGCCTATGTCTTTAACTATGCGAACATCGTAACGACGGGTTCGACCATGACGATGCCCTATTATACGAACGACCCGGTGCTGAAAGCCGCTTTCGAGCAGGCAGGCCTCAATACCGAGTGGTGGTCGTTCGAACCGCTGACAATCGATATGAAACATCCCGGCATACTAAAAGGGCTTTCCGATGCGTTACTTGGTTGTCGCGAGGGCGACACCGTTGAGGCGTATATGACTTATAACATGGCGTATGGCGACGATCATTTCGGCATAATCCCGAAAGAGAGTCCCGTGGCCTGGTTTTTTACGGTAAACAGTGTTGAGTAAAATACAAACCGAATATATGAAATTTATCTCTCGTTTTTTATGCGTGCCGGTCGCCGGCCTTCTGGTGCTGTCCTCCTGTGCGAAAGACGAAACGGAATCGTATCCCGAAATCGAAAATCAGGCGCTCGAGGCGTGGATGACGCAGCATCGCAGCGATTTGGTCGATAACAAGCAGGCTGTCGGCGATTACTATGTCGATATTCTCGACGCCGGCCATCCGGACGCCGCACCGCTGGGCGACAAGGCGATCTGGGTGTCGTTCGACTTCTCGGGCCGCGATTTGAGCGGTAATATCATCCTCACGCGCCAGGCGGGCGACGCCAAACTGGCGGGGTCGTTCTCCAAATACACCCACTATGTGCCGTTTTACCGCTACTGCGGTACGGAGAATACGGGGCTGATGGAGGGTACCTGGCTGGCGATGCGCAACACGCTGACGCTCGGCGACGACTACTTTACCGCCAACAAAGAGCGCCTGGGCATCACCGTTCCCGAGGTGAAATTGCGTTACGGTTCGAAAATCAGGCTTTACATGCCGTCGTCGGTGGTCGGCAACGGTGTCGAGGGCACCGGCGGTTACGAGGGGCAGACGGGGTATTCGTTGAGTGCCAAACGCCCGTTCATCGTCACGATGGAGATATGCGATACGGTCAGCAACCCGGTCGAGCGCGAAGGCACGAATGTCGACGAATTCTGCGAGAACAACGGCGGACTGCAGGTATACAGCAAGGCCGAGGACGACAACGATACGGAGGCGGTACAGAAACCCGAAGACCTTGAAGACCCCGAGCATCCCTACAACGAAACCTCCAAGCGCTGGGTCAGCGCCTGCGACTCGGTTCCGCAGGTCTACGTCAACGTGCGCTACAATCCGGCCAATGCCGAAGACCTGTTGAAATTCGAGGCTCCCTATCATGTCGGATACGAACCTTATGTGAATCCCGGTTCCGTGACGGAAATCGATAGGCAGATCGCCGAGGCGCTGAAAAAGCGTTTCCACGAGGGCGACGATGCCGAGGAGTATGTCGGCGTCAAGGCGCTCGAGGCCGACTCGGTGAAACTCGACGGGACGGCCAAAATCTGGTATATCGGCCGCTTCTTGGACGGCTTCATCTTCGATACGAACATCGACGAGGTCAAGGAAATCATCTACGGCGAGGTCAAGACTGCGGGTACGGCACTTTCTTATACGCCCGAAAGCGGCGGTATGATTCAGGCGTTCTACTACACCATTCCCAACCTCAAGTACGGCCAGTGGGCGGAGCTGATCACCACCTCGACCAACGCCTACGGGTCGTCGGGCAAGAGCGGCACGTCGAGTTCCTCGTCCTCTTCGTCGAGCGGGTATTCGCAGAGTTACCTCGATTATATCAACTACCTGAATTACGCCAACAGCTATTACGGCAGCGGCGGTTATTACGGCGGTTACTACGGCGGCTATTACGGCGGGTACGGCGGCTATTACGGCGGTATGTACGGCAGCGATTACGGGTACGGATACGATAGCTCGGATACGGGCTCGACCGTTACCACCATCAGCACCGAAATTCCCCCGTTCGCCCCGCTTATTTTCCAGTTGTACATCGAGCCGAAAGAGTAATTTTCCCGGCTTCCGGATACGAAAAGCCGTCCTTTCCATCGGATAAGGACGGCTTTTTTTTCGGTTTCGTTCGCGTTGCGTTTTTATTTCATTTTTTAAGGCAGAAATTTTGCAGTTCCGTAAAATTGTATTAATTTAGTGATGCAGAACTTCAACTTAAAATTCAACGGATATGATTATCACATTTAACGAGTTGCGCCGCATCAAGGACAGGCTGCCCAGTGGCAGCTCGCAACGCATTGCAGATGAGTTAGGAATCGACGTAGATACCGTCCGCAACTATTTCGGGGGCAAACACGAATCGCGGGAATGCGTAGGTGTTCACTTCGAACCGGGACCGGACGGCGGCGTTGTTACGCTGGACGATACGACGATCCTCGATGTTGCAATGCGTATCCTGGGCGAGCAAAAATAATTACTTGTCATATGCGGCTTTCGGGCCGTGTCGTCAGGTCTGCGTTTCCGCAGGCCTGCTTTTTTTGTGTCAGGCGGTTCCGGGCGGCAGGGGGGGCCGGCGCGGCCTCTTGCAGGACGGAGGCGAAGGTGCCGCTTTTTCTGCACCGTCCGTTCCGGGCTGCAGGTGCCGCGGACGTTCGCTGTTGCAGGCGGAATGCAGAGAACTTTTCCGTTCCGGGATTGTTGCCGGGCGGCGCTTTTCGCTCCGTTTTCGGAGGTCGGACGGTGCTGTGTCGGGGAGCCGGCCGGGCGGCGCAGGGTGGTAACAGGCCGGACACCTCCGTTTAGGCCGTCCTCGTTCCGGGGCATCCTTTCGAACACACGCTTCCGGACACTTATTTCCGGATAACCCCGTTTCGGGCATATCCGTTCCGGGCGCGGGTTTTGGTGCGGCATCCGTCCCCTAACTCCGAATTTGCGCCGTGCGGCAGGACAGTCACGGCACGTTCCGGTGGCCGGCGCCTCCGTGGTCGTGCGGCGTTTCTGCCAAAATAACACCTTTGCCGGGCCTGCCAAGCCCGTTATCCGGGATTCCGCCTGCCATTATGCTGACAATTTGGCAGGGATTGCCGTTTGGTACAACCTTTGTTCAAATTACGGGCGTGACCGGCAGCCGGACGAAGGCGGGCACGGCACAAGGCAGATAAGCACGAAGCAAATAATAAACAATTAAACTTATATACGATTATGGCAAAGATTATTGGTATTGATTTAGGTACTACGAACTCCTGCGTAGCAGTGATGGAGGGCAACGAGCCCGTGGTTATTCCCAACTCCGAGGGACACCGCACGACCCCGTCGGTCGTGGCTTTCACGGCGGACGGCGAGCGGAAAGTGGGCGACCCGGCGAAGCGTCAGGCCATCACCAACCCCAAGCGTACGGTTTTCTCGATCAAGCGCTTCATGGGTGAGCGTTACGATCAGGTCAAGGCCGACATCGACCGCGCCCCGTATCAAATCGTCAAGGGCGATAACAACACCCCGCGCGTCGACATCGACGGCCGCCAGTACACGCCGCAGGAAATTTCGGCCATCATTCTCCAGAAGATGAAGAAGACGGCCGAGGACTACCTCGGGCAGGAGGTGACGGAAGCCGTCATCACGGTTCCCGCCTACTTCTCCGACTCGCAGCGCCAGGCAACGAAAGAGGCGGGCGAAATCGCCGGCCTGAAAGTGCGCCGTATCATCAACGAGCCGACCGCAGCCGCACTGGCCTACGGTATGGACAAGAAGAACAACGACATGAAGATCGCCGTGTACGACCTCGGCGGCGGTACGTTCGATATTTCGATTCTCGAACTGGGCGACGGCGTTTTCGAAGTGAAATCGACCAACGGCGACACCCACCTCGGCGGCGACGACTTCGACCACGTGCTCATCGACTACATGGCCGAGGCGTTCAAGGCCGAGCACCAGATCGATTTGCGTCAGGATCCGATGGCCCTGCAGCGTCTGAAAGAGGCTGCCGAGAAGGCGAAAATCGAACTGTCGTCCTCGACTTCGACGGAGATTAACCTTCCGTATATCATGCCTGTCAACGGCATTCCGCAGCACCTGGTGATGTCGCTCACGCGCGCCAAGTTCGAGCAGTTGTGCGACCACCTGATCCGCAGGACCATCGAGCCTTGTAAACTGGCGCTGCGCGATGCGGGCCTCGAGGCGTCGCAAATCGACGAGGTGATTCTCGTGGGCGGTTCGACCCGTATTCCCGCAATCCAGAAGATTGTCGAGGAGTTCTTCGGCCGCACGCCCAACAAGAGCGTGAACCCCGACGAAGTGGTTGCCGTAGGCGCCGCAATTCAGGGCGGTGTGCTCACGGGCGAGGTGAAAGACGTCCTCCTGCTCGACGTTACGCCGCTGTCGCTGGGTATCGAAACCCTCGGCGGCGTGATGACCAAGCTCATCGACGCCAACACCACGATTCCGACCCGCAAGTCGGAGACCTTCTCGACGGCTGCCGACAACCAGCCTTCGGTGGAGATCAACGTCGTGCAGGGCGAGCGTCCGCTGGCCCGCGACAACAAGTCGATCGGCCGCTTCCACCTGGACGGCATTCCCGCCGCTCCGCGCGGTGTGCCGCAGATTGAAGTGACGTTCGACATCGACGCCAACGGTATCCTGAACGTGTCGGCCAAGGACAAGGGCACGGGCAAGGAGCAGAAAATCCGCATCGAGGCTTCGTCAGGCCTTACCGAGCAGGAGATTCAGCGTATGCGCGACGAGGCCAAGGCCAACGAGGCCAAGGACAAGGAGGAGAAGGAGCGTATCGACAAGATCAACGCGGCCGACTCGAACATCTTCGCAACGGAGAAGCAGCTCAAGGAGTACGGCGACAAGCTTCCGGCCGACAAGAAGTCGGCTATCGAGGGGGCGCTGGCCAAACTCAAAGAGGCGCACAAGAACGCCGACGTGGCGGCTATCGACACGGCCATCGCCGAACTGAACGCCGCATGGCAGGCTGCATCGCAGGACATTTACGCACAGCAGCAGGCGCAGGGCGCACAGCCCGGAGCCGATGCCGGACAGTCGCAGGCCCATGCAGGCGGCGCGTCGAACGATGCCGGCGACAGCTCGCAGCCCGAGGACGTAGAGTTCGAGGAGGTGAAGTAATATCCCGGTGTGGCAGGGTACTACAGCCGAAGGGCTTACATATACTATCCGCGGATGCGGCCCGTCGTATGGCGGGCCGCATCTTTTTTTTGGGGGGGCACCTGCCGGTTTCCGGGGTGCTTTTTTGTCGCGTGTCCGCCGGTTTTCCGGTTTTTATCGCTATCTTTGGAATACCCGCCAACTCCTTGCGTATATGAGCCGTCGTGCCATACCTGCCGTTCTCACCCTGCTGCTCCTTGCCGGCATAGTCTGCCGTGCCCAGCTTCCCGGCCGGGGGCCTGTTTTTATCCGCCTGGACTTGCCGGAGGCTTATCCCCAATACCGGAACCAGTGGGCGTATCTGTATTGCATGGTCGGGAACGACCTTACGTTGGTCGACTCGTGTTTCCTCAAAGACGATGTCCGTTCTGTCGATTTCCGGTTTGATACCGAAGCCCTGCCGGAAGAAAACAGGGCGTTTTACGAAAGGAATGAATCGGAATACCGTTATTGGTTCACTTTTGCCGCCCGCGGCCCTATCGAATTGTTTTTCTACGCCATGCCCGGCGATTCCGTCCGTGTCGAGGCCCCGATCACACGGTATGAAAGGGTGCTGGCAAACACGGTCGGTTCAGAAGCCAATGATAACTTGCACCGAAGTCTGAATGCCCAGAAAATTGCATCGGAAAATCTGGCCCGGCTGCTTATGGTCGATTCCCTGCATCGTACGGCTGCCGAACGGGACAGCATCGTTTACTACGGGAAACGGCTTTCGTACGGGATTTTCCTCGATGAAATCCGTACGACACCCTCATCCGAAAATGTTTTGACCCTATTGGGCATAATCAGGAGCCGGGCACCGGAGCAAATTACGGATTCCCTGATTGCCCGGGTGAGAACCCGGTTCCCGGAATCCGAAGCGCTCCGGCGCTATCCGGAGAGACTGAAAACGCCCTCTGCGGTCCCGTCGACGAAAAAGACCCGGGAACGGTACGGGCGTATCCTTGCCGACTGGCGGACGAAGCAGACCGACGAACTGTATATCGGGTCGGCTTTCCCGGATGCGGAGCTGCCCGACACGGCCGGTGTCCGCAGGAGCATCGTGCGGTTTTCCGGAAAACGGTTCGTGCTGGTCGATTTCTGGGCCTCGTGGTGCAAGCCGTGCCGTCGCGAGGTGCCCGGCCTGAAGCGGATTGCGGAAAGGTTCGGGGACGAACTCGACGTGTGCGCCGTTTCGCTGGACACGGATTCCGAGGCGTGGCGCGGTGCCATCGCACGCGATTCGAGCCGGATGCTGCACCATCTGCGGATGGGGCTGAAAAACCCGGCGGCGGACTCGCTGCTGAACTATTTGCCGGTCGACGGCATCCCGACAAATTTCCTGCTGGACGCACAGCGGCGGATTATCGCGATGAACCTGCGCGGGGAGAACCTCGAAATGCGGATTGCGGAGCTGCTTGCGGCCTACTGACGGTTGTTTATGCGGATTTCCGATTCGGGTTATACGGTTTGTTGCCGGAAATAGTCCTTGTCAGGTTGTCCCGGGCCTATCCCCGTTCCGCGCGCCACATGCCGTAGAGAATCAGCGCGGCCCCGGCCAGCGCGGCGGCGGTGATTCGCTCGCCGATGCAGAGCGCCGCCGTCAGGATGGTCACCAGCGGGTTGATGTAGATGTAGTTGGTCGTGCGCACGGCCCCGAGGCGGTGCATTGCGGCGTTCCACAGGATGTAGCACAGCATCGAGGCGATGATGCCCAGAAACAGCAGGTTGCCCCACACGGCAGGGCGCGCAAGCACCCCGGCATCGACCGAAAACGGCTGGAACAGAAATACCGGCAGGATGGTCAGCAGTCCGTAGAAAAAGACCTTGCGGGTGATGAAGATGGCGGGGTAGCGGCCCCCGACTCGCTTGATGACGAGCGAGTAGACCATCCACAGTAGCGCCGCCGACAGCGCCAGCAGATCGCCTCGGGGCGAGAGGTGCAGTACGAAGCGGCCGTTGAGCACGACGAGCACCATGCCTGCGAATGCCAGCGCCGAGCCTGCGACCTGTCGCCGCGTCATCCGCTCGCTGCGGTACGCGAGGCTCAACAGCAGGGCAGTCCATACGGGCGCCGTGCAGACAATCAGCGACACGTTCGAGGCCGGGGCGAATTCCAGCGCCATGTTTTCGGTCAGGAAATAGAGCGATCCTCCCGTCACGCCCGCTGCGGCCAGCGTCAGCTCGTCCCGCCATCCCGCGGCCCAAAGCCGTCCCCGCGACACGGGCCAGATGCAGGCGTAGGCGATAGCGAAACGCAGCAGGAATATCTCCGCCGGAGTCAGCGAGTTGGCGATAAGCACTTTGGTCGAAACGAACGTCGCGCCCCACACCGCCACGGTGAACAGCGCCGCGATATGATACCTGTATTCGGTATATTTTATCATACGGCTCCAAAAATACGTTTTTTTTGCCGTCCGGGCGTAAATCTTGGTGCCTAATTTCCGATTTTCAATTCTTTTTTCCTATCTTTGCGTGCTATTATGCGTAATGAAGATAATTACAACAAATAATAACAAAACTTTTTAACTCAAAATGCAAAGTAAAGGTGCTATTAAATTACTCGCGGTCCTTTTGGCACTTGCGTGTGTTTACCAGCTCTCATTCACGTTCAAGACGCGCAATGTAGAGAAAAAGGCGGCCGAGTACGCCGCACAGTTCCCCGGCGGGCTCGAGCAGCAGGCCGAGGCCGAACAGCATTACCTCGATTCGGTTCAGAACCTCCCGGTCTACAACCTCGGGTTCAAGAAGTTCACTTACAAGGAGTGTAAGGAGAAGGAGCTGAACCTGGGCCTCGACCTCAAGGGCGGTATGAACGTCATGCTGGAGGTGCAGGTTGAGGACGTCGTCAAGGCACTGGCCGGCGACAGCCAGCGCGACCCCGCGTTCGTCGAGGCGATTGCCGAGGCCAACGCGGCTTTGAAGGAGGGCACCTCGAAAGACTATATCTCCGATTTCGTAAAGGCCTACCAGCGCCTGTCGAACGGCGGTTCGCTGGCTGCGATTTTCGTAAGCCCCGACCGTAAGGACATTACGCTCGAGAGTTCCGACGCCGATGTCGAAAAGATTCTCAAGAAAGAGACCGACGCCGCCATCGCCGCGTCGTTCAACGTGCTGCGCAGCCGTATCGACCACTTCGGCGTTACGCAGCCCAACATCATGCGCCTGCCCAACTCGCACCGCATTCTGGTCGAGCTGCCGGGCGTGAAGGAGCCGCAGCGCGTGCGCGACCTGTTGCAGGGTACCGCTTCGCTCGAGTTCTGGCTGACTTACGACGCCCGCGAGGTGCTTCCCGCACTGGTCGCCGCCGATAAGTTCATCAAGGCCGAGTTGAGCGAGGCTCCCGCTGCAGCGCAGCAGGAAACCGCTTCGGTCGAGGCCGCAGTCGTGACGGAGCAGAGCGCTTCCGGCGAGGCCGAGGGGCTGATTGCCGAAATCGGGGCCGATTCGACCGCTGCCGCCGAGCAGGTAAACGCCGGCCGCTACGACCGTGCCCAGAACCCGCTGCTGGCCGTGCTCGACCCGAACTATGCGGGCGGTGCCGCCCTCGGTGCCGCGTATAAGGCCGACATGGCTGCCGTCAACGAATACCTGGCAAATCCCGCCGTGCGCGAGCTCTTCCCCGCCGACATCGAATTCAAGTGGGGTGTCAAGGGCGACGACAAAATCGACGGCCGCTATTACCTCTACGCCATCAAGGTTTCCACGCCCGACGGCAAGGCGCCGCTGGACGGCTCCGTCGTGACGAGCGCCACCGAGCAGTATGCACAGCGCGGCGCCACGGCCGAGGTTTCGATGACCATGAACGGCGAGGGTACGCAGGAATGGGCGCGTCTGACGGGCGAGAACATCGGCAAGTGCATCGCCATCGTCCTCGACGGCTATGTATACTCCGCACCCCGCGTCAACACCAAAATCGACAAGGGCTCGTCGCAGATTACGGGCGACTTCACCATCCAGGAGGCCAAGGACCTCGCCAACGTGCTCAACTCGGGTAAGGTTCCCGCGCCGGCCAAGATTATCCAGGATACCGTCGTGGGTCCCTCGCTGGGCCAGGAGTCGATCAATGCGGGTATGCTCTCGTTCGTGATTGCCTTTATCCTCGTGCTGCTCTACATGGGCCTGTTCTACAAGACCGCAGGCTGGATGTCCGACATCGCGCTGCTGACCAACGTGTTCCTGCTGATGGGCGTCCTGGTGTCGTTCGGCGCCGTGCTGACGCTGCCCGGTATCGCCGGTATCGTGCTGACGATGGGTATGGCCGTCGACGCCAACGTCATCATCTACGAGCGTATCAAGGAGGAGCTGCGCGGCGGCAAAGGCCTTTCGCTGGCTATCAAGGACGGTTTCTCGAAAGCCTATTCGGCCATCATCGACGGTAACCTCACGACCATCATCACGGGTATCGTGCTCTTCATCTTCGGTAACGGTCCGGTACAGGGCTTCGCCACGACGCTTATCATCGGTATCATCACTTCGTTCTTCAGCGCCGTGTTCATCACCCGTCTGCTGATCGAGTGGATCGTCGCCCGGTGGGGCCATATCTCCTTCTCGCGCAAGTGGTCGGAGAACTTCCTGAACAATACGCATTTCGATTTCATCCGCGTGCGCAAGGTGGGCTACATCGTCGCCGGCGTGCTGATTCTGCTGTCGTGCATCTCGTTCTTCGCCCGCGGCCTGAACCTCGGCGCCGAGTTCACCGGCGGCCGCGCCTATGTGGTTCGCTTCGACAAGCCCGTTGCCGCCGAAGAGGTGCGCTCGCGGGTCGAGGACGCTTTCTCGCAGCACGCCGACGCCGACGCTTCGGCCATCAGCTCCGAGGTGAAGCAGTACGGCCGCGAAAACCAGATGCGCATCGTGACGCAGTACCGCTACGACGACACGTCGGACGAGGCTACTGCCGACGTCGAGCAGATTATCTACAATGCCCTCAAGCCGCTCTACTCGTACGACATCACCTTCGAGCAGTTCCGCAATACGCAGACCGATGAGAACGGTATCCTGACGGCCGACAAAATCGGCCCCTCGATTGCCAAGGACATGACCTGGAACGCCATCTACTCGGTGCTCTTCTCGCTCATCGCCATCGGCCTCTACATCACGTTCCGCTTCAAGCGCTGGCAGTGGGCTTCGGGCGCCACGATTGCACTGGCGGTCAACGCCCTGTTCATCATCGGCCTCTTCTCGATGCTCTACGGCATCGTGCCTTTCAACCTCGAGGTGAACCAGGCGTTCATCGCGGCAATCCTGACGATTATCGGTTACGCCATCAACGACACGGTGGTCGTGTTCGACCGTATCCGCGAGTACCTGGGCCTCTATCCCAAGCGCAATCTCATGGAGAACGTGAACAACGCCATCAATTCGACGCTGTCGCGTACGATCAACACCTCGGGTACGACGCTCGTGACGCTGCTCGCCATCTTCTTCTTCGGCGGCGAAACCATCCGCGGCTTCATCTTCGCGCTGACGGTCGGCGTGATTGTGGGTACGGCGGCTACGATTTTCATCGCCACGCCGATTGCCTACGACCTGATGACCAAACGCAGCAAACTCGGCAAAGAGTAGCTGCTGCCTATATCCGATTAAATAAAATGGACTGCACGGTTGGTGCAGTCCATTTTATTTTTACCTTTGCATCATGGAACTTCAACGCACGATGGATAGTTTGCTGAAATGGATGCACCGCTACGTGTCGCCGGTTTTTCTGGCCCTGCTCGTGGCGTCGTTCATCCTGTGGTACATTGCGAAATTGAGCTATACCTACACGACGGGACAGACCGTGCGTGTGGATGTGGACGGGCAGGTCTTCGACGTGGCATGCACGGTCGAGGGCGTGGGTACCAACCTGTTCGGGTATCAGGTCTATATGAACAAGACGCTGCGTATCCCGCTCACGGAGCTCAAGTACAAGCGTTCGCGCGAAGAGGGGCACGAGGGGAAAATCATCATCGACCCGCAATCGCTCCAGAACGCCATTTCGAAGAAATTCAGCGACATCAAGATAACCTCCATCGACGCGGTTCCCGAGATAAATTATCCCGACAGGGAGGAATGAGCATGATGAAAGTAGGAGTTACGGGCGGCATAGGCAGCGGCAAAAGCACTGTTTGCCGCCTTTTTGCGCAGCGGGGCATTGCGGTTTACGACTCGGATGCCGCGGCCAAACGCCTGATGCGTGAGGACGCTGCGCTGCGCTGCGGGCTGACGGCCCGTTTCGGTGCGGAGACGTTCCGCGGCGGGGAGCTCGACCGGGGCTATCTGGCCGCAATCGTTTTCAGCGATCCGCAGGCGCTTGCCGACCTCAATGCGCTGGTGCATCCCGCCGTCATGCGCGATTTCGATGCCTGGGCTGCACGGCAGCAGGGGAGTTACGTGATTCTCGAGAGCGCCATCCTGTTCGAGGCCGGATTGGAAGGCAGCGTCGACAAAACCCTCGCGGTGCTCGCGCCGCGCGAGCTGCGCATCGAGCGCACCTGCCGCC
>NZ_CABMQJ010000039.1 GCF_902388705.1 uncultured Alistipes sp.
AGACGGGGCAAACCCAGTCTTCGGGAATCTCTTATTTTTATGAATAATATTGTTGGAAAGTTGTATTTGTTAAATATAATATTTAATTTTATATTATAATCATTGCATATATTATTGTGGGAGCGGTTCATGTGGGGCGGTTTATTAATTTAAAAATTTCACGCCATGAAAAAATCTGTCATTTTATTCGGAAGCGCTCTCATGTTAGGAGGAGCAGTATTCACATTCGTTGCAAATTACAATTCGGTTCCGGAGGAAATCCTCGCGGCGAATATCGAGGCTCTGACGGGGATTGAGATTGGGGGCGTATATTATTATGATTGTTGTGAACGTACTATTTCCGGCGGTGTCGTGCATACATTGCAATGTGGTGCGGGAAGTTATTTGTTTTACCCTTGGAATCCACCTTCTACTCCTTATGGGATGAAAGCTTGTGTGGTCGCTTCCGGAACTCCGGATGGTTCTGCTCGAGTTGGATATTGTTATGTTAATTAAGTGCAATTCATGAGAAAGCAGATTATTATTCTCTTGCTCGGGTTATTGATAGGCTCGTGCAGTACCGGAAACGACTTTTTTGTTGTGCCGGTCAAAACGTTTGGTGAATTTCCCGTGAACGGAATGTTAGCAGTCAGGGATACATTGGCTGTGCCGGGGCTCGGGGGTGTCGGACTTGCTGTTTCGGATTCGTTGCTTATCGTCGGGAAATCAGGAACGGACTCTTTCCTGTCGGTTGTGAATCTGAACGATAATACGATCTGTGACAATTTGTGCCTGCATGGGCGGGGGCCGGGAGAATATTCGGTATTTTTTACCTGTTATAAACAATTCTCCCGTAATGGAAATGATATTATGCTTTATACTTTCGATGTAGGCAGGAGTATGTTGTTGATTAATCTTTCGTCATCTCTTTGTCAGCGGACAACCGTTGTTTCTGACGAAGAAAGCATAAAAAACTTTGCTCCTTTTGCTCATGGAATATTCTACCTGAAAGGTGACGAGCTTTTTGTGAAATATAATACATCATACCAAGATGCTCGTGATAATCAATATTTTCCGGCAAAGTATGTGCTCTATGACAAACAACAAAAGAAGGAAACGGAGTTTCCTTTTTTCGGTCCGGGAATGGTGGCTGATAATATGGGATTTTTAGTGCGAACAGCAACTGATGGCTCTGTGCTTCTTAAACCCGATGGAACAAAGATCGTCGATGCCATGTTGAATTTCGGTTATATCAATTTTATCGACTTGGAAAAACAGACCGGTTTTACCCTCCGGAAAGAAGACGCGCTTACTTACGAGGCTGCGAGTGGTTTATCCAATGAAGAACGGATGCGGCGAATGCGGTTTGCTTATTTCGATCTTGCCGTTACGGATAGATATGTTTTTGCTGCGTATTGCGGGAATACTTATGAAGCCGGATTCGACAGCCCGGACAATATAACGACACTGCGTGTCTTTGACTGGGACGGCAATCCGCTTGCTTCGATGCAATTCGACCGGAAGATAAAAGGCATCGCTTTCCGGGAGCAGACGGGGCTTTTATACGGACTTGATGCCGATGAGAATATTGTGACCTATGATTTGAATGAGCTGTTGAAAAAAATCGGCGATGAAATTTAAAATTATCGTTTCCTTTGTATTAGCCGGATTGGTTTCCGCATGCGGAAGCAATGAGCCGGAACTGATCCGGCAGGCAAAAAGATTATTGGGCAGAAAAATCGAGTTGCCAGTGCAGTATGTTTCGGTTCCGGCAGCTGTGGGAACTGTCAGGCTTGAAGACGAGTTGGCAAAACCATATAAGATTATAACTTACCTTGACCGGAATGCCTGTACGAAGTGTGCTTTGTCCGTTTTGAAAGATTGGGAAGAACATCTCCGGGATATTCCCAAAGAGCAGGTCGGATTTATTCCTGTTATATATCCGATCGACCGGTCGGAATTAAAAATGGTCGTAACGGCTTTGGAGCTCGAATATCCGTTGTTATATGACGTTGATAATAAATTTATCGATAAAAATAAATTGGACGGTATTCGTGCGGTAAACAGGTCTTTCCTGCTAGATTCGCATAGTCGTATCGTTGTTATCGGGGAGCCATTGAATTCCGGGAAGTTGTGGATGTTGTATAAAAATACCCTTAACACTTTGTCAGGCACCGACGGCCGGTCCCTGTGAACTGGCGTTTATTTATTTTTTCCGGTAAGTTGGAAGAAATAAGGCGCACCTTAACAAGGTGCGCCTTATTTCATGCTTGGTCGGGATTATTCCTCCACCTCTTCGAACTGGTCTTTGCCGACGCCGCAGACGGGGCAAACCCAGTCTTCGGGAATCTCTTCGAACGATGTGCCGGGGGCGATGCCTCCGTCGGGATCGCCGACTGCGGGATCATATATCCACTCGCATACGGTGCAACGGTACTTTTTCATTTTTACTTGTTTTAAAGTGTTGATAGCTCGGTTTCGTTTGTTTCGGCCCTCGGGCCGCAGATGCAAATATAGAATCATTTTCCGGAATTTCGCAATCCGGGGCGGCTTCTGTCGATATTTTGGCCGAATCCCGCTACTTTCAGGACTCTTCCCCGTCGTCGTCCGTGGGGCGGTTGCCGCCGGGCGGGGTGAGCTCGGCGACGAGGCGGTCGGCGTCGGCGCACGAAACGTACAGCCGATCTTCGTAGATGTCGACGATTTCGACGAAGTTCTTCCACTCCGAGGCATACAGGCGTACTCGCTCGAAATGCCGCAGGTCGAGAAAGTGGCCGTAGTAGCCGAAGAACCCGCATCCTCCGAACAGCGGGAAGAACCATTTCATCCGCCGGGGCTCCACGCGGCGTACCGAGGCGATTTCGTCGCGCCGGATTTCGGTGATGTCCAGCAGGCAGCGCACCTCGACCTTTTCGTCCGTCACCACGATGCACCGCGGGATGGAGAGCGACATCAGGGCGATCAGTGCAACGATGAACGAGGTGAACCAGGCCGAGAGGTAACCGCCCTCGTAGAGGTGGTACAGCAGTCCGCCCAGCAGTGCGAAGACCACGAGGTAGACCAGCGTCCAGTAGATTGTACGGCGGCTGAAGCGGTATTTATAGATGCTCTCCATGCGTTGTTTCCGTTGCTTGGCGTTCTTTCTCTTCGCGGTCGGCCAGCAGGGCCTCGGCAAAAACAAGGTCTTCGGGGGTGGTGATTTTCAGGTTCGCACGCTCCCCCTGGCAGAGGAATACCTCCTGTCCGGCCTGCTCGACGAGCGAAGCGTCGTCGGTGAATTCGGGGCGGTATTCCGCCTCGTAGGCGCGGCGCAGCAGGTCGGTGCGGAACACCTGCGGGGTCTGCACGATGCGCAGGCGCCTGCGGTCGACGATGTGCGAGCCTGCGTCGTCCGTTTCGCGGAACGAATCCACAGGCTCGATGACCGGGACGGCCGTGCCGTGTTCCGCGGCGGCGGCTACCGTGCGGCGAATCAGCTCGTGCGTCGCCAGCGGCCGTACGCCGTCCTGCACGGCAATCAGTTCCGGTTCGCGGCGAAGGGCCGCCAGACCGTTCTTTACCGAGTGGAACCGCTCCCCGCCGCCCGTGGCGACCGTGTGTGGCGCTACCTCGAAACGCGCCGCGAAATTCTGCCAGAAATCGATGTGCGCCGCAGGCAGCACGACGACGATTTCGGCCCCGGGCAGCGCCCCGGCGAAGTTGTTGATCGTGTGCGCCAGTACGGGCATGCCGCCGAGCAGCATGAACTGCTTGGGCAGCGAACCTCCCATGCGGCTTCCGCCGCCGCCGGCTACGATGATGACTCCTGTCTGTCGTTCCATATCAGTTTCTTTCCGAATCCGAGCGTGTTGTCGGTGAATTTTATAAAGTGGGGCTCGACGGCCCATAGCGTCAGCTCGGCCAGCGCCGCGTAGGGAAACCGCTTGAGGTAGGCCCTCTTGGCTGCTTCGTCGGCACGCCTGGCATTGCCGCAAAGCTGTATGCCCTGTACCCGGCCTACGATTCGCGTTTCCAGTACGACCGACACCGCGACGTGCGGATTCCGCTCCATCTCCCGGGCGTGTCGTGTCGTGAAGTCCGAGGTGAAAACCAGCAGGTTGCGTTCCCGGTCGTAGCAGTAAAACGCATTGCAGCAGTAGGGCACTCCCCCGCAGGCCGTGGCCAGCGTCATGACGTGGTGCCGTCGCAGGAACCGTACGATGCGTGTGTCGACCGCCTCCCGGCTGCCGGCCCGGGGCGTTTCCGCCTGCGGGGTATTGCTCGCCGTGTCTGCCATCGTTTCCCTATTTCGCTGCAGCGGCCTCCGCCGGGGCGGGGGCTTGCAGAATGACGAGCGAGTCGAGTTGCGTGATGCGCTCCTCGTCTTTTATTTCGCCGTTCAGCTCGGCTGTGATGCGGTCGCGGACGAATTCGAATGCCGCACGGTTCTCGCGGGCGATCGGCTCGGCCGGTTCCTGCGGAATTTTCAGCGGGTCGATCGGGGTGCCGTTTTTCCAGATGCGGTAGTCGAGGTGCGGGCCTGTCGAAGCGCCCGTCGAGCCGACGTAGCCGATGAGCTGGCCCTGCGAGACGCGCGAGCCTTTCGAGATGCCCTTGGCATAGCCGCTCAAGTGCAGGTAGCCCGTCATCAGGTTGCCGGCATGTTTGATTTTGAGCGTGTTGCCGCCACCTCCGCCCCAGCCTTTGAAGGTCACCACGCCGTCGGCCACGGCGTGTACGGGCGTGCCTTTGGGCGCGGCGTAGTCGACGCCCGTGTGCGGGCGGTAAACCTTGTAAATCGGATGCTTGCGGGCATAGGTGAACCGCGAGCTGATGCGCGAGTATTTCAGCGGGGCCTTGAGCATCTGCTTCCGCAGGCTCGCGCCGTCGTATTCCCAGTATTGGATTTTACCGTTCTGGCGGAACGGAATGGCGTAGTATTCCTTGCCGCCCTGGCTGAATTTCGCGCCCCATACGCGGCCGATGCCGGCCGGGATGCTGTCGTCGATGAAGCGCTCTTCGTAGACGACCGTGAAGTTGTCGCCTTTCTGGATGCCGAAAAAGTCCACCGTCCACTGGTAGATGTCCTCCAGTTCGGCGGCCAGCGCGTAGGGCAGGTTCTGCTCCATAATCGCACCCCAGAGCGACGAGTTGATCGTGGCGCTTTTCCGGGTGCGGCGTACGGTGAACTGTTTTTCGCCCGTGCGGACGCTCACCGAATCGTCGTGGAACCCGAAGACCACGTATTCGGACATGTTGCGCTCGTAAACCAGGTAATCCAGGTGCGGCGCGTAGAGCGAATCTTCGTGGATGAATGCCGTGAATTTGTGTCCTGCACGGATGTTGCGCAGCGGAAAAACGGCTTTGGAGGCTTTGTCGAGCCGGTCGATCGTCAGGGCCGAAACCCCGTATCCGTTCAATATCTTTCCCAGTGTTTCACCGCTCCCGACCTCGCCGGTTTCGGTGCGGTAGTCGTCGGCGTTGATGCCGTAAACGATATTCTGCGGCTCGGCGGCCTGCGCTTCGGCCGCGGCCTGCTGCTTTGTCTTGCTGCACGCTCCGGCCGCGACGAGCAGCAGGAGGCATATCGGTAGTCTGAAGTATCCCATAGGTGGAAGCAAAGGTATGAAAAAAACGGCGGAAACGCCAATTTTATTATTCCATTGTGGGTCAGGCCCGGGATTTGCTTTTTTTTGTTTTGTGTTCCCGAGATTTATTGCTACCTTTGAAGCAATTGTATAGATAAACAGACCCTTATAATGTTGAAATGCCTGCTTGCGCCTGCGGCCCTTCTGTATAAAGCGGGGGTGACGTTCCGTCACCGCCTGTTCGACTGGGGCCTGCTCAAAAGCGAAAAGTTCGACATTCCGGTCATCTGCATCGGCAACATCACCGTCGGCGGCACGGGCAAAACCCCGATGGCCGAGATGGTGATCACCTATATGTCGCAGATGCACGACGTTGCTCTGCTTTCCCGCGGGTACGGCCGCCGCACCCGGGGATACCTCGAGGTGAGGACGGATTCGCATTACCGCGATGTGGGCGACGAACCGCTGCAAATCAAACTCAAATTTCCCGATACGGTGGTCGCCGTGTGCGAGAAGCGCGCCGAGGGCATCCGCCGCATCCGGGCCGAGCATCCCGAAGTAGACCTCATCATCATGGACGACGGCTTCCAGCACCGCTATGTGGAGCCGAAGATCAACATCGTGATGATCGACGCCACGCGCCCCGTGCAGCACGACAGGATGCTGCCGCTGGGAACGCTGCGCGACCTGCCCGGAGAGTTGCACCGCGCCCATTATTTCGTGGTCACGAAGTGCCCCGAGAAGATGGCGCCCATCGACCGGCGCATCATGCGCAAGGTGCTGATACAGGTCGCCTACCAGCGGGTTTACTTCACCCGCTTCGAGAGTTTCATCCCCCAGCCGCTGTTCCCCGACGCGGCATCGGGAGAGCCGCTCGCCCCCGGGCAGCGGGTGATTGCGCTGTCGGGCATCGGCAATCCCAAGCCTTTCCTGAAGACCCTGCGCGACCGCTACGAGGTGGCCGCGGAGATGACCCTCGACGACCACCATGTTTATAAAGTCCGCGATTTGAACCGGCTGCGGGAGTTGTTGGCGAAGAATCCCGGAGCGGTTATTGTGACGACCGAGAAAGACGCCGTAAAACTGACCAACCGCGCGAAAATCCCCGAAGAGGTTCAGCGCAGCATATACTATTTACCGATCAATATTTCATTCATAGAGGATTCGGCAACGGATTTTCTGCAAAAACTGGAAGAAGATGTTAGAGGAAATTAAAAAAACAGCAGCCGCCATCGACGCTGCCACGGGTTCTTTCCGTCCCGAGGTGGGCATCATCCTCGGCACGGGCCTGGGCGGTTTCGCCGACAGGATCGATACCGAGTTCGCCATCGAATACAAGGATATTCCGGGATTCCCCGTTTCTACGGTCGAGGGACACAAGGGCCGTATGATTTTCGGCACGGTCGAGGGCCGCAAGGTCGTGGCCATGCAGGGCCGTTTCCACTATTACGAGGGCTATACGATGCAGCAGGTGACGTTCCCCGTGCGCGTGATGCAGCAGCTGGGCATCAAATATCTTTTCGTGTCGAACGCATCGGGCGGCATCAACACCTCGTTCCGCGTGGGCGACCTGATGGTCATCACCGACCACATCAACCTGATGCCCAATCCGCTCATTGGCCGCAACATCGCCGAACTGGGGCCCCGCTTCCCGGACATGCACAACTGCTACGACAAGGAGCTGATCGCCCGGGCGACGGCTATCGCCGAAGAGGAGAACATCAAGCTCCAGTACGGCGTTTATGTCGGCGGTACGGGCCCGACGTTCGAAACGCAGGCCGAGTACCGCTATTTCAAGAATATCGGCGGCGATGCGGCCGGCATGTCGACCGTGCCCGAGGTAATCGTGGCGCGCCACATGTCGATTCCCGTTTTCGGCGTTTCGGTCATCACCAACTGCGGCCTTTCGGACGAAGTGGGCGACCACGAAGACGTGCAGCGGCAGGGTAAGAAGGCCGGCATCAAGATGGAGGTGCTGTTCAAACGTATGATAAAACAACTGTAAGATATGGTAAACAAGGTAATTCTGGTGGGTAACGTGGGCATCGACCCCGAAATCCGCACCACCGAGGGCGGGGTGAAAGTGGCCCGCATCCGGCTGGCGACGACCGAACGGCTGTTCGACCGCCAGGCCAACGAAGCCAAGGAGCACACCGAGTGGCATACGATTACGCTGTGGCGCGGCCTTGCCGACGTCGTGGACAAATACGTCCGCAAAGGGACGCAGATTTATGTCGAGGGACGCCTGCGTACCCGCGAATGGATGGACAAGGACAATAACAAGCGTTACACGACCGAGATACTGGCCGACGTGATGAACCTGCTGGGCCGCCGCAGCGACAACCCGGCCTCCGACGCAGGCTCCGGGTACGGTGCGCAGGCGCCCGCTTACGGGCAGGCAGCGCAGGGCGCTTCCCAGCAGCCTGCGGCGCCCAAGCCCGCCGCACCGGCTGTTCCCGCAGACGATCCGGACGACCTGCCGTTCTGATGCCGTGAGGTGCGGACGGCGGCATGGCGGGGAGGTGCGGAAAAAGCCCCGGCGTCCCGGCGGTGCCGGTTGTCCTTTTTGAACATTTTACGCCGCAGCGGGCACGTGTGAGGTGCTTTCGCTGCGGCGATTTTTTACCCCCCCCCGACCCGATTGGGGAAATATGGAACCGAGCATGAAGCCTTTTACTCTGGACCGTACCGATGAGCGGAACACCGAAGGCGTGGGCGGAATATTGCTCTATGCCGCGTTGTTCTTCATCGTGACGCGGATTGCCGCCATGCTGCTGCAAAAGTCCGGCGCGGCTCTGTACGAATGGGGCTGGGGGCTCGATGCCGCGGGGATGTTCGGCGCGCGCACGCCGGAGTCGATGGTTTCCGAAATGGGATGGCGCGCCGTGCCGCACGTGCTACTGCTCGCACCGTTTGTCGAAGAGTGTGCTTTCCGGCTGGGGCTTTCGTTCCGGAGGTGGCATGTAGCTGCGGGATTAGGAGCGTTGGCCTATTTTTTTTGACGATTGGATGCTGTTTTTTGCCGACGTGGCGAATGCCCGTTACTGGGCGCTGCCGGTCTGTATTACCGTTGCAGCGGCGGTTTACGGGTTTACGACGGACGGGTTCTGGTTGTCGAAACGGGACCGGTGGCTGCGCCCGGCGATGTGGGCTTCGGCGGTGGTTTTTGCCTCTGTACACCTGCTTTCCGCTTCGGCGCTTACCTGGAGCCTGCTGCCCTATGCGCTATTGTATGTGCTGGGGCTCTTTTTCTCCGGGTGCGTCTTTGTCTATCTGCGCGTGAACCTCGGCTTTGGATGGGCATTGGGCGCGCACATGCTTTGCAACCTGCCTCCCGCGTTATTCCTGCTGGGCGCACGCTGCGGCTGACGGGCGAATATATTAATATTAAGCCGCGCTCCTTTTTCGGAGGCGCGGCTTTTGCAGGGTGAACAGGGTTATCCTTTTGTCCTGACGGCCATGCGCTCCCACAGCCATCCGGGAATCAGTTTCCAGAAAAACACGAAGACTGCGTAGCGCCGGTCGATGACAACCCGCCGCCGCTGCCGTTTCAGCACACGCATGATGCGTGCGGCGACTTTGCCCACCTTCATCAGCATCGGGTAGTGGCCGTCGCCCGCCAGCAGGGGCGTTGCGACGAATCCCGGGCGGATGTCCGTGAAGCGGATGTGCAGTTTTTCCATGCGCGCCAGTTGGGCCAGCGCGTCGATGTAGGTGTTCTGCATGCGCTTGGTTGCCGAATAGGCCGGGGCGCTGCCGAGTCCTTTGGTGCCGGCAATCGAGCTGATGACGGCCAGGTGGCCGCCGCCGTTGGCGCGGAAATAGCCGAATGCGGCCGTCACCATGCGCACGAATCCCTCGCCGTTGGTACGCAGGGTGTTGAGCTCGATGTCGGGGCGCAAATCGGTATTGCGGCTGCCGACTCCCGAGCTGTGCAGGTAGATGTCCATGCCGCCCAGTTTGTCGACGAGGCGCGACAGGTGTTCGGGTGCGTCGGCGCTCGTGATGTCCAGCGGTTCGGTAACGACCTGCTCCGGCGACAGGGCCCGGAGTGCTTCGAGGGCCTCTTCGCGCCTTCCTGCGGCGCCTACGCGCCACCCTTCGCGGATGCACAGTTTTGCCACTTCGAGCCCGATGCCCGAGGTGGCGCCTACGATGACGATACGTTTCATACCGGTCTGTTTTTAGGGTTTACGCACTAAATGTACGAAATAATTCCGGGAATGCAAGTGCCTGTCCCGCAGGTTCGGGGGCGCCTTGTGTGTTGTATGGCGGCGGATAGAAAAAAGGAGCCCGGCAGGCTCCCTGTGTCTATTGCTTTCCTTTTTTCGGCTTTCCGGTTCCGGCCTTTTGCACCGGCGGGGCCGCCAGCAGCGTTTCCCGTTCCGCTTCGCTCAGGCGTGAGGCGGCGATGCGCAGCAGGAAATGGGCGGTTTGGTTCTCCTCGCCGGAAGTGTAGGCCTGCACGAACTCCCAGCCCCGGCTTACCATGTAGTTGAGGGCTTCGATGCCCGAATTGAAAATCAGCCTGCGGCCCTCTGCGTCCGTCAGCCAGTTGTAGGCCCAAGCCTCGGTCTTTTGCCCGAAGTCGAACAGCACGCCGTTGCCCCGGTGTCCCGGCAGGTGGCTGCCGATGATTTCGCAGTAGAACCAGGCGGGAGTTTCCGCGCCGATGCTCGCGGGGCGGAATGTCGTGGGCGCCTGTCCTTTGGCCGGGACGGCGCAGCAGCATGCGAGGATGAGCGTGCGTTTCATGGCCGGATTGTCGTTTATTGTTCGTCGAGTTCGCGCTGCACGCATACGATGCCCACCTTGCGCAGCAGGTCGAGACCCTCCTCCGAGCGGTATTCCTCGCAGTAAACCACCCGCTTGATACCCGCCTGGATGATGAGTTTCGAGCACTCGATGCAGGGGGCGGCGGTGATATAGAGCGTCGAGCCGTCGCAGTTGTTGGCGCTTTTGGCGACTTTCGTGATGGCGTTGGCCTCGGCATGCAGCACATAGGGCTTGGTTTTGCCCGTTTCGTCTTCGCAGACGTTCTCGAATCCCGAGGGCGTGCCGTTGTAGCCGTCGGAAATAATCATCTTGTCCTTGACAATCAGCGCTCCGACCTTGCGGCGTACGCAGTATGAATTTTCGGCCCAGATGCGTGCCATGCGCAGGTAGCGTATGTCCAGCTGGCGTTGTTTCTCCTCGTTGTAGCCCATAGAGTTATTCTTGTTTTCCTTCCTGCATGCTCCCTGCAGGGGTGTTATTCCATGTCGACGAATACTTTCCGGACGGCTTCGAGATACCCGTATCCGAATACGTTGCAGGGCATCAGGTAGCTGGTTTCCGTCCACTCGTTCCAACTGTTGATCGTAATCAGCGGCGCCCGGTCGGGATGTGCGTCGACATATTCGCGTGCCATGCGCAGGCCTTTGGCGAAGTTCTCCGGGGTGTTGTTCTTCACCACGGCGCTGTGGCCCGTGCGCGGGCTGTTGTCCCAGCCTACGCTGATGTGCGGATAGTAGGTGAAATCGTACGTCGCGTCGATTCGCTCCCATTCGTTGCGCACCTGCTCCAGGATGGCCGTGTAGTCCTGGTCGACGTTGGCGAAGTGGGCGAACTGGTAGTGCGTGGTGCCGGTGAAGCCGAGCGTATGGATGAAATCGTTCTCCGGGTTTTCGGTTTTGCCGCCGTCGAAACCGCTGTAATTGAGGTTAATCGACCACATGGCGAACTGGAGTTCCAATCCCGGGAATCCGGCTTTCTTCACCTCTTTTTTGAACCATTTGAGCGCGTCGGCCGTCTGTGCGACACCGCCCAGTCCGGCAATCAGCTGCGGCAGGTCGTAGACCATGAAGAGCGGTTTGCCGTCGATTTTATAGTACTGCGGGTGTTTGAAATATTTCTCGATATTCCGCCGGCAGATTTTCTCGAATTCGTCGCGGTCGACTTTGCCTGTCCAGATTACGTTGCTCTCGTTCACCCGGGCCAGGCGCGTATCCCAGTGGTTGAGCACGTCGTGGTTGGCCCACATCAGGTAAAACTGCATTTTCCCGACGTTGCCGGCTTTCAGAAATCCGTTGTCGAGCGTCGTTTCCATGAACGGGCGGCCGTCGTACCAGTACCAGTCGAAGATGAAGACGTTCACCCCGTGTGCCGTGGCTTGTTCGATTTCCATCGACATGACGGCCGGATCGGCCTCGTTGATATATCCCCACAGCGGCTTACGGTCCCAGTAGTGGCCCGGATTGCGCTGCTGCATCGTCATGACGGTTTCCCATTCGCCGATGCCCATCGGCCAGAACGGCCGCAGGCGCACATCATCCGATGCGTAGGCGGGGTAGAGGTAGGCCGCTACGTCGTACTTTTTCCGGCCTGTGTCGGCCTGCCGTTGCGCAAAAGCGCTGCCCGTTCCGAGGAGCAGGCAGAGGGCTGCGGCCGCCATGCAGTATTTTACGGAATCCATGCCAAGCGCGTTTTGCCGGGTCAGAGTCCTTTGCCGTGGCAGTTCTTGTACTTCTTGCCGCTGCCGCAGGGGCAGGGGTCGTTGCGGCCGACCTTTTTCTCGACGTGCAGGGGCATGGGTTTCTGCTTGTCCTGCTGTCCGGCCTGCGCAGCGGCCTGCATGCGCGAAGCCTGCAGTTTGTTGACGTCGACCTTGGCGCGCTGTTGCTGCTGCCGCTGTACGGCCTCGGCGTTCTGGTCGCGCACGGGAATGTAGGCCTTGTTCAGGATTGCCAGCACGTCGCGGTTGACCTTGACGATCATCTTCGAGAACAGCCCGAAGGATTCGAACTTGTAAATCAGCAGCGGGTCTTTCTGCTCGTAGGTGGCGTTCTGCACGCTCTGGCGCAGGTCGTCCATCTCGCGCAGGTGCTCGCGCCATGCGTCGTCAATCGAAGTGAACATCACCACTTTCGAGAACACCTTGAAAATCTCGCCGCCGTCCGTATCCTTGCATTTCCGGAGGTTTACCGGGACGTTGTAGCCCAGGTGCCCGTCGGTAATCGGGAAGTAGATGTTCGAATCGAGCTGGTCTTTCTTGTCCTCGTAGATGCGCTCCATGACGGGGCGAACCGTGTCGGCCACGGCTTTCGCGCGGCGGGCGTAGGCGTCCTTGAGGTCTTTGACAATCAGTTCGGACAGCTCGGCGGGTTTGGCCGAACCGTAGGTCGCCTCGTCGAACGACGGCTCCACGGCCACCTCGCGGATCAGTTCGAAACGGAAGTCCTCGAACTCGATGCCGCGGTTGGTTTCCACGAAGTTGTCCGCGTAGTCGTACATGATATTGTTCAAATCGATTTCGATGCGCTCGCCGTAAAGGGCGTGGCGGCGGCGGGTGTAAATCACCTCGCGCTGCGAGTTCATCACGTCGTCGTACTCCAGCAGGCGCTTGCGGATACCGAAGTTGTTCTCCTCGACCTTCTTCTGCGCACGCTCGATGGCGCGCGTCATCATGCCGGCCTGGATTACCTCGCCCTCTTTCAGGCCCATGCGGTCCATCATCGAGGCGATGCGTCCCGAGCCGAACAGACGCATCAAATCGTCCTCGAGCGATACGAAGAACTGCGACGAACCCGGGTCGCCCTGGCGTCCTGCGCGGCCGCGCAGCTGGCGGTCGACACGGCGGCTTTCGTGGCGCTCGGTGCCGATGATGGCAAGACCTCCGGCCGCCTTGACCTCGGGCGTGAGCTTGATGTCGGTACCGCGGCCGGCCATGTTGGTGGCGATGGTCACCTGTCCCGAGCGTCCGGCTTCGGCCACGACCTGCGCCTCCAGCTGGTGCTGCTTGGCGTTGAGGACGTTATGCTTGATGCCGCGGAGCTTGAGCATGCGGCTCAACAGCTCGGAAATCTCGACCGACGTGGTGCCGACGAGTACCGGGCGTCCGGCCTCGACCAATTTCACGATTTCGTCGATAACGGCGTTGTATTTCTCGCGTTTGGTTTTGTAAATCAAATCCTGGCGGTCGTCGCGGATGACGGGGCGGTTCGTCGGGATTACCACCACGTCGAGTTTGTAGATGCTCCAGAACTCCGATGCCTCGGTTTCGGCCGTACCGGTCATACCGGCCAGCTTGTGGTACATGCGGAAGTAGTTCTGCAGGGTGATTGTCGCGAAGGTCTGCGTCGCCGCCTCGACCTTGACGTGCTCCTTGGCCTCGATGGCCTGGTGCAGGCCGTCCGAATAGCGGCGTCCGTCGAGGATGCGGCCTGTCTGCTCGTCGACGATTTTCACCTTGTTGTCCATCACCACGTATTCGACGTCTTTCTCGAACATGGCGTAGGCTTTCAGCAGCTGGTGAATCGTATGCACGCGTTCCGACTTGATCGAATAGTCGTTGATCACCTCGTCGCGTTTCTGCGCGCGCTCTTCGGCCGAGAGGTTGCTCTTCTCCAGTTCGGCCACCTCGGCGCCGATGTCGGGCAGCACGAAGAATCCGTCCTCGTTGAAGTATTTGGACAGCACCTCGTGGCCTTTGTCGGTCAGCTCCACCGAGTTGAGTTTCTCGTCGATGACGAAGAACAGGTCGTCGGTGATTTCCGGCATGCGGCGGTTGTTGTCCTGCATGTAGGTGTTCTCGGTCTTCTGCATCAAGGCCTTGACGCCCGTTTCCGAGAGGTACTTAATCAGCGGCTTGTATTTGGGCAGTCCCTTGTGCGTGCGGTAGAGTTTCACGCCGCCCTCGTCGTTCTTGCCCTCCGCGATGAGCTGGCGCGCCTCGGCCAGCAGTCCCGTCACCAGGTTTTTCTGCAGGTTGTAGAGCTGGTCGATGGCAGGGCGGTACTGCTCGAAGAGCTGGTCGTCGCCCTTGGGCACGGGGCCCGAGATGATGAGCGGCGTACGGGCGTCGTCGATCAACACCGAGTCGACCTCGTCGACGATGGCGAAATGGTGTTTGCGCTGCACCAGGTCGGCGGGCGACGAGGCCATGTTGTCGCGCAGGTAGTCGAAGCCGTATTCGTTGTTGGTGCCGAACGTGATGTCGGCCATGTATGCCTTGCGCCGGGCGTCGGAGTTGGGCTGCGTGTCGTCGATGCAGGCCACAGAGAGTCCGTGGAACTGGTACATCGGGCCCATCCACTCCGAGTCGCGCTTGGCCAGGTAGTTGTTGACCGTCACCAGGTGTACGCCTTTCTTTGCCAGTGCGTTGAGGAATACCGGGAGCGTTGCGACGAGGGTTTTGCCTTCGCCCGTCGCCATCTCGGCGATTTTGCCCTTGTGGAGTACCACGCCGCCGAACAGCTGCACGTCGTAGTGAATCATGTCCCACTTCGTGTCATTACCGCCCGCCATCCAGTGGTTGGCGTATACGGCCTTGTCGCCCTCGATGGTGACGAAGTCCCTGGAAGCGGCCAGGTCGCGGTCGAAATCGTTGGCCGTGACGATTACGGTGTCGTTCTGGGCGAAACGGCGCGCCGTATCTTTCATGATGGCGAACGCCTCGGGCAGTATCTCGTCGAGTTTCTCCTCGATTTTTTCGTCGATGCGCTTGGTGAGCTCGTCGATTTCCTTCGAAATCCGCTCTTTCTCCTCGAGCGAAGTCTCGGCCAGCTCCAGTCCGGCTTTCAACTCCACGATGCGGGCCTCGTCGTCGGCGATGAAGTCGGCGATCTGCTTTTTCAGCGCTTCGCTGCGGGCGCGCAGCTCGTCGTTCGAAAGGGCCTCTATCGAGGGGTAGACGGCCTTGATTTTTTCGAGGTAAGGCTCGATTTGTTTGCGGTCTTTGTCGGCTTTCGAGCCGAAGACGAGTTTGATTAAACTTGCAACTATATCCATACTTGACTTGTGTTTCGGTTATTTTGGGGTTGTGCTTATAAATCTTACAAAAGTAATGATTTCTTTCCTAAATCACAAAATATTACAAGCCGGAGTGCACCCGTGCCGTAAATTTTTTATCTTTGTTACCGCACCCCAAATTCTCCACCTATAAAACGGATATTTCCGGCAGCCATGTGCCTGCTGGCGGTCGTCGGCCTCGCCGCTTGCGGTGGGTGTCGGCAAACCATTGAACTGCAACTCGAAAAGCAGGCGCCGATGGCCAGGTCGCTTGTTACGGTTCCTAAATTTCTGGAAGACTGCGGCCGCTTTGCAAATCTTTATCCCGAAGCGACCGGGCTGCCTGAAGGGTGGAAGGCTTATTTCGTGGAAGAAGATTTCCCGCAGCTGCTCTACCAGGGATTTTGTGCGGGGAAAATCGATACGGCGACCTGTATGCGGTATTTCAATGCGTGGCAGCGGGATACCGCCGATTATTCCGCCGCTCCGGTGCAGGTATACATGGCTGTCGCGTTCGGACGAGATGATGCGGGTGCGGAGCACGTAATGTTCGATACCGGCGGCGATTGCGACTTTGCAGACGAATCCGATTACCTGTTCGTGCAGCGGCCCGCGATGGTAAAAATGGCCTATGAGCGGGTTGTCGGCAAAAAAGCCGTGCCGGATGTGACGTGGGCAACGGTTTCCGACCGGTTCGGGCGGCGTAGCCTCGTAATGCATGAAATGCCCCGGGGGACATTTACCCTCGGCAGGGTGAAATATGCCTGTTCGGTTATTGCCCATAGCGTATCGTATTTCAAACAAGGGTGCAAAATCGTGATTGCGGACGACAATGTCCTTTCGGAGCATGAACTGGAAGAGTATGTCCGGTTGGGCGATACCTGGTACCGGCTCGACAGCCTTTCGCCCGACGGCCGTTTTCTGCGCATGACGCATGCGCCCGATG
Organism: uncultured Alistipes sp.; assembly: GCF_902388705.1. Classification (GTDB taxonomy): domain Bacteria; phylum Bacteroidota; class Bacteroidia; order Bacteroidales; family Rikenellaceae; genus Alistipes. The sequence goes on from NZ_CABMQJ010000039.1 coordinate 16,261, forward strand.
CCGCGGCCCGCGAGTCGGTGCAGGTAGGTTTCCGGCCTTATTCCTTTACAGCTGGCGATATGGCGGGCCGCACCGTGCGGTTCCCCGCTGATTTTGCCTGAAAATACGTATTGCTGGATTTCTGGGCGATGTCTTGCGGCCCCTGTGTGCAGGAGATACGGAATTCATATCCGGATGTTTACGCCCGATTCAAGGATTACGGTTTCGAAATCGTCGGCGTGGCGGATAATACCGCGGCCGACCTGCGCGGGTTTATGGCGGAGAATCCCATGCCGTGGGTGGTGATTGCCGACCGGGACAACGGGTGTGTAAGGCAGGAGCCTTACGGGGTTACTTCTTTCCCGACGTTGATTCTTATCGGCCCGGACGGGCGCATTCTGGAAAAAGGGGAAAACCTGCGGGGCAAGGGCCTGGAACTCATCCTGCGCCGCTATATGCCCGGTGCCCCGGCCGAAGCCGCCGATTGATTCCGATAGCCGCGTGATTCCGGCCGTCGCATCCGGGTTGCATTTTGTGTCTTTGTAAAATGCAATCGGCAGCAGGGTGGTATCGCAGTTGTGGGGTGCCGCCCCGGAATCGCGTTATCGCCGTTTGTGCAGCCGGTAGTAAAGGATGAAAAGGCTGGGCCAGCGGTTGATCATGAAGTGCCGGAAATTGGCCGTCCGGAATTTGAGCGGCATGATGCCCAGCTGCCGGGCGAGGCGGAGCATCTCTCCCGTGTCGCCGAGTTGCCGAATTACGGTTTGCTTGCAGCTCCGGAGCATGGTTTTTCCTATGTGCAGGCGCAGCAGTTCGGCACCTTCCGAATCCTCCGCTTCGATGCGGGCAGCAAAATCGTGCAGGCTTTTCATCGCCCGGACAAGGGCTAAACGACCTTGAGGGTTGTAATTCCCCATGAAAGAGGTATTCCGCTGCAGGTAGTTGTAGACGCGTATGGGAACGTACTGTATACGCCGTGCGAAGTAGATTGCGCGCGGCGTGAACTCTTCGTCCTCATGCCCGATCGGTTTCATACGGAGCTTGTGGGTATTGAGCAGTTCCCGGTCGTACATATAGATGGGAACCATCGGCAGGAAGCGGTCGCGGCGGAGAAAATCGTGCCCGGTCTGTATTTCCGTGCCGTTCTTTGCCGAGATGCCGTCGCTCCACAGGGGGCGCTCCTTACCCTGCTCGTCCACTGCAACAATCTCGTAGCACAGCAAATCGAGCCGCTCCCGCTCCATAATCGCTGCCAACCGTCCCAACACATTGGGTTCGAGGTAGTCGTCGGCGTCGAGGTACATGACGTAGCGCCCCGTGGCCCGGTCGGTGCCATAATTGCGGGTGAGGCTCAAACCCTCGTTCGGCTTGGTGTATACCCGTACGTTGGCATATCCCTGTGACGCTGCCTCTGCCGCAGCGAGCGAGCCGTCCGTCGAGCCGTCGTCGATGACGAGCACCTCGTATTCTTCGGGCGGCAAATCCTGCCCGAGCGTGGATGCGATGCATTTCCCGATCAGGTGTTCGAGGTTGTACAACGGAATTATGATGCTGATTTTCTTCATAATCTTACGGGAGTGTTTTCAGGATGCGCCGGCCGACGGGGCACTCGGCGCAGCGTTTCGCCGGACAGTATTCCGTTGCGAGCTGGAGCAGCGCCTGCGATTCGAAGGCATTGCGGACTTTCACACCGGCGCCCTGCCAGCTGCGCATGTAGCGGTTGTCCTCGGCCGGCAGGCGTTCGAGCAGCGTGAGGGCGCTGTCGCGCAGGGTTTCGCGGCCGGTATAGCTGCCATAGGCGAACTGCAGCACCGAAACGAGGTTGATGCCGATGATGTTGGCCTTGAACGCCCCGAGCCGTTTGGGGCGGTCGTCGCCCGCAATGCCCGGAATGTGGTGCGTACGCCAGTAGCCCGAGGCTTCTGCACAAAAGAGGTTCCGGATATCCTCTTCCGAGCGGCAGGCCATGGCGCGCTCCATGACGAACTCGTCCTGGGTGAAAAATTCGGCGGCCTGCGCCAGCCGCAGAACGGGGTGGTTGGCGGGGCGGATGTCGCCGAGCGTCCACTCCCCGGCATCCATCGGCTCGACGCCGTATTTCGCTGCGAGGTACTCGAAGTTGCGGGCCAGGTCGAGCGTGTAGGCATCGTGCGGATAGAGCGCCAGCAGGCCCGAAGCGCCGAAAAAGAGCGATTCGACGGCCCGGGGCGCCAGCCGTTCGCGCAGGACGGTCTTGTAGGAAACGCGCCGCGCCAGCGAGAGGTAGGCCTCCCGGTTGAGGCGATCGCCCAGCGTGCGGAAGTAGAGCAGGTAGAACGTCTGGTTCCAGTTTTCGGAAGCCTCCCGGTGCAGTTCCTCCACCATGCGCATTTTGCGCTCCAGCCGGTCGAAGAGCAGGGCGGTGCACAGTTCGCTGCACTGCAGGGCGTTAAGCCCCGCAAGGTAACCGCCGCAGGCATATAGTCCGGCGCCGGCGTGCAGCCGGTTCAGCATCCGATGCTCCTGCTCCTCCGTCATGCTAAAACAGGTTGAGTTCCAGTAACGCCTCCTCCGACATCATGCTCTTGTCCCAGACGGGATCGAACGTGAGGATGACGTTCACCGACTTCACCCCCTTGACCTTGGCGACCTGCTGGTTGACGTCCTCCACGAGCATGTCTGCCATCGGGCAGTTCGGGGCCGTGAGGGTCATGCGGATGTTCGCCACGCCGTCGGGCGTGTAATCGATTTCGTAGATAAGCCCCAGGTCGTAGATGTTGACCGGGATTTCGGGGTCGTATATGTTTTTGAGCGTAAGTACGATCTCTTGCTCGACCTTCAATATTTCTTCAGGTGTCATGATTTCTCTTGTTTTTCGCCTTTGCTTGCGAATGCGAGCGCATAGAGCCGCATTTGCTTGACCATCGACAGCAGGCCGTTCGAGCGCGTGGGCGAGAGGTTGGCGCTCAAGCCGATGGCGTCGATGAAATAGAGGTCGGTGTCGAGAATCTCCTGCGGCGTGCGTCCGTTCAGCACGCGAATGAGCAGCGCGATAATGCCTTTGGTTATTATGGCGTCGCTGTCGGCGGCGTAGTATACTTTGCCCTCTTCCATGCGGGCGTCGACCCACACGCGCGACTGGCAGCCTTCGATCAGGTACTGTTCCGTGCGGTGTTCGGCGGGGATGGCCGGCAGCGAATCGCTCAAACCGATGAGGTAGTCGTATTTGTCGAGCCAGTCGTCGAATACCGAGAACTCCTCGATGATCTCCTCCTGTATCTTGTCCATATCCGTATATGTTTAAAACCTTATAAATCTACGATTTCCGGAAGTATTTCCCCCTCCGACGCCGCGGGCTCGGTGATCTCCAGCACGCGGGCCACGGTCGGAGCCACGGAGGTCATGTCCACGCGGCGTTTCACGCGCTGGGGCCCGGCTCCGAAGCCGTAGAATACCAGCGGCACCTGCGTGTCGTAACCGTACATCGAACCCGACGACGACCAGCAGCGGTCGCTCTCTTCGATCCAGCCGGGCATCAGGTTCAGGATGACGTCGCCCGAACGCCGGGGGTAGAAGCTGTTCTGCATCTTGCGGGCGTAGCCGCTGCCGAAGTAACTCGTACGCATGGCCGTCGCCGAGAGTGCATGCGACACGCCGCGGAACTGCATGGCGAAGATGGCCACCTCGTTCTGTATTTCGGCCAAATCGAGGCCCCGCTCGTAAATCAGGTTGTGGTTCAGGTAGACGCATTTGTCCTCGTATTCGAGCACCCAGTCGCCCATGCCGTAGCGGACGTTCAGGAAACCGTTGACGATTACCTCGAACTGCCGGGCATTGAAACGGTCGGTCTGCTCGTGCCCCGCATCGTAAGAAGGGCTCGTGCCGTGGTCGGAGGTGAAGACGACGAGCACTTCGCCGTTTTTGACCTGTGCGAATACGAATGTCAAAAAGTCGGCCAGGTCGCGATCCAGCCGGTAATACATGTCCTCGACTTCGATTGACTCGGGGCCGTAGGCCTCGCTGATGCGGCGCGAAGGGTCGAGGCAGATGTTCAGCAGGTCGGGCGTTTCGTCGGTGCCGAGCTTGAACTGTGCGATGGCCTGTTTGGCAAAGCCAAGGATAGCGGTGTTGCCGGCCGGGGTATAGAGCATCCGCTCGAAGTCGCCGGCGTGTTTCAGGCGGCCGTCGCCCGACTGGTCTTTCTCTTTCTTGTTCTTGCCCGTGAGGATGATGTCCCAGTTGCGGGTGTTGATGTAGCGCCCCTTTTCGTAGAGCGTGCGCCACTCGGGGGCGATGTACGAGAGGTTGTAACGCTCGCGGTTGCTGCGCGCCACCCATTCGGGAACTTCGGCGGCGTAGCAGGGCGACGTTTCCCAGCCGCAGCGGGTCGAGTCGAGCCAGAAAGCTTCGCCGCCGTGTCCGCCCATCACCACGGCCGACATGGCTTCGCCCGCTACGGTGACGGCCTTGCTGCCGGGTTCTTGCTGCTGGAGCGTTTCGGCCAGCGTCGGGGCGATCAGGTTGTAGGGGCCTGGGCCGTTGCGTCCGGCAATCAGCTCCACGGCGTCGTTTTCGACGTAGTCGCGCCAGCGGGCGCCGACTACGCCGTGGGTCGAAGGCATGGCGCCCGTGGTGAGTGTCGCGAGCGATACGGGCGTGGTGGTCTGCTGGTAGTCGTAGCGGCTGTCGGCGAATACCGTGCCGCCGTCCATCAGACGCCGGAGGCCTCCCTCGCCGTAGTTGGCGGCGTAACGGCCGAGGTCTTCGGCACGCATCGAGCCGACGACGATGTTGATTACCAGCCGGGGACGTGCCGCCGAGGCTTCGAGTGCCGCGCAGGCGGCTATGGCAAGTAAAATGATTCGATATTTCATAGTATACACAGGATAAACCGCAAATTTACGAATTTATTTCGATACATCGGCGGAAATATTCCGCTTCGGCCTGAAAATCGATCAGCGGCAGCGCGGCGATTTCCTCCAGCCTGCGCCGGCAGAACTCCCGGTAGGCGTCGCTGCGGGGATTGCGGGGACGGTGCGCTGCGGCCACGACGATATGCCGGACGCCGGGCAGCAGGCGCCGGGCTTCGTCCGAAAGGGCCGCAGCGGTGAATTTTTCCCAGACATATTCCACGGCCTGCGGCGCGGGGTGCACCAAATCGTCGGCGTAAAAGCGGTAGTCGCGCAGGTCGTCGTTGAGTATCTCGTAGGCGGGGAAATAGTGGGCGTTCGGACAGGCTGCCGCCAGCTCTTCGACAGCGAGGCGCAGCGTGGCCTTGCTCACGGCATTGCCCTCCAGTCCGTCGCCGGTGTGCCGTACGGGGCTGACCGTGAAGACGACCTCTTTCGCGGCGAGCGGCCCGGCGAGCAGCGCGGAGAACGCCGAGACGATTTCGCCCACGGAGAGCCTGCGCCGGACGAATTCCGCTGCAGGCTGCCGATGGCAGTTGGCGACCACTTCGCCCCGGTGTTCGTAGACCCAGGCCGTGCCGAAGGTCACCAGCAGGCGGTCGGCCCTGCGCAGCGCCTC
>NZ_CABMQJ010000040.1 GCF_902388705.1 uncultured Alistipes sp.
GTGCGCGTGTCGACGAGCTCGTGCGTTTCCTCTGCCGCGAGTACACACTCGACGTTGAAACCACGGGCAACATCCTGTCTGTCTTTCCCGCCGTTTCCGTCCCTGCTCCGCACCCCGAGCCGGAAATTTTCTACAATGCCGGGAGTCGCAGGCGTTCCGTTTCGTATTCGCCGACGATTTGGCCGATGATTGCGGCGGCTGTCGGCAGGTCGCGAATCAGCGAGGCGATTTGGCCGATTTCCAACTCTCCGTCCGACAGGTCGCCCTCGAAAATTCCCCGTTTCGAACGGCCGCGTCCCAGCAGCTCTTTCAGTTCGTCGGCCGTGGCGCCCCTGCTCTCGGCCTCTTCGACCGCCCGGTAGAAGTCGTTGCGGATGAGGCGCGTCGGGCTGATTTTCTTCAGCGCCAGCATCGTGTCGCCCTCCTGCAGGCCGATGCACAACTCTTTGAACGCTTCGCTGGCCGAGCTCTCCCGTGCGAGCGCGAAACGCGTTCCCATCTGGATGCCCTCGGCTCCCAGGGCGAATGCCGCCAGCATGCCCCGCCCCGTGGCGATGCCGCCTGCGGCAATCAGCGGGATGGATACCGCCTGCCGCACCTGCGGAACCAGCACCATCGTCGTCGTCTCCTCGCGTCCGTTGTGGCCGCCGGCCTCGAATCCCTCCGCGACTACGGCGTCGGCCCCCGCCTCCTGGCTTTTCAGGGCGAATTTCGTGCTCGAAACGACGTGCACGACTTTACACCCCGCATCGTGCAGCCGCGCAGTCCATGTTTTGGGACTGCCCGCCGAGGTGAAAACCGCCGGAACCCGCTCCTCGATGACGACCTCCATGATTTGCTCCGCATACCGGTACATCAGGGGCACGTTCACGCCGAACGGCTTGCCGGTCGCCGCACGGCATTTGCGGATATGTTCGCGCAGCAGCTCGGGTGTCATCGAGCCCGAGCCGATGAGCCCCAGTCCGCCCGCCTGGCTTACGGCGGCGGCCAGCCGCCAGCCGCTGCACCAAATCATGCCGCCCGCGACGATGGGGTAGCGGATGCCCAGCAGGGATGTGATTCTGTTTTCCATGGTTTCGTGTATTCGTTTCTCGCAAAAATAGGCAAATAATCGGCACTGCAATCCCCCTGCCGCAGGAAATAGCGGGCGTTTTACTTGACAGGTCGTGAAAATTTCGCCACCTTTGCACTCCCTTTACGATAAAATCAGCTACACGATGCTATATACGGAAGATACGCAGATCGGGGCGCTGGCGGTGCACATCGTCGGCAACAAGGCCAAGGACGAACCGCTCCTGATCTCCCCGGCGCTCTCGGAGCAGACGGACGACACGGGCCTGATGCAAACGCTCACTGCCTATTTCATGGGCGGCTTCAAGACGGAGGAGTACTACAACCTCTTCCACGAAACCGACCTCGCCTGCAACGAGGTCTATAATTTCGCCTGCAAAATCTTCGACGACCCGGAGGCGTTTTACGACAACTCCGTGAGCCTTGCCAAACACCTCTACGAAACAGGCGTGCATCCCCAAATCAAGAGCGGCGAATTTTATGTCGTCTACTTTACGGACTGCCGCTTCGGGGGCGAAACGGTCGATGCCGTGGGACTTTTCAAATCGGAAACGCGCGACACGTTCCTCGATGTCGAGCGGCAGGGCGAGGGACTGCATATCGCTTCGCACCAGGGTATCAGCGTCAACAGGCCGGACAAGGGCTGTGTGGTTTTCAACACCGAGCGCGAGCTGGGGTTCGCCGCCTGCGTGGTGGACAACACCAACCGTACCGAGGCCCGTTACTGGATTGACGATTTCCTGCGCGTGCGTCCGCGGCAGGACACCTACCACAACACGCACAATGTGCTGGCGATGTGCAAGAAGTACGTGACCAGGCACCTCCCCTCGGAATTCGAGGTTTCGAAAGCCGACCAGGCCGAGATGCTCAACGAAACGATGAAGTATTTCCGCGAGCAGGACAGTTTCTCGCTGGACGATTTCTCGGAGAAGGTAATCCGCCAGCCGGAGGTCGTGGAGAGCTTCACCCGCTACAAGCAGGAGTACGAACAGGAGCGCGACATCCGCATCGAGGACGAATTCGCCATTTCCGATTCGGCCGTGAAAAAGCAGGCGCGTTCCTACAAGAGCGTCATCAAGCTCGACCGCAATTTCCATATCTACGTCCACGGCAACCGCAGCCTGCTGGAGCAGGGCGAGGACGAGAAAGGCAAGTTCTACAAGGTCTATTATCAGGAAGAGGAGTGACGGAATGCCGCGGTGCGGCTGGGCTGCCGGTTGACGGGCTGCGATATTCGCGGCCCGTTTTTTTCGTACCGCCTTCCGCCGGATATACCTCCCTGTGACGGAATCAAATGGCCGCCGATTGTGTATATTTGTATAGACTGGAGTTTGGGAGGCGTCGTTTCCAGGGATTGTGCGGCTTTTTTTGCCGCTGTACGGTTTGTTTTCCGGATGTATTATAGGCGGGGAGGGGGTGTTGCTGTTTTTCGGGATGTTCCGGAACGGTGCGGTTATGGTGTATTCGGGTCGATTGCCTGTCGAATGAAGTAGTATCTTTCTGTTAACTACTTATTTGTCGTTGCACGTTGGTGCGTAAATGCGGTAATTTGCACTATGAAAAGGCAGCGGCGGAATGACTTTTTTGTCGGACAGGTCGTGGGCAGGCTGAAAGAGTATCGGCAGGCGCGCAACCTGACCCAGGAAACCGTGAGCGACCATACCCGGCTGAATATTGGACGGATAGAAACCGGACGGCATGATATTTCGCTTTCGACGCTGGCCATTCTCTGCGATTATTATAACGTTCCGCCCCGGGAGTTGTTCCAGGATATAGTGACGCACTCATCCTGCAGGGAGGATCGACCGTGAGGCCGATCCTTCCGTTTTATAGGCCGAACGGTTTTTCGAAGGCCAGCCGCTCGCCGCTTTCGTAGTGTATTTTTCCGCAGTAGGCGAACCCGAGCCGCCCGAGCAGCCGCAGCATGTAACGGTTGTCGAAATTGGTGTCCACGCGGAAGCTTCCGGCGCCCCGTTCGCGGGCGGCGGCTTCGACGCGCCGCATGAATTCCGCGGCCACGCCGCGGCCTTTCTCGCCGTCGGCCACCGCGAGGCGGTGCAGGACGACGTAATCGCCCCCGGTCAGCCATGCCCCCTCGATTGCTTCGTAGGCCGGTTCCCCGTCGAATAGTATCGCGCCGTAAGCGATGACCGTCCCGCTGTTTCCGACTGTCGCTGCCTTTGTATCGGCCGTGCCGCACGTTTCCGCCGCCGGTTTGCTGAAGACGTATCCCCAGCCGCGGGCGATGTCGCAGTCTATGTTTTCCCGGGCGGGATAGCCGTCCTGCCATTGCCGGCTTCCCAGCGCCCGCATCTGGGCCTGCGCCTGCCGGATGATTTCCAGGATGCGCGCCGTATCGGCGGGCCGGGCGGGCCGGAATTCCAAATCTTCGTTCATGGGGGCAAATATAGGAGATTTGCCGGAATTTCGATACCTTTGCCGCAGTTTTAAACCGAATCGGACTATGAAAATATGCGTCGTATTATGCGTTTGTTTGTTGTCCGCCTGCGCAGCCCCGACGGGCTTTACGGAGGACGAATGCAGGGTGATCGCCTCGCAGGGCGGTGCGATTATGCGGCTGTGCACGACAGCCGGCCGCAGCGATTCCCTGTTCCTGCGCCGCGAGGCTGCGGCACTGGGCCGCGGGGAACTGGCTTCGGACTGCTTCCGGCTGCTGAAAGAGGGGATGCTGGCCACGGTGCGGGATACGACCGACGCCGGGGTGGGGATTGCGGCCCCGCAGGTGGGCGTTTCGCGCCGGCTGATTGCCGTGCAGCGCTTCGACAAGCCGGGGAAGCCGTTCGAATTCTATGTCAATCCCCGCATCGTCTGGCGTTCCGGGACCGTGTCGGACGGTGGGGAGGGATGCCTCTCCGTACCCGGTGTCGCGGGGACGGTGCGGCGTGCGGACAGCATCGTTGTAAGCTACCTTGACGAGCGGGACATGCGTACGCATGCGGATACGGTCGCGGGGTTCACGGCCGTGATTTTCCAGCACGAAATCGACCACCTGGACGGGGTGTTGTTTATCGACAAAATGCTGCCGCCCGGGAAGTGACGTCAGCCGGTATGCACGGGAACGGGGGAGTTTCGTCAAAAGAGGCTCCCCCGTTTCTATCGGCGGGCCCTGTGTCCGGCGCCCAGCATGGCGAGCAGCAGCAGTGTTTCGAGCAGCTCCGCCGCAGGCACCGAGAGCCAGATGCCTGCCTCGCCGGCCAGGCGGGGCAGGACAAGGAAGCAGAGCGTCATCAGCACGATGCCGCGCAGCACGGTGAGCCACGTCGCCAGCCGCCCCCGCTCGATGCTCTGGTAATAGCCGATCGTGACGACGTTGATGCCGAAAAACGGATAGCCTGCGGCGAACCACGGAAGCCCGCGCACGGCGATTGCATAGGCCGGGGCGTCGGGCGTGAGAAACAACCCCACGATCCACGGGCTGCAGAGCCACGTGAACCCGAATACCGCGATGCCGCAGAGGAACGCCGTGCCGAGCGCCATGCGGAGCGCATCCCTGCCGCGCTGCGCCTCCCCGGCCCCGTGGCTGTAACTGATAATCGGCTGGGCCGACTGGATGATGCCGTTGTAGACCATGAAGATGATCGGGAAGATGTAGCAGGCGATGCTGTACGCCGCCACGCCGTCCTTGCCGATGTAGCGGATGAACGTGTAGTTGCCGACCACCATCAGGCACGAAATCGCCAGCTCGCTCAACAGCGCCGGGAACCCGATGTAGGTCATATAGCCGAGGTTGCGGGCCGCGAGGTGCAGGCTTTTGCGGCTCGTCTTGAGTCTCACGAAGTGCAGCGTCCGGCTGCGTCGGAACATGTACCACAGCATTACGCCCGAGCCGAGGATGTAGCCGATGCCCGTGGCGACGGCGGCGCCCGCGAGCCCCCAGCCGAATTCGAAGATGAAGAGGTAGTCGAGCAGGATGTTCAGCAGCGCCGCGCCGATATTGCACGCCATGGCGAAGCGGGGCGAGCCGTCGAGCCGCACGATGAACATCAGGATGTTGAATACGGCGAGCGGCGCCAGGAACAGCGTGAACCAGACGAGGTATTCGCGTGCCGGAACCATCAACTCGTCGGGCGTGCCCAGCAGCGCCAGCATCGGCCGCCAGCCGAGGATGAGCAGGGCGCTCAACACCGTTATCAGCAGCGCCGGTATGACGAGCGACTGCGTGATGTTGATTTCCGCCACGCGGCGCTTGCCTTGGGCCAGGTTCACCGACGCCACGACCGAGCCGCCCATGCCGAACATCAGGCCGAGGCCCGTGCCCAGCGTGAAGAGCGGTGCGACGATGTTGACCGCCGCCAGCGCGTCGCTGCCGATGCCCCGGCCCACGAAAATGCCGTCGGTGATGACGAACACTGCCGAAAAAACCATCCCCATGACCGTGGGGAAAAGAAAGCGGCGGAAGAGTTTGCCGACCGCCGTGCTCCTGTAATCGATACTGTCGCGTTGCATAATCCTGTACTTTTACAAAGTGGTGCAAAAGTAAGGCATCCGGCGGCAAAAAAACTTATCTTATGGTAATTTCCGCCTTGCGGTCACGCGTTTGACCTTCCCCGCTTTGCAGGAGAGAAGCGCGTCAGGGCGGGTCGAAGCCCTTTTTATTTGACCTCGGCGCGGATGCGGCTCAAACTTTGGGGCGTGAGGAAAAGGTAAGCGGCGAGGTCTTTCAGCGCGACGCGCTGCATGAGCTGGGGGTATTCGCGCAGCATGCGTTTGTATTGCTCGCCCTTGTCGCGCCATGCGTAGTCGGCGAAATAGTCTTCGTGGCGGCGCAGCTGCTCCTCGGCCATCAGCCTGCCCCAGTTCGCCAGTCCGGCGTTGGCGGCGAAAAGCTCCTCCATGCGGGTGCGGGGAATGCGCACGAGTGTCGTCGGCTCCATGGTTTCGATAATCTGGCGCGACAGGCCGCCGGGCTGCGTGCCGAGCGTCGAAGTCGCTGGGTCGCCCTCGAACGAGAACGAGAAGATGACGCACTTGTCCTCGCGCATGACGTACGTGCGCACCGAGCCCTGTGCGACGAAGCACAGGTCGGGGTCGCGCTGTCCCTGCTCGATGATTACCTCCTTGCGGGCGTGTTTCGTTATCGCGGCATGCTCCATCAGTTGCGCGATCTCCTGCTCCGGGAGCCCGTAGCGTTGGCGTAACAGTTGTGTGAATTCCATGCTGCAAAGGTACGTTTTTTTCTGCAGATGCGAAACGGCCTTCCGGTGGTATGAGTGCCGGTTTGTCATGTCGGAATTGCAGGTTTTGTGACAGTTTGTGACATTTTTGCATTTTTATGCCGCTGGCACAGGATTTGACCGTTAACGAATGAAACCGCACCGTAAGGGCGGCTGAAACGAACGAATGTTAAACCAAAATAAAACAAGGAGGACAAGATTATGACACCTGCAAGAACGAACCAAAACTGGTTGCCGAGCATTTTCAACGAATTACTGGGTAACAACTGGCTGGCCGAGCGCCACAACACCACGGCTCCCGCCGTCAACATCATCGACGACGAACACGAGTACAGGGTCGAGGTCGCAGCCCCGGGCATGACCCGCGAGGATTTCAAGGTGCACATCAACGAGGACAACGAACTGATTATCTCCGTGGAGAAGAAGTCCGAGCAGAAAGAGGAGGATAAGAAGCACAAGGGTACCTACCTGCGCCGCGAATTCTCCTACACGCAGTTCCAGCAGAGCCTGCTGCTGCCCGACAACATCGAGCGGGAGAAAATCTCGGCCAAGGTCGAAAACGGGGTGATGACCATCGACATCCCCAAGAAGAAAATCGAGGAGATGGCCCCGGCCACACGCCAGATCGAAGTGAAATAGGGCCCGCAGTGGGAGGTGGGGAGCATCCGCAAGGGTGCTCCTTTTTTTCGTGTCCGTTTCGCGTGCAGGGTGTTTTCCCCGGGCTGGCCTTTTGCTTTTCCGGTGCGGATTTTATACCTTTGCCCTATGACCACCGAACTTTGCGCCTACAGCCTCGAAGCATGTGAAACCGCCCGCAGGGCCGGTGTCACGCGCGTCGAATTGTGTGCTTCGCCCTGGGAGGGCGGCACGACCCCTTCGGCGGCAGCCATCCGCATGGCGCGCCGCATTCCGGGGTTGCAGCTCTGCGTGATGGTGCGTCCCCGGGGCGGGGATTTCCTCTGCTCCGACAGCGAATTCCGCCAGATGTGCGAAGAGATACGCTTCGCCCGCGCATGCGGCGCCGACGGCGTGGTATTCGGCCTGCTCACGGCCGACGGATGCGTCGACCGGGAACGTACGGCGGCCCTTGTGGCCGAAGCCGGGCCCATGCAGACCACCTTCCACCGGGCGTTCGACATGGCGCGCGATTCGTATGGGGCGCTCGAAGCGGTGATTGCCGCCGGGTGCACCCGCATCCTCACTTCGGGCGGCTGCAACACCGCTGCGGAGGGTGTCGGTACGCTTCGCCGGCTCGTGGAGCAGGCGGCGGGACGCATCGAAATCATGGCCGGCAGCGGCGTGAATCCCTCGAACGTGCGGCTGCTGGCCGCCGCGGGCGTCGACGCCGTGCATTTCAGCGCCCGCGAAATGCGCCCCGGCGGTATGACATACCGCAATCCGCGGGTTTCGATGGGCGGCTGTCCGGGGATTTCCGAATACGACCTGCTTTGTGCCGACGAGAAGACAATCCGACAAATACTGACCGAACTCAACCGATGAAACGCATCCTGCTCCTTTTGCTGGGGCTCTGCCTCTGCTCCTGCGGCCGCTACGGCTGCGGCGTTCCCGCCGAATACGAACCCCTGCTCGATGCCGCGCTGGCCGACTCTCCGCGTGCCGACAGCCTGCGGCAGCTGCTGCGCGACACTCCGCGCGACGAGCGCCGCGAAATGGCTTTCCTGCTCGCATATATGCCGCGCGGCGACCGCGATACGATGCGCCTCGGCCTGCTGCGCGAGAACGTGGAGTACGCCTGCCGCGCCCGCCGCACGTACCCGTGGACGCGGGCGCTGCCCGATTCCGTATTCCTGAACGAGGTGCTGCCTTATGCCGCCGTGGACGAGGTGCGCGACAGTTGGCGGGCGGATTTTTACGCCCGCTTCGCCCGCCGTGCGGCCGGATGCCGCGACATGTGCGCCGCAATCGACTCGGTGAACCGCAACATCTGCGCCGACGTGCAGGTGGAGTATAACACCGCCCGCGAGAAGACCAACCAGAGCCCCGCCGAATCCATGCGGCAGCATATGGCCTCCTGCACCGGGCTTTCCGTCCTGCTGGTCGACGCCCTGCGCGCCGCGGGCATTCCCGCCCGGTTCGCCGGGACGCCTGCCTGGCACGATGACCGGGGCAACCACAGCTGGGTCGAGGTGTGGATCGACGGCCGCTGGTACTTCACGGAGTACTATCCCTCGGGGCTGGATTATGCATGGTTTTTGGCCGACGCCGGGAAAGCGCCGGCGGACGACCCCGCACACGGAATTTTCGCCGTGTCGTTCCGGCCCACGGGCGAACGTTTCCCGATGGTGTGGAACGAGGATTCGCACGATGTGCACGGCGTGGACGTTACGCAGCGCTACCGCGACCTGTATGCCGCCTATGCGGATAACCTCGCGGCGCAGGGGACACATACCGCCGTGACTTTCATGATGTATGACAAACCGGCCCGCGCGGGGCGGTCGGATGCCCGCGTGGCGGCCAACGTCGACGTCTTCTGCGGCGCGGAGCAGATGGGCGGCGGCCGTACGGCCGGGCCGCGGCAGGATATGAACGACGCCCTGCGCTTCCTGCTGGAGAAAGGCAAAACCTATACGTTCCGTTATGCGAATGCCCGGGGAGAGGCGGCCGAGGTCACGGCCGAAGTGGGCGACGGCCCGGTTACCGTTACCGGGTATATGGAGTAGCGCCGCCGCAGCCCCGCTGTGCCGGAAATCCGTCCGGCCCGATGATGCGAAAGCCGGATTCCGTGCACGGAATCCGGCTTTGCTATGCGTTCTTTTCCGCGTCGGATGCTTCCTGCTGGAAGTCGATGTCGATGCGGTCGATTTGCAGGTCGGGGATTGGCACCAACCCCGTGTGCGGGGCGTGCCCGAGCTCCATGTGCAGGATGGGGTAGGGCTTGCCCGACGGGTCGGTCGCATCGCGTCCCGAGGTGCGGAATCCCAGCCTTTCGTAGAAACCCGCCGCCTGCGGGTTCTGCTCGTTGACATCGACCCGCCGTACACCGCAGTTTCTCACCGTGTGCTCCACGAGTCGCCGCCCCAGCCCTTTGCCCCGCATTGCCGGGGCGACGAAGAGCATTTCGAGCATGTCGCCGGCCACGCCGGCAAAGGCGGCGAATCCGCCGGATTGCCCGGTTGCGTTGTCGTTTTCCCGTATGACATACAGGTTTACTGCCGGCAGCGCATCCTGGCGTACCGTCCTGCGGAAGAACGGGATGTCTTCCGGTGCCAGGAAATCGTGCGTCGCCCGTACGGATGCCTCCCAGAGGGCCGTCAGTGCGTCCAGTTCAGCGGGAGTGGGGGTTGTCAGGTGTTCAATTATCATGATAAGGTGCTATAAAAGGGTTACGGGCGGTTTGCGCCGTGCGAAGTTGCGGGCGAGTACGGCGGCGAAAGGGGTTTCGAACGTGCGTGCGCCGAACGTACAGCCTTTCACGCAGGCGCAGCAGCGGATGCAGTGCGCCGGGTCGGTGTGCAGTTCGTCGCCGCGCGTGATGGCCTGCGTGGGGCAGATCGCCACACAGCGTCCGCACTGTGTGCAGCGCCCGGCATCCCCCTTGGGCAGCAGTGCGACGGGGGTGCGTTTCTGCCGTTTGCGGTAGCCCAGCACGAAACGGATGAACCGCAGCTGCGACAGCAGCGGGGTGCGGGGAGCGCGGAGCTTGGCCGCATCGACCGGCACGAGGGTGTCCTGTGCCAGTTTTTCGCGCACCTGCGCCCCGAAAGCCTCGGCTGCGGCGATATCCCCTGCATCGGGACGTCCCGGTGCAATGGGGGTATCTGGCGTGCTGTACGAATGTTCGCCCACGAATGCCGCCGCCGCTACGGGGACGAAACCCCGCTGTGCGACGAATGCCGCCAGTTCGGCCGCCGCCGTGCCGAACGCCCGGTTGCCGTAGACCGCGAGTACGACGGCCGGGGTTCCCGTGCCGCGTATGCCTTGCAGGCGCTCCAGCGCGGCCGGGGCGGCATGGCCCCCGTAGACGGGCACGGCGAAGATGGCTGCGGTGTCGGCGGGCAGCGTGAGGGTCTTCCCGGCCGTGTGGGTGAGATCGACGGCCGTTACGGGGAGTGTTCCCGTTTCTGCTTCCGTTCCTGTTTTCGCCTCCTTTCCTGCTTCCGGGAGGGAAGCAGCTTCGGCCGCGTTGTTTGCGGCAGCCGTGTGCGCCGTGTTTTCATCGCCCGTGCGCCTGTTCAAGGTGCCGTCCACGGCCGGAGTGGCGTCTTTTGCCGCGCCGTTGTTGCGGGACATGCCCCGGGCTACTGCCGCGGCTGTTTTTTTCGAAGTCCCCGTGGGGGAGAAAAAGAGGGTATGGATACTGGTCGTTTTCATCGTTTCCGGCGGATTTTTTGCGGTATAAAGATACTGTTTTCCCGGCGATATTTTTTATATTTGCGTGAGATACTGTAAAATTCAAGGAGAATGACTGTGAAGATTTTAACATGTGCGGCCCTGCTGCTCGCCGGATGCGGCGGCACGAAGGCGGCCAAAGAGGAGGCGAAAGCCCCCGAAACGAGAACCGAAGTGAAGCACGGGGCGGAAATCGCCCTCGTGAAACCGGCCCCGACGGGCGGTGTGAGCGTCGACGAGGCGCTCTGGAACCGCCGCTCGTCGCGTGAATACGCGTCTGAAGCCCTCACGCTCGAAGAGCTCTCGGGGGTGATGTGGGCCGCGGCGGGCATCAACCGTCCGCAGGAGGGCCGCCTGACGGCGCCCTCGGCGCTGGCGCTCTATCCCGTCCGCGTCTACGCGTTCTTCCCGGAAGGCGTTTACAGCTACGACGCCGGGGCGCAGAAACTCGTCCGCGTGCTGGAGGGTGACCGGCGGAACCTGGCCGGCGCGCAGCCGTTCGTCTATACGGCGCCGCTCAATTTGGTCTATGTCGCCGACAGGTCGGTTTACGAGGGGAAAAACATTCCCGCGGAACATGTCCGCTACCTGTGCGGACAGGATGCCGCCGGCTATGCCCAGAACGTCAACATCTACACCGCGGGCCACGGCCTGAAGTCGATTACGCGCGGCAGCGGCCCCGGGGCGGAGCTGCTCGAGGCCCTCGGCCTCGATCCCGGGCGCTACTTCTTCGCCCTGGCGCAGACGGTCGGCAAGTGACTCTCTGCCGAAACAGAAAAGGAGCAGCGAAAGCCGCTCCTTTTTTGTCCGGCAGCCGCCTTCCCGCAGCTCCGTTTTTCAAAATACCCGTCGGAAGCGGGCCGCCGTGACCGGTTACAATCCGTATTCTGCGGCGTAACGCCACAAGGGCGCCGCCATCAGCGCCTGCCGGATGCGGCCGCTTTCGAGCAGTTCGCGCACTTCGGCTGCCGAGAAGAGATGCACGCGGATGTCCTCCGTGGCGTCGAGGTGCTGTTCGCCGAGTCGCTCCACGCCGGTGGCCAGGTAACAGTAGGTCAAGTTGTTATGTG
Source organism: uncultured Alistipes sp. (assembly GCF_902388705.1). Lineage (GTDB taxonomy): Bacteria > Bacteroidota > Bacteroidia > Bacteroidales > Rikenellaceae > Alistipes. The sequence goes on from NZ_CABMQJ010000040.1 coordinate 11,687, forward strand.
TCGAGGGGTTCGGCGCCGTGACCATCAGTTCGCGCCACTCCCCGCCGCCGTATCCCGTTTCTTCGGCCAGTTCGCGCTGTGCCGCGGCCAGCATCGAGGCGTCGTCCGGCTCGGCGACCCCCGCCGGAATTTCGTAATCCGTTTCGCCCAGCCCGTGGCGGTACTGGTCGATAAAGACGAATTTCCCCTCTTTCGTAATGGCGATGACGTTCACCCAGTCGGGGTATTCGAAAACATAATAGTCGGGGATTCGGCGCCCGTCGGGCAGTTCGATGCTCTCGTGGCGTACGGTGAACCAAGGTTTACGGGCGAGGTATTCGCTGGTGAGAACTTTCCAGTTGCGCTTTTTCGGATTTTCCATGGCGGTGTCTTTGTTATCGGATGCAAAAATAACGAAAAATAGTTATCTTTGTATCACATGTAAAAAACGAGCGTCCATGCTGTCACAAAACGAACGAAACCGAATCATAGCCCTTATCAACCGCGAAGTCGTGCCCGCCATCGGGTGTACCGAGCCGATTGCCGTCGCCCTGTGCACGGCGCGAGCCGCCGAGCTGCTCGGTGTGCGGCCCGAAAAAATCGCCGTGCGCTTGAGCGCCAATATCCTCAAGAACGCCATGGGCGTGGGCATTCCGGGTACGGGGATGATCGGCCTGCCGATTGCCGTGGCGCTCGGGGCGCTGGTCGGACGCCCGGAGTACCAGTTGGAGGTGCTGCGCGACGTGACGCCCGACGCCGTGGCGGAGGGCCGCCGCTATATCGACGAAAAGCGTATCTGCATCTCCCTGAAAGAGGGAATCGGGGAAAAACTCTATATCGAGGTCGAAGCCGAAGCCGCCGGGCATCGTGCCGTGGCGGTTATCGCGGGCGGGCATACGGCGTTCGTCTACCTCGAGCGCGACGGCGAGGTGACGCTCGACAAACGCACCGCCCCGGCTGCCGACGAGCAGGGGGGCGAAGTGCCCCTCACGCTGCGCCGGGTCTGGGACTTCGCCATGACGGCGCCCCTCGGCGAGCTGCGTTTCATCCTCGAAACCCGCCGTCTGAACAAGGCCGCTGCCGAGCGGGCCTTCGCCGGCGAATTCGGCCATTGCGTAGGCCGCACGCTCCGCTGCGAGCGGGAGCGCAAAATCATGGGCGACAGCATCTTTTCCCGCATTCTCTCCTATACCTCCGCAGCGTGCGACGCCCGCATGGCCGGGGCGATGATTCCCGTGATGAGCAATTCGGGCAGCGGCAATCAGGGCATCGCGGCCACGCTGCCCGTCGTGGTCTATGCCGAGCAGACTGCGGCCGACGAGGAGCAGACCGTCCGTGCGCTGGTGTTGAGCCACCTTACGGTCATTTACATCAAGCAGAGCCTGGGCCGCCTGTCGGCCCTGTGCGGCTGCGTGGTGGCTGCCACAGGTTCGAGCTGCGGCATCACCTACCTGATGGGCGGCGGCTACGAGCAGGTCGCCGCGGCGGTGAAGAACATGATCGCCAACCTCACGGGCATGATTTGCGACGGGGCCAAGCCCAGTTGCGCCATGAAGCTGACGAGCGGTGTTTCGACCGCCGTGCTTTCGGCCATGATGGCCATGGACGGCCACTGCGTAACGCCCGTCGAGGGAATTATCGAGGAGGATGTGGACAAATGCATCCGCAACCTGACGACCATCGGCCGCGACGGCATGAACGAAACCGACAGGCTCGTTCTTGGAATTATGACACATAAATGCTGATTATGAATAGACTGACATTGAATTTGAGGCTTTGCGCGGCGTTCCTGCTGCTGGGCCTGTGGGGCGCTGCGGCCCAGACCGCCCGCGAGCAGATTGCGGCCATGCCCGAACGTGCGGGCGGAATCTACCACTCGTACGAGTACCTGCCGGGCGAATCCGTGCCCGTCCCCAAAGGGTATGTCCCTTTTTATATCAGCCATTACGGCCGCCACGGCAGCCGCTGGCACACGTCGGAGAGTGTTTACGAAACTCCGCTGAAAATCCTGCGCAAGGCCGCCGCGGCCGATGCGCTGACGCCCGAAGGCCGTGATTTGCTGGACAAGGTCGAGGTTATCGCCGCCGATGCCAAAGACCGTTACGGCGACCTTTCGCCCCGCGGCGTTGCGGAGCACCGGGGCATTGCCGAGCGGATGTTCCGGGCCTATCCCGAAGTTTTCTCGACCAAGGGCGGCCGCGAATGCCTCGTCCAGAGCCGTTCGACGCTCGTGCCGCGCTGTATTTTGAGCATGGCGGCTTTCAACGAGCGCCTCAAGGAGCTGAACCCGGCGATTCGGATGACCCGCGAGTCGAGCCAGCGTTACATTCCCTATATGAGCAACGGCAAGGGGATAAACTCCCAGCGCGAAGCCTCGGGTGCCGTGGCCGACAGCCTGCAGGCCGTGCTTACGCACCCCGAACGGCTGATGGAGTCGCTCTTTTCCGATCCCGCGTTCGTGCAGCGCGAGGTGAAAGACCCCGCCAGGCTGATGAACCGGCTATTGGCGCAGGCGGCTATCATGCAGGACGTCGATTACCTGGGTATTTCGCTCTACGATTTCTTCACCGACGAGGAGATTTATGCCGCGTGGGAAGCCGAGAATTTCCGCCGCTACGTGATGTTCGGCCCTTCGAAGCGTTTCGGCGATCCGATTATCGCCGATGCCAAACCCCTGCTGCGCAATATCATAGAAACAGCCGAGGCGGTGATTGGCGGCGAGGAGAATCTCTCGGCGTCGCTGCGCTTCGGCCACGATGTGAACGTCATTCCGCTGGTGGCGCTGCTGGGCGTCGAAGGCGCTTCGGGCCGTGTGTCGACGCCCGGGGAGGCGGCCGAAACCTGGCAGATACACCGCGTTTCGCCGATGGCGACCAACGTGCAGTTCATCTTTTTCCGCAATCCCAAAACGGGTGACGTGCGGGTGCGCGTGCTGCATAACGAGCGCGACGCCAACCTGCCGATTGCGGGTGGCCCCTATTACGAGTGGGAGACGCTGCGCGATTACTGCAAGAAACGCTACGAGTAGCGGGCGCTGTTAAAACGGAGCGCAGGGCCTTCTGGCCCTGCGCTCCGTTTTTTATGTTGCCGGTTCCTGGCTGTGGGTTTTTCCGGGACTGCGGACCCGCGGGAGATGCCCGTCGGGCTGCGCCTTTTCGTCCGGCCGGGACATTGCCGCCCCGCATTGCAGGTGCTGTTTCGCGCGAGCCCTGTTGCGCTCGCTGCGAGAGGTATTTATCCGGCTTGGTTATGCCTGTGCGGCGGTTTAATGGAAAATCGTCTTGACGATGATACCCGTGGCTCCCTGGTGGCGGGTCGTGTAATCCTTGGCGATGCGGCTGGTTTTCTGCAGGAACTCTTCGTTGTCGCGCAAGGGGACGAACCACGCGCGCAGTTCGTCGTAATCCTTGACCGACCGTGCTGCGCCGAGCGTTACGAGGTCGCGGGCCTCCTTGAATTTCCGGTAGTTGGGGCCGAACGCCACCGGAAGCCCGAACGTCGCGGCCTCCAGCGTGTTGTGGATGCCCACGCCGAATCCTCCGCCGATGTAGCTCCACGCGGCATAGCCGTAGACCGATGAGAGAATTCCCATCGTGTCGAGAATCAGCAGCTGTTTCGAACCGTATGCCGTGTGCGGCGTACAGCGGGTGTAGCGCAACGCGCCGCCTTTGGTTTCGGCCATGAGGCGTTCGATGCGCCCCTCGTCCATTTCATGCGGGGCGACGATGAACTTTACCTCGGGGTTGTCGTTCATCAGGCGAATCAGCAGCTCCTCGTCGGGGCCCCAGGTCGAGCCGGCCACGAAGATGCGCCTGTCGCCTTTGAAACGCTCGATGACGTCGATATGCTTGGCGGCTTTGGCAATCTCCGCCACGCGGTCGAAACGGGTGTCGCCCGCGACGATTACGTTGTCGAAGCCCAGGCCGGCCAGCAGTTTCTTCGATTCGTCGTTCTGCACGAACATCACGTCGAACGACTCCAGCGCCTGCCGCCACATGCCTCCGTAGGGGCGGAAGAAAATCGAGTTGCGGCGGAAGATGGCTGAAACGATGTAGCTGCGCACCTTGCGGCGGCGCAGTTCGCGCAGCAGGTTGAGCCAGAACTCGTATTTTACGAAGATTGCGATTTCGGGATGTGCGGCGTCGAGGAACCGGCGGGCGTTGCGGGGCGTGTCGATCGGCAGGTAGAAGATGTAATCCGCGCCCGGATAGTTCTTGCGGATTTCGTAACCCGACGGCGAGAAGAACGTGAGCAGGATTTTGTATTCGGGGTGTGTTTTGCGGATTCGCTCGATGATGGGACGCCCCTGCTCGAATTCGCCGAGCGACGCCACGTGCACCCATACGATGCGGGCGGCGGGGTCGATGGCTTCGGCCATGCGTTTGAGGAGATCCTTGCGGCCGTCGAGCCACAGCCGTGCCTTCGGATGCCTCGGTGCAACGAGCCGGATGACCCATACGTAGAGCGTCAGACCGAAATTATATAACCACATCGTTGTTTACGGTTTGCGGTGTTGAGATACTTTTGTTAACTGTTGCCGGATGTGCGACCCGGCTTTCTTCCCGGCTCTGTAACAGAGCGTTCGAATTTTAGTCCGACAAAGGTAGCATATTTTGTCGGAAAAGCAAAATCACCAGTTATATTCCATTGCCTGCCCTACGAGGCGCACCTCCGTGCTTCCGTCCGGCATTACGTCCACGGCCGCCAGGTCGAATTGCGGCTCGGCCTGCTCGCCCGTGACGGCCAGGTAGCGCAGGGCCGCCTGTGTCAGGGCCCGGAACTTCTGGGGCGTGACGGCCGCTTCGGGCGGGGTGAGGGAGCCCGCCCGGCGGGTCTTGACCTCCACGAAGTGTACGACGCCCGCTTTGCGGGCTACGATGTCCAGTTCGTAGCGGCCCCAGCGCCAGTTGAGGGCGCATATCTCGTACCCCGCGCGGCGGAGGTATTCCGTCGCGGCGCGCTCGCCCGCGCGTCCCGTTTCGGCTGCCGTGCTCATGCGCTTCAGTGGATGATACGCTGGATTGAGTTGGCCCGGTCGAAAGCGGCTTTCAGCCCTTCGGTGTCGTCGCGCTCGAGCATCCGGCGCATGATTTGCAGCTGGTGGATATGCTCGCGCAGCACGTCGAGCACGTTGTATTTGTTGCGCAGCAGAATCGGCACCCAGGTCGCCGCCGAACTCTTCGCCAGACGCACGGTGCTTTCGAAACCGCCGCCCGCCAGGTCGAAGATGTGCCGCTCCTCGCGCTCTTTTTCGAGGACGGTGAGCGCCAGCGCGAACGAGGTGACGTGGGAGATGTGCGACACGTAAGCCGCGTGCAGGTCGTGCTCCTCGGCCTCCATGTAGACCACCGGCGCCTCCAGCGTGCGGAATATGCGTTCCACCGTCGACAGCGCGTCGGCGTCGCTGCGCCCGGTTTCGCACAGCACGACGTTGCGGCCCGTGAAAGCGCCGTGCTGCGCAGCCCTCGGGCCGCTGTACTCGGTGCCCCACATCGGGTGTACGGCCACGAAACGCCCGCGGCGCGCGTGCATCGAGATAACCTCGCACAACTCGGCTTTGATGGAGCCCATGTCCATCACCACCTGCCTGTCGGTCACCCGGTTGAGGACTTTGACGGCCATCAGGGGAATGGTGTCGACGGGCGTGGCCAGTACAATCAGGTCGGCCGATGCAATTCCCTCATCGAGGGTGACGATACGGTCGGCCAGCCCGAGCCGCAGGGCTTCGGCGGCGTTCTGCTCCGAATTTTCGACGCCGAGTATTTCATCCGCAATGCCGCGGTCGCGCAATGCGAGGGCAAAAGAGCCTCCTATGAGGCCCAGACCCGCAATCAGAATTTTCATACCTATATATAATATGTTATTTTCGGCCCGGAATCGCTCTCCGGGCCGGGTATCAGGCCAGGAACGACAGGTCGCCGCCCGGTTCGACTTCAAACGTTTCCGTTCCTTTGCGGAACATGCGCATCGGGCGGCTGCCAATCAGCTCCAGCTTCCCGTCCTCGCAGCGGAGCATGCACCCCTCGCGCAGCCCGGCCACCCAGCGGCGCGGATTGGCCTCGATGTATTCGAGTATGCGCTGCTCGCGCGTTTCCCCGGCGTGCCCTTCGGGATTGGCGTCGAGGTAGTGGGGGTTGATCTGGAACTTCACCGCCCCGATGGCTTTGAACGACTGCGGCTCGACGATGGGCATGTCGTTTGTGGTGCAGATGGTCGGGCAGGCCACGTTGCTGCCCGCCGACCACCCGACGTAGGGTGTCCCGGACTTGATTTTGCGCAGGATGGCGGTCATAAGTCCCTGTTCCTGCATCTTTTTGGCCAGTGCGAACGTGTTGCCCCCGCCGACGCAGACGGCTTCCGCCTCGCGCACCATGCGTGCGGGATCCTTGGCCCGGTGTACCGAACGGACGCGGATGCCCAGCTCCGAAAAACGCGCCTGGACTTTCTTTTCATACTCGGCGTAGGAAAAAGTTACGGCGGCATAGGGAACGAATACGATTTCGCGCACGCCCTGCAGGAAACGCCCGATTTCAGGCATCGGATAGCGGAGATATTCCTCCCCGGCATTGGTCGAATTCGAGATCAGAAGCAGTTTCATAAGGATATGGTTTTGAATCGATTAATTAAAAAAATGTGCTAAATGTCGAAAAAGTTGTGAATAAAAAAAAGGTTCGTTTTGTCAAAAGTAATAAAAAAAGTGTTACTTTTGCGCAAAATTACCTCGGAAATACCAAAGAACTATTTCCAAATAATTGTTTAACTAAAAATTTAAAATTATGTCAGAAGTTCAATCAAAAGTTGTCGAGATTATCGTCGACAAACTGGGAGTCAAAGAGTCGGAGGTAGTGCCCGAAGCAAGCTTCACCAACCACCTGGGTGCAGACTCGCTCGACACTGTAGAGCTCATCATGGAGTTCGAGAAGGCTTTCGATATTCAGATTCCGGACGAGGACGCTGAAAAGATCGCTACCGTAGGTGATGCTATCAAGTACATCGAAGAGCACAAGAAATAATTTTCACTTAAAGAGTTTTCACAGCCTCTTTAAAGCCTTAAATTTATGATAGAAAGAAGAGTAGTTGTTACGGGCATCGGTACGATAAACCCGCTCGGTAATAATATTGAGGAGTATTTTTCGAATTTGGAAAAGGGAGTCAGCGGTGCCGCACCGATTACTCATTTCGATGCAGAAAAGTTTAAGACGAAGTTCGCTTGTGAAGTAAAGAATTACGACTCGACGCTGTATTTCGACCGCAAGGAGGTACGCAAGTACGACCTCTTTACCCAATATGCCCTGATCGCGGCCACGCAGGCCGTGGAGGATTCCGGACTCGATCTGGAAACCGTGGACAAGGAACAGGTAGGCGTAATATGGAGTTCGGGCATCGGAGGAATCAAGTCTTTCTTCGATGAGTGTCTGGGCTGGGCCGCAGGGGATGGAACCCCGCGGTTTAGCCCGTTCTTTATTCCGCGCATGATTTCCGACATCGCAGCGGGTTTCATCTCCATGAAGTACGGCTTCATGGGCCCGAACTACTGCACCGTGTCGGCCTGCGCCTCTTCGAACCACGGCATGATGGACGCCATGAACGCTATCCGTTACGGCAAGGCCGACGTGATGGTGACGGGCGGATCGGAAGCCGCGGTCAACGAGCCGAGTGTCGGCGGTTTCAACTCCATGCAGGCGCTTTCCACGCGCAACGACGATCCCACGCACGCTTCGCGTCCTTTCGACAAGGATCGTGACGGCTTCGTGATCGGCGAGGGTGCGGGCGCCCTGGTTTTCGAGGAGTACGAGCACGCCAAGGCGCGCGGTGCGAAAATTTACTGCGAGGTCGTCGGCGGAGGCTGTTCGGCCGACGCTTACCACTTCACCGCGCCCCATCCCGAGGGAAAGGGTGCCATGAAGTCGATGCGCGACGCCATCAAGGATGCCGGCATCAAACCAGAAGATATTGATTACGTGAACGTTCACGGCACTTCGACCCCCGCGGGCGACATCCCCGAACTGAAAGCTGTCGCCGGTGTATTGGGTGACCACGTCTATAACATCAATATCTCTTCCACCAAGTCGATGACGGGACACCTGCTGGGTGCCGCCGGAGCTGCCGAGGCCCTGGCCTGCATCTTCGCCATCACGCACGGCGTGGTTCCCCCGACCATCAACTGCGAGAACCTCGACCCGGAGATCGACCCGAACCTGAACCTGACGCTGAACAAGGCGCAGAAGCGCGAAGTGAAATGCGCGTTGAGCAATACGTTCGGTTTCGGCGGACACAACTCCACGGTCATTTTCCGTAAAATCTGATTCCTTAACCGTCCGGGCCGTGTTGGATTTCATATTACGCCCTTTCAAAAGGAACTTCGGGCGGGACAAGGCGTATTACAGGATCGTCGATGACATGTTCGGGTTTATCCCGCACAACATCGAACTTTACAAGCTGGCTTTGATTCACAAGTCAGCTTCTTTGGTTCTGGAGGACGGGCAGGCCGTCAACAACGAGCGGCTCGAGTTCCTCGGGGACGCCGTAATCGAGGCGGTCACCTCCGACTACCTTTTCATCGAATATCCCGACCGCGACGAGGGCTTCCTCACGCAGCTGCGGTCGAAAATCGTATCGCGCCAGTCGCTCAACGAGCTTGCCGTGAAGATCGGGCTGGACAGCCAGGTCATCGCCAACGGCAGCACGAGTGTCACGCAGAAGCACATTTACGGCGACGCTTTCGAGGCGATGATGGGGGCGGTTTACCTCGACCAGGGCTATGATTTCGTCAACCGGCTGCTCATCAACCGCATCTATTTCCGGCTCCTGAACCTCGACGAGCTGACCGAGTCGGAAACCGATTTCAAGAGCCGCCTGATCGAATGGTGCCAGAAGAACCGGCACAAGATTGTTTTCCGCACGGGCAACGACAAGGAGTACGCTGCGAATCATCCGGTTTTTTACTCCACGGTGCTGGTCGACGGCATCGAGGTGGGACACGGCTCCGGCGACTCGAAGAAGGAGGCCGAGCAGAGCGCCGCATTCTCCGTGGCGGAGTATATGAGCGACGAACAGTGCGCTTCGCTGCTGGACAAGTTCGATAAACTGGCGAAATAACTCCGGGTTATCCGCCGCCTGGCCGGACTACGTGCGAGTGGCAGCCTGTGTGGTGCGTACTATTGTTTAAATCAGCTTGTTGCTGTGCGAGTGCGTGCGGGGCGGCCGGCGGCTGGCTGTCGGCTTCGATAACTTTTCCGAATAAGGCTGCTGCCGTTACGGCGCTGAAAGGCTTGCCGCCGAGGCGGTTGAGCCCGATACGGACCCGATAACTTTCCCGAATGGGCCTGCCGCCGGTGCTGCGGGCCGGACTGCGGTCGGAGCGCTTGGCCCGACATGAATCCGATAATCCTTTCCGCATGAAAACGATTGCCGATAAGATGGCGGCGCGGGGCGTCGAAGCCCTGGACGACCGGGAACTGCTGGCGCTGCTGACCGAAGACGAACAGCTCGCCGGGGCGTTGCTTGCCGCCTGCGGCAATTCGCTCGCACGCATCGGTTCCGCGGATGCG
>NZ_CABMQJ010000041.1 GCF_902388705.1 uncultured Alistipes sp.
TGCAAGAAATTTTCTGAATAAGTTTTTTTTCATAATGATGAAGAATTGAAATGGAATTGTTTTTTGTGTTGACGCATTAATTTTCAATAGAGTGACGCATTGGTTTATTTCATTGTAACGCAATTTTTTTCAGGCCTTGACGCATGGGTTGTTGGTATCATATATGATACGCATGGTGCAAATATATATATAAAAATTTGCACAACAAAATTTTTATCCAAATTTTTGAAATGGCAGTTGTTTATGAGGAGGAGATTACCTATATCTCTTCAAGGATCAGGGAGTTGAGGAGGGAGAAGAGTCTGACGGTACAGGAACTTGCATACCGTTGCGACATGGAAAGATCCAATTTGAGCCGTATCGAGGCGGGGCGCACCAACCTTACGGTCAAGACCATGTGTATCATATGTAACGCATTGAACGTGAGCCTGCGGGATGTTATTCGCTGACAGGGGTATACCTATATTTATAGTCCCCTGTCCTATTGTCCATTGAGTTCTTTTTTTAGGCCGTTTCGGTAATTTGTCGTATATTTACGAACCAAAACAAGAAACGGTTTTTAGTGAACACAATCGATTTGATCGTCTGCATTGTGCTGGTGCTGGCCGTATGGAACGGCTGGCGGCAGGGCTTTGTCGTACAGGTATGTTCCCTGGCGGGCATTGTCGCCGGCATCTGGATTGCGTCGCGGTACGGCGCCGAAGTCGGCGCGTGGCTGAAACTCGACCAGACGGTATCCTCCGCCGGGGGATTCGTCGTGGTGCTGCTGCTCGTGGTGCTGCTCGTGGCCATCGCCGCGCGGCTGGTGCGCAAGCTGTTCCACTTCGCCGGATTCGGGATTCCCGACATTGTGCTGGGCATTGCGGTATCGGTTTTGAAGTACCTGCTGGTGTTGAGCGTCCTCTTTTCGGCGTTCGACGCGCTGAACGAGGACTACACCCTCGTGGGGCCGCGGACAATCGAAAAGTCGAGGTGCTATAAACCCGTCATGCGCCTGTCGGAGGCCGTTTTCCCATTTCTGGAATGGGTCGGCGACCAGGTGCCGCGGCAAGAAGAGGAGTAAACCGATGGAAAAACGATTCTCGGGAGTGGTGATGCGTGCCACGGGAAGCTGGTACGACGTGATGCACGGCGGCGAAACGGTTCGCTGCCGCATCCGGGGGCGCCTGCGCCTGCGGGGCACGCGCTCGACCAACCCGGTCGTCGTGGGCGACGAAGTGGTTTGCGAGGCGGACGAGGGCGGCGATTACGTCATCTGCGACATCTGTCCCCGCCGCAACTACGTCATCCGCCGTGCCTCGAACCTCTCGAAAGAGTCGCATATCATCGCGGCCAATATCGACCAGGCGCTGCTGATGGTGACCCTGCGTGCGCCCGAAACGGCCACGGAGTTCGTAGACCGTTTCCTGGTGACCTGCGAAGCCTACAAGGTTCCCGTGACGATTGTCCTTTCGAAAATCGACCTGCAAGACCCCGGAGCCGTGGCGGACTTCCGTGCCGTATACGAGGGGGCCGGTTACCGCGTTCTCGAAGTTTCGGCACCCGAAGGCATCGGCATCGAAGCCGTCAAGGAGCTGCTTGCCGACCGCAGAACCCTGCTGTCGGGCAACTCGGGCGTCGGCAAGTCGACGCTCATACGCGCCATCGACCCGTCGCTGGACATCCGCACGGGCGAAATTTCCGAAAGCCACCACAAAGGGCGCCATACCACGACCTTCTCCACGATGTACCCGCTGGCCGGGGGCGGGGAGGTGATCGACACCCCGGGTATCAAGGGCTTCGGCCTGATCGACATCGACGACGCAGAGCTCTGGCACTATTTCCCCGAGATGATGCGCGTAGCCCCCGACTGCCGCTTCTACAACTGCACGCACACCCATGAACCGGGATGCGCCGTGGCGGAGGCCGTCAAAGCCGGCGAAATCGCGTGGGCCCGCTACGAAAGCTACCTGAAAATCCTCGACGAAGATGACAAATACCGGAAATAGGGACACCGCATGGTATGCCGAACGCATTGCCTGCCTTGCGGAATTCATGACCCCGGAACGCCATGACGTACTCCGCAATACGGTGGCCATGCGTACGCGCTACATGACCGTCCTGGCCGAGAACATGTTTCACGGGCAGAACGCCGCCGCGCTGATTCGCCACTGCGAGGCGTTCGGCGTGCAGGAGATGCACACCGTGGAAACGCTCTGCAGGTTCGAGCCCAATCCCGACATCGTGCGCGGCACCGACCAGTGGGTCGACATCCGGCGCCATGCATCGACGGCCGAGGCCATCGCCGCCCTGCGCGGTGCCGGTTACCGCATCGTCGCGACCACGCCCCACCGCGAGGACGTGACGCCCGAAACGTTCGATGTCGCACGCGGCCCGTTCGCGCTGGTTTTCGGAACGGAGCATGCGGGGATTTCGGACGAGGTAATCGCCGGGGCCGACGAATTCCTGCGTATCCCGATGTGCGGCATGGTCGAGAGCCTGAACGTTTCGGCATCGGCGGCCATCCTGATTTACATGCTTTCGGAGCGCGTGCGGTTTACGGTCGGCGACTGGCGGATGGACCGGGCGGGGCAGGCCGAAGTGCTCTTCCGGTGGATGCAGGCCAGCGTCAAGGACGCTGCAGGCATACTCGCACGAAAATTCGAAGATTGCGAATGAATACCATTTTGAGAAAACAGTTCCTGGCCCACGTGGGCCAGACCTCGCCGTCACCGATGCTGGTCGAAGTGGCGCGCGCCGAGGGTTCGTTCTTCTATACGCCCGAAGGGAAACGCTATTACGACCTGGTGGCGGGTGTTTCGGTGAGCAACGTCGGCCACTGCAATCCCACCGTGGTGCGGGCCGTGCAGGAGCAGGCCGCACGTTACATGCACGTGATGGTCTACGGCGAATTAATCGAAACCCCGCAGGTGGAATACGCTTCGAAAATCGCCTCGCTGCTGCCGGGAGGGCTGGAAAGCGTATACTTCGTCAACTCGGGCGCCGAAGCGGTCGAGGGGGCGCTCAAACTCGCCAAACGGCATACCGGGCGCACGGAACTGATTTCCATGCGCCGCGCCTACCACGGCTCGACCCACGGCTCGATGAGCATGATGGGAGCGCCCGAGGGCGAGGAGTGGAAAGGGGCTTTTCGGCCCCTGCTGCCCGACGTGCAGGCAATCGAATTCAACGATTTCGGGGCCTTGGAGCGCATCACGCGCCGCACGGCGTGTGTGCTGGCCGAACCCGTGCAGGGCGAGGCCGGCGTCCGGCCGCCGCTGCCGGGGTACCTGGAGGCGCTGCGCAGGCGCTGCGACGAAGTCGGCGCCCTGCTGGTCTTCGACGAAATACAGACCGGCATGGGACGCACGGGCGCGTTGTTCGCCATGCTCAAATACGGCGTTACGCCCGACATCGTGTGCCTGGCCAAGGCTTTCGGGGGCGGCATGCCGCTGGGGGCGTTCATCTCGAGGCCGGAGATTATGCAGACCCTGCAGGAGAATCCCGTGCTGGGGCATATCACCACGTTCGGCGGCCATCCGGTCTGCTGTGCGGCGGGGCTGGCTGCGCTGAACTACCTCGTCGACAACGGGGTTGTCGGCGAAGTCGAAGCGAAGGGAGCGCTTTACGAACGGCTGCTCGGCGACCATCCCGCCGTGCGCGAAATCCGCCGCAGCGGCCTGCTGCTGGCCGTGGAGCTGGGCGATCCCGGGAAGCTCTACCGCATGATGGAGCTGTTCAGGGAAGCCGGGATTTTAAGCGACTGGTTCCTTTTCTGCGACACGGCGTTCCGCATCTCGCCGCCGCTGACCATCTCCGTGGAGGAGGTGCGCGAAAGCGCCGCAATCGTCCGCGGGTGCCTTGACCGGTTGGGATAAGGGCCCGGGCACAGGGGCAATCCCGGAAAGCATTCCCGGGCGCGGAAGGCATACAGCGGGCCGTGGAGGAGAACAGATCCGGGACGCAGCAATGAAAACCGCAGGTGCAGAATACGAAGGCTCCGGAACGAACCGCCGCTCCGGAGCCTTTCTGTTTTCGGTGTCTTTTTCGGTGCCTTCCCAGCGCCGTCCTAACGACTTTTCAGCGCTCGCCGAGCCACATGCCGTACCTCCATTCCATGCCGTCGGGCATTCGGTTGGTAACGGTCTGGATTTTCGAATCCGCGCTCCAGTCGCTTCTTTCGACAATCCTGTTCCACCCCTTTTCCAGTTTCAGGTCATAGGTCGTGGACTGCTCCCACCAATCCACCCCCGAGCCGGTTACCGTCACGGGCCGGTCGCAGTATACGTATTGCAGCCGGTATGTCGTTGCTCCGACGGTGCGGCCCAGATAGAGATGGGCCGAAACCCGGTCGCCGTCCATATCGCAGGCGATTTCCGTGAAAGACACGGTATTCGCAGCCGGGTCGCTGATTTCGAATCCTTCCGGAATGTCGCCGGCGATACTGCTCATCAGTGCCTGCGGGGGATTCTCGGGCAGGAGCAGCCGGGTGCCGCCATCGCTGAAAGACGCGCGCAGCATAACGCGCGCATGCTCCTGTGCAAGTTCGGCCGCCGTACGGCCCTTGACACCGGGCGGCATATGGTACCTGGCGACAAAAGCCACCTGTGAGATTGCCGGATGGTCGCCCGCGATACCCGCTATTTCGATTGCGTCGGTAAGGCCCACCGTCTGGAAAGTCGGCTCGGCCGGTTTCTCATATTTCACGCAGGCCTGCAGCGCCAGGGCGACGGCGGTTGAAACGAGAATCAGCTGTTTTTTCATACGCACTATTGTCTGTAGAGTGTTGTCCGGGATTTTTCCGGGGCGGCAAATGGCCGGAATGCGGTTTTTCCCGCGCGGTGATTCACCGCTCTTCCGCAAAGGCTTTGAGCAGGGCGATTTCCTCGCTCCAGCGCGCCTCGTCGGGGGTTTCGAGAATCAGCGGAATGCCGTCGAAACGCGCATCCTGCATGATGTAGCGGAAACACTCCATGCCGATCATCCCCTCGCCCAGCGGCGTGTGGCGGTCGACACGGCTGCCCAGTATCTTCAGGGCGTCGTTCAGGTGCATGCCTTTCAGGTATTCGAATCCTACGATGCGCTCCAGTTCGGCGAACGTCCGCTCGCACGCCTCGGCCGTGCGCAGGTCGTACCCCGCCGCAAAGGCGTGGCAGGTGTCGATGCAGACGCCCACGCGCGACTTGTCCTCGACCCGGTCGATCAGGTAGGCGAGGTGTTCGAATGCAAAACCCAGGTTGGAACCCTGCCCTGCCGTGTTCTCGATGACGGCCGTGACCCCGCGGGTCTTGTCGAGCACCCGGTTGATCGACTCGGCAATCAGGTCCAGCGACCGCTCGGGAGCTATTTTCTGGAGGTGGCTGCCGGGGTGGAAGTTCAGGCGGTCGAGGCCCAGCGCCTCGCAGCGCTGCATCTCGTCGAGGAAAGCCGCCCGCGACTTTTCGAGCCCCTCGCGCTCGGGATGCCCGAGGTTTATGAGGTACGAATCGTGGGGCAGAATCTGCGCCGGCGCGTAACCGTACTGCTCGCATGCTTTGCGGAATGCATCGATTTGGGCGGCGGTAAGGGGTGCGGCGACCCACTGGCGCTGGTTTTTCGTGAAAAGGGCGAACGCCGTGGCCCCTATCGCGTGCGCATTGGCGGGGGCGTTTTCCGCGCCTCCCGCGGCGCTTACGTGTGCTCCGATATATTTCATGCGAATGTCTTTATATTAACTTCAGACAAAGTTAAGGATTTTGTAAATAATTTCATAAATTTGCATATTGAATTTCCAAATATAATCGCTTCACTATGAAACATTTTTACCTGATCCTCGCGCTTATTCCGGCCCTGCTGGCCGGTCCGTTCGCAGCCGCCCAGATTTCAATCGACGAAGTCGACGCCGGGCAGGATAACGTGACTTTCAAGGACAAGTTGAAATCCACAGCCGTAGATGTCGATTATTTCAGCCTGGCCCGTTACAAGGCCGAGCGCGCCGAAATCCGCAAACAACGCAACTACCTCGAATTCAGCGGCGGCATACAGGGCGCCCTCACCTCGTACAACGACCCGTGGATTTCGGTGTCGGGCGGTGACAACTCCATCGCGCTGACGGCGGTCTTCGGCCTGCGCCACCTCTTTACGAAAAACCTTTTCACGCTCGAGACCAAATTCAGCGCCAAACTGGGCTACAACCGGATGAAGGTCGAAACCAAACTCAAGGATGAAAATGAGAACGAATATACCCGAAGCGAAGGCGTATGGTTCAAGAACCAGGACGAATTCGTCGTTTCGGTGGCCCCGTCGTTCAAGATTTCCGACACCTGGTCGTACGGTTCGATTCTGAACTTCCGCAGCCAGTTCGTCAACGGCTACAAGTCGCGTACCGAGCAGAAAGAGGAGCACCTCAAAAGCAAGTTCATGACCCCGGCCTACCTGGATATTTCGCTCGGTCTTACCTACAAGAGCCCCAAGGCCAAATTCCCGATTGTCATCAACCTTTCGCCGGTCGCCCTGAACGCCACTTTTGCCGAAAGCGACCGTATCCGCAAGGAGAACGGATTCAACTACGGTATCGAGGATCCCGATAAGACATCGAAATACGAAGGCGGTTCGTCGCTCCAGATCGACTTCGACCGCACGTTCGGCAAAACGGGTTTCCTGCGCTACCGCACCACGCTCTACTCTTTCTACGGCTGGATAAGCGACATCGGCCAGAAGAACAAAATCAGCGACTACACCGAATTCCGGCATGCGTACGACGCATGGGTAGAGAATGGCAGCGATATCAAAACCAAACCCCGCCTGCCGATCCACCCCATCGTGCGCTGGGAAAATACGCTCGACATCAAGGCAACAAAATACCTCTCCACGTCGTTGAGTTTCCAGCTCTATTACAACCGGGCGCAGAACCTCGACGTGCAGACCCGTACGCTGTTGAGCGTCGGCCTGACGTATACGTTCAAGAACAAGGAAAAACCGCAAAAGTAAGCCGGCCGCAGCCGGCGCATGACACGCAATGTACAAGAACTCGAAATACACCGTCCTCTTCCCGCTGCTGTTGGCAGCGGGTGTGGTATTGGGCCTGCTGCTGGGGCAGTACATGGGCCGCAACAGCACCGCCACGCAACTCAAGGGCATGCTCCGCCAGATGGCGCTGCCCACCAACAAGCTGACCTACACGCTCTCGCTGATCGAGAACCAGTATGTCGACTCCGTGGCGATGGATTCGCTGGCCGAGCATGTCATTCCGCTGCTGGTCAAGGAGCTCGACCCCCATTCGGTCTACATCCCGGCCTCGGAGATGCAGGAGCTGAACGAGCCCCTGGAGGGTGAGTTCGACGGCATCGGCGTGGTGTTCAACATGGCGACCGACACGGTAATCGTGCTGAACGTCATCCCGCAGGGCCCGAGCGACAAAGCCGGCATCAAGGCGGGCGACCGCATCATCGAAATCAACGACACGCTGGTCGCGGGACAGAAGCTTCCGCAGCGTGACGTGGTGAAGAAGCTGCGCGGCCCGCGCGGCACGACGGTGCATCTCGGGCTGGGACGGCAGGGCATCGACGACCTGGTCGGCGTCGACGTCGTGCGCGACAAGATTCCGATTAAGAGCATCGAGTCGGCGTTCCGTATCGCCGACGGCATCGGATACATCAAACTGGGGCAGTTCGCCCGGACGACATTCGACGAGATGCAGCAGGCGCTGGCTTCGCTGCGCGCCGAGGGCGTGACCAAAATCATCTTCGACCTGCGCGGCAATTCGGGCGGTTACCTCGACCAGGCGATTATGGTCGCCAACGAATTCCTGCACAAAGACCAGCTGATCGTCTACACCGAGGACCGCCGCCACGAGCAGGTGCGCGAATATGCCGACGGAACCGGTGCGGCGCAGGACATGGATGTCGTGGTGCTGATCGACGAGGGCAGCGCATCGTCGAGCGAGATTCTCGCCGGCGCCTTGCAGGACAACGATCGTGGTACGATTATTGGTCGTCGTTCATTCGGCAAGGGACTCGTGCAGCGCCAGATACCTTACAGCGACGGATCGGCCCTGCGGCTCACGACGGCACGCTATTACACGCCGACGGGCCGTTCGATTCAGAAGCCCTATACGATCGGCGACGACGAGAGCTATGAGGAGGATATCTGGAATCGCTACAAGAACAACGAGTTCTTCTCGGCCGACAGCATCCATTTCGCCGATTCGCTCAAACGGGTGACCCCCGGCGGCAAGGTGGTTTACGGCGGCGGCGGTATCATGCCCGACGTCTTCATACCGGCCGACACGACCGACGTGACGAAATATTTCGTCGAGGTGGCGGGACGCAACATCCTCTACCGCTATACGATCGAGTATGCCGACCGTCACCGCGAAGCGCTGAACGCCGTCAAGACGATTCCCGAACTGCAGGCCCTGCTGGACAGCGACAAGGGGCTCGTGGAGGACTTCATCCGTTACGCCGCCCGCAAGGGTGTTGCCCCGGACTACCGCGACATCGCCCGCTCGCGCAAGCTGATCGAAGCCCAGCTCCGGGCCTACATCGGCCGGAATACGGCGCTGGAGGACAACGGTTTTTACGCCAACATCTATCCCGTTGACAACGTGGTGTTACACGCTATCGGGATATTAAACGATACGCAGGAAAATGATTAAAAAACTTATCGGTATTATCATAGCCGTAGCGGTAATCGTCATTATCGTCATCTCGGCCATCCGGCGCGACAACTTCCAGTCGATGGTGTTGCGCGATGAGATTATGGACCAGACTTTCCCGGCGCCCATCGCACCGGAACAGCCTGCGACGCCCGCTCCCGGCCAAATCGAAGTGACCGATTCGATAACCGTCGAAACGATCGATTCGCTTTGACGGCCAGCATCCGTCCCCGAGGGGACAGGCAGACGGCGGCTCCGCAAGGAGCCGCCGTTTATTTTCGCCGGACAGGTTTACTTTGCCGGGCCATGCAGTATTTGCGGACATCCTGCATTTATAATATGTAGCCGTATCCGTGGCGCTACGCGAGTTCTGCACATACCCCGGCCGCCCGGCAGCCCCGTACTTCCTCCGTTTGCATTGAAAATCCGGCTGCATCTGCGGTCGGGCTTTTTTATTTTGGGCCGGATTGCAATACGCCGATAAAAACACCCGGTAACCGCCGGTTACCGGGTGCTGAAAGATAGCTGCCGGATAATGCGGCGTCAGAAGTATTTGACCTCTTTGCCCTCGATGGCCGAAAGGAGGTTGTTCGCAGCCGACGAAGCGCCGATGCGGAACATGTCCGTAGTGAGCCACTCCTTGCCGAGAATCTCCTCGACGATGGTATAATAGAGCGCGGCGTCCTCGGCCGTACGGACTCCGCCCGCGGCTTTGAAGCCCACCTTGCGGCCCGTTTTTTCGTAATAATCGCGGATGGCCAGGCACATGACCACGGCGGCTTCGGGCGTCGCGGCAACGTCGATTTTGCCCGTCGAGGTCTTTACGAAATCGGCCCCCGCGAACATCGACAGCAGCGATGCCTTGCGAATCAGCTCGGGGGTTTTCAGTGCACCCGACTCGATGATGACTTTCAGCACGATATCGTCGCCCATCTCCGCGCGCATCACCTCCACTTCGTTCGCGGCTTCGTCGTATTCGCCCGTGAGCATGCGGCCCACGTTGAGCACGATGTCGATTTCGTCGGCGCCGTTCTCGACAGCCATCGCCACTTCGAGGACTTTCACTTCGAGGAACGTCTGCGCCGCGGGGAATCCGCCGCCGACGCTGGTGATGCGCATCGGCGTGCCGTCGACGGCCAGCCCCACCGTTTCGACGAACGACGGATAGATGCAAATCGAAGCGACGTTAGGAATATGCGGGTATTTCTGGTAAAATTCGGCGGCCTTGCGCGCGAACTCCGTGACCGAAGTCACCGAATCGTTGCACGACAGGGTCGTGAGGTCGATCGCCGAGTAGCACAATTTATATACGTCGGTATTGTGGTTCCGTTTCGCGGCTTCGCGGATGCGGGCGACTTCTGCGTCGACCTGCGCTGCGCTCCATGCGGGAGCGTATTCATTCAGATGGTTGGCGTACTCCATAATATATCGCTGTTTTCTACAAAATTAGGAAAAATTATTCATACGCACATTTGCGGCGCAGAATTATTTTCCCGTCATGCTGCAAAAAAAGAGCCTGAACTGCAAGTCCAGGCTCTTTTTCCTTTACTGACGGCGATTATTTGTTCAGCGCCTTCAGGTTGATGTCGTTGGCAGCCTTCTGGGCCAGTTTCGGGTTCTTCGAAACGGCGCTCTTCAACTGTGCCTCTGCAGTCTTGAGGTCGCCCTCTTTAACTGCGATTACGGCGCGCAGGTAGTCGGCGTCAGCCGAGTTGTCCTTTGCGATAGCCTTCTTGGCAGCCGACAGGTCGTTGTTCATCACCTGTGCCACAGCCTCGTTGTAACCGTCGAGGTTCTTGGCAGCAGCCTTGTAGTCACCCTCTGCAGCGGCGATGGCAGCTTTGGACTGTGCATCGGCAGCTTTGGCGTACTTCTTG
The DNA here is from genome assembly GCF_902388705.1 of uncultured Alistipes sp. GTDB lineage: Bacteria > Bacteroidota > Bacteroidia > Bacteroidales > Rikenellaceae > Alistipes. The sequence goes on from NZ_CABMQJ010000041.1 coordinate 10,492, forward strand.
GCTTCGGCGGTGTTGCCGTTGGCCAGGTTGCCCAGGATGAGGTTCTTGGTGATTTCGCTCGACGAATCCATCTTGGCGGCTTTCTCGAACGACTTCAGGGCAGCGGCCTTGTCGCCGGCCTTGGCCTGTGCGATACCGAGGTTGTTGATAACGCGGGCGTCGTTGTATTTCTTCGAAGCGGCGGTCAGGATAGCAACCTGCTCCTCGGCGCCGTTAGCCAGCGTTTCGGCAGCATAGAGGTACTCCTCGACGGTCAGCTCCTGGCCGTTGCGGAAAGCAGCCATAATCTCGGCGTCGGTCTTGCCCTGGATGTCGGTGCTGTTGACGATCTGCGAGCGGCGCAGTTCGGGAAGAACCTCCTCTTTCAGTTCGTTGAATACCGACGACATGTTCTTGATTTCGCTCTCGCGCTCTGCAGGCGAGTTGTAGAGGCTCAATACCTGGAGAATGAGGTTCTTGTCCTTGATGTTCGACTTCTCGACCAGTTCCTTGAAACCGTCCCAGTCCTCACCGTAAGCGGCAGCGTCGATATCCAGACCCGAGTCTTTCAGCAGTTTGGCAACGACTTTCTTACCGGACTCGCTACGTGCCTTCGACAGTTTGTCGTTGAACTTCACGGGGCCGTCGGGCGAAGCATAACCTTTCACGGCGATGTTCTGCGTGGCGCGGTCGTTCTGCAGTTTGGCGTCTACGTCGGCCTTGAATGCATCGAGGTCGGCTTTCTTCTCGTTCTTCTTGGTGACTACCGACGAGTTGATCGCGTAGAGCAGGTCGGTCTTGTCGACAACGGTGGTAACTTTCTTGTAGTTGTTGGCCATCGGAGCCATCAGGTCGGAATACTTGAGGTCTTTCTGCAGCGTGTTCAGACCGTAAGCTACAGTCAGGCCGAACTCCTTGGCGATAGCGGCCTTGGCAGCGGCGTCGTTGCCGGCCAGCACGGCAGCCTGCTCTTTGGTCGGGATGGCACCGGTGTTCAGGTTCACGAGCGTGAACTCCTTGCACTTGCCGCCCGGGCACTTGATCTCGGCGCGGAGCTGCAGGGCGCACTTGTCCATACGGGGATCGTACGGGAACTCTACGTGCTGCGTATAGTTACCGCCGTTCTTCTTGTCGACAACCGTGTAGTTCTCGTCGACTTTCGAACCCTGGAGGTACTTGGCTGCGCCAGCGACCTCGCCGCCCTCGAATACGATCACGGGGGTTACCTTGATAACGGCTTTTGCGTTGAAATACTTGACCGGGAACGTAACGTTGATGTCGGCAGCGACGATGCCGTTGTTCAGCGTCAGGATTTCGGGAGTTACCGTCAGGTTGACGTCATCCCGGTTCTTGGCCATCTTCTTGAAGCAATTACAGCTCGAAAATGCCAGTGCGGCAGCTACGAGTACAACGCTCAATTTCATTAGATTTTTCATAATCGGATAAATTTAATGTGTTTATTTTTAAATGTTTGCCTTTTTCTGTTCTGCTCCGGCTTTCCGTCGTGCGGTGCTGTACCGCCCTCTGTTTCCGGAATTTATACGGCCGAACAACGCAAATATAGGAAACTCTTGCTAATTGTGCAATATTTCAGGTGTAATTTCGTTGTTTTTTCCGCCCGAAAAACCCACATTAACAGTCGTTTTACTCCTCTTTGCGCTCGGGACGCTCGCGGCGCTCACCCCTTTCGGGACGCTCCCCGCGCGGCCGGCGCTCGCGCTCCACATAGCCTTCGGGCTTGGGCAGCAGCACTTTGCGCGACAACTTGAGCTTGTTGGTCTTGGGATCTACGCCAATCAGCTTCACATCGATTTCGTCGCCCTCCTTGAGGCCGGTTTCCTCCATAGTTTCGAAACGCTTGTAGTCGATTTCCGAAATGTGGAGCAGCGCGTCCTTGCCGGGCATGATTTCTACGAATGCGCCGAACGTGACGATCGAGCGGATTTTGCCGTGGTAGGTTTCGCCGACCTCGGGAATCGCCACGATTGCCTTGATGCGGTTCAGGGCGCCGTCCAGCGAATCCTTGTCCAGGCCGAAGATGTCCACGATACCCTTGTTGTCGACCTCGGTAATCGTGATGGTCGTGCCGGTGGTCTTCTGGATGTCCTGGATAACCTTGCCGCCGGGGCCGATAACCGGGCCGATCATATCCTGCGGAATGGTGATCTGGACGATGCGCGGCACGAACGGACGGTAGTCCGCACGCGGCTCGGCGATGCACTCGGTGATCTTGCCGAGGATGTGCATGCGTCCCTTGCGGGCCTGCTCGAGCGCCGCGGCCAGCACTTCGTACGAAAGGCCGTCGACCTTGATGTCCATTTGCGTGGCGGTGATGCCGTCACGGGTACCCGTTACCTTGAAGTCCATGTCGCCGAGGTGGTCCTCATCGCCGAGGATGTCCGACAGCACGGCCCATTTGCCGGTCGCCGAGTCGGAAATCAGTCCCATGGCGATACCCGAAACGGGTTTCTTGAGCTTCACGCCCGCATCCATCAGGGCCAGCGTGCCGGCGCAGACGGTGGCCATCGACGACGAGCCGTTCGACTCGAGGATGTCCGACACGACGCGCACGGCGTAGGGGTTCTCCTCGCCCAGCGGAATCATCGGTTTCAGGGCGCGCCATGCCAGGTGGCCGTGGCCGATTTCGCGGCGGCTCAAGCCGCGTGCGGCCTTTGCCTCGCCCGTCGAGAAGGGCGGGAAGTTATAGTGGAGCACGAACTGCTCGGTACCCTGTACCAGCACTTCGTCCTTCTGCTTTTCGTCGAGTTTCGTACCGAGCGTAACGGTCGTCAGCGACTGCGTTTCGCCGCGGGTGAAGATTGCCGAGCCGTGGGCGGCGGGCAGGTAGCCCACTTCGCACCAGATCGGGCGGATTTCGTCGGTCTTGCGGCCGTCGAGGCGCATGCCCTCGTCGAGGATCATGTTGCGCATGGCTTTCTTCTGTACGTCATCGTGGAAGTACTTGTGAATCAGCGGGGCTTTTTCGGCCAGCTCCTCCTCCGAGTAGCGGGCTGCGAACTCTGCCTCGAGGGCGTTGAACTTGTCCTCGCGCTCGTGCTTCATCGTGCCGCTCGTAGCGATGGCGTAAGCCTTGTCGTAGAGCTCGCTGATAATCGTCTGGCGCAGCTCCTCGTCGTTGACCTCGTGGCAGTAGGTGCGCTTCACGTCCTTGCCCAGTTCTTTCGAAAGTTCGATCTGTACGGCGCAGTGCTTCTTGATCTCCTCGTGCGCGAACTTGATGGCGCCGAGCATCACCTCTTCGGAAACCTCCTTCATCTCGCCCTCGACCATCAGGATGTTGTCGATCGTACCGCCGACCATGATGTCGAGGTCTACGTTGGCCATATCCGAGAAGTTGGGGTTGATGACGTACTGGCCGTCGATGCGGGCGACGCGAACCTCCGAAATGGGGCCGCCGAACGGAATGTCCGAAACGGCGAGGGCGGCCGATGCGGCCAGTCCGGCCAGCGCGTCGGGCTGGATATCCTTATCCGCCGAGATGAGGTTTACCGTAACGTACACTTCGGCGTGGTAGTCCGCGGGGAACAGGGGGCGGAGGGCACGGTCGATCAGGCGGGCAACGAGAATCTCGCTGTCGTTGGCGCGGCCTTCGCGCTTCATAAAGCCTCCGGGATAACGTCCGCAGGATGCGTACTTCTCCTTGTACTCCACCTGGAGCGGCATGAAATCAGTGTCGGGTTTTGCGTCCTTGGCGGCGACCACGGTACCCAGGAGCATCGTATCTCCCATCTTGACTACCACGGAGCCGTCGGCCTGTTTGGCCAGTTTGCCCGTTTCGATCTCGATCTGCCGGCCGTCGGCCAGCGTAATGATCTTGCGGACTGCGTTGTACAGCTTCTTTTCTTCCATAAAAATTTTTAACCTATAGTGTTTTTTCGAATGTTGTCCTTTACGAAAATGAAGGCAACCCCTCTGCGGGAATTGCCCTCATTTCTTCCTCGCGGATTACCGGCGGAGGTTGAGCGTTTTGATGATTGCGCGGTAGCGCTCGATGTCAACCTCTTTCAGGTACTCCAGCAACGCGCGGCGCTTACCTACCAGGCGCAGCAGGGCGCGCTGGGTTCCGAAGTCGTGTTTGTTGCTTTTGAGGTGCTCTGTAAGGTGGCTGATACGGTACGAAAACAGGGCGATCTGGCTCTCGGGAGAACCCGTGTCGGTGTTAGACTTGCCGTACTGGCCGAAAAGCTCTTGCTTTTTTTCAGCTGTTAAATAAGCCATTATTCTGAAATTATTTAAGTTCCACTCTACGACGCATCCCCCTTACCGTGGATAACGCCAGAGCGTCCGGCAAAGTTACGAATTAATTGTAAATTAAGTATAATAAATAAAAAATTATTTGCCTTTTCGGGCGGATTTGTCGTCGGATATTCCGGAAAATACTATTTTTGCGGCTAAACAAATGAATATTATGGTAAAAAAGCCGATTCGCGCGCTCTTTGCCGTGGTCTGCGCAGCCGCTTTCTGGGGCTGCGGCGGCAAGTCCGGCTATACGACCGTCGACGGGGTGATGCTCGGTACGACGCTGCATGTCGTGGCCGACGTGCAGGGCACAACCTCGCAGGAACTTTACGCCGCCATCATGGAACTCGACCGCCAGGCCAAGGCGTCGATGTCGATTTACGACCCGGCGTCGCTGTTGAGCCGCCTGAACCGCAACGAAACCGACACGGTCGACCGCCATATCGCCTTCAACCTCCGCCTGGCGGACAGCATCGGCGCCTTGAGCGGCGGCCGTTACGACGTCACGGTCGCGCCGCTGGTCGAGGCGTGGGGCTTCGCGGGCAAGGAGGCCCGCAGGCATCCCAATGTGGATTCGCTCCTCGAATTCGTCGGCCGGGACAAGGTGCGCATCGAGCAGGGGCGGCTAATCAAGGACGACCCGCGCGTGCGGCTCGACTTCAACTCGATTGCCAAAGGCTATACGGTGGACCTGCTGGCTGCGCTGGTCGAGTCGTTCGGCGCCCGGAACTACATCGTCGACATCGGCGGCGAAGTCCGCTGCAGGGGTGTCAACCGCCAGGGCGACCCGTGGCGCATCGGCATCGAAACCCCGTTCGACGGCAACATGTCCGACGGCGAATACGTCCAGAAACGCATCCGCCTGAGCGACGGCGGACTGGCCACGTCGGGCAACTACCGCCGTTTCTACCTCGACGACGAGGGGAACAAAATAGCCCATACCATTGACCCGCGTACGGGCCGCAGCGCCCTGTCGCGCCTGCTTTCGGTGACCGTCGCGGCCCCGACCTGCGCCGAGGCCGACGCCCTGGGCACCATGTTCCTGGCAATGGGCGCCGACGACGCCCTTGCGGCCGTGAAAACCATGCCCGCAATGAAAGTCTACTTCATCCTCGCCGGCGAAGGGGACGCCTATGAAGAGTATGTTTCACCCGCCATGGAGGCGATGATTATGCAATAACAACCATGAAAAGCGCTGTTTTTCTCTACAACACCCAATCCGGCAAATGCAAAATCGGGCGCTGCGCCGAGAATATCTGCACCGTGTTCCGGGCCTACGGATACGAAATCACGCCGCAGCTCATTGATTTTTGCGCCAACCCTTTCGACGGCCACGAGCAAATCGACCTGATGGTCGTGGCGGGCGGCGACGGCACGGTCAACTATGTGGTCAACGCCATGAAAAGCAAAGGACTGGACATCCCGCTCGGCGTAATCCCGGCCGGCACGGCCAACGATTTCGCCGGGGCTCTGGGCATGGCGCACCAGCCGCTCGAAGCGGCGCGGCAGATCGCCTCGGGAACCCTCGACAGCGTGGACTGCGGCCGTGTGAACGGCCTCTACTTCGTCAATATCTTCAGCTTCGGCATCTTCACCACCACCTCGCAGCGCACGCCCGACGAGCGCAAGCATAAAATCGGCAAACTCGCCTACCTGATCGAGGGTGTCAAGGAGTTCCGGGCCATGCACGCCGTGCCGCTCAAGGTCGTCGCCGACGGCGAGTCGTTCGACTTCAATTCGCTGATGGTGCTGGTTTTCAACGGCGAAACGGCCGGCGGGTTCCACCTCGCACGCCGCTCGTCGATCAAGGACGGCCTGTTCGACTGCCTGATGCTCGAAAAGAAAAACTTCCTGCGCTCGACGCTGGCCATGGGGCGCTACCTGCTGGGCGGCAACCCCAAAATCGTCCGCCACCTGCGGGCCCGGGCGCTCGACATCGTTTCGACGGTCAACGAACCCACGGACGTCGACGGACAGAAAGGCGCCGAGTTTCCGCTGCACATCGAATGCATCGCGGGCGGCCTGCGCGTGATGTGTCCCCGGGAAGCGTAATGCCCCGGCAGGGGCTTTCAAAGCCCCTTTTCCGGCTCCTGCTTCCGGCATTTTTCACTGTTTTTTGTCCGGAATGTTGTATTTACAGACGAAAAATGTTACATTTGTCCGAAAAACCACGACGGTATGGCGGATAGTATCAAAACGGCAAGGACGGCACGGGACGGCGGGCGAGAAAGTCTGCGCAAGGTTTCCATCTCCCGCATCAAAAAGGAGATGAGTGACGTATTCTACCTTTCCGACGATTTGGTAATCACGACGCTTTCAGCCCAGAACAACACCACGGCCGACTATCCGGCGTCGATCGACGGCTTCTCGGCCATCATCATGATGACGGGCGAGGCCACCGTGTCCATCGACATGCAGAATTACAGCGTCAAACCCAACACAATCGTCTTTTTCAACCCCGACAGCATCATCCGCACGGTGAAATGCTCGTCGAACGCCGCCGCCTATTTCCTCGCCTTCTCCAAATCGTTCGTCAACGAGATTCAAATCGACCTTTCGACCTCGCTGCCGGTCTACATGCGTTTCGGCAAGGCCCCGGTGCTCGAAGTCACGCCGCAGGACGTGGACGAAATCCGCCAGTTGTTCCAGCTTATCAAAACGATGCTGCGCAGCGACAAGGAGCGCTACCGCCACGAGATCATCCGCACGCTCTTCACCACGGCGTTCTACATCATCACCGAAATCAACCAGCGCGAGCAGCCCGGCGAGATAAAGCAGGGGCGCTGCGAGGTGCTCTTCGACGAGTTCATGTCGCTGCTGCAACAGTACAACAAGCGCGAGCGCAACGTGAGCTTCTATGCCAAACAGCTCAATATCACACCCAAATACCTCTCGTCCGTCGTCAAGGAGGTCAGCGGCAAAACCGCGGCCCGGTGGATCGACGAATCGGTGATTCTCGAAGCCAAGGCGTTGCTGAAATACTCGGGAATGAGCATCCAGGAGATTGCCTACCACCTCAATTTCTCGACCCAGTCCTTCTTCGGCAAATACTTCAAGCAGCATACCGGCACCAGCCCCTCGCGGTACAAGCGCAAAGGCTGATGCGCCGGTGCGGCCGCCAGATAAGAGTCCCTCTCCGCAAGAGGGATTTTTGTTGTGCCGTTGTCGGCGGGAAGAAATCCCCGCCCGCCGCAGCCGATTCCATATAAGGCCCCGAAGCGCTGCCTTTGCCCTCCTTTCGTCCCGAATTTGTAAACCATAGCGTAAACCGGAAAAAAGATGAAAATTGCAAAGGCGACTGTCGCCGCGCTCCTTTACACCTCGAAGACCCTCGCCAACGGCGAACATCCCATTATGATCAGGGTCTGCTACAACAGCAAACGCAAATACAAAAGCACGGGGCTCTCCTGTCCGAAGGCCCTGTGGAACGGCGCCAAACGGGAGGTGCGCCCGCGCCATCCGCTGTCGGCGAACATGAATGCCATTATCGAAAAGGAGTTGATGCACCTGAAAAACAGGGTGCTGGATTTCGAACGGCGGGGTGTGGCCTACTCCGCACAGGGCCTGCTCGAAGCCTCGGCACGCAAACCGCCGTCGCGCAAAACGCTTTCCGACCTGTTCAGGGAACGCATCGCCTATTTCAGGGATACCCTGCAAAAGCACAATACGGCCACCGGATACCGCACACTGCTCCACATCATCGAGCGTTTCGCACAGCACCGGGAGATCGAGCTGTTCGACGTAGATACGGAGTGGCTCCGGGATTTCGAAAAGTACCTGCACACACGTTACGCCGACACGAGCATCAAACGCTTTTTCAGCGCATTCAAGGCGCTGATGAACCATGCCCGCAGGGACGGGCTGCTGGAAGCCAATCCGTTCGACCGGTTCCGGTTCAGCCGCAAACTCGACGTGCGGACGGCCAAACGGGCCCTCGACAGCGACGAGATGGACAGCCTGGTGCGCTATTACCTTGACACCTATTATTATGGCACCCGGAAAAAACCCGATCCCGGGACGATGAAACGGCGCTGCTGGCGCAGCCGGTATGTCGGGCCGCGGGGCGAAGAGCGGACGATGGAGCTCGAAGCCGAACGATTCTCGCTGGCGATGTTCATCTGCTCCTACATTTTCCAGGGACTGGCGCTGGTCGACCTCGCCCGGCTGAAATGGAAAGACCTCGTCCCGATAGGGGTGCTCAACCGGGAGAAATACGACCGGGACTGCGCCGCCCGCGGTTCACGGTATGCCGAGGCCCACAAGGAGCTGGTCGCTTTCTACGAAATCAACCTCGTCCGGGCCAAAACGCAGCATCCCGCCCGGGTGCTGGTCGAACAGTCGGTGGCCCGGCCCTACATGAAACCCTTCGCCCGGACGGCAAAGGCGCCCGGCGGCAGCGGCTTCGTCTTCCCGATTTACTTCGACGACAACCCCGAACACCAGTTCGAGCGCATAACCTACGCGAACAACGTGATAAACCAGAGCCTGCAGCGCGTGGCCCGGCGCATCGGCCTGTCGCGGAGAATCACCTTCTATTCGGCCCGCCATACCTACGCATCGCGGCTTTACCACGCCGACGTGCCGCTGCCCCTGATTGCACAGAACATGGGGCGCAACCAGGCGGAAATCGAAACCTACCTCAAGGAGTTCGACAGGGACAAAATCATCAGCGCCAACAAACGGATATGGCAAATTCCCGCCCCGGTCCCGCGGGACGCGGAATCCGGCGCCGTTTTGTAAACCGCCCCGTCAACCGGAACGTTTTTGCAAAAATCAACACACTGATATTCCGCAGGCAATACCCGAATCATT
>NZ_CABMQJ010000042.1 GCF_902388705.1 uncultured Alistipes sp.
CGTTTCGATGGCCCTGGTCGTCGTACAATGGGCCGTGCCGCTGCTGGGCGCATTGGCGCTGATGCGGCTGTGGCGCGACGAGATTCCGCGCGAACGCCTGCTGCGGGCACTGGCCTGGGCCGCGGGCATCACGGGCGGGCTCTGCCTCCTGCTGGCCGTCGCGGGCGGCTCGCTCTTCGACTTCGGACGTGCGGAGAGCGCCTCGATGATGACCGAACAGTTCCGCCACCTGTTCGAGGCCAACAACATGCAGGACTACCTCAAACGGGGTATGGACGCCGAAATGGGCATCGCCACGGCCAATGCCATGGCGGCCGAACGCGCCTCGATGATGCAGGCCGACGCATGGCGCTCGCTGCTGATGATTCTGCTGGCCGCGGGCGGCGTCGCCCTGTTCGCCCTGCGCAGAATCAACAAATACGTCCTCACGGCGCTGCTCGGCGCGGTGATGCTGCTCGACCTCGTCCCCGTCGACCTGCGGTTCCTCTCGCACGAGAACTTCATTTCGGCGCGCCGCCGCCAGATCACGGCCACGGCGGCCGACAAGGCCATCCTGGCCGACAAAGAGCCGGGATTCCGCGTCATGAACCTCACGGTCAGCCCGTTCCAGGACGCCACGACCTCCTATTTCCACCGCTCCGTCGGCGGTTACCACGGCGCCAAGCTGGCCCGTTACCAGGATTTGATCGACCGTTATTTGAGCTACCGCAACGACGCCGTGCTCGACATGCTCAACACCCGCTACCTGATCGTTCCGGGCGCCGACGGACAGCCCGAGGCCGTACGCCGACCGACAGCTTTCGGCGCGGCATGGTTCGTCGACAAAATCGTCGCGGCGGACTCCCCGCAGCAGGAAATCGATTTGCTCGAAAAGACCGACCTCAAGACAACGGCCGTCACCACCCCCGGCGACAAGGCATTCGCCGAAGAGTGGCAGGCGGGCGGCCAGGCGGACACGGCGCTCGTGCGCTCCATCGCGCTCACGGAGTACCGCCCCAACTACCTCAAATACGAATATACGACCCCCGAAGAGGCTGTGGCCGTCTTCTCGGAGATATTCTACGACCACGGCTGGAAAGCCTACGTCGACGGCGAAGCGATGCCCAGCTTCCGGGCCGACTACATCCTGCGGGCCATGAAACTGCCCGCCGGGGCGCATACCGTCGAATGGAAATTCCGTGCCCCGGGCTGGACGGCGGCCGAGGCCGTCACGCTCATTTCGTCGCTCGTAATCCTGCTCGGCGCCGCGGCTGCCATTGCCTCCTGGATTCGGCAAAAGAGGAAAGAGAATATTCCGGACGAATAAGACGAATCCCGTCAGGGCAAGTCCCCGCCTCGGCGGGGGGGGGCAGACTTATAAACACGGCGGAATGCCGTGAATGAAACGAACGACGGGAAAAAGCCGTCGAAAAAGCATTTCTGCTATGAAAGATGACAAGCGACTGAAGCGGAAAGTCCGCAACTCCTACATCGTATCGACCGTCAGCATCATGCTCGTGCTGTTCCTGCTGGGTTCGGTGGGCTACCTGATGGTGGCCGCGATGAAGGTCGCCGATACGCTGCAGGAGAGTATTGCCGTGACCGTGGAGCTGAAAAACGGTCTTTCGGACGAACAGAAAGAGGCCATCAACAAACGGCTCACCGCCGAAGAGGTGGTCGCGACAATCGCCTATCAGGCCAAGGAGGAGAAAATCGAAGACGCCGAATTCCGCAAGATGTTCGAAAGCAGCGAATTCGAGGAAATCCTGGGCGAAAACCCGCTGCTCGACTCGTTCGAGCTGACCCTCACGGCCGCCTCGGCCGACAAGGAGCTCATAGACACGTTCATCGGCGGCATTTCGAAAATCGACGGCGTCGATCGGGTCAGCTATCCGGCGCTGATGGCCGAGCGGCTGCACGCCACGGTCGGCAAAATCCGGCTGGTGCTGCTGCTTTTCGGCGGGGCGCTGCTCATCATCTCGCTGATTCTGTTGAGCAACACCATCCGGCTGGCTATCTTCTCGAAACGCTACCTGATCAACACCATGAAACTCGTGGGGGCCACCAAATGGTTCATCATGAAGCCGTTCCTCGGCAGCAGCGTCACGCAGGGCATCCTGGCCGGATTGGGCGCCTCCGTCCTGTTCGGCCTGGCGGTCTACGGCCTCAACGAGGCGATTCCCGAATTGATGACCATCGCCGAGGCGGGTAAAATCGCCATCATCCTCGGCGCTATGATTCTAGGGGGCGTCGTCATCTCGGGGCTTTTCACGATTTTTGCCCTCAACAAATTCGTCAACATGAAGTCTAACAAGATATACCTTTATTAAATGAAAAAAGCGAATAACAACCCGGCGGAACAGGAGAATCCCCGCATGCCCCTGACGCGCCGCAACTACATTCTGCTGGCTATCGGATTCGCCGTCATCCTCCTGGGCTTCATACTGATGGCCGGGGGCGGAAGCGACTCGCCCGACGAATTCAACTACGCCATGTTCTCCTGGCGCCGCATCACGCTGGCCCCGATCCTCGTGGTGGCCGGATTCGTAATCGAGATATACGCCATCCTGAAACGCTACAAACAGTAACGACGCAGCCGTTTTTCCGCCGCAACGCCACCCCGGCTGGGGCGGACGGAGCACCCGCAGACACGGCCCCGCGCCGCGCCGCAGGGAAAGCCATGCAAGGGAAACGGCCCGCACCTACCCCGCTTAATACGATATGGACACCTTACAAGCCATCCTGCTCGGCATCGTGCAGGGTATCACCGAATTCCTGCCCGTTTCGAGCAGCGGACACCTGCAAATCGCCAAGGAACTGCTGGGCGTCGAGCTCGAAGAGAACCTCACGTTCGACGTGGCGCTGCACGCCGCCACCGTGTTGAGCACCATCGTCGTGCTCTGGAGCGAAGTATGGCGCCTGTTGAAAGGGCTCTTCTCGCGCCGCTTCAACGACGAACAGGCCTATGTGCTCAAACTCGTCCTCTCGATGATTCCGATCGGAATCGTCGGATTCCTTTTCAAAGACCGTATCAACGCCATGCTCGACGCCCCCTGCATCCTCGTAATCGTGGGCGCCATGCTGCTGCTGACGGCCGCGCTGCTGGCCTTCGCCTACTACGCCAAACCGCGCCGGAAAGACAAAATCTCCTACCGCGACGCCTTTATCATCGGACTGGCGCAGGCCTGCGCCGCCATGCCGGGGCTTTCGCGTTCGGGCACGACCATCGCCACGGGCCTGCTGCTGGGCAACAAAAAAGCCGCCGTGGCCCAGTTCTCGTTCCTGATGGTGCTGGCGCCGATTCTGGGCGAAACGCTGCTCGAGGCCGCAAGCGGCGATTTGACCGCCGGCATCGCCACCGGAACCCTCGCGGCGGGATTCCTCGCCTCGTTCGTCACGGGATGCCTCGCCTGCAAATTCATGATCGAAATCGTCAAGCGCGGCAAACTCATCTGGTTCTCGCTCTACTGCGCCGTCGCCGGCCTCGTATCCATCATAAGTTATTTCTGCTGATGAAAGAGACATTCGACCTGCGGGGCATCAACTTCGAAGAGGGCTATATCGCCGTCCTGGACAAACCCCTGCGCTGGACTTCGACCGACGTGGTTCGCAAAGTCAAGTTCGCGCTGCGTAAACTCGGCTACCGGAAAATCAAAGTCGGACATGCCGGCACGCTCGACCCGCTGGCCACGGGCATCCTGCTGGTCTGCATCGGCCGCGCGACCAAGATGGTCGATGCCCTGCAGGCCGAAGAAAAGGAGTACGTCGCCGACGTGATGCTGGGCGCCACGACCCCCAGCTACGACCTCGAGCACCCTGTCGACCAGACCTACCCCACGGAACACATCACCCGCGAAAAGGTGCTCGAAGCGCTCGCATCGCTCACGGGCGAGCGGCTGCAGTCGCCGCCCGTCTACTCGGCCAAGAAAATCGACGGCACACGCGCCTACGAACTGGCCCGCGCCGGCGAGCAGGTCGAGATGCGCAAGGCGCTGGTCAACATCTACGAGATGGAACTGCTGGAGTGCGACCTGCCGCACCTCCGCATCCGGGTACGCTGCAGCAAAGGCACCTACATCCGCTCGCTGGCCCACGAAATCGGGCAGGCGCTCGAAAGCGGGGCGCACCTGACCGCGCTGCGCCGTACGCGCAGCGGCGGTTTCACCCTCGACAAAGCCGGGGAACTGGACGACTTCCTGAAAAAATTGCAGGAAACTGAAACAAAATAGGCTTTTTTGCGTATAGAAAATAATCTGTGTTGTTTATTTGAACGTAAAAAAGAGGATTTTCACCTATGAAATTATCACAATACGGGTACGAATTCGCCCCCGAAATGCTGGCGAAACACCCTGCGGAAAACCGGGACGACTCGCGCCTGATGGTTATCAACCGCGCCAAAGGCACCATTGAGCACCGCATTTTCAAGGACGTCATCGAGTACTTCGGGGAAAAAGACCTGTTCGTATTCAACGACACCAAGGTATTCCCGGCCCGCCTCTACGGCAACAAGGAAAAAACGGGCGCGGAAATCGAGATTTTCCTGCTGCGCGAACTCAACCGCGAACTCCGGCTGTGGGACGTGCTGGTGGACCCGGCCCGTAAAATCCGCATCGGCAACAAGCTCTATTTCGGCGACGACGACCTGCTGGTGGCCGAAGTGATCGACAACACCACCTCGCGGGGCCGCACGCTGCGGTTCCTCTTCGACGGCTCGTACGACGAGTTCAAGCAGGCGCTCTTCAGTCTGGGCGAAACCCCGCTGCCCAAGTGGGTGCGCGAAAAGGTAGAGCCCGAAGACGCCGAACGCTACCAGACGATTTTCGCCGAGCACGAGGGCGCCGTGGCTGCGCCGACGGCCGGCATGCACTTCTCGAAGCACCTGATGAAGCGCATGGAGATCAAAGGCATCGACCGGACGTTCATCACCCTGCACGTGGGACTGGGCAATTTCCGCACGGTCGACGTCGAAGACCTCTCGAAGCACAAGATGGACTCCGAGCAGTTCTTCGTGACGGACCAGGCCGCCGCCGCGGTGAACCAGGCCAAACAGGAGGGCCGCAAAGTGGTATCCATCGGCACGACCGTCATGCGCACCATCGAAACAGCGGTCTCGACCAACGGCATGATCAAGCCGATGGAGGGCTGGACCAACAAGTTCATCTTCGCCCCTTACGAATTCACCGTGGCCGACGCCATGGTGACCAACTTCCACCTGCCCTACTCCACGCAGTTGATGATGGTGGCGGCGTTCGGCGGCTACGATACGGTCATGAACGCCTACAAGGTCGCAAAAGAAGAGGGATACCGATTCGGCACTTACGGCGACGCGATGCTCATTCTTTAAGAAATTTTTCGTATCTTTGCACAATAGACCCCGAACGTTTTCACCACACGGAGGTGCATCCGGCTCCGTCCGAACCGCCCCGCGCACAGAAAACGGAAGAAAAGTCCACAGCTAAAAAACTCGAACCATGGCAAGCAAGATTCTGTACGTCTGTCAGGAGATTACCCCCTATCTCCCCGAAACGGAGGGCTCCGCGCTCTGCCGCACGCTCACGCAGGCCATGCAGGAGCGTGGCAATGAAATCCGTACGTTCATGCCGCGTTACGGCTGCATCAACGAACGCCGGCACCAGTTGCACGAGGTAATCCGCCTTTCGGGAATGAACCTCATCATCGACGACAACGACCACCAGCTCATCATCAAGGTGGCGTCGATTCCCGCAGCGCGCGTACAGATCTATTTCATCGACAACGACGACTACTTCTCGCGCAAGGCCGTCCTGACCGACGATGCGGGGGCGCAGTTCCCCGACAACGACGAACGGGCGATTTTCTTCGCGCGCGGCGTGCTCGAAACGGTCAAGAAACTGCGCTGGACACCTACCGTCGTCCACTGCCACGGCTGGTTTTCGAGCGTGGTTCCGGTCTACCTGAAACGGGTCTTCGCCGACGACCCCATCTTCCGCAACGTCAAGATAGTCGTGTCGCTTTACGGCGACGGATTCCCCGGCGAACTGGACAAGGAGTTCGGCATGAAAATCGCCGGCGAGGGCATGAAAGATAAAAATCTCGCAATTCTCGATACTCCGTCATACGAAAACCTCTGCCGTTTCGTTATGGAATATGCCGACGGTGTGGTCGCAGCTTCCGCAGATGTCGATGCCAAGGTATTGGAAATCGCCCGCGCAAGCGGAAAACCGATGCTCGAATACCAGTCGCCCGAGGCACCGGACTTTTTCGATAATTACAACCGATTCTATGAAGCAATTCAATAACTTCCGCCGCGTATTGGGCGCAGCCGCCATCCTGGCGGCAGCCGTCGCCATGACGCTCGCGGGCTGCACCAAGGTGGACGACACGCTGGGTTCGAACCTCGTGCCGGACAACCAGCAGATGCGGGCGGGTTTCACGTCGCTCGCCGCCCAGACGCTCACGGGGGAACTCAACCCGAAGCGCTACATCGAAACACGGCTGTTCCAGACCGACTCGATTGTCGCGTCGAACCTCTCCTACGGGTATATGGGTTCGATGCTCAACGACACGTTCGGCCTGCGCTCGGCAGGGTTCCTGACGCAGTACCTCAACTATTACAAGGTGGACTCGGGCTACTTCGGCTACAAACCGATTTTCGACTCGGCCCAGCTGCTGCTTTCGATTGAAAGCTACGGCAGCGATACCACGACCGTGCAGAAGTTCGCCGTTTACGAGGTTTTGAGCAACGACTACCTGACCGAGAAACCCGTTGCACCCGGTAAGACGGAAAGGGATACGGTCTTCTACCTCAATTTCAATCCGGAAAAGGAGGGCCTTTACGACAAGACCCGTCCGCTCTTCACGTTCACGCTCGGCGGCGACAAAGGCCCGTCAACCCTTGCGGTGACGCTGGAGCCGACCACTTACGGCCGTGAATTCATCGACCGCCTGATGCTCCAGGAGGGCAAATACAAAGGCGATTATTCGATTTACAGCGTCGACAGCCTCGAACAATGGGTCGAAGAGTTCAAAGGGCTTTACATCGTTTCCGCCGAAGACCAGACCACGCCGGGCAAAGGAAACATTTACGGCACGTCGCTCGAAGCCTCGGGACTTTCGGTCTACGCACGCAACCGCGTGAAGGACGACCCGACGCTCATCAAGGATACGATCGGCATGGTCTACTACTTCTATGAATCCTCCTCCGAATACGGCAACGTTTCGGTGAACACGATTCGCCACGACTACACGAAGGCGACCTCTGCGCAGAAGTTCGAAATCGCCGATGCGGCCGAAACCAACGAAGACCGTCCGTTGAGTTCGCAGGTCTATGTCGCCGGCATGGGCGGCGTGGTGACCGAGTTCACGTTCACCAAGGAGTTCTTCGACGCACTGGAAGCCGAAATCGTGGCGGGCAACGACTACGTAGACCCCGACGACATAAAAGACGAGGTGTTCACGACGCTCGCCGTCAGCCAGGCCAAGATGTCCATCTATTTCGACGGCAGCAACTACGACTGGCAGAACCTGAACAACATTCCCCACCTGATCGGGCAGATGGACGCATCGCAGACCCGGCTGGGCCTCTACACCGATTTCAAAACACTCTCCGGCATCGCCGACTACGCCTATGCCTACGAGCAGAGTTACAATACGACCCTTTCGTACGGCGGCTACATCAACCGCAGCCGCGGATGCTACGAAATGGACATCACGGCTTTCGTCCAGGGATTGTGGAACAACTACCTGAAGGCCAAACGGGAGGCCGGCGGCGAAGGCGCCCAATGGGATGATTTCAAGGACAACATCAAGAACCGCACAATCTATTTGGGGCCCGAGGCATACAGCCTCTACACACAGGCTTACAGCGTAATGCGCGGCATGACCCCAATCGACGGCTCGCTGACCAGGGAGATGGTCCCGATTAAAATCGACCTCGCCTACAACCTGATAAAATAGGGAACCAAAAGCAAGAAACGCGAAACCTAAGTGCCATGCTTAGGTTTTCGCATTTCAGAAAAGAGATAAAGAACGCATGCAGGAAAATTTAGTAATCGTCGAGTCCCCGGCCAAGGCAAAAACCATCGAGAAATTCCTCGGCAAGGACTACATCGTAAAATCGAGTTTCGGGCATATCCGCGACCTCTCGAAAAAAGATTTGGGAATCAATATCGGCGATGGATTCAGGCCCGTGTACGAAATCCCGGGCGACAAGAAAAAGGTGGTGGACGAGCTGACCAAACTGGCCAAAAGCAAGACCGTCTGGCTGGCGTCCGATGAAGACCGCGAAGGAGAAGCCATCGCATGGCACCTGACCGAAGTGTTGGGACTCCCCGTCGAAAATACCAAGCGTATCGTCTTCCACGAAATCACCAAGCGGGCGATCCTCGAAGCCATCGAGAGCCCCCGCACAGTCAACATGGATCTCGTGAACGCCCAGCAGGCGCGCCGCATCCTCGACCGTCTGGTCGGCTTCGAGCTCTCGCCCGTGCTGTGGAAAAAAGTGCGCCCGTCGCTCTCGGCAGGCCGCGTACAGAGCGTCGCCGTACGGCTGATCGTCGAGCGCGAACGCGAAATCATCGCATTCCGTTCGGCCCCCTATTTCCGCGTCGTGGCGCAGTTCCACGCCGCAGGCGATCCCGACAAGACCCTCTTCAAGGCGGAACTGTCGTCGCGTTTCGAAACCGAAGCGCAGGCCGAAGAGTTCCTCCGCAGCTGCATCGGCGCCACATTCACCGTGTCGAAAGCCGAGGAGAAACCCGCACAGCGCTTCCCCGCACCGCCGTTCACGACCTCGACGCTCCAGCAGGAGGCAGGCCGCAAACTGGGCATGTCGGTTTCGCAGACCATGTCCGTCGCCCAGCACCTCTACGAGCAGGGTCTTATCACCTACATGCGTACCGACTCCGTGAACCTCTCCAAGCAGGCGCTGGCCCAGTGCAAGGAGGAAATCACGAAACTCTACGGCGAGAAATATTCGTCGTGGCACAACTACAAAACCAAGACCAAGGGCGCACAGGAGGCGCACGAGGCCATCCGTCCGTCGTACATCGACCGCCTGTCAATCGAAGGCACCCCGGCCGAGAAGAAACTCTACGACCTGATTTGGAAACGCACGGTAGCCTCGCAGATGGTCTGCGCCGAACTGGACCGCACGACGGTGGTAATCGACATGTCGGGCTCGTCCCAGCAATTCATCGCCACGGGCGAAGTCATCCGTTTCGACGGTTTCCTGCGCCTCTACTCCGAATCGACGGACGACGACCAGGCCGCCGAAAGCGGCGAAGGACTGCTGCCCAAAATGGCGAAAGGCGACCAGGTGCTTCCGGCCCAGATTACCGCTACGGAGCGGTTCACGCAGGCTCCGGCCCGCTACAACGAGGCTTCGCTCGTCAAGCGCCTCGAGGAGCTGGGCATCGGCCGCCCCTCGACCTACGCCCCTACGATCACGACAATCATCAACCGCGGCTACGTGGTCAAGCAGAATAAGGAGGGACAGAAGCGCAACTACGTGCAGATGACGCTCACGGGCGACAAGCTGGCGACGAAAAATCTCTCCGAGAACTACGGCAAGGAGAAGAACCGGCTTTCGCCGACGGACATCGGCATGGTCGTGAACGACTACCTCGAGACGCAGTTCAAGCCCATCATGGACTACAACTTCACGGCCAACGTCGAGAAGGAGTTCGACCGCATCGCCGACGGCGACATCACGTGGGAGAAGATGATCCGGGAGTTCTACGGCCCGTTCCACCAGATGGTCGACACGGCCATCGGCACGCAGACCGACAAGAAGAGCCAGGCCCGCATCCTGGGCAACGACCCCAAGACGGGACACATCGTCAAGGCGCGCATCGGCCGCTACGGCCCGATGGTCGAAATCGAAGGCGAGGAGGGCCAGAAAGGCCGCTTCGCTTCGCTCAAGAAAGGCCAGCTCATCGAGTCGATCACGCTCGACGAGGCATTGGCGCTCTTCGCGCTGCCCCGAGACCTGGGTCAGCTCGACGGCGAGGAACTTTCGGTCGGCATCGGCAAATACGGCCCTTACGTACGCTACGGCAAATCGTTCGCCTCGCTGCAGAAAGGCGACGATCCCTACACGCTCACCTACGAGCGCGTCGTGGAAATCGTCCGCGCACAGCAGGCGGCCGCGGCTGCGGCCAACACCCCGCTGCGCAGCTTCCCCGAAGACGCCGACATGCTGGTCAAAAACGGCCGCTACGGGGCCTATATCGCCTATAAAGGCAAGAACTACCGGCTGCCGAAAGGCGCCAAGCCCGAGGAACTGACGCTCGACGACTGCCTGAAAATCGTCGCCAACTCGAAAAAATAACCAACCCACAAACCACAAACCGCACGGCAATGAAAAAACTTCTGCTCACAGCTTTCGTATGCTGCACCGCACTCGCGGCCGCGGCACAGACTCCCGACACGGCGCCCCAGCCGGAGGGATACCAGTTCACCGACATCAAGATACTCCCGGCCACCCCGGTCAAAGACCAGAGCCGCAGCGGCACCTGCTGGTGCTTCTCGACGCTCTCGTTCCTGGAGAGTGAAATCCTGCGCGCCGGCGGCCCCGAATTAGACCTCTCGGAGATGTGGATCGTACGCAACATCTACTTCGAAAAGGCAATCAAGTACGTCCGCCTGCACGGCAGCCTGAACCTCGCCGTCGGCGGCCAGTCGCATGACGTCATCAACGGCATACGCCGCTACGGCATCGTCCCCGAAGAGGTTTATCCCGGCCTGAACTACGGCTACCAAAAACCGCAGTTCGACGAAATCGACGCCGTAATCAAGGCTTATGCCGATGCGGTCATCAAGTCGGGCGACAAGAAAGACAGCAAGCTCACCACAGCCTGGCAGGAGGGCCTGAACGGCATCCTCGACGCCTACTTCGGCGCGATGCCCGAAAAATTCACGGTCGGCGGCAAGGAGTACACCCCGCAAAGTTACGCCGCTTCGCTGCCAATCGACCTCGATGACTATATCGAAATCAGCTCGTTCACCCACCATCCGTTTTACACCGAGTTCATCATGGAGGTACCCGACAACTGGGACTGGGATACGGTCTATAACCTGCCGCTCGACGAGATGATGGCCGTTATCGACAATGCGCTCGAGAACGGTTATACCCTCGCTTGGGGCACGGATGTGAGCGAAAAGGGCTTCAGCCGCACCAAAGCCATCGGCATCATTCCCGAAGCCGACATCGAGGGCATGGCGGGAACCGAAGCCGAGCGCTGGGGCAAACTGACCCAGAAAGAGAAAGACGAGGCGCTCTACAAGTTCGACAAACCGGGCAAGGAGCGCACCATCACGCAGCAGATGCGCCAGGAGGCTTTCGACAACTACGAAACTACGGACGACCACGGCATGCAGATCGTCGGCACGGCCGTCGACCAGAACGGCAACCGCTACTACAAGGTCAAAAATTCGTGGGACGTACGTCCTCCCTATGCCGGCTACTGGTATTTCTCGCGGCCGTTCGTCGCGTACAAAACCATCTCGGCCATGGTCAACAAACACGCCCTGCCCAAGGAAATCGCCAAGAAACTGGGAATTAAATAAGCCTTCATACGGCGCCAGCCCGGGCACACGGCTCGGCATCACGCATATAACACCGCTCGGTACACCCGGAAACCCCGTAGTACCGAGCGGTGTTTTTTCGCAGATATCGGCCGTAATACCATATCCCCGAAAGGATAGTGCACACCGACTGTACTGCCCGGCATTCGCAAATACAATCCCCCGGCACATAGAGGCGACAACCCGGACAACCCGGACAACGCACCTGCCCCGGCTGATATAAAACGCATCGCACCGCCCGGAGCGTTCCGGCAAACACAATAACACGCTGCCTGACTCCGCACAATAGGCTCCGGCAGGCCTAATACACGCTGTCCGGACACAGGCCCGTGCAGGTAGACGCAAAACTCGCTGACGGACTCCGCACAATAGGCTCCGGCAGGCCTAATACACGCTGTCCGGACACAGGCCCGTGCAGGCAGACGCAAAACTCGCTGCCTGACTCCGCACAAGAGGCTCCGGCAGGCCTAATACACGCTGTCCGGACAGGCACGTGCCGGCAGACGCAAAACTCGCTGCCGGACACCGCTCAACCTAAAACACCCGCCCCGCACAGGCAGGCGGCTCCAGCCGGCACATGCCACCACCGGCACAACCCCGGCCTATGCGGGCACGACGCCCGAAGCAGGCAAAAACACCAAAAGCGGCCCGACAGTATAGTCGGGCCGCTTTCATTTATCGAAGTTTTAACTCTTTCCGAAATAAAAAGGAGATTTTTACATCTCACGCAGTTTGATGCTCTCTCCTAACATAATCAGGGCGGTACGGAACCACTCATTAATCTTTGCCTTCATACTAAATAATTTTAAATAATTATTAAAATATTTTATCATTTAAGACAGGGCAAAAGTAATACCGAAAAGGCAAACTTCCAAATATTTTATTAAGAATTTTTAAGAAATATGTAAATTTTTTGAATAAAGCCGTTAATCCTCTATCTCGACACCCAGCATACGCACGAGGTCTACAGCCTGCAACGCATTAATTTTCAATCCTTTCAACTCGAACGAATCCACTTCCCCGACACGCAGGCCCCGAATATCCGAATCGGCGAGCGAAAGCCCCCGCAAACGGGTTCCGCGGAATTCGCCCTGCGTAAGGTCACAGCGCGAGAACACCACGTTTTCGAACCTGCACTCGTCGAAAACAGCACTCCGCATCACACCCCGCGCGAATCCGACGTACCGCAGCCGTCCCAGCGCGAAGTTCGCGAACCCGGCCTTGCAACGCTCGAACGCTACATGCTGCATCGTCGCTTCCGAAAGGTTCGCCCCCACGAGCTTGCACTCCAGGAACTCCACCCGCTGGAAACTGCAACCGGAGAAGTCCGCATTCGAGAAATCGCAGTTGCGGAACGTCACATCGGTAAAATGCGAACTGTGCAGCGTGCACGCGGGAAACAGGCAGCCGCTGAACCGGCACGACTGTATCCAGACATGATCGCGCTCGAGGGCCGTAACAATCAGGCCGCGGAAAAGCCCGCCCGTAATCTCCTCCCTATCAAAAAGCACCGATGCGTCGTCGTATTCCACCGCATCGGGTGCGGGCAGGGGTCTAGTAATTTTCATAGTTGATCATCTTTTCAGGGTTATAGCGGCATCCGCCGGCCTCCGGTACGGCCCATTCCTCCGGTCTCCGGAACGCGAACCGTCCGACAACCGATTCCGCCGCCGCTCCGGCCGCAGAATCGCCGACTATTCGACCGCACTTTCGGGTGCCGGGAAGCAGCATATGGGATAAGCGCCCCATCTTAAAACCAATCTTCGTCCCGGAAAGCATGACGCTACTGCCGTAAAGGTAGGAATTATTCCCCGAACCGGGAATACCCCGCTGCCATTCGCTGGCCATTTTGCGCAAAAAGAAAATAATTCCTATCTTTGAACCGTTTTTGACCCAACGACCCATGAATAAGGGATATAAAATCCTCCTCACGACCTGCCTGTTGCTGTCTGCATACGCAGCCGCTGCCCAGCAACCCGGAACGGAAATGAAAACATTTCCGTCGACCGAGGAGGCCCTGTCCCAGATAGGCAGGGCGGAAGCGCACCCCGCGGCACGCTCCGCAGACACCGCCGCACTCACTTCCCCGGCACAGCGCAAAGGATTCATCCGCCGCATCATCGACTATTACAGCCGCTCGAACATCGACCGCACGTTCGAAAAGAAAATCGACTGGAGCATCGCCCCGGGCCCCAACTATTCGTCCGACGTAGGCTTCGGACTCGGATTCCTCGTGGCGGGCCTCTACCGCCTCGACCGTACGGACTCGATTACGGCTCCCTCCAACATCTCGATTTACGGCAACTTCACGACCGAGAAATTCGTCCTGCTGCGTTTCTCGGGCGACAATATTTTCAACCACAACAAACAGCGGTTGAGCTATGCCGGGGCATTCGTATACTTCCCCGGCGCTTTCTACGGCGTAGGCCACGCCGACGGCGCCGAAGGCTACGCACAGGATCTGACCACGACAATGGGGCTCTTCCGCATCTCCTACTGCACGTCGCTCGTCGGACGTTTCTACATCGGCGTGAGCGGAGGCATCGACTACACAGCCGCACGCTACAAAGACAGCGGCATGGTCGAACATATGAATAAAATCAAGGCCGACGTAGATGCCGGAAATCCCGTTCCGGGCGGCAGAATCGGCGAACTCTATACGCTCCTGCAGCAAGGCCGCTACGACCCCGAAAAACAGGATCCGTTTTCGAACTATATCGCACGCACGGGCGACAAGCCCAATGCGTTCAACACCAACATCGGCCTTTTCGCACAATACGATACGCGCGACGTGACGTTCAACGCCTCGAAAGGCGTCTTCATCAAGGCCGAGGCCAAATGGTACCCCGAGTGGCTGGGCAACACGCGCCGCAACTTCGGACGCTTCACGCTGACGTTCGACTTCTACCGGAAACTTTGGAAAGGAGCCATCCTGGCTTACGACCTCTACGCCGACTTCACGGCCGGCACCCCGTCATGGCACATGTACGCCAAACTCGGCGGCATGGAGCGCATGCGCGGCTACTATGAGGGGCGCTACCGCGACAAACGGTTAATCGAAACGCAGGTCGAACTGCGGCAGAAAATCTACCGCCGCCACGGCATCGCCGCCTGGATCGGCGGCGGACAGGTCTGGGGGACCGACAAATTCCGCTGGGACAACACCCTTTACAGCTTCGGCTGCGGCTACCGGTTCGAATTCAAAAACCGCATGAACATCCGCCTCGACTACGGCTGGGGCGTCTACGGCAACCAGAACCTCCCGTGGGACCGCAAACGCTCCTCGGCATTCCTCTTTACCGCCTCGGAAGCGTTCTAAACCACCCGCCACCTGCACCGCATCAGCAGTCCCCGCGGCAAATCCGCCGCATAGTTCCCCGCTCCCGAACTCGCACTTCCTATTTACCCGGCGCCTCCGCAGCGGTTCCGGAGCCGTACCCCGGTTTCACTATTCTCCGTCCCGGCCCTGCCTGACCGGCTCTCATCAGCATCTCCCGCCCGCTGCATATGCCCGGCTCCGGATTTCACGCCCTCCGTCCTGCTGCAACCGCCCGGCCTTGATTCCGCCGGCCTTCCGCCCCCGCATCCTCCGTTAGCTCCCTGTCCGCCCGCCCCGGCCTCTTCCGGCCCGTGCTCCCGGGAACGCGGCTCCCGATACGAAAAAAGTCCCCGCCAAAGCGGGGACTTTTGTATATCAGCAGGGCGCACAACACCCGGATTACATAATATATACGATGATAAAGCCGTCGCTGCGGCGCAGGGAAAGACCGACGGGTTCCTCCCCTCCGATATGTCCGGCAACCGTACCCGCTTCGAAATCCACCGCGTCTACATGCAAATCGTCCAGCAAATCCAGTCCCGGGCGCCCGGCATACTTATAAAGCGCCTCCTTGGCACACCACACGACGGCCGGAAGCAGCGGATCGGAAGACAACGCCTGTTCCTGCGGGGACATGTAGCGCGGCAGGGCCCGGCTGAAATCCCGCGATTCGGGTTCGATGTCCACGGCGCACGGCGCATCGGAAACGCAAACCGCCACGCGGCCCGCACAGTGCGACACCCCGATACAGGCCCTGCCGTCCCCGACGACGGGCGCCCCGTGGCCGTTGTAGCCGATCTGCACATCCGGGCCGAGCGCACGGCGCACGATGGCGCGCCATGTAAGGTATTCCCTGCGGCGGTGTTCCCGCAGAAAGCCCTGCGCCGCGGCGAACTCCTCCGCCGTCACCCACCGGGCGGCATCGGCCTCGGCCATCGGCGGCTCTATGAAGAGTGCCCTCATGCCGGTAAGTCCACGCGGATTTTGTCGACCCGGTGCCCGTCGACCTCCTGCACCGTAAAACGAATGTCGTGCGACGTGAAGAGATCGCCCTTGCGGGGGAAGTCGCGCTTGAGTTCGAGCATCAGCCCCGCGAGGGTTTCGGCCTCGCCCTTAACGTCGGAGAATGTTCCCTCGTCGAGTCCCAGCACGCGCTCGAAATCCCCGAGATGGCTCTTGCCGTCGAAGACGTAACTCTTTGCGTCGATGCGCGTGTAGAAACTCTCGTCGGCGTCGCTTTCGTCCGAAATCTCGCCCACGATTTCCTCGATGATATCCTCCAGCGACACCAGTCCCAGTGTCGAGCCGTACTCGTCGACGACTATGGCCATATGCACCTTGTTCGACTGGAAATCCTCCAGCAGGTCGTTGATTTTCTTGTGTTCGGGAACGAAATAGGGCTTGCGCATAAGCTGCTGCCACCCGAACTCGTTGCCGTGGTTGATATAAGGCAGCAGGTCTTTGACATAGAGCGTACCCCGGATGTTGTCGACATCCTCTTCGTAAACCGGGATGCGCGAGAAACCCGATTCGATAATCGTCTTTTTGACCGTTTCGTAGTCGTCGGTCATGTCGAGCGCCGTAATGTCGACACGGGGTTTCATGATTTCCTGCACTTCGGTATTGACGAAGTTGACGATTCCCGACAGCATGCCATGCTCCTCGGGACTCGAACTCTGGGTCATATCCACCGCGTCGGCCAGCTCGTCGAGCGAAATCTCGCTCTTGTGCGCCGCCTTTTCGCTGATGCGGCTGCTCGTCCGCACGAGGGCATAAGAAATCGGATAGAAAATCCACCGCAGCACCGTAAGCGGCCGCGCCGCGAACTGCGCGAAGCGCACGGGGATGGTCTGCGCCAGCACCTTGGGCAGGATCTCGCCGAAGAGCAGCAGCAGGAAAGTCACCAGCACGGTTTTGAACAGGAACTCGAACCGCAGGAACGTGAAAAGCGAGTCGATGATACCGGCCGTGAGGATGACGATACAGATATTGACCAGGTTGTTGACCACCAGAATCGTCGCCAGCAGCAAATCGACGTTAGTGAGCAGGCGCAGCACCGCTTCGGCCGAAGCGGTCGCCCGCTTGCGCAGGTGCCGTATATCGTTGTGGGACAGCGAGAAAAACGAAGTTTCAGCCCCCGACACGAGCGCTGAAACACACAGCAAGCCCAACGTCACCGTGCACAGCACGGCGATATGGCCTGAAAATCCGTTAAACGTAATCCACGAACTTGTACTCTCCAAACCGACGGTCGATTAGTTAATCAAAAAGCGATCCGCCCTGCGAATCGGGTGCCTGCTGGCTGCTTTCGGCCTCCTCGCGCAGCACCTCCTTGCGTCCGCCGGGCATCTGTACGATGAACTTCGAGTTGCGCGACTGGTAGGCCGGCTTGCTCAACAGCAAATCGATGTTGTTATAGCGGGTCGACTTGGCCCCGAGCATCACCTGTTCGGGAGGACGCTGCTGCGCGGCCTTGGGCGGAACGACGGGCTTAATGGGCTCCAATACGGGGGTGACGGGGTCTTTCACCGGCTCGACGGCACGCACCGGGGGAATAATCTGCTTCATCACCCCTGCGGAAGCGTCGCCCTCGAATCCCGTGGCGACCACCACCAGCTCGATGGCGTTGCCCAGCTGGGGCTTTTCGCTCGTACCCCAGATGATGTTGGCATTGTGAATCACACCGTTTTCGTCCTGCACGCTGGCATGCGACTGAATGTACTCCAGGATGCGCACCACCTCCTCGTACATCAGCGAATCGGCATTCGACACGGAGATGTTCAGCAGGATGTTCTTGGCGCCCGAAATCAGGTTGTGATCCAGCAGCGGCGAACGCAGCGACGCCTCGGCAGCCGTTTCGGCGCGGTTGTCGCCCTCGGCCGTAGCCACGGCCATGTGGGCGCGGCCGCTGTCGCGCATCACCTTCGAAACATCGGCGAAGTCGACGTTCACCAAATCGCTCTCGACGGTGATAATCTCGGCAATGCCCTTCGCCGCCGAACACAGGATGTCGTCGGCCTTGCCGAACGCCTGTTTGAGCGAGAGGCGCCCGTAAATCTCCAGTATATTTTCATTGTTGATAATCAGCAGCGAATCGACATTCTGGCGCAACTCCTCGATACCGCGGAAAGCCTGCTCGTAGCGAATCTTCCCCTCGACGGCCAGCGGCGAGGTGACGATGGCCACGGTCAGCAGCCCCATCTCCTTGGCCAGTTTGGCGATGACGGGCGAGGCGCCCGTACCCGTACCGCCGCCCATACCGGCCGTGATGAAGAGCATGCGCGTACCCGACTCCTCGAGGTGCTGGCGGATTTCGGGCAGCGATTCGACCGCGGCGCGGCGGCCGTTCTCGGGATCGTTTCCTGCCCCGAGGCCCTCCGCCCCGAGGCGTATCTTCAACTCCACAGGACTCTTGTCGAGCGCCTGCTGGTCGGTATTGCACACCATGAACGTCACGCCCCGGATGCCCAGGTTCCACATGTGGTTCACGGCATTGCCGCCGGCACCGCCGACGCCCACCACCATGATGATCGAACCGTCCGTTTTCGGGGCTTTGATCTCCGACATCAATTCGTCTGTCATATCGTTAATTCCTTTTTATCCTAACTACCTGAAAATTTGCCGCTCCCACAGCCGGGCGGCGTTATCGCGGCATTCAGCCGTGTTTGCTAATCTGTCCATCCCCGAACCCTCGGGAACGGTTTGCCGCAAGGCGACCGGCGATTCAACCGGAATACGCGCGGGCAGTCGTCACTAAATCTCCTCGTCCTCGGCGGCGGTGAAGCTCTTGTTGATTTTGTCGAAAGTCTTCTGGAAAATCGAGCCCCAATCGCGCTTACGCTTGGGTTCAATCACCGGAGCGGGCTCCTGATCCCTCTCCGGCAAAGCCTCTTCATTACCGGCCGGCTGCGAAGCAACAGGCGCAGCCGCCTGTGCGGGTTGCTGGAAACGCGGCGCGGGACGATACCCGGCTGCCGGCTGCACAGGCTGGAA
>NZ_CABMQJ010000043.1 GCF_902388705.1 uncultured Alistipes sp.
GACGATGCCGCCGGGATGCTCCGCCGCCTCTCGGGGCGCAGCCACACGGTCGTCTCGGGCGTCACGCTGCGCACCCCGGAGCGCACACACACCTTTTCGGCCCGGAGCAGCGTCTGGTTCCGCCCCCTTGCGGAGGAGGAGATCGACTACTACCTCGACACCTGCCGTCCCTACGACAAAGCCGGCTCGTACGGTATCCAGGAGTGGATCGGCTACGCCGCCATCGAGCGAATCGACGGCTCGTTCTACAACGTCATGGGACTGCCCGTCCAACGGCTCTATGTCGAACTGGATCACTTCATCACCCGATAAAACCCATCAAACCTCTACCTCAACATGAAAAAGAATCTTTATCTGCTGCTGGCCGCTGCGCTTCTCTCCGTTACGGCGGGCGCCACCGTCCCCCACCGGATTATCATTCCCGACATCGAGGGATACAAGACGCTCAAGGGAGAGCTGCACATACACACCGTCTTCTCGGACGCATCGGTATGGCCCACCACCCGCATCGACGAGGCGATGACAGAAGGTCTTGACTTCATCGCCGTCACCGACCACGTAGACGCACGCCTGCTGAAACAGAAAAACAGGGGGCTCATGGACTTCGACCGCAACGAATCGTACAAAATCGCGGCGGCGGCCGGCAAATCCCGCGGCGTGCTGGTAATTCATGGCGGCGAAATCTCGCGCGGCATGCCTCCCGGACACTTCAACACCCTCTTCGTCAGCGACTGCGAGGCGATCGGCAAGGCATCTGACGCGCACGACAACCACTACGATGCCATGCAGGCGGGGCTCGTCGAAGCGCAGAAACAGGGCGGGTTCCTGGTCTGGAACCACCCGCACTGGGAGCGCCAGGCGCAGAACGAAACCCGCTGGTATCCCGAACACACCGCGCTCTATGACGCAGGGCTGATGCAGGGCGTCGAAATTTACAACGCCTTCTGCGGCTACTCGCCCGAGGCGCACCGCTGGGCGATGGAGCGCGGCCTCGCGCTCATCTGCGGCACGGACAGCCATGCGCCGATGTTCCTCAACGTCGACTTCGCCGGCGGCGGCCTGCGCCCCGTCACACTCGTTTTCGCCCGCGAACGTTCGCTCGGCGGAATCCGCGAAGCGCTCGACGCCCGGCGCACGGCAGTTTTCGCCGACGGCATGCTCTACGGCCGCGAAGAGGTGCTGCAACAGCTGATGCAAGCGCTCTTCGAATTATCGGACGTGAAATACGCAGAGAAAAAGGTGACGTTCCGCGTCGCGAACCGCAGTTCGATTCCGCTCACGCTCCGCAAAGCGCCGGGCAGCGAAAAGGTCGTCTTCCCGCGCGACATGATTATCCGCCCTTTCGAAGAGGTGACGCTGACCGTTTACGGACTGGACAACAAGAAACCCATCGGCTTGGACCGGTTCGACGTCAACTTCCACGTGCTGAACTTCCTAATCGACGCCGGCAAACCGATGACCTATTCACTGCATTTCGAAATACCCAAAAAATAGAACTATGCCTTACCCGAAAACCCCATCCCCCACGACACTGTTCGCAGCAATCCGCTGCATGACCGGCCGTCCCGGCCAGCGCCCGCACACGGACGACAGGCAGGAGGACAACCGCCCGTCCGGGAAACCGCGCATGCGGATAATCGGCCAGGCTATCGCATTGGCGATGCTGGCGGCGGTATCCGTCCAGCCGGCACGCGCCGACGAGGGCATGTGGCTCCCGAGCCTCATCTCGGAGCGCATCGACGACATGCGCGCCAAAGGCTTCCGCCTCACGGCCGAAGACATCTACTCCATCAACAAAGCCTCGATGAAAGACGCCGTGGTGCTCTTCAACGGCGGCTGCACGGGCGAGCTGATTTCGGGCGAAGGCCTGCTGCTCACCAACCACCACTGCGGCTACGACGCCATACAGACGCATTCGAGCGTCGAACACGACTACCTGACCCACGGATTCTGGGCCATGTCGCGCCAGCAGGAGCTGCCGAACAAAGAGCTCAACGTCCGCTTCCTGGTCCGCATGGAGGAGGTCACCGACCGCATCGCGGCGGGTGAAACGAAAGAGGAGATTATCCGCAAGGCCAAATCCGAGGGGCGGAATTACAGGGCCGCCGTCGAGCAGATGTACTACGGCAACCAGCAGTTCCTGTTCGTCTACGAGCAGTTCGACGACGTGCGCCTCGTGGCGGCGCCGCCCTCGTCGATAGGCAAATTCGGCGGCGACACCGACAACTGGATATGGCCCCGCCATACGGGCGACTTCTCGCTGTTCCGCATCTATGCCGGCAAGGACAACAAACCCGCCGCCTATTCGCCCGACAACGTGCCCTACCGTCCCAAGCGCCACTTCACGATTTCGACCGCCGGAGTGCGCGAGGGCGACTTCACGATGATATACGGTTTCCCGGGCAACACGCAGGAGTACATCCTCTCGGACGCCGTCGCCTACGTCGCCGAGCGCTCCGACCCGGCGAAAATCGCCATCCGCACCGGACGCCTCGACATCATCACCGCGGCACAGGCCTCCGACCCCGCGCTGCGCATCCACTACGCCGCCAAACACGCCTCGATTGCCAACGCCTGGAAAAAATGGCAGGGCGAAGCGCTGGGCATCGGCCGGCTGGGCACCGTCGCCTCGAAGCGCGCCTACGAAGAAGGATTCGCGGCATGGGCGCAGGACAAGCCCGAATACAGCCGCATCGTCGCCGACCTCAAGGCCGAATACGCCCGTATCGCGGACGCCTACTTCGCCCGCGAAATCACGCGCGAAACACTCGACGCCCTGCCTGCGCGCTACACGGCCGAGGAGCGCGCCGAGGCGGTATTCCCGCAGCGCAAAGCCACCGAACGGGCCCTCTGCCAGTGGCTCTTCGGACAGTACGCCCGACGCTGTCCCGTCCAGTACCAGGTTCCCGAGTTCCTCAACGGCGTGGCCGCCGCCGGCTCGCCCGAGGCCTATGCCGCACAGATTTTCGACGCCCTGTGGCTGCAGGGCGCCGACACCACGGCCCTACACGCCCTGCACAGCGACACCAAACGCATGCTCTCCCACATCGGCTGGATGCTGGGCACCAAATCGCTGCGCAACCTCAACAGCGCACGCCTCAACGAACTCTACACGACCTATATCAAGGGGCTGCACGAGTGGGACACCGACCGGGCTTTCTACCCCGACGCCAACCTCACGCTGCGCGTGGCCTACGGACACGTCGGCGGCTACGAGTACGCCGACGGCGAGTACCACAAGCCGCAGACCACGCTCGACGGCATCATCGCCAAGGACAACCCCGAAATCTACGACTACGACATCCCACAGGCGCTGCGCGACCTCTACGCCTCGAAAGCGTACGGACGCTGGGGCACGACGATCGACGGCCGCAAGACGGTTCCCGTCTGCTTCCTCGCCACGAACCACACCACGGGAGGAAACTCCGGCTCGCCGATTCTCAATGCCCGGGGCGAACTCATCGGCCTGAATTTCGACCGCACCTGGCGTTCGACGATGAGCGACATCGCTTTCGACGAGGCAATCTGCCGCAACATCGCCGTCGACATCCGCTACGTGCTGTTCGTCATCGACCGCATAGGCGGTGCGGACTATTTGTTCGACGAAATGGATTTCAGCCGCCGCAAATAGCACCGTTCACGAAAAAAGCGCTATATTTAGCGCAACATAAATTCATAAAAACGACCAGTATGATGAAAAATCTACGCTACACGCGGTTCGCCGTCCTGCTGCTTTTGCTGGCGGCCGGCTCCTGCGGTAAAGACAAAACGACGACAGGGGAAGGCATAACCGGCGCTTCGTGGACGGCGGCCGAAACCGCCGTCGCCGACGGCGAGCAGAAGACATACCACTTTATGTCCGCGGCCAACTGGACGGCCCAGAGCGACGAGCCCGCGTGGTGCGAAGTCACTACGCCCTCGGGCGACAAAGGCCAGTCGACGTTGAAAATCACCGTTGCCAAAAACGAAACCGCCAGCACCCGCAGCGCCAATATCAGCATCAAAATCAGCGGATTCGGCACGGCGGGCGAGTTCACGATCACGCAGGCCGCATCCGGCAGCGGCGGCAGCGGCGCCGACCGGGAGCTCAACAAGAGGGTGGACGACTTCCTGGCGAAATACTACCTGTGGAACGGCGAATACAGCCAGATGACGCGCGACCTGTCGCTCGATTACGTCAGCACGAACGACAACTTCATGAGCCGCACGCTGATGAGCATGACGACCAACGACCTCGACAAAAAGCAGAACGGCAGCGGAGGGTACAGCCTCTACTCCTACCTGCTCCGCACCCCGACCGGCCGCTCAATCGCGCAGACCACGCGCGGCGTCAACCACGGCCTCACGAAAGAAAAGGAAAACAGCCTGGGCATCGTCAACATGTTCGCCGTCGAATTTTCCAACAAGCCCGGCTATTACGGACTGGGCATATTGGCGGTCTACCCGGAATCCCCGGTGGCAAAGGCCGGATTCATGCGGGGAACGATTTTCGTCCAGGTCAACGGGAAAGACATCACGGCCGCAAACCTGAATTCGGTCTATGCACAGTTGGTAGCTCCGGGGGGGGGTCAGACCCTCACGGTCACCGAAAATGCAAAAGGCGCCGAGCCCGTATCGCTCACGGCGGAGGAAATCTATCCGAATCCCGTCCTTTACAGCGAGATTATCGACGGCAAAATCGGCTACCTGGTATACAGCAGTTTCGACGCAGCTTATGACGACGACCTGCTCGGGGCCATCGCAAAGTTCAAAGACGCGGGAATCACCGACATGATTCTCGATTTGCGCATCAACGGCGGCGGGCACGTCATCACGGCGAACATGCTCTCCACGTGCATCGCCGGTTCGAAATGCGAGAATGCGGTCTACCAATACTACCGCTACAACGACGACCGCATGAAGAAACCCTCCCAAACGGCCCAGGAAACCGGCCACCCGTATGACACGCAGCAGAAGCGTTTCCGCGAAGATTTCCGTTACGGCAATTATTACGGCGTCGACCTGCGCAACTACGCGCTGAACCTCGGCCGCCTGTACGTCATCGTGACGAACAATACGGCTTCGTCGAGCGAAGCGGTCATTAACTCGCTGCGGGGGATCGACGGTTTCACCGTCACGCTCGTCGGGGAGAAGACCAACGGCAAAAACGTCGGCATGGAAGTCAGCAAATTCACGCTCGGCAGCTACCAGTACGAACTGACCCCGATTACGTTCCAGGGATACAACGCCAAAATGGTCACCGTCGACCCGAAAGGCCTTTCCGTCGACAAGCAGATAAGCGAATGGGACTACGCATTCAAGGATTTCAGCGACCGGAGCGAGCCGCTCGTGGCATGGGCCTTGAGCCAAATCACCGGTACCAGCTATGCGGCCTATGTCGGCACGAACACACGCGCCGCCACGAACATCCGTCCGGCGACCGTCAGCCTGCCCGACCTGTCGACCCGGCCCAAAGGCATGATTGCGCTCCTTCCCGAATCCGGGGAGTAACCGGGCCCGGAAAAACGGACGAAACCGTCCGGCAAAACGACTTCACCCCTGCTGCACGCCGTTGCAGCAGGGGTGAATTTATTCCGGGGAGTCGCCCCCGTCCGTGGATTACCTCAACGCCCCGGCCAGCCGCACCACCTGCGGACGCTCCTGCGCGTCGCGCAGCACTTCGGCCGGAAGCGTGAGCCGCACGCCGCCTTTCGACGCCGCACAACGCACGCGGGCCTCCGCGCCCAGTATATCCGCCCTGCGGGGTGTCGCAACTCCTTTCAGCGTCAGAACGGCCTGCGGTTTGGTGTACAGCACATAGAGGTCGTCGCCTTTGGTCGTAAAAAAGACCCCGTCGGCCTTGTTCTGCGCCGCCTTGTCCCACGGCTCCGTGCCGTAAATCGCCTCGCCGTTCACACCCATCCACGCTCCGATACCGAGCAGCCGCTCCTGCATGACGAGCGGAATCGTGCCGTCGGCTTTCGGGCCCACGTCGAGCAGCAGGTTGCCGCCGCGCGCCACCCGTTCGATGAGCGTCACAATCAGCTGCTGCGTCGAAGAGTAATGCTCCAGCGTTTCGGCCCGGTTGTATCCGAACGAGTTGCCGATGCCGCGGCACTCCTCCCAGGGATGCGCCGCCGCGGACATATTCGCGGCGTGCGATGAGTCGAGGTCATATTCCGTCGTGTAGAATCCGCCGTGCCGGCCGCGCGTCTCCTTGCCCCAGCGGTCGTTGACGACGACCGTTTCACGCACGGGGCTCTCGTTGTAGAGCCACGCGAGAAACTCCTCGCTGCGCCAGGTCGAACTCGGATGCTCCCATTCGCCGTCCGTCCAGAGAATATCGGGCGAATAACGGCACACGAGGTCTTTCATCTGCGGCAGCATATGCTGCTCGACGTAACGGTCGACGTCGTTCAGGTAAATCGGGTTGTACCACTCGTACAGCGAATAGTAGAAGCCCATGCGCAGTCCTTTTTCACGCACGGCTTCCGAGAGCTCGCCCGCCAAATCGCGGTGCGGGCCGACGTCGACGCTGTTCCAGTTCCATGCCTCGGCGCTCGGCCAGAGGGCGAAGCCCTCGTGGTGTTTCGAGGTCAGCACGACGTATTTGGCACCCGATGCGGCGAAGAGGTCGGCCCATGCGGCCGGGTCGAAGCGCTCGGCCTTGAAATCCCGCACGAAATCGGGGTACTTGAAATCATCGCCGTAAGTCGCCTTGTGATAGGCGCGCGTGGCGTCTCCGACGCGGCTTGTGTCGGTATTCTTCTGCCACCAGTACCACTCCGAATAGACCGGGTGCGTGGCAATCGCCTTATCGACAGTCGCCCACGCCGGCACGGAATAGAGCCCCCAGTGGATGAAGATGCCGAACCGCGCTTCGGCGAACCAGGCCGGGACGGGGCGGCTGTCGACAGACTCCCAGCGCGGCTCGTAAGGCTGGGCCGCTGCGAACTGCGATATGGCCAGACAAAAGATAAGCAGGTATTTTTTCATAATAAGGTTTGGTTTGGCAGAACAATATTACCCCAAAACGGCGAATTGCGCAAGCCGTGCGGCCCAATCGCACTGAATTATCACAAAATCATACTTTGCGGCCGGACATTCCGCCCCGCCGCAGCGGCTGCGCCCGGCCGGAGAGATGCCGAAGGATGCCGGTTCGCGCCGCCGGGGAATAATTATCGCGATTCCGTGGATAAAAAATTTGGCGGATTAAAATTTATGCCCTATATTTGCACACCCGAAATCCGAAAGGATATAAGCAATGCCCAGGTGGTGAAATTGGTAGACACGCTACTTTGAGGGGGTAGTGAACAATTACGTTCGTGCAAGTTCGAGTCTTGTCCTGGGCACTGAAAACCGCGTCAGAAGAATTCTGACGCGGTTTTTGTTTTATTTCCCCATAACATATTGGTTTGCTGACAAATTCAATTCAACACTTCGTTGAAGGTGTCGGTTCGATATGATTTCCCGTCAAAGGGCAGTTTTCAGGAAGCATCGAACTAACAAACTTCATTTTCACATCCACATTAGAAACAAATTGGCATTGCTTTACGTATTATTAATAAAAGGAATATATTTATTCCTATATTTGCAAAGGAATAATTAGACATAGATTATATGCCAGAGTTTAAATATACAAGCATTGACATTGCTCAAATGCTGCGTTGGCAAGCATATAAGACACAAAATGTCTTATTGAATAAAACGCAGTTAGAGAAGTTATTGTATATTACTTATGGTATATATGCAGCCCTAACAGGCATAAGGTTATGTGACGAATATCCTAAAGCTTGGCCCTTTGGACCTGTTTTCCCGCGCGTAGCTAAACATGTAGATTTAGATGTACAACCAAAGGAATACATGACGAAAGAATATGAGGCAGATTCAGATTTAAAAAAGGCTGTAGACTTTGTTATTAAAACATATTCTCATACTACAGCAAAAGTTTTAAGTGCATGGTCGCATGAAGAAGATGGACCATGGTACCAAACTATGTACAAAGTAGACGAGCAAGGCAGTAAAATTGAGTCTGCATGGAATGCGCCCATAGATTTTAATTTAATAAAAGACTATTTTAACCGCAAATTTGTAAATCCGTAATGGACGAATTCCATAATCCAATAAACAATAGTGAAGGGCCTCAAAATTCAGCAAGTCGAATAATATGCTTTCTGAAATGGTTATGGTATGCAAAACCCAGTACTCCTAAACACGACCTTAACTTATTGGATAATGTTGAACTTTTCTTGAATTCGGCTGAACCATCAGAAGCCAATCTTAATATTTGTAAACACTTTATAGAATTACATCGAATTACTGAAAATACGTCTGCAAGAAAGCGTTTAGAGAAATGGGCGAGACGGACAATTCAATGGTATTTGATTATTGTCGGCGTTATTATTATTGCACAGGGATTAAAATTCATTTGTCTATCGGAAGCTATTTTTATCGCACTACTAACTACAACTACAGTCAATATTCTCGGTTTAGGATTCATAATCCTGCGCGGACATTTCCCTAACAAGGATGATGTAAAGGATAAAAATAGTCCTTTATCCAATAAACCTATAGATTCAATAGATAAATAAATTCAAACAGCAAACCGCGTCAGAATTCTTCTGACGCGGTTTTTTATTTATCTCCACACCCGTAACGCCCGCACAAAAGCGGGCCATTGGCGGCAAAGGCCCGGCACGAAGTTCCGCGGCTGCGACTGCTTCGGGACACCTACCCACCTCCCGTCACCCCGTCGCCCGGCCGCCTCACCCACGCCCCGCGACAGGGAACAAGCGTCTTGGATACACCCCTTTGCACAACCCGGCCGGACGACCGGATTTCAGGGCCCGGTTTCTTCGACCGGCGCCGTTTTTTTGCTATCTTTGCAGGCAGGACAATCAATCCCAAAACCCACACGAAAATGAAACACATACTGGTTTTAGCCGCACTCCTCGTTTGCCTGGATGCGGGCGCCCAACAGGCTGTTTTCCGCAATCCGGTCATTCCCGGCGACATAGCCGACCCGACCGTTATCCGCGTAGGCAATACCTATTACGCTGCAGGCACCTCGTCGGAATGGGCCCCCTACTATCCGCTCTTTTCCTCCCAGGACCTGATCAACTGGACGCCGGTCGGACACCTGTTCGACGAGCAGCCCGCCTGGACGAAATCCTCGTTCTGGGCCCCGGAGTTGTTCAGCCGCAACGGCACGGTGTACGCATATTACACGGCACGGCAGAAAACCGACGGCACCTCGTACATCGGCGTCGCCACGGCCGACTCCCCCGCAGGGCCGTACACCGACCATGGCGTGGTCGTGGCATACGGCACCGAAGCCATCGATGCGTTCGTGCTGGAGGACAACGGGGATTTATACATCTCCTGGAAAGCCTACGGACTGGACAACCGCCCCATCGAATTGCTGGCATGCCGGCTCTCGCCCGACGGACTGCGCATGGAGGGCGAGCCGTTCAGCCTGCTCCGCGACGACGAACGGAAGGGAATGGAGGGACAGCACTGGCTGAAAATCGGCGATTATTACTACATCGTCTACTCGGTGAACGGCTGCTGCGGCCCCGGAAGCGATTATGCCGTGTCGGTGGCGCGTTCGAAGAATTTGCGCGGCCCCTACGAAAAATACGCCGGCAATCCGATTCTGCACGGCGGCGGCGAGGTGCAATCCTGCGGTCACGGCACAATCACGACGACGCCCGACGGAAGGATGTTCTATCTCTGCCACGCCTACCTGACAGGCAGCCGGTTCTCCCTGGGCCGCCAGCCTGTTCTGCAGCAAATCGTGTTGGGCGAAGACGGCTGGCTGCATTTCAAAGGGGGTGAAACGGCCCGCCTGACACAGCCGCTGCCGCTGGCCGGAACGGCGCAGCAGCCGGTATTCGATTTCACGGACGATTTCACATCCCGTCGGCTCCGGCCCGAATGGAGCTGGAATTATCCTTATGCGACGCCCGACATCGAACTGGCCGACGGCCGCCTGTACTTGGGCGGCACGCCCAAAGCGGGCGTAAAGACCGGTACGGCGCTCTGCCTGCGCGCCGTCACACCGGACTACACGCTGGAAACGGCACAGGTCAACCGCAGCAGGGGCCTGAGCGGCATAACGATGTACGGGGACGACAAAAACCTGCTCGTATGGGGGTTGGACGGCGACCGACTGCAGCTGCAATTAATCCGGGACGGAAAAGCGACACGGCTGGCCGATCCCGTATCCGTTCCCGCCGGCCTGCCGGTCTACCTGCGCATGGAGGTGCGGGAGGGGGCGCCCGCTTCGTTCGGCTACAGCACGGACGGCCGGGAGTGGAAAAGCGCCGGAAACCTATCGGCAGCATCCGCTGACCTGCTGCAATGGGACCGGGTGGCCCGTCCCGGGCTGTACTACCAGGGGCCGGCCGATTACTTTGCGGAATTCGAATACGTCCATATCGCCAACCGCTGATACGCTGCTGACAGGGCGTCCAGCCAGCAGCCCCCGCACACGACGAAGCCAACCCCGCAACAGGGTTGGCTTCGTCGTTTCCGCAGACAGCTATCGGAGGACAAATGCACCGCAGGACGGGAGTGCAGGGCCGGAGCCACGAAAAGCAGAACCGGGACAGCAAAGAGCGAAACCGGAGCGGCAAAAAGCGGACCCTGGACGAAAAAAGCGGAGGGACGAAAAAATTCCGTCCCTCCGTTCCGTTTTGTCCTGCACCCGCCGGCCCGGATTGCGGCCGGGCGGGGCCTCGGGCCGCCGGACGGTATGCCCGGCGGATTCCGCTGCCGCCTACTCTTCGGACTGGGAAATCAAAAAGTCGTCGCCC
Organism: uncultured Alistipes sp.; assembly: GCF_902388705.1. GTDB lineage: Bacteria > Bacteroidota > Bacteroidia > Bacteroidales > Rikenellaceae > Alistipes. The sequence goes on from NZ_CABMQJ010000043.1 coordinate 10,797, forward strand.
GTAGTATCTTTCACCACGATGCTCTTATCCCCGTTGGTGAAGTGGAAATAGGTGGCCGTGATGACCGCATCGTCCGGCAGGTTGAAGAAATGGCGCGGATAGATGTATTTCTGGTAGGTCGTTTCACCGATTTTCTCCATCAGGGTCGCATCGCCAATCGCGTCGACCTCGGCCACCTGCCCGTCGTTATAAATGGCCCGGCCATAGATATAGACCTTCTCGGCGCCTTTCAGGGCGGTTTCCGTAGTGCCGGCCACCGACTCGAACTTCACAGAGAAGATGTCCCCGTAACGGAAAACCGAGGGCACGGTCGACACGAGGCTCACCGTGGTGTAGTCGATCATCGGATTGGAACCGCCTGTCACGGTCAGCACCTTGGAACGTTCGTTGGCCTTGTAGCGCTCGCCGTTGAAGCCGCTCTTCATGCCGCAGAACCCGTAGCCCATGAAGCACTTGAGGTTCTGGCTGCCGGTGGTGAACCGGATTTTGACCGTACCGTTAATCGGATCGGTGCTCACCTTGTCGTTGATGATAAAGACGGTCTGCGACTTGAACACGACCCACTCGACGGGGCCGAGGTTGCCCATCAGGCCGATTTTGCTCTGGTATGCTTCCGACCATTTCAGGGCGGTCGTCGGCTCGAGGTCGGTGTCCGCCATCAGTGACATCTCCTCATTGACGACATCCGCATAACCCTGGCTGGCATACCCTTCGGTGGTCAGCGTCAGCTTGGCGCTCTGGGCGATATTCCAGCTCTTGGGCGCCAGGACGGCGAATACCAGCCGGGCGGTTTCGTCGGTTTCGGTCACGAGTTTTATTTTGACGGTGATTTCGATTTCACTGTTCACCTTGGGATCGTCCGGATGGATGATCTCTTCGATCGTCATACAGGCGACCACGATCAGGGGCAATGCAAAGATTGCCAGCCAATGCCAATATTTACAGCTTTTCAGGAGTTTCATATCGATAAGGTTAAATTATTTGACACTCTTAAAGGTATATTTATAGCTCAACGACTTGGAGTCCAGCTGGAACGGGATGGAAAACTCGCCGTTCTGGAAATAGGCGATCACTTTGCCCGTGCCCTTGACGCGCAGTTCGTTGGGCAGGGCGTCGGTGTTCAGCTCGCATTCGACTTCGCCCTCGGGGACGTCGAATCCGAACGGGGAGAAAGGCACGTCGCCGTTCGAGAAGGAGAGTCTGACCATTTTGTTATCCTCGACATGGATGACGAACCGCAACGTGTTGAAGAATTCGAATTTGCCTGCAACGTCGATTCCGTTGATATTCATCGGATCGTATTGCATCACCTGCCGGATGCCGTAATTTATGGTGTAGTCGCTCGGGTAGCCGGAGGTCATCTCGTCCGAAACGTCCTCGCAGCCGGCGAATGAAAACGAGGCCGCTATTAGTGCGAAGATCAATGCATATCTTTTCATGACAATCAGTTTTTTCATTGGTTATTGACTATTTGCTGTTTAATATCCGGTCTGCTTCGACCCAGAAGAAGCGGGGTCGGTAGGTCGTGACGTCGCTGAACTGCTGCGAGAACTCCTCGGTGTTGACATTGTAGCTGACGAGAATCATGCCGTCCTTTTCGAACTGCGGATGCGCCATTGCATTGTAGGTCAACAGCTTGGGTGTAAACTGCTCGGTCGTTTTGAAAATCAGCTGTTTGTTGCGCCACGGGCCGTACGGGGTATCCGAGATGAACGTATAAATCTCGCCGCTGTTGAAGCGCTTGTTCTGTGTCAGCAGGACGTATTTGCCGCGGAGTTTGAACACGTTGAACTGCGAGGAAACGGGTACGCCCGCAAGTCCTTCCAGCTTCGCCGCATCGGCCGAAGAGGGGCTCCAGCCCGAACCGGTGTAATACTCCCAGCTGTCGTAGAGCCTGTCGACGGTAGTCCGGGCGGCCAGCACCTCGGATACGGGGTTGGCGCTGTTGTCCACGTCCACCTGTGCGTAAATGTAGACGTACCCGCCGTCGTTGAGCGCCGCCATGCCGTAATGGATGTCCGCGGAGCCGGTAAAGGGTATCCGGGTGGTCTTCCTGAGTTTCACCGCAGGCAGCTCGTACTCCAAGATGTCGGTCGCTTCGTACATGAAGCCCCACATGCCTTCGCCGCCCTGATACATCAGCGTCTGGAAGATATAGAGCGTGTTGCCCTCGACGAAACCGTGTCCCGGCCAATACCACTTGCGCTCGTCGGGTGAGCCCGGGGGCACCGCCGCCGAACTCTTGTCGCCGTTGGCGCCGGTGATGGCGCTCACCTTGCCGTTGTCGTAGAGGATGTAGCTGTTGCGGAACATATGCTCGGAGGTGGAGCGCTGGCCGTTGGTCACCGTCCCGGTGTAGGAATCGCCCATCAGGAAGATACTCCTCCCGTCGGGCAGCGGAATCGAATACATTCCGTCGCCTCCGGTAACGCTGCCGCGGTCGGGAATGAGCATGCGGGCGAAAACCTTGTCCAGTCCGTCGATTTTCACGTCCGTCCTGTTGGTTTTCACGACCTTCTCGTCTTTCATGAGCGAGAGGTACACCGACACGGACTGGTCATAGGGAATGCGGGTCAGGAAACACGAGGTTTCCTCCTTGCCGACCGATACGACCCTGTTCGTCTTGTCGTCCGTCACCTGGTAGCGGTCGAACCGGGTATCCTTGTCGGTAAGTTCCCAGGAGAGGAAAACCGTATCGGCATTCGACGTGAATTCGACCTTTACGAAAGAGTCTTCATCGCCGAAGATATTCGCCTTGCGCTTCGTCCCGTCGTCATCGCATGCGGCGACGGCGGCCAGCAACACGCCCAGTGCGGTTATATGTCTGAAATCGAATCTCATAACATTCGGTTTATTTGAAATGTGCGTCGCCCGGCCCCCTTACCGCTTGAGGTTCGGATTGAGGCGTTTCTCGCGCAGCGGATAGGGGAACAGCAGGTCGGCCTCCTCGAACTTGTACCCTTCGCCGTGCCCGGGCGCTTCGTAACCGACCAGGTCGACTATCAAACCGCTCGTGACGTTCAGGGCCTTGCGCGTACGCAGCATGTCGTACCACGTCTGCGTTTCGAAGCACAGCTCCCAGAAACGCTCTTTCAGCACGTCGTTCACCGTCACCTGCGCGGGTTTGGCATCGTTCGGGTTCGCCCGGTTGTGCACCCGGTAATAAGCGTCGATGGCATCCGCGTCGGAAGTCGTCCCGCCGTCGGCCTGCGCCTTGGCCTCGGCCATCATCAGCAGCACGTCGGCATAGCGCAGCAGCGGATAGTTCTGGCCCGATTTGCCCGAACTGGCGGCAGCGCTGTCCCAGTACTTGTAAATGTAGGGACGGTCGAGCTGGACGATGCCAGAGCCGTCGGCAGCCTCGTGCTCGGTATAATAATACCCCTTCTCGGCCGTGCGGAGGTCGCCCTCGGGATAGGAGTCGTAGAACGACTGGGCAGGTGCCAGCGCACCGCCGAATGCGGAGTTGGCGGAGATGGCCTTCGCAGGTTCGGGATAAGGCAGCATGTCGTTGTGGACGGGAGAGCCGGCGTACTGCTGCTCGCGCTGAATCATCCAGATATACTCGCCCGCATTGGCATTGGCGGGGTCGCGCAGCGCCGCATAGTCGTCGAACAGGCGGAACTGGCCGCTGGCATATACGTCATGGGCAGTAGTATAGGCTTTCTGGTAGTATTCGGTGCCCTTCTGCAGGGGGTAACCCGCCATGGTCAGGTACACCTTGGCGAGCATCGATTTGACGGCGCCCCGGGTCACCCGGCCGTCGGTGCTCGTCCACGGGCTTTTGGCCATCAGCTCGTCGGCCCGCACCAGGTCTTTTTCAATCCGGTCGTAAATCTCTTCCTGCGAGGAGAGGGGAATCTGGACGCTCGACAGGTCGGTCGTCACCGTAATCTTCAGCGGCACTTCGCCCCAGAGTCTCACCAGGTTGAAATAGTTGTAGGCACGCAGGAAGTAGGCCTCGCCCAGCAGTTTGTTCTTCGTGTCCTCGGCGATTTCGACGCCCGCGGCCGACTCGATACCGGCGATGACGCCGTTGCAGTTCTCGATGGCGATGTAGGCCGACCGCCAGAAGTTCTCGACGTGGTTGTTCTCCTCGGTCACGGAGAGGTTCATCGCCTGCGAGAGATAGAGGCTTCCCGCGGCGCGCGGCCGGATGCCGTAGCCCGAGAGGTATTCCAGGAAGATGAAGTTCTGCGTTCCGACCTCAATGTCGCCGTCGAACAGGTCGTCCACGAACGTATAGAGGCCGTTCACGCCGGCAATTATCTGTTTTTCCGTCTTGAAGTAATATTTCGGGGAGAGGAAAGTCTTGGGGTTCTCTTCGAGGAACGAATTACATGAACCCACGATCACCGCAATGGCGAGCAGCCAGCTTATGTTCAATATATATTTTTTCATGTCGTTCGGATGTTTTAGAATGTAATCTTAAGGTTGGCGGCAACGGTCGTAGGCCTCGGATAGGAGTAGAAGTCGATGCTCTGGCCCGTATCGGTGTTGAAGGCACCCACTTCGGGGTCGAAGCCCGGATAGGAGGTGAACACGTGCAGGTTCTCGACGGTCACGCCCAGGCTCAAGCCTTTGACGAAGCGGAGTTTGCGCAGCAGCCGGGGGCTGAAGTCGTAGAAGAGCGAAATGTTCCGGATGCGCAGGAAGTCGCCCTTGTAAAGCATGCGCGAGTCTTTCTCGTTCTCGCCGAAATTCACGTCCGACGGCAGGCGCAGCGCCGCAATCATCGAGTTCTGGTGCTCGGGCGACCATGCGTTGAGCACCGAAGTGACGGAGTTGCCGTACAGCTGGCGGTTTTCCATCATCGTCGGGGCAATCCCCATAATCTTGAATCCGTAGCTGGCATTCAGGTCGACCATCAGCGTGAGGCCTTTCCAGCGGAACGTGTTGACCATCGTCACCTCGCCCTTGGGCTGGCCGTTACCCATGATTTTGCGGTCGTTATCGTCGATTATGTAGTTGTGGTCTACGTCTTCGTACTTGATGTCGCCGGGTTTCTTGCCGTAGCGCCGTGCCTCGTCCACTTCGTCGAGGCCCCAGGTGCCGATGCGGTTGAGCACGAAATACGACGCCCACCTCTCGCCGGCCTTGGCAATCGTGTTGTTACCGGTATCGATGGTTTCGCCCCCGACGTCGAGCACCATCAGCCGGTTGGTCGAGAAAATCAGGTCGGTCGACCATTTGAAGTCCTTGTGGTCGATGTTGCGCGATGAAATGGTCACCTCGAATCCGCGGTTGCGAATCTTGCCCAGGTTGGTCCAGGTGGTCGAATAACCGGTCGTGTAGGGAACCTGCTTCTGGAACAGCAGGTCGGTCGTGGTCTTGTTGTAATAGTCCAGAATCAGCTCGAGGCGGTTGTCGAACAGGCCCACGTCCAGTCCGACGTTGAGCTGCTTGGAGGTTTCCCACTTCAGGTCTTCGTTACCCAGGTTGGAAAGCGTGACATACGGGTTGAGTTCGTTGTTGAAAATCATCGAGCCGTTGCCGTAGGAGGAAATCGTCCGGTAGTTGGGAATCGAAGCGTTGCCCACGGTACCGTAGCTGGCACGGAGTTTCATGTTGCTGACGTACTTCCGCGCCGCGTCGAAGAACGGCTCCTCGGAGATCACCCATGCGGCCGACGCCGAGGGGAAGAATCCGTACTTGTTGTTGGCACCGAAGTTCGAGGCGCCGTCGGCACGGAACGTGAATCCCAGCAGGTAGCGATCTTTGAAACTGTGGTTCATGCGGAAATAGTAGGAGTTCATCGTATTCTGATCCATCGACGAAGTGGGCTTGTGGTAAGTCGTACCGGCGCCCAGGTTATGGTAGCCGAAGAAATCGTCGAAGAAATCCTCCGAACCCGACGACGAGCTCTCCGCATGGTAGTAGTACCAGCTGGCACCCAGCACGAAGCTCGAGCTCAACTTGCCGCCGAAGAACTTGTCGGTGTAGGTGAAATAATCCTCGTTGGCCATCCGGCGCGACTTGAAGTTGGAGATGTCGGCAAAACCGCCGTTGTTCTCGCTCACGTCGAGCAGTCCGGCCTTGGCATAGCTCAAATTACGCCGGTTGGTCATCTGGTAGTCGCCTTTTGCGGTGAACGTTAGTTTGTCGGTCAGCTTGATGTTGGCGATGAGGTTGAAGACGGCGAAGTCGTTCTCGGTCACCTTCTTCTGCTCCTGAAGCAGCCGGATGGGGTTCTCCGCCACTTCGCCCAGCGGGTAGTCGTTCTTGCGGCCCCAGGTGCCGTCGTCGTATTTCACGGGCACGATCGGCGGCATTTCGAGCATGTTGCGGATGGGGCCCTGTCCGAAGCCGCCCTCCATGTCGTTGCTCTTGTCGGTACCTGCCGTAACGACGGTCTGCACGTTGAGCCATTTGGTCACGTCGCTCTTGGCGTTCACGGTTCCCGTCAGGCGGCGGGAATAGGTGTATTTCACCAGTCCGTCGAAGTCCTGGTAGGCGATGCTGGAGTAGATGGAGTTCCTGTCGCTGGCCGAAGAGAACGAAACGGTGTGGTCGCTGATCAGGGCGTTCTGCGTCAGGGCCTCCTGCCAGTCGGTGTCGTAGCGGGGCGACGCCATCAGGCGGCCGTACTCATCGCGCTTGTAGTTGCCCGCAGCGTCCTCGGCGTAGTAGAACAGGTTCTCCATCGGGGTTTCCAGGTGGGGCATGACCTTGCCGCTGTAGGCATAGGCGCGCCGCTGCACCTCCATGAACTGGTCGGCGTTCAGCACGTCGATTTTACGGTTGAGGAAGCTGACGCCGACTTTGCCGTTGTAGGTCACGAAGCCGTCGCCTTTCTTACCCGACTTGGTCGTGATGATGACCACGCCGTTGGCGCCCTGGGCACCGTACATCGAGGTGGCGGCGGCGTCCTTGAGCACGTCGATGCTCTCCACGTTGGCCGGGTTGATAATCGAGGGGTCGATGCCCACCACGCCGTCCAGCACGTAGATCGGGTCGCTGCCGGCATTGATGGAGCCCATACCGCGGATACGCAGGGCCGATGCGCCGCCGGGCTTGCCCGAGAACGACACGTTCTTCACGCCGGCGATCTTGCCGGCCAGGTCCTGCATGATGTTGAAGGCCGAGGTGCGGTTGTTCAAATCGTCGCCCTTGATCGAACCGACCGACGAGGAGAGTTCGCGTTTGGTCAGGGTTCCGTATCCGACCACGACCACCTCGTCGATTCCGAGCGAGCTGGCAATCATGACCACGTCGATTTTCGTCCTCGACCCGATGGCGACCTCCTGGGTGTCCATTCCCAGGAACGAGAACTGGAGCACCTCCGCACCGGCGGGTACGGCCAGCGTGTAGCTGCCGTCGCTCTGGGTGACCATACCGGACGACGTGCCTTTGGCCATCACGGTCACTCCGGCAAGGACGCCGCCGTCCTTATCGGTTACGACGCCCGACACGGTTCTCGGGGTTTGTGAATAGAGCTCTGTTACCGACGCGAACAATACGAGCATCGATACAAAGAAAAGTCTTGCGGCTTTGCGCGTGATGCATACACAGGAATCGAGTGTTTTTATGCTTCGTTTTCTTTTCATGTTTGAAGGTTTTAAGGGTAAAACAGTGGAATTTCTGCTGCTTACGAAGAGCACACAGGCAGGATATCGGAGTTATCCTGCGAAGAGGGGAGTCGGTTTCAAATTCATAGGCATTCGGTTTTTCAGGTTAGTTTCGCGTTATTGTGATTGTATCTTCTGCGGTGAGGGGCCGCGCAAAGTTCGGGTCAGGGCCGGCCGACAGGCCCGGCCGCAGCCGTATAAGGGCACAGTGCATCCGCCGGGAAGCGACTCCCCGGATGCAGGCCGGAAACTGGCATCAGGCTCCGGTACGAATACCGGGACGCCGTCTTTCTAATAAAGGTGTGATGAAAAATCCCCGGAAATTTCAGAGGGGGGGGGAAATTCGTAACGGCCCTAACCGACCGGAAATCCTT